>JBBDIQ010000001.1:0-1654 GCA_040880345.1 Flavobacteriaceae bacterium
CATTTCATTCTTTGTTTTACACAAAAAATGGAAATACTCTTGTGGTGGACCAATTCGGTTATTTAACATCGTTGTTATTTACTTTTTCTCACTCGTTGCAGATCAACATCGCTCCGGCTCGGACACAAGCCACACGCAATACTGGTTACTTAAGCTTGTCCTCACACGTTACTAAGTCTTTTGCTGTTGTCCTCACAAGTTACTAATTATTTTAGTCCAAGTCTTCCTAAAATAATAAGGGCTTAACCGCCTTCAATTTCACACGATAGAATTTTAGGTTCTTCGGTAGTGTCTTCAACTCTGTCTGAATAAAAAGTATTTTTTAGATCCTTAATTTCTGCAGCTACGTCTCTCCAAGTCACAATCTGTCCATTTAATTCACTATATCCTTCCCGTGCCGCCTGTAACGATAATTGACGGTCTTTCATAAAATAATTACGGATCTCACCATTAGTATTAAAAAAACCAAGAGTTATTGGAATATTATTTTTGTCATTAATTACTACATATTGACTTGGAGAAGACGGTGTAGTATGAGGTATGTTTATTTCAATTTCTTCAATGTCTCCAAGATTTTTTACCATCCCCCAGGCACAAAAGCCATTAAATTTTGGTAGATATTGCTCTGGATTATTAACAAACGTAGTAGCATTTTTCTTAGATATAAACCAATAATTTACACCATTGGTGTGCGTATACGCATATTTGGATGATCCCAGCACCTGCTCACCTTCAGTAGTTTGCAGGTGTACAAGATCATATCCGTTTGCACCAACTATTTCACCGAACACTTCGGAGACAGAAACTCCTAATTCGTAAGATAGTTCCTGATCTGGTTGAAGTCCTTTTTTGGCATACGGATCGTTATATGAGTTTTGTTTAACAATTATTACCACAAACGCCACGACAATTATAAAAAGCGTAAGGAGTACTAAGTACAGTGTAGTCTTATTCATATTAAGCACCAATAAAGTTATTATCTTAAGTTCTCATAACAGTGCCTTTGCAACAGAAATAAGTTTTTTTAAAGCTATAGAAAGACTTTAATATGTCTGTTTACTGATAGTAGGTCAATACTAACATAGTTCGTAGTTATACTAAGAAAGGGTCTAGCCTAGATTAGCTCATTATAAGAGTTAAACTAGTAAACAATGAAGCCACAGAATAAGTATTTAAAACGAACACAAGTTTCTGAGCGAAAATTCAAGGAACTGCTAAAGTATTTTGCAATACTCGCGAATCATACTGATTCTGTTCAGGTTGTAAGCAAAGCTTTCTATCTGCTTTCATTCGGAAACAGAAATGAATTTCTGTTTCACTCATTCAATTGATAGTCACTATTTCTTTCGTTACCTCAAGAAATTGTAGGCAACCTCTTGCGAAAGTGCGTTGGCACTTTCGATCCTTACTTGAACAAACGAGAAGCAGATGAAAATTTATTTTCATGCTGTTCGAGTGCAGTTCAAGCAAGCTTGCTTACAGGAACTGTACACCTTTTGGATATTTTTCATCCTTCAAAATATCTCAAAAGGTCTTGCGAAAGTGCTCAGGCACTTTCTCACCTTACAGGTGCTGTACACCTTTTGGATATTTTTCATTCTTCAAAATATCTCAAAAGGTCTTGCGAAAGTGCTCAGGCACTTTCTCACCTTAC
>JBBDIQ010000002.1:0-54287 GCA_040880345.1 Flavobacteriaceae bacterium
CGGGTCACTTCTTCAAGCGGCACATTAAACACCTTGGAGGCGGTGGAAGCGTGAATGTCTTCGCCGTTTTTAAAAGCTTCCATCATTTTGGGCTCTTTGCTCAGGGCAGCAATAATGCGCAATTCAATCTGCGAATAATCGGCAGCGAGCAACGTGTAGTTTTCATCCCGGGGAACAAAGGCTTTTCGCACTTCGCGACCGCGTTCTGTTCTTATGGGGATGTTTTGCAGGTTGGGGTTGTTGCTGCTTAACCTTCCGGTGGCGGCTACGGTTTGCATATAGTCGGTATGCACCCTTCCGGTCACGGGGCTCACCTGATTGGGCAAGGCGTCCACATAAGTGCTTTTGAGCTTGCTCAATCCGCGATACTCTAAAACTTCCCTGATGATTTTATGGTCTTTCGCTAAAACCGAAAGTACATCTTCAGCAGTGGAGTATTGGCCGGTTTTGGTTTTTTTCGGTTTTTTAACGAGTTGCATTTTTTCGAAAAGGATTTCGCCCAATTGCTTTGGGGAAGCGATATTAAACGTCTCACCGGCTTCTTGGTAAATTTCTTTTTCCAAATGCAAGATGTCTTCATCCAGCTTTCGCGAAAGCGAATTTAAAAACCCGGCATCCAACCGAATCCCTTCCAGCTCCATATGCGCCAACACAGAAACCAACGGAATTTCAATCTCATCAAACAGTTTTTGGGTATTGGCCTCGCCAAGCTCTTTTTCAAAATGCTCCTTGAGTTGCAAGGTGATGTCGGCATCTTCAACGGCGTATTCGGTTTGTTGGTCGATGGGCACATCGCGCATCGATTGCTGGTTTTTGCCTTTCCCGCTAGTTGAGCGGGCAGGCTTGCCAATCAATTCGGTGATGGAAACAGGGGTGTAGTTCAAATAGGTTTCTGCCAGCACGTCCATATTGTGGCGCATATCAGGATTGATGAGGTAATGCGCCAGCATGGTGTCAAACAGTTTTCCTTTGATGGTGATGTTGTATTTAGCGAGCACTTTGATGTCATACTTTAAATTCTGCCCCACTTTTTCAATGCCTTCAGCTTCAAAAAACGGTCGCAGTTGCTCGATGATTTCCTGCGCGGCATCTTTATCCTCCGGAAATGGCAGGTAGAATCCTTTGCCGGTTTCCCAGGAAAAAGCAATGCCCACAAGTTCAGCTTCCAGCGGGTCGAGACCGGTGGTTTCGGTATCAAAACACACAGAAGTCTGTTTCATCAGGTTTTGAAGGAACAGTTTGGTGCCCATTCCGGGCTGTACGGTTTGGTAAAAATGTTCGGTATCTTTAATGGTTTTGCGGGAAGAAGTCATCGAGATGTTTTCTGAAGTGCTGCCTGCTGCATCAAAAAGCGAGAACTGACCGGAGCCTGCATCTTTTTTTGGTGTGCTTTTTGTGGAAGTGCCCGTTTCTTTAACCTCGTCTGTTTTTGTTTCCGAATCTACGGTACTGAACAACTGCAAAAACTGATCTTTCAATCTCCTGAATTCAAGCTCTTCAAAAATCTCCTGTACTTTTTCGCCGTCAGGCATGGAGAGTTCGTAGTCTTTGGCGTCAAAGGTGACATCACAATCAATCAATATTTTTGCGAGCTCTTTGGAGAGCATTCCCAGTTCTTTATTCTCTTCTACCTTCTCTTTCATCTTCCCTTTCAACTTGTCGGTATTGGCCAAAAGGTTTTCCATGGTTTCAAACTCGGCTATGAATTTTTTGGCGGTTTTTTCGCCCACGCCGGGAAGCCCGGGAATATTGTCTGAGGCATCTCCCATCATTCCCAGAAAATCAATGACCTGCTCGGGGCGCTTCACACCAAATTTTTTCTGAACCTCAGGAATGCCCCAGATTTCTATACCATTTCCCATACGGGCGGGACGATACATAAATATGTTTTCGGAAACGAGTTGGGCGAAATCTTTATCAGGGGTGACCATATAGACTTTGTAGCCTTCTTTTTCGGCTTGTTTGGCCAGGGTGCCAATTACATCATCTGCCTCACAACCCGGAAGCACCACCACGGGAATATGCATCGCTTTCAGGATGTCCTGAATATAGGGAATGGCAATCATAATGGGCTCGGGAGTGGCATCGCGGTTAGCTTTGTATTCGCTATACAACTCATTGCGCACATCGCTGCCGCCTTTGTCAAAACACACCGCAAGATGGTCGGGCTTTTCCTTTCTAATCACGTCCAGCAACGAATTCATAAACCCCATAATCGCTGAGGTGTCCAGTCCTTTGGAATTGATACGCGGATTCTTGATAAATGCATAATAACCCCTGAAAATAAGCGCATAGGCATCCAGCAGGAAAAGTCGTTTTTGTTCGGCCATGGGTGATTGAATTTTAGCTTATAAAACTACAAAACTTAGGGGTTGTTAAAAAATAAGATGTGCAATTTTTACAAAATATATTTTTCTTTATCAAGGCAAAATTTTTAAGCATCCGCCTCAGGCGGATGGTTTAAAATTTTAACGCAGAGAAAGAGGAAAAGATAAAGTAAAAATGTATAGGTTATTTTTTTAACAACCCCTATCGCGGGCAATTAAAATGGAAATTGTATTTTTCAGGCTTAAAATTATGACGAGAGGCGAGTGATAGTTTTTGTGTTTTCGTCTCAGCGTACTTTGCGCCTCTGCGGTGAATTATAATAAGGACAAGTGCTCTGTAAGTTTTACCGCAGAGGCGCAGTGGGCGCAAAGTATAATAAAAATTTATTAGTTCTTGTGATAAAAATAACTTTCTTTAAAAATGAATAACTTTTCAATAGCAATACACGGCGGAGCCGGGACTTTAGTCAAGGGATTAATGACACCTGAAAAAGAAAAGGAGTATAAAAATGCTTTGGAAAACGCTTTGCATTTGGGTTTTTCTTTATTGGAAAAAGGGGGTTCTGCACTTGATGTTGTGGAGCAAGCCGTAAGATGTTTAGAGGATAGTCCCCTTTTCAATGCCGGAAAAGGCAGTGTTTTTACCAATGCCGGAACCCACGAAATGGACGCTGCTATTATGGATGGCACATCTCTTCAAGCCGGAGCAGTGACCCTGATCACCGGAATTAGAAACCCCATTTCCCTGGCACGGGATGTTATGGAAAAAAGCGACCATGTATTTCTAGCCGGAGAAGGTGCGATGCGTTTTGCTAAAAGCAACGGACACCAACTTGAAACCCCGGAATATTTTTACGACGAAGTGCGCTACCAGCAATGGCAGGGCATTAAAGATACTGACAAATTTCAGTTAGACCATAGTATGAAACAGGAGGGGAAGTTTGGTACAGTAGGAGCCGTTGCCTGCGACCAAAACGGCAACATTGCAGCAGCAACCTCCACCGGTGGGATGACCAATAAGAAATGGGGACGTGTAGGTGACAGCCCGATGATTGGCGCCGGAAATTATGCCAATAACCAAACCTGTGCCGTGAGCTGTACCGGTAGCGGTGAGTTTTTCATTAGAGGCGTGGTAGCCTATGATGTCTCCTGCCTGATGGAATACAAAGGACTTTCATTACAACAAGCCGCAGAGGAAGTCATCATGAAACGCGTGCTAAAAATTGGCGGCGACGGCGGACTTATAGCCGTGGATGCAAAAGGGAATGTGGCGATGCCTTTTAATACGGAGGGTATGTATCGAGGGTATAAGACTTCTGATGGAGGCGATGTGGTTATGATTTATAAAGAATAATATAATGAATAGCCTTATTTTTAAAAATGAATCGGAATGAAAAAACTTATCCTATACATTCTTTGCTTATTATTCATTTCAGCATTAAATGCTCAACAAGTTATAACTGGAAGAGTACTTGATAATGTAAGCCAAACAGGCTTTCCATACGTTAACATTGGTATTGAAGGAAAAGGTGTGGGCACCATTTCAAACAAGGATGGAAATTTCATATTAAAGTTAACTGAAGAGATTTCTGATAATGATGAAGTTGTTTTTTCCCATGTAGGTTATAAAACTCAAAAACACAAAGTTGCAACGCTGCAAAAACTTAAAACAATAATGATTGAACCAGAAGTAAATACGCTAGACGAGGTTGTTATAAATCCTAATAAACGAAAAATCAGGGAAAAAAAGTTAGGTAGAAAAAGTTCTGGTTTAATAAAAATGCTCTTTTATGGGTTTTATAGCAACTACGAGCACGATGTTGTTGATGATGCGCTAAGCAAAGAAACTGGTATGAGTTTCAAAATAAAAGATGATTGTAAAATAAATAGCTTAAACTTCTACATATTTACAAACCAATACAAATCATTAAAATTTAGGGTAAATTTCTACGAAATTGAGAAAGGTTTGCCTGGCAAATTACTTTTTAATAATAACATTCTTTTCGATATTAAGGATGGTCATACCGGCTGGTTTGAAGTAGATTTAGAAGAATATGAGCTTTATTTGGATAAGGATATACAGGATATTGCAGTTACCATACAGTGGGTAGAAAGCGAGAAAATGAATAAACATAGTAAATTTTTCAATATTACTTTAGCTAAATCTTTTACTAGAACTCAGTTTATAAGAAATAAAGCTATGGACACATGGAAAACACAAAAAACGGCACTTAGTTTCTACTTAAACACCTCTTGTTATTAATAAAAATCGAAATTAAATTAGATGGCGACGGCGGACTCATAGCCTTGGATGTAAATGGAAATGTTGCGATACCTTTTAATTCGATGGAATGTATCGAGCAAGTAAATCCTCAAATGGAGATGAGGTGGTTGCTACTAGTAAAGATTGAAAGTCCTTCTCCTTAAATAAGGGACAAGGGCAATAGAGAACCTTATACTAAACTATAATTGGCTTTTGCTTAATGTGTTATCTTTATGTAAAAAGCCTTTTTATAAAAAAAAATAAAAAATGAAATATCTAATCTGGTCTTTTTTATTACTTTATTTATCTTGTATTACTGAAAAAAAAGTTGATGAATTTAATATTATCGGAACTGTAGTCAATAACAAAAGTGATTCTCTTTTTTTATATTCCAATGATAAAAAAATAGATAGTACTAAAATAATAAATAACTCTTTTACTTTTAATGGTGTTTTATCTGAACCAACGGAAGTTTCAATCTATACCAACGGATTTTCAGGCTCAAATAGAAATTTCTTTATTGATAATTCTAACATTGAAGTTGAAATCTCAATAGAATCAAAAAAAATCAAAAACTATGATTTAAAATGGGTTGAAATAAATTCTGTTAAAGGGACAGAAACTTCAATGATTGAAAATCAATTTTATGATTTCAAAAAAAACATCAATAACTTTTCAGATAGTAACAGTAAACTATATAATGAATTAAATAAAATTATTGAAAAGCATCCTAAGCATCCAATTTCTGGAAGTTTTTTACATGATATATCTAATGACACAATTTTAAGTAATAAACAACTTCTCGAATTATATAATAAAATTGATTTAAATTTTCAAAACCCGATTAACCTTAAGGCCTTAGACTATAATATTTTAAGGAAATATGAAAATTTTGAGAACCAAATGTTTGTTGATTTTGAATTGTTGTCTTCTAGTGGAGATTTGACAGGAACGGAACTCTTTCGAAAAAACAATTATGTTTTATTTGACTTTTGGGCAACTTGGTGTCTACCTTGTATCAAGGAAATACCTGAAATAAAAAAACTAGAGGAAAAATATAAATACAATAACTTTAAAATTTTAGGAATTTCTCTTGACACTAATAAAGATAAGTGGAAAAAGTTTATAGAAAAAGAGAATATATTATGGGGAAATGTAATAGATACAACAGGTTTCAATGGTGACTTAGCTTCACAATACAAAATTAGAGCAATACCCTTTAAATTATTAATTAACCCTGAAGGAAAGATTATTGAAGTCAACTTAACTATGGCTGAGTTATCAAAAAAATTAGATTCAATCTTTATTATAAAATAACACTATAAAATTATTATAAAGTTTTTTATTTTGATTAAAAGTGATCGATTAGGATAAATAAAACAAGTTTCCTCCCCATATGGGAGGGGCTTTTAAAACAATTTTTTTATACCTCGCTTGAAAACTTTCAGAATAGGATTGAATTTGTTCTAATTCTGTTATCATTGAGTTTTCAAACTTATATGCAAGGCTTGGATTAATTTCAAAATACCATAAAAAGGCTTCTTCAATATCCAATACCGCTTCATCTGATAAAATCAATATCACGGGGACTACTTATTTTAATAGATTGATACGGTTTTTCAACTCTTCTAAAGTAAAAAAAGTAGCTAAACCCTTTTCTGTTCGATCAATTCTTTTATCTAAAGTATCCTTTACTTTATCTGAAATTTGTATTGTATTCATGCTTTCGTGAATTTCAGAAATCAAATTGACTTTTTCTTCGTTTGACATTTTAGATAAATCAATGGTTTTCATCTTTAGGAGTTTTCATCAAATATACAAATTAAACAATAGAAAAAATGTCCTCACTCTACAACAAACTCTTCACAGAAGGCAACACATCCACAGTCCTATTTACAATATTATAACTGTCCCCGGCAGAAAGCACATGAGTAATCAAATTGGTCATCGTTAATGGGGTACTGTCTTTAAGGATGGCAATGTTGTTATGAATCAATTTTCCCGGGTCAAAAACAATGACCATCCCGGAGCCGATTACCTCCATATCTGTACCATTTTTAATTATTAAGCCCGTGTCCTCAGCAAGACCAATCCCTATGCGGTTGGGGAATCGCGCCACCGCCTCAGATAGTCTTCCAAAACGGCCTCGTTGAATAAAATGGGTGTCAATAATTAATTCAGGTATAAGGTTTAGCCCTTGCCTCATCTTGGTGGCACCTTTGATAAACGATTCTTTACTGCTACCACCGGCGATCATTTCATTGGACATGCACATCGCCCCGGCACTGGTTCCGGCCACTACAAAATTTTCATTGTGATAACGCTCTTTGAGGGTTTTATGAAACTCGGTATTTCTGATGTGTTTGGTTATCTTGGACTGATTTCCGCCCGAAAACATGATGCAATCACAATTTCTAAGCAAATCAAGAGTAGAGGCCCGGTCTGCCAGTTCCTTTGAGTCAATATAAAGTGGGGTGATTTCTTTACAACCCAACTTTTCAAAGGCCTCAATATAATTAATTCCCACTTCTTTAGGAATCCCTGATGCAGTTGTAATCACCAGTATTTTAGCATTTTTTCCACCGCTTTCATTAGCAACCCGTGCCAGAATACCTTCGCTGATAAAATCCAGGTTAAAACGGAATTCAGTGTGAAAACCTTTGTCTTCATTTCCTCCTATGGGGATAAGAGTTCCTTTGATCATAAAAATATATTTAATAATTTACAAAAATAGTTTATATTTATTCGGTTTCAAACTGAAATGGATTGTTTGCTATATTTTTCAAAAATTTTAAAATTTCAACCCTATATGAGAATAAGAGAAATTAATGCGATGCGCGGACCAAATTACTGGTCGGTCAGACGCCACAAGTTGATTGTGATGGTGCTTGACCTGGAAGAAATGGAAGAAATGCCCACCAATAAAGTGCCCGGTTTTAAGGAACGACTTGAGAAAATGTTTCCCACTATGTATGAGCATCGTTGCTCTGTGGGAACCGCCGGTGGTTTTTTTCAGCGTGTGGACGAAGGCACCTGGATGGGCCATGTAATTGAGCATATTGCACTGGAAATCCAAACACTCGCCGGGATGGATGTGGGCTTCGGAAGAACCCGCGGTTATGGAGAAGAAGGCGTTTACAATGTGGTTTTTGCCTATATGGAAGAAAAAGTGGGTCGCTTTGCAGCGAAAGCGTCCGTAAAAATATGTGAGGCACTGATTTCAGGGGAAGACTACGATTTGGAAGCCGATATACAGGAAATGCGCGAAATAAGAGAAGCAGAACGTTTGGGTCCCAGTACCGGTTCCATTGTGGAAGAAGCTGCCAGCCGTGGCATTCCGTGGATTCGCTTGAATAAATATTCACTGTGTCAGCTTGGCTATGGCGCCAATCAAAAGAAAATACAGGCAACGGTGACCAGCCAAACCAGCAGTATTGGCGTCGAACTCGCCTGTGATAAGGAAGATACAAAATTCCTTTTGGAACAATCGGAAGTTTTGGTGCCCAAAGGCGAAATCATCCGCACTGAATCCGGCCTAAAAGATGCCGTTGACTATGTAGGATATCCTTTGGTCACCAAACCCATTGACGGCAATCACGGGAGAGGAATCACGGTGGATATTAACACTTGGGAAGAAGCACTTGAAGGTTTTCACGCAGCCAAAGAAGTTTCGCGTTCTGTGATTGTGGAGAAATTCATTACCGGGGAAGATTACCGCATTTTAGTCATAAACAACCGCCTAGTCGCTGCCGCGAAAAGAACTCCGGCGCATGTAATCGGTGACGGAAAATCAAACTTACAGCAACTCATTGATAAAGTAAACAGCGATCCCAGACGTGGTTATGGACACGAAAAAGTACTCACTCAAATCACCGTCAATGATTTGACCAAAAGCATCATCGCTTCTTACGGATATACACTGGAAACTATACCCAAAGAAGGAGAACGTGTTATTTTAAAAGACACAGCAAACCTGAGCACCGGTGGTACTTCAGAAGATGTTACAGATATGGTACATCCCGCCAATGTATTTATGGCAGAACGAATTTCAAAAATAATCGACCTCGATATTTGCGGGATTGATGTGATGACCACAGACATCAGCAAACCCTTGGAAGAAACCGGTGGAGCCGTGCTGGAAGTCAATGCCGGCCCCGGATTTAGAATGCACCTGGCGCCTTCAGAAGGACTGCCGCGAAATGTGGCCGCCGATGTGATTGATATGTTATTTCCCCCGGGAAGCAGCAGTAGGATCCCTATCGTTGCCGTAACCGGCACGAATGGCAAAACCACCACCACCCGCCTCATTGCTCATATGGCAAAAATGAAAGGCTTTAAAGTGGGCTATACCACCAGTGACGGTGTGTATATCCAAAATCGATTGCTCATGAAAGGTGATTGCACCGGCCCTGCCAGTTCAGAATTTGTATTAAAAGATCCCACAGTGAATTTTGCTGTTCTGGAATGTGCCAGAGGCGGCTTATTAAGAGCAGGTCTTGGGTTTCATAACTGTGATATTGGGATTGTGACCAATGTCGCAGCAGACCATTTAGGCTTAAAAGGAATTCACACAATAGAACAACTCGCTAAAGTCAAAGGCGTCATCCCGGAAACCGTGGTCAAAGACGGTTATGCCATTTTAAATGCCGATGACGAACTCGTTTACGCGATGCGAAAAAATGTGGAATGCAATGTTGCCTTGTTTTCCATGGATGAGAACAATCCGCATATAAAATCTATGGCGCGTGTTGGAGGAATTTCGGCAGTTTATGAAAACGGCTTTATAACAATTTGTCGTGGTGAATGGAAAATAAGGGTTATTAAAGCCGTAAATGTACCCTTAACTTTTGGAGGCAAGGCTTCCTTTATGATTCAAAACGTTCTACCTGCCGTGCTAACCGCTTACATAAAAGGCTTTAGTATTGAAGATATCAAGGTGTCTCTGGAAACCTTTATTCCGTCACCTGGACAAACGCCGGGAAGGTTGAACCTGTTCAACTTTGAAAACTTTCAGGTTTTACTTGATTACGCGCACAATCCTGCCGGTTTGAGGGCGCTTCAGGATATGATTCAAAAAATGGATGTCACAGAAAGAATTGGAATCATCGCCGGGGTGGGTGATCGAAGAGAAGAAGACACTCAGGAAGTGGGTGCCGTAGCTGCAGAAATGTTTGACGAAATCATCATTAGACAAGATAAGCACCTTAGAGGCAGATCTGAGTCAGAAATTATTAAAATGCTTGAAGACGGCATCAAAAAAGCCAATCTAAATAAAAAGACGACAATTATACCTTCTGAAAAAGAGGCTATTACACACGCTATCAAAAACGCCAAAAAGGGCTCATTAATTGTGATTTGCAGTGATGTGATTCCTGAAGCTTTGGATTTGGTCACCAAATTCAAGGAAGAAGAATCCAATCGATTGTTTCAATTTTCAACAGATGAAATTCCGAACAGGTAATACCACTAATGCACGAATGTCTTATTTGATAAGCCCAAAAAATATTCGTGCATTCGTGGCTTTTTGCGTTCAAAAACAGACGATCAATTTTTTATAAAATTACCGCACTGTAAAAAAATTAAATCCTGTTAAGCCAATTCTTTAACAGGATTTTTTTGTTTTATTAAACCAAACAAAAGGATGTAACCATAACAGGCAATCAATAACACAAAAGCCCATTTAAAACCAAAAGTATCGGTTAAATATCCATAAGCCGGAGGAATAATGGCTCCACCTACTATTGCCATACAAAGTAAACCGGATGCCTGCGGTTTTAAATCACCCAGCCCTTCAAGCGTAAGCGTAAAAATGGTGGGAAACATAATAGAGTTAAACAATCCAACCGACAGTATAGAAAGCATAGCAACAATGCCCATACTGTTCATAGAAATAAACAGCATCGTCATAGCGAGTAGGGCAAAAACGGCAAGAACTCCGGCGGGTTTAAAAATACGGGTAAGATAGGCACCAATAAAACGTCCCACCATTGCACCACTCCAATACAAAACCACAAAAGCACCTACTATGGCTTTGGGATCTGTGCCTTCCAGCGGACTGTTTAGAATACGCTGTGCCAAGGCATTCAATGTTTCATTTTCCAGTATAACCGATGTGAGATTCATATCAAGAAAATAATTTACAAGATAACTGCCAATGGCGACTTCAGCACCCACATACAGGAAAATTCCCAGTACACCCAGCAAAACCATTTTGTTTTTCAGCAAACGACCGTATCCGTCTTTGGGGCTTTTTTCTAGTATTTTCGGAAGTTTTATAAATAGAAAAATCAAGGCGAGCATACCAATGGCGGCGGCAAGAAACAAAAAGGGTGTTTGAACTGCTGCTGCTTCAGTGATTAAATAGTTGTTTTGTTCTGTTTCGCTTAAAAGCGAAATTTCTTCAGAAGATTTAATCGAGTCACTCAATAAAAACATCGCTCCCACAACGGGTGCTATGGCTGTGCCTAATGAATTGAATGCCTGAGAAAGATTGAGGCGGCTGGAAGCACCACTTTCACTTCCCAGCACTGAAACATAAGGGTTTGCTGCCACCTGAAGGATTGTAATTCCGCCGGCGAGTGTAAAATAACCTAATAAAAAAACAGAGAACAATCGCTCTGAAGCAGCCGGATAAAAGAGTAAGCATCCCACTGCCATTGTGCTCAATCCCAGCACAACTCCTTTTTGATAGCCTATGCGTGAAAGTAAAAAGCCCGCAGGGACCGAAAAAATAAAATAGGCTATAAAAAAAGCAAATTGCACCAAGCCTGCTTCAAAATAACTCAGTTCAAAAACCTCACGCAACCGCGGTATCAAACTGTCAACCAATACCGTGATAAAACCCCAAAGAAAGAAAAGAATCGTAATAATGGCAAATGCCGAGCGGTAGTTGTTTTGTTGCTTCATTAGATTTTAGTTTTTAAATTCTAAGCATTCATTTGTGAGATACAATTAACCATTAACTATTACACTATTAACCATTAAACCATTAACTATTTTTCAGATAATAATCAGGGATGTGTTTTTTGTTTTCTCCATTTTGATAAACGGTATAAACAAAACCTTCGTGGATGCCATAAGCACCGGTTTCTCCTTGTTTGTTCACAGCGATATATCCCACTTGAAAATCCTTAATTCTATCTCCGTTTTTCTTTACAATTCTACTTACGGCTTCTTCACAAGCTTCTTGCGGACTTTTACCTTGACGCATCAATTCGACGATTAAAAAACTACCCACGGTTTTCAGAACCTCTTCACCCAATCCTGTTGCGGTTGCTGCGCCCACTTCATTATCAACAAACAAACCGGAGCCGATTATTGGCGAGTCGCCCACGCGTCCGGCCATTTTATAAGCGAGTCCGCTGGTGGTGCAACCGCCGGATATCACTCCGTTTTCATCAATGGCGAGCATCCCGATGGTATCATGGTTTTCAATATTGATAATGGGTTTGTATTCTGAATTGATTTTCCATTCTTCCCAGGCTTTTTTTGAAGTTTCTGTGAGCAGGTTTGTCTTCTCAAACCCTTGTCCATAAGCAAATTGCTCTGCTCCTGCGCCGGCAAGAATCACGTGTGGGGTTTCTTCCATTACTTTTCGGGCTACTGAAATGGGATGCATTATATTTTGTAAATAAACCACCGCGCCATAATCTCCTGCAGCGTTCATAATACATGCATCGAGTGTGACCTTTCCATCCCGGTCAGGCAAACCGCCAATACCAACCGATTGGCCTTCTGCATTGGCTTCTTCAACCTTGCAGCCCTGTTCAATAGCGTCCAGGGAGCTGCCTCCGTTTTGCATCACTTCCCAGGCTTTTGCTGTAGCTTCTTTTACATCCCAGGTGGCGATAACAATGGGAAAATTTGCCGGCCCACCTTCCTTTTTTAATGGAGTGCTTTTTTCTGAACTTTCAGCACAAGCCACGGCTGCAAGTCCGGTTGTGATTCCAATACCGCCTATGGCTGTGTTTTGAATAAATGTTCTTCGTTTCATTTTTATCTATTTCAATTCAATTTCATCTACAAATAGCCAAGCTTTTCCATTGAAGGGTGCGCCTAAATGCCATTCGGGTAAATCGCCAAAATTTTTGGCTACAATTTTTAAATGCTGACTATTTTTTTCACTTAGATCGAAAGAAATGGTTTTAATTTCGGTTTCTGAAAAAGGTGCGGCGGCATCTATTTTTTGGGTTTGATACAGTTTAAAATTATTCCCATCTTCTGAAAGGAACAACTGTACTTCGGTGGGATAAAATATCCAACTGCGTTGGTCTATCAGGAAATTGATGCTCACGGTGTTTATTGGTTTTTCGCTACCGCGATTCAACGTGGCGATGAGGTCTGTATCCTGATAACCTTGCCAGGCACCGGTTCTAAAGTCGCGGGTTCCACGCAATCCATCTATTAGAGCGTCAGGTCCGCCACCGTTGTATTGATTGGCATATTCCGAGCCCAAAGTGATACTCAAATCAGGATCCATTTTGTAAAAACGGGTGGAAATTTCAGCACTTTTTATTCCGTTTTTTTCGCTATAAATAACAAGTTCAGTGTCTTCAGAAATGGGGAAGGGGTTTTCATACAGTTTAAAATCGTTCTCGTTTTCACGGAAATAGATAGCGGCCTCTTTTTCGGCGCAAGCCAAAACCACTTCGGTTGATTCTTTGAATGCCACTTCGCCTTGAGCGATAAATGGCGAAGGAATGATGAGGTGTTCTGTAATTTCAGTTACCGGAATGTGTTCGTCTTGTGTGCCCCAATCACTCGGTTTATGGGTCATTGTAAAGACCAGTTCGCCGCCGTTGACAATCGATTCGTGATTGATAAAGGATTTGTCGTGGGGTTTTCCATTCAAAGTAACTGACGAAACATACAGATTTTCAAGGCTGTTGTTTTCAGCAACAACGGTAAAAGTTTTTCCGTTTTCCAGATACATGGTGGATTTGTCAAAAAGTGGCGCGCCTATGATATACTCATTGCTTCCGGGCGTGACGGGATAAAAGCCCAGCGAACTGAAAATATACCAGGCACTCATTTGACCACAATCCTCATTGCCAGAAATGCCATCAGGATCGTTGGCGTATTGTTCAGTGAGAATCTGTCTGATGCGTTCTTGAGTTTTGTGGGGTTTGTTGACAAAATTATAGATGTAAGCCATATGATGACTGGGCTCGTTGCCATGTGCATACTGCCCAATCAGCCCTGTAATATCCACCTGATGTCTTCCTGACGTTTGGTCTTCTGCTGTAAAAAGATTGTCGAGATACTTTTCCAGTGGGTCTTTTCCGCCCATTAAATGCATCAATCCTGAAAAATCTTGTGGCGTGTATAAACTGTACTGCCAGGCATTGGCTTCGGTATAATTGGAATTGACTTCGTAAGGGTCGAAAGGAGAAAACCAGGTATTGCGAAAACGGGCGCGCATAAACTGGGTTTCGGGGTCAAACACATTTTTGTAGTATTGCGCACGCTCGGTAAAGAGTTTGTAATCTTCGGTTTTGCCGAGTGCTTTTGCCATTTGGGCTATGGTCCAGTCGTCGTAAGCATATTCAAGGGTTTTTGAAACCGATTCGCTTTCTTCTTCCATAGGAATAAAACCTATTTTTTTATAGGCTTCAAGACCCAGTTTGTCTTGCATCGCGCTGTGTTTCATCGCTTCAAAGGCTTTTTGGGCATCATAGCCATCAATGCCTTTTAAGTAGGCATCGGCAATCACGGGAATGGCGTGGTAGCCAATCATACAATGGGTGTAATTGCCTGCCAAATCCCAAATGGGCATGATGCCGCCTTCGTCATATTTGGCCAAAAAAGTATTGATAAAATCATTGGTGCGTTCCTGCTCAATGATGGTGTAAAGTGGGTGAACAGCTCTGTAAGTATCCCAAAGTGAAAACACGGTGTAGTAGTCAAAATCGGTTGTTTGGTGAATTTCCAAATCCATTCCGCGGTAGCGACCGTCCACATCCTGATAGACGTTTGGGGCAATCATCGCGTGGTACATAGCGGTGTAAAAAATGACTTTTTGGTCGAAATCAGGGGTTTCAATGATGATTTTTTCGAGTTGTTTTTCCCAGATGTTTTCGGCTTCAGTTCTTATTTCTTCAAATGATTTTCCATCAATTTCGGCCAATCTGTTTTTCCTGGCACCGGCTTCATCAATCGGCGAAATGGCGATATCCAATTCTATAGTGGAGTCTGTGGATTCATCAAATTCAAAAGCAACAATCACTTTTTTTCCGGAGGAATTGTCCTCGTGAAAAGTGACCTTTGTGAATGGCTTTGAAAAGCGGGCATCAAAAAAGAGACGTTGGTCTTCTGCCCACGCTTTTGAGTGGCGGTAGCCGGAAATTTCGGTATCTGACAGCACATTGAGTTTTGAGTCCAAAACCTCATCGCGATGTTCTAAATCGATGAGTACAATTTGTTTTTGCCCTTCCGGGAAAGTATAACGGTGTTTGCCGCTTCGGTGAGAAACGGTGAGTTCGACCTTTACATCAATCGAGTCCAAAAGTACCGAGTAATAGCCGGCAGTTGCGGTTTCATTTTCGTGGGAAAAGGGCTTTTTGTAGCCTTTTTTTCCATCAAAACCGTTGTTAAAAATAATTTCGCCGGCAGGCATTACTAATATGTCCCCATAGTCTGAAACACCGGTACCGCTGAGATGGGTATGCGAAAACCCATAAATATAAGAATCGCTGTAATGGTAACCGCTGCAACCTTCCCAACTGCCATCCACACGAGTATCAGGGCTGAGTTGCATCATTCCAAAAGGCAAAGTAGCTCCCGGAAAGGTGTGGCCGGTTCCGTCTGTGCCAATCATTGGGTTGATGTATGAAACGAGTGGTGCGTCTTTGGTAGCGGGAAGAATTTCAGGATTTTCTGAACAACTGTATAGAAACAGTAAGATAACTAAAAGCGAGCTTATTTTTAGTTGCATTAAGTTTTGTTGGTTACATTTATGGCAACTAATATACTAAAAATGTATTTGAAATTTCAGTGAACTAGGTTGTGCTTTACTATTGAAAAGTTTCTCCGGTTTATGTGTTTTATGTTTGTTGTATATTTGTTTTAGATCATCCATTCTAGGATTAATTTTATTTGCCTCGCCTTGCGCTTCATAGCTTCAGGCGACGAAGCAGCAGAACTCGCAGATATTCGCAGATTTCTAATCATTGATAACAATTTTCTGCGAAATTCTGCGCCTTCTGCGGGAGACATTTAAGTAGAAATTCATTAAATTACCAGGATAATCTAATCATTTATGAATATTGAACTTTACTATGTTTCTGAAGGTCTAAGAAAAATTAATTTTCTGAGCTTCAAATACCCTATTTTATACCTCTTAATCGTTTTTGCATTTTGCATTAGCTGCGCCAAAGAACCGCAATCGCTTTCCTCAGGTAAAGTCATTCCCCAACCAAACCTTCAGCAACTTCAAAATGGGTATTTCACACTCTCCTCAAAAACACAGCTCGTCACCACTGAAGATTTTCAAGTTTCGGCAACATTTCTAAAAAACTTTATTGAAACCGGCAGTTCCATTCGCTTCAGCGAAAACAAATCAGAATCAAAAATTAGGTTTCAATTCGACAGCACAATTCCCTCCAAAGAAGGCTACAAACTAAATATCTCTGAAAACGAAATCCGCATTGCTGCCCAAACCGATGCCGGTGCTTTTTATGCCGTGCAAAGCCTTCGGCAACTTTTGCCTTATGAGTTGGAAAACCAAACGTTTGCCGAACATAAAATCCATATTCAAGCACAACATATCGAAGATGCTCCCATTTTTGGGTATCGCGGAATGCATCTGGACGTGGGTCGCCATTTTTTTCCTGTGGAATTCATCAAGAAATACATCGATATGATGGCATTGCTTAAAATGAATACCTTTCACTGGCACCTCACCGAAGATCAAGGCTGGCGTATCGAAATCAAGAAATATCCAAAACTTCAGGAAGTTGCTGCCTGGCGTGACGAAACGCTCATTGGCCATTACAACGATATACCACACCAATTTGACGGTAAAAAATACGGCGGATTTTACACTCAAGAGGAAGTAAAAGAAATTGTGGCTTACGCCGAAAAGCGTTACATCACTATCATTCCCGAAATAGAAATGCCCGGACATTCACAAGCGGCCATTGCTGCTTATCCCAACTTGGGCTGTACCGGCGAAAATCCGGGTGTCGCTAAACTTTGGGGTGTTTTTGATGCTATCTATTGCCCTAAAGAAGAAACCTTTGCTTTTCTGGAAGATGTGCTGGATGAAGTTTTAGAACTTTTTCCAAGTGAATACATTCATATTGGTGGAGATGAAGCACCCAAAACCCGATGGAAAAACTGCGATTCGTGTCAGGCACTCATCAAAAAAGAAGGCTTAAAAGACGAACACGAGTTGCAAAGTTATTTCATCACCCGAATGGAGAAATACCTGAACAGCAAAGGCCGACAAATTATTGGTTGGGACGAAATTTTGGAAGGCGGTCTGGCACCTAATGCTACGGTGATGTCCTGGCGTGGTGTGGAAGGTGCAGTGGCAGCGGCAAAGCAAGGCCACAATGTGATTATGACACCCACTTCACACTGTTATTTTGATTATTACCAAAGTGAAAACGATCAAGAACCACTGGCGATTGGCGGATTTTTGCCCTTGAAGAAAGTATATCATTTCAATCCCATTCCGGAAGGCTTATCCCTTGATGAAGAAAAATATGTATTGGGTGCTCAGGGCAACGTTTGGACCGAATATATGCAAGACGAAAAACAAGTGGAATATATGGCGTTTCCCAGAGCCATCGCGATGAGTGAAGTGCTTTGGACTTCAGAAGAACACAGAGATTATGGTGATTTTGTAAAACGTCTGGAACATTTTCACAAGCGAATGGATGCACTCAATATCAATTATGCCAATCATTTGTATGAAATTAAGGGTGAAATTCAATCGTCTGAAAAAAAAGTGCTGTTTGAATTGAAATCAGAAAGCGGCTCCAAGCTTATTTTTTATACCGTTGATGGCAGTAATCCAACTCCGCAATCTGTTAATTATGAAAAACCAATTGTACTTTCAGAAGACCTTCGTGTTAAGGCGGCTGTTTTTAATGAAACTGGCGAGAAATTAAGTTCGGTGTTTGAACAAGAAATTAAAATGCACAAAGCGGTTGGTAAACAGATAGAATTGAGTGTTCAGCCTAGTGAAGTTTACAGCGGTAGTGGAGCTGAAGGTTTAATCAACGGTATTCAAGGCAGTAGTAAACGTTATGGCGATGCAGAATGGCTGGGGTTTTGGGGTGATGATTTGGTAATAAAAATTGATTTGGGAAAAGAAACCGAAGTCAATTCAGTAAAAACCCGATTTTATGACGCTATTGGGCAGTGGATTTATGCACCATCAAAAGTTGAAGTTTCTTTTTTAGACAGTGAAAAAAATAGTTTGTCAACTCAAGAAGCTACTTTAACTGACGGCAGGAAAAACTTGAAAAATGTTGCTGTAAAAAACATTAATTTAAAAGTGAGATACATTCAACTCAACATCAAAAACTTCGGCATCATTCCCGATGGCGCACAAGGCGCGGGTCACAAAGCGTGGTTGTTTGTGGATGAGGTTTTTGTGGAGTGAAATAGCCCGCAGACGGCGCAGAATTTCGCAGACAAGATATGAAAAACTTCTGCGTGTTTCAGCGAGTTTAGCGGGAGATCAAATCAGGTAATAAGCCCGCAGACGGCGCAGAATTACACAAAAACAAGAAGACTTCCTGACTACTTCGGTTCGCAAAACTTCGTTACAACTAGAGATACTATGAATAGTTGTGCTTAAACTACAAAACAACCTCCATTAAAATATTCAGCATTACTACTCCATATTTATTTAAAGAAGTTCAACTACTTAATTCCGAATAATTTTCAAAGTTTGATTCTCCATTCTTACATAATAAATCCCCTTTACAAAGTTAGAAAAGTCAATTTGATTTTCATATTGAGTTAGTTCGCCGGTCAACAATTGTTGGCCCAGGGCATTGTAAATAGTGTATTGCGCATTGTTTTGGATGTTTACATTCACAGTGTTTTTAGTGGGGTTTGGATACACAGTAAGCGCAATGCTGTTTTCGGGTAGTCCTAGCAACTCACACTCAAAGCTGGAAAGTACTTTAGAAGCTGCCGGAGGATCAACTAAAAGTGAATCTGTTAATAACGGACAATAACAATCATCTTCATCTACATATAATTTAAGCCACGAAAGAGCAATTTTTCCAACTGCACCATTCCCGCCATTGGGTGTATTGGCTACAGAATGATTTCCGTTTGCTACTTCAAAAAGAAGCTTGTCGGTTGTGCTTGGTGTAGCGTTATAGTGAAGGTCTGCGTGCTGAGCAGGAGGCGCAGTAGGATCATTTTGACCACTGAATATGAGTACAGGACTCTCGTGGTTTAGAGAAGGACTTGGTAACCAGGGACACAGTGCGACCACACCTTTTAAAGTGTTGTCTAAAACCGCTGCGCGTTGTGCACCGCCGCCACCCATAGACCATCCGCTTACGGCAAACTTATCTACATCAAGATTGTTTTCCAATGGCGATGTATTTCGTAAATTTTCTTGACGCACGGTTTCAAGAGCATCTAAAAGAGCCAGAGCTCTATCTTCGGGAAAATCAAAAAGGGAATTGGTTCCAATAATAATTGCAACGATTCCGTGAGAAGCATAAAAAGGTCCCCATTCCTGAACGCTAGAGGGCAATGCAGTAAATCCGGGAACTATAGCAATACTCGCAAAAGGAGGGGTTGCATTTGTGGGATAATAAATCGTGGCACCTTGATAATCTGGTCCATTTCTAATGCCATCAGCTTCGGTAAGTGTTGCTACTTCATAGGGTCCGGGGTTTGTTAAACTCTCAATTGTTACACCTTCACATTGTGCTGTAACTTCGTTTGGGAAAAATGATGTAATTAAGAATAAAAGTGCAAAAAAGTAAATTTGTTTCATTTGTGTCATATTTTTGATTTTTTATAAAGTTGGAGTCATCTAATTTTAATATTTTTAAAAATTGGAGTTTAATTCCGGAAAAATAAACTTTTTTTAGATTAAAACAAAGTGCAAAATTTAGGTTCTTTTTGAAGGCGAAAGTTTTTGTGAATCGAACTATCAATCAAGGAATGGATTTTTTGTGGAATAAAGTAGCCCGCAGACAACGCAGAATTTCGCAGAAAAAATAAAAAAACTTCTGCGTCAATCTGCGAGATCAGCTGCTTCGTCGCCTGAAGCTATGAAGCGCAAGGCGAGGAAAATAAAATGAAACATAAAACACATTACATACTAAACCTAATCCTATTGCTTCTGCTTATCAGTTGTGACTCACCCGTCAATGAACTTCCTGAAAAACAAAACCTACATACAAATTGGGAGTTTAATAATTTAGAAGATGGGCGATGGCTTCCGGCAAGCGTTCCCGGGAATGTGTATTCAGATTTGCTCAACAATGAAGTTATTCCCAATCCGTTTGTGGGAACTAACGAGCACGAAGTGCAATGGGTTTCTGAGAAATCTTGGGAATATCAAACCCAATTTTCATTAGATGAAAGAACGTTGCAAAAAAGCAATCACTTTTTAAATTTTGAGGGTTTAGACACTTATGCTTCGGTATATTTAAATGACAGCCTGATTCTAAAAGCCAACAATGCCTTTAGAAAATGGAAGCTAGATGTGAAATCGCTGCTACAAAAAACAAACACCTTAGCTATAATTTTTAAACCCACACACATTTTTGAAGAAGCCCAAAAGGAAAAACTCGGCTATGAGTTGCCTGAAGGTAACCGTGTTTTTTCGCGCAAAGCGCAATTTCAATACGGCTGGGATTGGGGTCCGAAGTTAAATACTGCAGGCATTTGGCGCGCCGTTTATTTGGAAAGTTGGAACACAGCAAAAATTGAAGATGTTTATTTGAAACAAGGTTCTTTAACCAATGAATTAGCACAACTGGAAGCAGAAACTACCATTAATTTGACAAAAGAAACCAAGCTAAATTTGGAAATTTTGGTTTCAGGAAAAGTGATATCCAAAGAGGAATTTCAACTAAACAACGGAGAGCACATTCTAAAACTTCCTTTTGAAATTGCAAACCCCAAACGCTGGTGGCCACACAATTTGGGCGAACCGCATTTGTATGATATTGAGCTCCGATTGAGCGATACAAACGGACGTTTAGATTCCATAAAACTTAAAAAAGGTCTCCGCACTATTGAGCATATTGTTGAAAAAGATTCGATTGGCGAGTCGTTTTACTTTAAGGTAAACGGTGTGCCTGTTTTTATGAAAGGCGCCAATTACATTCCGCAAAACAGTTTGCAAAGTGAAGTTTCTGAACAACATTATGAGCAATTGCTCAACGATGCCGTTACTGCCAATATGAATATGTTGCGCGTTTGGGGTGGTGGCATATATGAAAACGACATTTTCTATGAAAAATGTGATGAAAAAGGCATTTTGGTCTGGCAAGATTTTATGTTCGCCTGCGCGATGTATCCCGGCGATGAGGATTTTTTAAACAACGTGCAACAAGAAGCAATAGAAAATGTAAAACGATTGCGAAATTTCGCCAGCATTGCCCTTTGGTGTGGCAATAATGAAAACAGCGAAGGCTGGCACCGCTGGGGTTGGCAAGACGGCAGAAGCGAAACCGAAAAAGCCGAAGTCTGGAACAACTATTTAAACCTGTTTGACAGCATTTTACCAAGGACCGTCCAACAACTAACCGATGTGTCTTACTGGGAAACTTCTCCCAAATTTGGGCGTGGCGATGTGCGTTACACCACCGAAGGAGATGCCCACGACTGGTGGATTTGGCACGATGGTCACCCGTTTGAGGATTTGGAGAACAAGGTGCCACGGTTTATGAGCGAATTTGGGTTTCAAGGATTTCCTAGTTATGAAGTTATTAAGTTCATCAACCAAAGCGATTCCATCGACATCACTTCACCTGCATTTAAAAACCATCAAAAGCACCGCATTGGATTTGAACGAATTGCAGAATATATGGAGCGTGACTTTCCGGTGCCTGAAAATCCGGAGGATTATGTGTATGTGAGTCAGTTGTTGCAAGCTTATGGTATTGGCAAAGGCATTGAAGCACATCGTCGCGCCAGGCCTTATACAATGGGAAGTTTGTACTGGCAAATCAACGATTGCTGGCCGGCTGTGAGTTGGTCGAGTATCGATTTTTTTGGGAACTGGAAAGCACTGCATTATCAAGCCAAACGCAGTTTTGAAAATGTACTTATTTCTTCAGAAATCAAAAACGATACCTTACGGGTTTACATCATTAATGACGATTTAAAAAACCACCAAGGCGATTTAAAGATAAAAGTTATTGATTTTGAAGGGTATCAATTACAAAATTATGCTAAGGAAATAACCGTTGAACCAAACAGTAGTGCGGTACATTTTGAAATTCCCGTAAAAGGTTACACAATCGTTGCAAACCGAATTGTTTTTGTGGCCACTTTTAATGACCAAAAATCTTCATTTTACTTGTTAAAACCCAAAGAATTGGCGTTGCCTTACGGCGAAATAAAACAGAATGTCAAGAAAGTTCCTGAAGGTTTTGCAATAGAACTTTACAGTAAAGTACTTCAAAAAAACGTCTTTTTGTACACTGAAAATAAAGGTCATTTTGATGACAACTTTTTTGATTTGTTACCGGGTGAGCGTAAACTTGTTTTTTATAAAACAAATGATGATGAAATGACAAGACTTTACACTAAAACGCTCAATGCGATATTAAATTTACAGTAATTCATTACCTATAGTCGAAAAAAACCTATAAACAATTGATTTTATTTTGATTGTTCAGATTTTTTTTGGAATATTTGTCTCCCTAAATCAGATGAATTTCAAAGCCTTAGTGTTTTTAAAATACAATTTGTTCAATTGTTTTTAATTTAAACACTAATTATATGTCAATCCCCAAATCCCCTGTAAGCAATAAAATTGCTTTACTCCTGCTTGCAAACCTACTATTTATTAGCTCTTTTTCGCAGGTTGGTATAGGAACAGTTAGTCCTGACCCTTCTTCTATGCTTGAGGTTTCTTCAGACAGTAGAGGAATACTCATCCCGCGTATGACAACAGCTCAGCGTGATGCCATCAGCTCTCCGTCTGAGGGTCTTAACATTTATAACCTTACCACAAAAACAACAGATGTGTTTAGTAATGGGGTGTGGAAATCTTTGACTTATGACAAGACTTCTAATCTTGTCTATGTATATTCTATGGCAGACCTGCCGGTGCCCGTGGGAGATAAAATTAGCCTTGATGGAACGAAGATGTATATTTTTTCCGGATTTGTGGATATTTCCCCAAATTACTTACTGTTAAACGGTGCGGGACTAAGAGGTGTTGATCCACAAAAAGACGGGGTAATGTCAAATGTTAGCGGTGCCGTTCTCAGAAGTGTTGACTCCAGTGTGTTTATTCAAGACCTTGCCGTTATTCCTTTTAGTGGCTCGACCAAGGCTTATGAATTTTCAGACGCAACCGGAGAAGAATTTTGTAATATTTTTTCTGGAGCTTCGGTAGTGGAAATTTTTGATGTTTCCTCGCTTGGAGTGGGAAGTATTTCGGGGTTTAAAGCTGTTACCATTGTAAAAAATTACTGGAAGGTTAAAGACGGGTTAAAAATTGGAGGTACTATGGGAAAGTTTGCCGCAGTTTTAAACTTCATAACTGGTATCACAGACGGAGCCGGACTTGAATTCAATAGTGATTTGGTAATCGATGATATTGATTTGTCAAATAATTATTTTATTTATTCAGGCCAAACGGGTATAAAAGTAAATGCTGGAGCTACGGTAGATCGTGGTCGCCTTACTACAAATATGTTTAGAGGGGTAGATATTCCTTTGGATGGGGTAACCCCAACTGATATTGGTTGGAATATGTTGCAAAACACAGCTATCCGGGACTCAAAAGCTGCGGGTTTTATTTATAATAACGAAGTTATAGCTGAATCGGATGATACCCCATTTCCTAATACAACCGATTTTGTGAAAATTGTTTTTGATCAAACCTTTGCTTCTATTGAAAAAAAGTTTACCGCTGGAAACAATAGGCTAACGTATAACGGAAGACGACCAATAACTGCTAATGTATTTGCATCTATAAATGGGGAATCCAAAGATGTTGATTACACACTTGCTATAGCTAAAAACGGATCAGTGGGTATAAATCCACCAACTAATACCGTAACAGCAAAAGAGAAACTTTTCCAACTTGCATTAAGTACAACAATAGAATTGGAGCAAGGTGATTATATCGAAGTTTGGGTTCGTACAAATGATGACACGAAGGATTTAGAGGTCGTTGGGTTTCAGTTTAGTGTATCTGAATAACTCATTTTCTATAGAAGTTGGTATCCGAAGAAACGATGGAAACAGTTCGTCTATTGTTGTTGAAGAATTGCAGTTCAGTATAACCGATTAAAAAGGAAATTGTTTCAATAATAAATATTTTTATCACATATAACTTTAAAATAAATTGATTCAATCATTCAGTATTTTCTAAGAGAAATGATTTAGAAAAAACTTTTTATAAAAAAATATTATGAATATCCCCAAACTACACCTCGTTAATATTTTATTCTTTGTTTTTACTTTTAACTTAATTTACTTCACAAGTTATTCCCAGGTTGGTATAGGAACAGTTGATCCTGACCCTTCTTCTATGCTGGAGGTATCCTCAACCACACAGGGAATGCTGACT
Source organism: Flavobacteriaceae bacterium (assembly GCA_040880345.1). Taxonomy (GTDB): domain Bacteria; phylum Bacteroidota; class Bacteroidia; order Flavobacteriales; family Flavobacteriaceae; genus Planktosalinus. The sequence continues at coordinate 24,335 of JBBDIQ010000002.1, forward strand.
CCCAGAATGTCAACAGCACAACGTTTGGCTATTTCAGAACCGGCCAACGGCTTGTTGGTCTATGACCTGGATGAGCGCGCATTTTATTATTACGAAGCCAATACCACTTCCTGGGTTAGTCTCAATTCCTCTCAGGAGAAAAGAAATAATTTTGTTTTGGTAAAAACCCTTGCTGATTTTCCTGCACCTGACGGTAGTGGAGTTATCACTTTGCTAAGTGATCACTATTATGAAGTAAATGGAACCATCAACCTTGAAGGAAACACAATTAACTTAAACAATGCCTATCTCTCTGGTTTAGATGCAAATGAAGACAGACTCTTTCAGGCATCTGGAACTATTTTTGCCGGTTCAACCGGAGGAAGTATCAGGCAATTAACCTTGTTAGGAGGTGGCGTATTGCCAGGCTCCGGTACCGGAACAGCATTTAATATAACAGGAGCTACCGGGCAAAGGCTTTTACTTCAAAGCACTATCGTTGCTAATTTTGCTAGTGTGGGTACATTGTCTGGACTGGAACTCTACTTTTCGAATATAGTGCAGTATTCCAATAATACTGAAGGAATTATTTATAACAATATTGGTAATCTATTATTGAGCAATCAGGCTTGGTTTGGTGATAGTGGAGGCACTTTTGAAACCTTAACGGGTACGTTTGGGTTGGTACAAAAAATAAGTGGATTCAGTACAGTGGCTTCAGGAGCAACCGGTTTGGATGTGAGTTCAAATCCAAGTGTTGGGCAAGGGGTTCTTTTGTCGACTGTTTTTTCAGGAGATGGGACTTATGTGAACGGCTACACAACAGGCTCTTATCCGGGATTTTTTTTTAACAATAATTGGGGGGTAGAATGTCCTGGCCTTCCCCTTGAAATTGATGCAGTCGCAACAGGGAATGTTTTTTTAAGAAGAAATACAACAACTGATAATCCAACGGTAGATATAAATACAGGTCCCAAAGCTATTGCAGGAGTTACTGAATCAACTAATCTTTTTAGAATGGGAACCTCTGCAGATGGAATAGATGACAACCTGTTGGTTTATGAAGGAAGTAATAAAAGGACTTTTAACTTTCGTGCTTCTTTATCATATCAAGTTACAACTGGATCAACAAGCACCATAGTAGCTTTCTATATTAGCAAGTATAGTTCTTTAGGGTATGAAATTCCATTAGGTACAGAGGTTTATGACGAAGTAAACAATAATACAGTAAATTCTGTACCATTAAATGGTACGGTGACATTAGAGCCCGGAGATTATATAAGAGTTTTTGCACAAAGAATTTCAGGAAATAGAAATAATTTAAGAGCATATTCTTTAAGTTTTTCACTTGATTAATTTTTATTTATTTAAACCTTAATTTTTCCCTAAAAAACACCACATTTCGCCATAAATACTATATTTGTATAACTAAAGAGATAGTACTATGTCAAAATTTGGCGAATTAATTAGTGCCCCGGTTCCGGTTTTGTTGGATTTTTATACAGACTGGAACGAGCAATCTGAAGCGATGCATCCTGTTTTAAGAGATGTAGCAGCTGCTCTTGGTGACAAAGCAAAAGTCATTAAAATTGATGTTGAAAAAAACAAAGATTTGGCTGAAGCATTGCGTATAAAGGGTTTGCCCACATTGATGATTTACAAAGACGGCGAGATGAAATGGCGCCAAAGCGGTGAGCAGGATGCCAACACACTCATTGGGCTTGTAAATGAATATGTTTAAGCTATTGCTTTAAACCTAAATCCCTTTTCTGAAAAGTGTGCCAGGACTTTTGGCAACACATATTGAAGATTTTTTGATGCTTTCTCACTGTCGTGAAAAATGACAATACTCCCGTTTCCTGAATTTTTTAATACGTTTTCCAAACACTTTTCTTTTGAAAGCGTTTTGTCAAAATCCCCACTCAAGACATCCCACATGACAATTTGATATCCTTTCTTCCAAAGAAATTTTGCTTGTTTGCCCGTGATTTTTCCATAGGGTGGGCGGAATAGCAATTCTTTATTTTTCACCTTTTCTCCGTCTTCCGTCACCTGTCTTTCAGACTTTTCCACATTTTCAATATATACGGAAGTTTCCGTTTGCCAGCCGTTCAAATGATTGTAAGTGTGATTGCCAACAGTATGCCCTTCTTGAGTAATTTGTCTGAAAATACCCGGGTTTTCCTCAATGTTTTTACCAATGCAAAAAAAAGTGGCTTTGGCGTTGTGTTTTTTGAGTTCGTTTAATGCCCACGGCGTTACTTCAGGAATGGGGCCGTCATCAAATGTTAAATAGATGGTTTTTTCCGTTCTGGAAAAGTGCCATCTTCTTTTCGGAAAAAAGAAAGGCACAAAAAACGGAATTTTCACCACATACTTTTTCACGATTTATTCCTGGTTCATTGCTTTTTCCATAGAATCTATCATTTTCAAGATGGTTTCTTCATCGGGAAAATCTGTAGGAGGGTTTTCTAAATCGACCTCCAGACTGTCCTCTTGAAATAAATCTTCTTCCAGTTCATTGGCATAAAAATGTTGAAATTTTTTCAGGTAGTCGTTAAAGATTTCGGCTTCGGTTTTGAGCAATTCTTCGTTTTCGCTGTAAAGCAAGGTGCCCACCAAGCTTCTATATCGCTCCACATCCATTAAAATAGTTTCCAGGTAGCTTCGCTGAAGTGTGTAACTAAAAGTCGCATAGTAATCTAATTTCTCCTGATATTTTTTAGCGACTTCTTTGTACAATTCAACACCTTTTTCTTCTTGGTTCACTTCAAAATAGCCGGTTATGAAAGGCTCCAGCAGGGTGTAATATCCATAATACTCAACGGGCATTTTTTCCATGGCAAGGTCCAGCATTTCTTCAGCCTTTTCAAATTGTTCTTCCTGAATGAGTACTTCTGCAAGACGGGCGATATTGCCTCTGTAACTTATTGCATTCTTTCGCGTTTCAGGGTCATGATAAATGTCTGTGCTGCCAGAATTTCCCCATGCCCATTCTTTGACGATAGAATACATTTTTTCAATGTTTATGCGACCCATATCAAAAGGATTTCTTTCATCGATCGGGGTTTTTATCGGGACCAATTTATAAGCCAAACCATCGAGTTGCAGGTAATCTTTCATCCATAAATACTCTTCATCGTTAAAGGCTCCACCGGTAAAGTATATGGGGCGCTCCCAGTTATTATTGGCAATGATGTCAAACATCATCATTCTGTTTTTATACAAAACATCACTTTTGATGGTGACATCCAGATAAGGCAAAATGAGATGCGCATCTTCTTCAGAGACAATACCATTGCGCAAAACAGCTTCTTTATCAACCGGAATTCGAATGTTTTTTGATGGAAATGTCTGAAGCATTTGTCCGCTTTGCATTTCGACGGTCAACCTTGGGTCATCGTTGGCAACCCAATCCATCCATCTTTTTATGGAAAGTGTATCATCACCTTCAATTTGAGGGTGTTTTATGATATAATCCCTTGTTCCATAACGGTATTGCTCGTGAGTGAGTTGTGAGGGAATGGGAGCACTCTCAAATGCAGCCTTTTTCATATCATCTATATACCAGTCTGTATTGAATAAACTGGTGTTAATGGGTCTCACATCTCTGCGGTATTCTTCAATACCTTGTGCATACCAAATGGCAAAGGTATCATTATCCCCAATGGTAAAAATGATGCCATTGGGATCTACAGAGTCGAGGTATTTTTTTGCCATAGCAGTTGCCGTATAGCGATCAGAACGGTCGTGGTCGTCCCAATTTTGAGAGGCGAGTAAAACCGGTGCTGCAAGGAGTCCCACACCAATTACAACAGGAACAGCAATTTTGGGTTGTATGTATTTCTTGATGATTTCAAACAGTGCATAGACCCCAAATCCAATCCACATTGCAAATACATAAAAAGAACCCACCAACGCATAATCGCGTTCCCGGGGTTCAAAAGGCCGTTCGTTGAGATAGACTTTTAAGGCAAGACCCGTAAAGAGAAAGAATACCATCAAAACCCACCAACTGCTTTTGTCTTTGCCATAATGAAATACAACACCCAAAAGACCTAAAATAAGCGGAAGAAAATAATAGGTGTTTCGGCCTTTGTTGTTTTCAACATCGCTGGGAAGGTTGGTTTGTGGGCCCAGTCTCATTTCATCAATAAAGTTGATGCCACTTAACCAGTTGCCGTCAAAAATATCATTTTTACCCTGAACATCGTTTTGCCTTCCGGCGAAATTCCACATAAAATAGCGCCAGTACATATACCCAAACTGAAATTCAAACATGTACCTAAAATTTTGTCCAACGGAGGGTTTTTCAATGTCCAGATAGTCACTAAATTGTCTCAAAAAGTTATGATATTCTTCACTGTCAATTTCGCCACGGCTAAATCGGTTTTTAAAGGTTGCAACTTCATTGAGTAAAGCCTCTTCACCACGAAATTCTCTTTTTACATTAAAATCTACGCCTCCAACGATGTTGAAATAATTGGCGGCGTGTTCCGGACTCCACATACGCGGAAAGTATGTTTTGTGTGCATCGTCGAGATTGGGGATGGCATTTTTATAGTTATTGACTATGATATATTTTCCGGTGGTTTCATCCCGTTCATAGTTGGGTTTGTCATCATTGTAGGGGTTATTTTTGTCATATCCGGCATACATTTCTGTAAACTGGGCATCATACAGGAGGCTTTGAGATCCATACTGTTCCCTGTTGTAATAAGCCAGTAATTCCTGAGCATCACTGGGTTTGTTTTCATTGATGACGGTACCGGCATTTGCTCTGATGGGCAGCATCATCCAACTGGAGAAACCTATAAAAATAAATAGCAAACAAAGCATTAGCGTGTTTAACTGAACAAATCCTTTTTTACGGGTGTATCTGAGTGTGAAGTAAAAAAGAGCAATCATTGCCAGCCCTGCAATCACAGTCCCTGAATCAAAAGGAAGGCCTATGGAGTTGACAAAAAACAGTTCTGAGGCAGAGAAAAACCGCATTGTCATGGGCAACATAAACAGAAAGATAAATAGCAGGATTCCCACAACCGCAAAGTGCGCCAGAATAAAGTTTTTGATGGTGATGGTCTTATAGTTTTTGAAATAATACAAAAGTCCCATAGCCGGGATGGTTAACAAGCCCATAAAGTGAACTCCAAAGGAAAGACCAATCACAAAGGAGATTAAAATGACCCAACGGTTTCCTCTGGGCGTGTTCATTTCTTTTTCCCATCGCAGAGCCAGATAGAATAAAACAGCCATTAAGAATGAAGCCATTGCATATACCTCGGCCTCCACGGCACTATACCAGAAACTATCAGTAAACGTAAATGCGAGGGAACCCACAGCGGCGCTTCCAAGAATTAATATTTCTTTAGATTTATCTATGGTTTCGGTTTTAGAAATGATGTTTTTCAAAATGATGGTAATGGACCAAAACATAAATAAAATGGTAAATGCGCTGGCAAAAACAGACATCAGGTTGACCATCAAGGCGATTTGAGTTACATCTGATGCAAACAGCGAAAAGAACGCTCCAAACATCTGATAAAGCGGTGCTCCCGGAGGGTGTCCCACTTCCAGGTTTGAGGATGTTGTTATGTATTCGCCTGCGTCCCAAAAACTCATTGTGGGCTCAACAGTAAGCCAGTAGGTAGTTAAGGCAATAAAAAAAACAAGCCATCCGGAGATGAGATTCCATTTTCTGAAGTCGAAATTATTCATCAAGTCTAAGGTTTAAAGTGGCGAATTTACGTATAAAATTCTTATTTAACATCTAGATATAGTTAACACAGAATTGCAGGATTTATTTTTAAAGCAGGATTTTTTTGATAAATAGTTTGTAGAAGAAAAAGTTTGTGCTAAATTTGCCACCGCTAAAAGCACTGGCTCATGGTGTAACTGGCAACACGTCTGGTTTTGGTCCAGAAGAGTCTAGGTTCGAGCCCTAGTGAGCCAACAAAAAAAAGTCAACTTCTAAACGAGTTGGCTTTTTTTTTGATAAAAACTAAAAAACCATTTGGGCGACCTGCCTGGCGTAGGCAGGAGTGACGCGGGCAGGTTAAAAGTTCTTTTCAATCTGGTTTATGTATTGGTTTTAATAGTTGTTTTGGTTATATTTGTTAATTACATTAATTTTTTTTAAAAAATGGAAACTTCATCAATTGAATTACTAACTAGAAAACTTAAAAATGCTCCGCAAAGCGTAATAGAGTGCGTTTTGGGTTATGTGGATTCACTTATGGAAACTACAACAGCCACAAAACCTTACAGCCTGACGAAAGAACAACAACAAATTTTAGATAGCCAACTCAACTCAGACAAAACAACTTATACCGATGCTGAAACACTTTTTACCGACATAAAAAGTAAGTATGAATTATAAGATTATCGTTTCTCCCATTGCTTCTAAAAACATTCAAGATGCAGTTGAATATTATATCAAAGAAGCTACTAGAAAAGTAGCTTCTGACTTTTTAAAGATTACAAAGAAACATATAAAGCCTTACAAACAAACCCTTTTTACCAGTTTCACGATACCAATTATCGTTTTTTGCCTTTTGATAAATTTCCTTATGTCGCTTTTTTTATTGTTGATGAACCCAATAAAACTATTTTCTTAAACGCCGTTTTTCATACTTCGCAAAACCCGAGTAAATACCCTTATAGATAAAATAACGTCTTCTAAGCTCATCGATAAAATACTCACCAATAAAAAGTTCAAAGATTTCTTTCAGAAAAATGTGGCGGTGCTTTAAGTTAAAAAAAAATCCAACTTTTTACAGTTGGATTTAGAGTTACTTTTAAATTTTAAACGTAATCACCGGTCTTCTTGCGTGATTTACTAAATCTTCACTCACACTTCCGTTAAAGAAATGAGAGAGTCCTTTTCTGCCGTGAGTAGCCATTCCAATCAAATCTGCATCTATAGTTTGGGCATAATTTAAGATGCCTTTTTCAACAGAAGTGTCATTATAGATATTGAGAGAGTAATTTGATAGCTCCATTCCTTTGATAAATTTATCCATAACTTCCTGAGCTTCGGTTGTTGTCAGGAAATTGGTTGCGGTATTGATGTACAATAAATGGATTTTGGCTTTAACAGATTCTGCAAATTTTACAGCTTCTTTAAATGGCTTTTTGCATTCTTCAGAAAAATCTGTGGCAAAGACAAAGTTTTTGATCGTAAACTTGGTATGTTCATTTTTGATTACTAATACAGGAATTGTAGAAGTACGCACTACTTTTTCTGTGTTACTTCCAATAAACATCTCTTTAAAACCACTGGCACCGTGAGAGCCCATTATAATTAAGTCCACTTTATTTTTTGTTGCCACTTCAATAATGCCATCAAAGGCTTCTTGAAACAATACAGTTTCATAAACGGTAATCCCTTTTAAATAATCGGCACTCAAGACTTCTTTAAATCTTTTGTGAGCGAGTTTCATAAAAAAAAGTGATTCAGGCAAGCTTCCTCCTGATTTTGCTTTATCAACTAAATTTAAAGGAAGTTCCAGCATATGGAGCAGATAAATCTCGCTTTTATGTTTTTTTGCTAATTGGGCAGCAACTTTTAAAGCTTGTTCAGCTTGAGTTGAGAAATCCGTAGGGACGAGAATTTTTTTCATTGAATTAAGTTTGGCGTGTTAATTTTCAAGTTAAATTACAAAAAAAAATCCATTTATATCCCTTTTTTTTAATGAGAATTAATTCTTATATTTGCGCCATTGAAAAACAGGATGTTAGATGAGGGGACAAAAAGTCCCCTCTTTTTATAGAATAAAATGTTGAAAGAAAAAGTGCTGCAATTGCTGGAAGATGCACTGGATAACAATCCAAATTTGTTCCTTATCGATTTTCAAATCGACGCAAATAACAATATCAAGATAATTATTGATGGAGACGAAGGAGTTGCAGTAGATGATTGTATCGCTGTGAGCAGAGCTATTGAACACAATATTGACAGGGAAGAGTTTGATTTTTCGCTTGAAGTTGCTTCCTCAGGAGCCACTTCTCCATTAATCAAAAAAAGACAGTTCAAAAAACATATTGGAAGAATCCTGGAGATTAAAACAAACGACGGAGCATCTCTGGAGGGAACACTTACAACTATTTCAGAAAATGATATAGAAATAAAGTGGAAATCCAGAGAACCCAAACCGGTTGGAAAAGGAAAAATTACTGTTGATAAATCTGCAGTTATTTCTTTTGATGACCTTAAAGAATGTAAAGTAAAAATAATATTTAACTAAATAGATATGGAAAATATCGCATTAATTGAGTCTTTTTCAGAATTTAAAGATGATAAGTTTATAGACAGAGTTACCTTAATGGCGATTTTGGAAGATGTGTTTCGTTCAACATTGAAGAAGAAATATGGAGATGACGACAATTTTGATATCATCATCAACCCAGATAAAGGAGATTTAGAAATTTGGAGAAACAGAGTCGTGGTTCCTGATGGCGAAGTAGAAGATCCAAATCAGGAAATTTCATTGAGCGATGCCAGAAAAATTGAACCCGATTTTGAAGTAGGTGAAGATGTGCCGGAAGAAGTCAAATTGATTGATTTGGGTAGAAGAGCCATTTTGGCTTTACGCCAAAACCTGATTTCTAAAATTCACGAGCACGACAATACAAACATATACAAACACTTTAAAGACCTTGAGGGAGAACTTTATACAGCTGAAGTTCATCACATAAGACACAGAGCCGTTATTCTACTTGATGACGAAGGAAATGAAATCATACTTCCAAAAGAAAAACAAATCCCTTCAGACTTTTTTAGAAAAGGTGATAATGTGAGAGGGATTATTGAAAGTGTCGAGTTAAAAGGAAACAAGCCCACTATATTGATGTCAAGAACCAGCAATAAGTTTCTTGAAAAACTTTTTGAACAAGAAATACCCGAAGTTTTTGATGGCTTGATTACTGTAAAAAATGTAGTGAGAATCCCGGGCGAAAAAGCAAAAGTAGCCGTAGATTCCTATGACGACAGAATAGACCCTGTGGGAGCCTGTGTGGGAATGAAAGGATCCAGAATACACGGAATTGTAAGAGAACTGGGTAATGAAAATATTGATGTGATTAACTACACATCAAATACAAATTTGTATATTTCTCGTGCATTGAGCCCCGCAAAGATTACTTCAATTTCAATCAATGATGAAACCAAACACGCAGAAGTGACGCTCAAACTTGAGGAAGTTTCAAAAGCCATAGGTCGAGGAGGTCACAACATCAGACTTGCCGGTCAATTAACAGGCTATGAAATTGACGTCATCAGAGAAGGAGTTGAACAAGAAGAAGACGTTGAGTTAAGTGAGTTTTCAGATGAAATCGAACCATGGATTATTGAAGAATTTTCCAGAATTGGACTCGATACTGCTAAGCAAATCCTGGAACACGATATAGATGACTTAGTGAAACGTACAGACCTTGAGGAAGAAACAATCAGGGACGTCATAAATATTTTAAAAGAAGAATTTGAATAAAATGCAACAACCAAATAGTTGCACTAAATAAAAAAAAGGAACATACTTTATGGGTGAAGTAAACACAATGAGGTTAAACAAGGTATTACGCGAATTCAACATCTCGCTGGATCGTGCTATGGAATTTTTAAAAACCAAAGGTCACGAGATTGAAGCCCGTCCTACCACAAAGATTTCTGAAGAAGTCTATCAAATACTATTTGATGAATTTCAAACAGACAAATCAAAAAAAGTGGCCTCAAAAGAAGTGGGAGAGGAAAAAAGAAAAGAAAAAGAAGAGCTTAGAATTGCGAGAGAAAAAGAGCTGGAAGAAAAGCAAAAAGCTGCTGAAGCCAGAGAAAAAGAAGTCATCAAAGCTCAGTCAAAACTTGACGGTCCAAAAACTGTAGGTAAAATTGACCTCAATCCCAAAAAAGAAGAACCCAAAAAAGAAGAACCCAAAAAAGAAGAGGAACAAAAGGCTGAAGAAAAACCTAAAGCAGAAAAGCCAAAAGAGGAAACTCCTCCAAAAGAAAAAGAAGCACCAAAAACTGAAGCTAAAAAAGAAGCAACTGCACCGGTAAAAGAAGCAGAGAAGGTAAAAGAAGAAAAACCTGAAAAAGAGGAATCAACTTTAACCGAAACAAAATACACAAAACTTGACGGGCCAAATTTCACCGGAAAAACAATTGACCTGGAACAATTCAAGAAAGCAAAAAAGAAACCTGAAAAAGCAAAACCCTCCGGAACGGCTGCTTCAAAAGACAATAAAGGAAAACGAAAGAGAATAAGCAAAGAGCCGGGAAGAGGAACACCCTCTCAAGGCACAACATCAGACAGAAGCCGTTCAAATAAAGGAAGAGGCCGCCAGGTTACACACAAAGAAGAGCCCAGCGAAGAAGATGTGCAAAAACAAATCAAGGAAACCCTTGAAAAACTTCAGGGAAAATCTTCAAAAGGAAAAGGAGCAAAATACAGAAGAGACAAGCGGGATACCCACCGCCAAAAAACTGAAGAAGAACAAGCTCAACAAGACTCACAAAGCAAAATTATTCAGGTAACTGAATTTGTGACTGTAAGCGAATTGGCAACACTAATGAACGTGCCGGTCACAAATGTTATTTCGGCCTGTATGTCTTTAGGCCTTATGGTGACTATGAACCAGCGCCTGGATGCAGAAACACTCTCTATTGTAGCAGACGAATTTGGTTTTGAAATAAAATTTGTCACTGCAGACTCTGAAGAAACTGTACAAGTTGTAGAAGAAAACCCTGAAGATCTGGAGCCACGAGCGCCCATTGTAACAGTAATGGGTCACGTTGACCACGGTAAAACATCTTTGCTGGATCACATCCGTCAGGAAAATGTAATTGCCGGTGAATCCGGTGGAATCACACAGCACATTGGTGCCTATGCAGTACAACTTGAAAACGGTCAAAAAATTACCTTTCTCGATACACCCGGTCACGAAGCCTTTACAGCGATGCGTGCAAGAGGTGCAAAAGTAACAGACATTGCCATCATTGTAGTCGCTGCAGATGACGATGTGATGCCACAAACCAAAGAAGCCATTTCTCACGCTCAGGCAGCAGGTGTACCTATCGTTTTTGCAATTAACAAAATTGACAGACCCGAGGCAAACCCCGAAAAAATCAAAGAAAAACTCGCAGGAATGAATCTGCTTGTTGAAGACTGGGGTGGAAAAATTCAATCACATGATATTTCTGCGCTAAAAGGAATAGGCGTTAACGAACTCCTCGAGAAAGTACTCCTTGAAGCCGAATTATTAGAACTAAAAGCAAATCCAAACAAGCAAGCAGTGGGAACGGTTGTTGAAGCCTTTCTCGATAAAGGAAGAGGTTATGTTTCTACCATACTTGTACAATCAGGAAGCTTAAAGGTGGGTGATTATGTATTGGCCGGACAGCACAGCGGAAAGGTAAAAGCAATGCACGATGAGCGCGGTCACCATATTAAAGTAGCCGGTCCTGCAACCCCTGTCTCCGTTCTCGGTTTGGATGGAGCACCACAAGCCGGTGATAAATTTGCTGTGTATGAGGACGAAAGAGAAGCCAAAGCCATTGCGACAAAACGCACACAATTACAGAGAGAACAATCTGTAAGAACACAGCGTCACATTACACTTGACGAAATAGGAAGACGTATCGCGCTCGGTGATTTCAAAGAATTGAACATCATCCTCAAAGCAGATGTTGATGGCTCTGTGGAAGCATTGACAGACTCCTTCCAGAAGTTGTCCACAGAAGAAATTCAAATCAACATCATTCACAGAGCTGTGGGCCCCATCACAGAAAGTGATGTGCTTCTGGCCTCTGCTTCTGATGCAGTTATTATTGGTTTTAATGTAAGACCGATGGGTAACGCAAGGCAAATAGCAGACAAGGAAGAAATTGATATCAGATTGTACTCGATTATCTATGATGCCATCAATGACTTAAAAGACGCGATGGAAGGAATGCTTTCACCGGAAATGAAGGAAGAAATCACCGGAACCGCAGAGGTAAGAGAAACCTTCAAAATTTCAAAAATTGGAACCATTGCCGGTTGTATGGTAACCAGTGGAAAAATTATCAAAAACACAGGCATACGCCTCATTCGTGAAGGTGTTGTGATTCACACAGGCACCCTTGCCTCGCTAAAACGTTTCAAAGACGACGTGAAGGAAGTTGCTAAAGGCTATGATTGTGGTATCCAAATCAACAACTACAACGATTTGGTTGAAGGAGATATCATTGAAGGATTCCAGGAAGTGGAAGTGAAAAAGAAGCTTAAGAAAAACTAGAAGTAATTTTACTTTCTAAAAACACAACTGCCGACTCCCTTAAAGAGACGGCAGTTTTTTTACAAGCAAATAGAATGTGTCACTCCACAACCAAAAAGAACCAATGAAAAGATATCCACCAATTTTATAATAAATTTTGTTGAAATTTTTGTTTCCATAAAATTGAATATTGGTTGTTCAAAAAAGTAAAATATTTCTTATAAAAATGATGTTTATCTAGTTAGAATATTAAAAATTTAGAGTATCATAAATTTCTGTTTATTGTGTTTTGATGCATTTTTAGAAGTCAGCTAAATTTTTACAATAAATGTGTAACACAAAAGTTTTTATAGTGTCTTTTTATAAATTGCATCCATGAGTAAATTTCTGAACCTAACCTTTCTAATCAGTGTATTGTTGTCATTATCAGGATATACCCAATCACTTGATACACTTCAAAGAAAACAAATTACAATCACTAAAGTTTCTAAAGGACCACAAATAGATGGAATCCTTGACGATGAAGTTTGGAAAAATGCTGCTATAGCGACAGATTTTGTAGAAAGAGAACCCGTTAACGGAAGACCCATACCAGACAGTCTAAAAACCGATGTGAAAATTATATATGATGATTTGGGTATTTACTTTGGTGCAAAAATGGTTGATCCCAACCCTGAATTGATCCCAAGAGAATTGGTTGAACGTGACCAGATTGGCAATCAGGATTTTTTCTTTATACTTCTCAATGGTTATAATGACCGGCAACAAAGTTTGCAATTTATTATAACAGCTTCCGGCGTTCAATATGATGCAAAAATGACCAGTCAAAGCGAAGACAATTCGTGGAATGCTGTATGGTACAGTGCTGTGAATATTGATGATGACGGGTGGACAGCAGAGGTGTTTATTCCTTATTCAGAGTTGCGGTTTCCCGAAAAAGATATTCAAGTATGGGGATTGAATATGGAAAGGGAATTTAGAAGAGAACGCATTAGATACAGCTGGAGTCCTATAGACAATACAAAGGGCAGTTTTACCATTTATGATGGCGAAATTTATGGAATTCAAAATATCAAAACGCCGCTTAGACTTTCGTTACAACCCTACCTTTCAACTTATGTCAATAACTTTGATGGAGAAACAGAAACCGTTTTGAATGGCGGGATGGACCTTAAATATGGTATCAATGATGCTTTTACACTTGATATGATTCTCGTTCCTGATTTTGGACAAACAAAATTTGATGAGGCTGTTTTGAACCTCTCTGCTTTTGAAGTACAATTTTCAGAACAAAGACAGTTTTTTAATGAAGGCACCGAACTGTTTTCAAAAGGGGGATTGTTTTATTCAAGAAGAGTGGGAGGTGTACCGTCCGGATTTCCGGTACTGGAGGAAGGCGAAGTAATCAAAAATATCCCTTCCCGAATAGACTTAATCAATGCAGCAAAAATTTCCGGACGAACTTCAAAAGGTTTGGGAGTGGGTTTTTTTAACGGAATCACTAAAAACACTTATGCAACCATTGAAAATACGGAAACCGGAGAAACCCGAAAAGAAATTGTCGAACCCCTGGCAAACTACAATGTGCTGGTTCTGGATCAGCGATTTGGTGAAAACAATTCAGTGACGCTTGTAAACACTAATGTGTTGAGAGAAGGACATTTTAGAGATGCCAATGCCACAGCTTTATTGTTAGACATAACAAATAAGAGCAATACATTTCGGTATTATTCTTATTTAAAAAGTAGTTGGGTATTGACAGATAGCACAAAATTTGGTAACTCAGGGCGGGCACAAGTATCAAACATCAGCGGGAAACACCGCTATACAGCTTCTGTAAATTTCAGAACAAAAGACTATGATATCAATGATTTGGGATTTTCGTCAAATACCAATTTTATTAATTATTATGGATATTATGGTTACAGATTATTGCAACCCAAGGGGGCGTTCAACAACATGAACCTGAATTTTAATATGAGCTTGAACAGAAGGTTGGAACCTGATTTGTATTCCAGCTATAATTTTAATTTCAATTCCAGTTTTACAACAAAAGAATTTTTCGCTTTTGGCGGTGGTTTTGAAACTGCACCTTTTGGTACAAATGATATTTACGAGCCCCGCACAGAAGGAAGGCATGTGAAGCAACCCGCTTATTATAATCCCCGGGTTTGGTTTTCAACAGATTATAGAAAACGTTTTGCCCTTAATTTGAATCTTGAATGGGTCGCTTTTGATGAAAGGAACAGGGACATCAAGAGTTTTAGAGTTTCACCAAGATATCGGTTTTCAGACAAATGGAAGGTTAATGCCGGTTCAAATGTGTCCTACTCCGCCAATGAACAAGGGTTTGTTGGAAAGCAAGATGGCGTCATTAATTTTGGACAAAGAGACCGCAACACAATTATCACCTCATTGGAATCGCAATATATTTTTAACAATAAAATGGGTGCAAGTGTCTCCTTTAGGCATTATTTTTCTGAGGTTGATTACCACCAATTCTACACACTTGAAAACAACGGAACGCTCACTTCAAACCCCACTTATGAGAATGATCACAATACTTCATACAACAGCTGGAACATAGATTTGCGGTACTCCTGGTGGTTTGCTCCCGGTAGCCAACTCACCTTTTTGTACAGAAATGCAATCGACAGCTTTTTTGATGAAGCCGGCTTTGGGTTTCAAGAGAATTTTGAAAATTTATTTGAGCAGCCACAATTGAACAGTTTTTCTATACGGATAAGTTATTTTTTGGATTACAATCGTGTAAAAAATGTGTTTCAGAAAAAACAACTTGATACGGCAACAGGAAGCAGGCTTCCGCGAAAAATGAACTTAGGAACAGATAGTTTTAGGTCTTAGGCAAGAGGCTATAGGTGGGAGGTTTATTGGCATAATACCAAAATGCTTTCACTGCTCTCCTTGCCGTTTCCCTTTTTTGGAATTTGGTGCTTGGAATTTGGAATTTGATGTTTTTAATTCCTCCTCTCCGGTCTTAAAACAAATGCATTTGGAAAGTTTTTTTGGATTTCAAGCAAAGCTCTGTCTGCTTCAAGACGGGTGCTGTAATTACCCACCCACACTTTATAGTTTGGAGTTTCATATTCTATAGTGGCAGACCAAATGGATAAACTCCTGTTGTAATCTCTAATGACACTATTGGCCTCTTTTAACTCCCCGTAATATAATTGGATGGTGTAACCATCAGAAATTTTATTGTCTTTTGATAAATTTGATTTGAGGCGAAGTAGTTCGGTAATTTTTTCATCTTGATGAACCTGCAACGTGCCCTGCTGAGAATAGGCAAAACTTGCAAAGAAAAATAGCGTTAAGACGAAAAAAATATGTTTGAATTTCATTTTGAAATACCGTTTTTTGGGTAGATGCAAATCTAAATTATTATAACTTAAAACAAAAGCAATTTATTATTTAGAATTAGTATAAATTATTAGTTAACGTTTACTTTCAATTCCTAAAATGGACTTAAAATGTTACTTTTGTACGGTTATTTTGAGGGTTGATTGCTTCGTTCTTTTTTTTTGAGTCATAAAACGTAAATCCATCACCTTTTTATAAAATAACAGATTGTAGATTATCAATAGCTTACGGTTAAAACAACAAGATTGGTTATCCCGTTTTAGTGTTTTACCTCATTAAAAAATAATAAATAGTTACAGATGAAAAAGGTGAAATACCCAAATCTATTGTTTAAATTTTCTTCTCTTGCATTAACAGCCCTGCTGTTAATTTTCACAAACACTCTTAGCGCTCAAGAAGACGCTCCGGTTGAAACAGAAGAGCCGGTTGCTGAAGAAGTTGCTGAGCTTGCAGGTGATCCCGCTGCCGGAAGACAATTGTTTAACAATAATTGTGCTGCCTGTCACCAATTAGACAGAAAGGCTATTGGTCCCGCACTGAGAGGAATGGCTGAACGCTATGAGAAGGAGTGGTTGTACAGCTGGATTCGAAACAGTCAGGCCCTTGTACAGTCAGGCGACCCCATAGCAGAGGCGCTTTTCAATGAGTACAACGGCTCTGTGATGCAGGCATTTCCTCAACTTTCTGATAAAGACCTTGATGACCTTGTAGCTTACACCAGCCAACCAAAAGCGGAGCCCGTAGTTGCAACAACTGAAACGGGAACAGCGGCAACAGGTTCTGAAGGTGGAATATCAAATACTTTAGTCCTTGGTGTACTCATTCTTGTAATGTTGATGCTTGTCATCATGCTGTTTATGGTGAGTAATGTCCTCAAGAAAATAGCCCAGGCAAATAATGTGGTGTATCCTGAAAAAGAAAAAACCACCCCCATTTGGAAAGCCTTTATACAAAATCAATTTTTAGTGCTTGTTACGGTTGTATTTTTAATGCTTGCCGGTGCTTATTACGCTTACGGTTTCTTTATGCAGGTGGGAGTTGACCAAGGCTATGCGCCCATACAACCCATTCACTTTTCACATAAAATCCACTCCGGAGCGAATCAAATAGACTGTAATTACTGTCACTCTTCTGCCAGAAAAAGCAAACACTCAGGTATTCCTTCACTCAATGTGTGTATGAGTTGTCACGAAAACATCTATGAATACAACGGTGAGGTGGATTTAGCTGAGGGCTACACCAAAGAATTCTATGACGCAGAAATTCAAAAACTCTATGCAGCTGTGGGCTGGGATGCAGAAGAACGCGTTTATACCGGTGAAGAACAACCGGTGAAATGGGTGCGCATTCACAACCTGCCTGATTTGGCTTATTTTAACCACGCTCAACACGTTTCAGTTGCAGGTATCGATTGTCAGACCTGTCATGGTCCCGTTGAAGAAATGGAAATCGTTTATCAATATTCGCCTTTAACAATGGGCTGGTGTATCGAATGTCACCGCTCAACAGATGTTGACTTAAAAGGAAATGAATATTATGAAAAAATTCACGCTGAGCTTTCCAAAAAGTATGGTGTTGAAAAATTAACAGCTGCCCAAATGGGAGCACTTGAATGTGGTAAATGCCACTATTAAAATTAAATTAAAGACAAATTTCAATCCAAAATATGGCATCAAGCAAGAAATACTGGAAAAGTGTTGAAGAACTGAACCAAAACAGTTCCATTGTTGAGACGCTAAAACAAAACGAGTTTGTTGAACAAATACCAACAGATGAATTTTTGGGCGACAAAGAAACGCTTGAAACTTCTCAAACAACTCGTCGCGACTTCTTAAAATATGTGGGTTTTACAACTGCAGCTGCTTCTCTCGCTGCCTGTGAAGGACCGGTCATCAAATCGATCCCTTATGTGATTCACCCTGACGAAATCGTTCCGGGCTTGGCAAATTTCTATGCAACCACCATTGCAGACGGTTTTGATTTTGCTTCCATATTGGTAAAAACTAGAGAAGGAAGACCCATCAAAATTGAAAACAACATCTTGGCAAGCACAAATGGAAGTGCCAATGCCAGAGTTCAGGCATCTGTGTTGTCGCTCTATGATAAAAACAGATTACAAGGGCCTTTAGCAGAAGGAGAAGCTGTTGATTGGGATTACTTCAATCCGCTTGTAGCATCAAGGTTGGATACATTAGCAGCCAGTGGCAGCGAAGTGGTTTTGTTAACGCAAACCTTTGCCAGCCCTTCTACAACAAAATTGATTAAGGAATTTACCACAAAATATTCAAACATTCGTCACGTCATTTACGACACTGTTTCCAGTTCTGAAGCGTTAGACGCTTTCCAAATGAAATATGGAACCAGAGGCCTTGCCGATTATGATTTCGCTAAAGCGGAAGTCATCGTATCTGTAGGTGCAGATTTTCTGGGAGACTGGCAAGGTGGCGGTTATACTGCCGGTTATGCAAAAGGACGCATTCCCAAAAACGGAAAAATGTCGCGTCACGTTCAGTTTGAATCTTTAATGACACGCAGTGGTGCCAATGCAGATAAGCGTGTTGCAGTAACCCCGGCACAACAAAAAGAAATTTTAAAGGCTTTCGCCGGAAAAAGTGCCAATCTACCCGAAGGCATTCAGGAAGCAGTTGCAAATGCAAAAAGGCAATTACAAAAAGACGGCTCAAAAGCAGTCGTTGTTTGTGGTCTTATGGATATTGAAGCACAAACAATGGCTTTGGAAATAAATGAATCACTTGGAAGTCAGGTTATGGATACCGCGAAACCAAGAATGATTAGACAAGGCAACTCGCAAGAGGTACTCAATGTCATTCAAGGCGTGAAATCCGGTGCGGTAAAAGGCTTGATTACTGTGGGTGTTGATCCATTGTACTCGTTCCCTAATGCAACCGAATTTGCAGAAGCTTATAAAAACCTCGATTTTACGTTAGCTTTTGCAATGCGTGAAGATGCAACAGCTTCTCAGGCACAATTTGTAGCCCCAACTCCTCACTATTTAGAATCCTGGGGAGATATCCAAATCAAAAAAGGACACTTTGCATTGTCACAACCCACGATAAGACCTCTTTTTAATACCAAGCAATTTCAGGAATGTGTATTGTCCTGGATTGGTGAAGAGAAATCTTATTTTGATTATATCAAAGAAACAACAGAACCCTTACTGGGATCTAAATCCTGGAACCAAGCTTTACACGATGGTATTTTTGAAAGCAATGCGGAAGTAGCTGTTGAAAATACATCAGTTTCCGGAACCTTGGAAAGTGCTTCTTCTAACGGAGCCCTTTCAAACGCTTCATCAGCAGAAGGTGATTTTGATTTGATTTTCTATACCAAAACAAATATGGGTGATGGTCAAAATGCCAATAACCCCTGGTTACAAGAATTTCCCGATCCTATTTCAAGAGTTTCCTGGGACAACTATATGACAATTTCTGCTGCAGATGCTGAAGCAATTGGATTAAAAAACTGGCACGTAGCAACAGGAGCTCTCAACGGAAGCTATGTCAATATTACGGCCAATGGGCAAACTTTAGAAAATGTACCGGTGATTATTCAACCGGGACAAGCTAGAGGAACTGTGGGTCTTTCATTTGGTTTTGGAAAAACACACAACATTCAAAAGGAAATGCAAGTGGGTGTAAATGCCTACTCAATCTATAACAACTTTAATGGTGTTCAACGAGTATCACTTGAAAAAGCAAGTGGTGAACATGAGTTTGCTTGTGTTCAGTTGCACAATACCATGATGGGTAGAGACATCATTAGAGAAACTACTCTTGAGGTCTTCAACACAGTTGATTACAAGGAATGGAATCCGATGCCAAAGGTGGCTTTAAATCATATTAATACACCCGTAGATTCACCGGAAGTAGATTTATGGGAAGCATTTGATCGCTCCATTGGTCATCACTTTAAACTCTCAATCGATTTAAATGCCTGTACAGGATGTGGTGCTTGTGTAATTGCTTGTCACGCCGAAAACAATGTGCCGGTAGTTGGAAAAACCGAAGTGAGACGCAGCAGAGATATGCACTGGTTGCGTATTGATAGATATTATTCATCAGAAGAAACAATTCTTGATGATGCCGATAAGAAAAATGCTATTTCAGGATTGGGTGAAACCCTAAGTCAATTTGGCGAACTTGAAAGTCCTTCAGAGAATCCACAGGTTGCTTTTCAACCGGTGATGTGTCAGCACTGTAACCACGCTCCTTGTGAGACGGTTTGTCCGGTGGCAGCAACATCACACGGTCGTCAGGGTCAAAATCAAATGGCTTACAACCGTTGTGTGGGTACCCGATATTGTGCAAACAACTGTCCATACAAAGTGCGTCGTTTCAACTGGTTCTTATACAGCCAAAATGACGAGTTTGACTACCACCTGAACAACGATTTAGGAAGAATGGTTGTCAATCCGGATGTAACTGTGCGCTCCAGAGGGGTAATGGAAAAATGTTCATTCTGCATCCAAAAAACACAATTAACCATTTTGGAAGCCAAGAAAGAAGGAAGACAAATTAAAGATGGAGAATTCCAAACCGCTTGTTCAGCAGCTTGTGATAGTGGAGCAATGGTATTTGGTGATGTAAATGATGAGGAATCACTCATTGCCGAGAAATATAATGACAAAAGAAGATACCACTTGATTGAGTACTTAGGTACAAAACCCAATGTGATGTATCAAGTGAAAGTAAGAAATACAGAAGAAGTATAATTTAGAAACATTTAATAAAGGATATGTCTCATTACGAAGCACCTATAAGAAGGCCATTAGTTTTAGGAGAAAAAACCTATCACGATGTTACTGTTGATGTAGCAAGACCCGTTGAAGGTAGAGCCAATAAATCTTGGTGGATAGTTTTTTCTATCGCCTTAGTCGCATTCCTTTGGGGAGTGGGCTGTATCGTCTATACCATTTCAACTGGAATTGGTGTTTGGGGTTTAAATAAAACCGTAGGCTGGGCGTGGGATATTACAAACTTTGTCTGGTGGGTAGGTATCGGTCACGCCGGAACACTGATTTCTGCAGTGCTTTTGCTTTTCCGTCAAAAATGGAGAATGGCCATCAACCGTTCCGCGGAAGCGATGACGATTTTCTCTGTAATGCAGGCCGGTTTGTTCCCGCTAATCCACATGGGTCGCCCCTGGTTGGCTTATTGGGTGGTGCCCATTCCAAACCAGTTTGGTTCTTTATGGGTCAACTTTAACTCACCGTTACTTTGGGACGTGTTTGCAATTTCTACCTATTTATCGGTATCACTTGTTTTCTGGTGGACAGGTTTACTTCCAGATTTTGCAATGATAAGAGACAGAGCTATTACACCTTTTACAAAACGTATATACAGCATTGTTTCCTTTGGTTGGAGCGGAAGAGCTAAAGACTGGCAACGCTTTGAGGAAGTTTCACTGGTTTTGGCCGGTTTAGCAACACCGCTTGTACTTTCGGTTCACACCATTGTATCTTTTGACTTTGCTACTTCGGTGATACCGGGATGGCATACCACGATTTTCCCTCCATACTTTGTTGCCGGAGCGGTATTTTCAGGTTTTGCGATGGTAAACACCCTTCTTATCATTATGAGAAAGGTTTCAAATCTGGAAGACTATATCACTGTTCAGCACATTGAATTGATGAACATCGTTATTATGATTACGGGTTCCATTGTGGGAGTCGCTTATATTACCGAGTTGTTCATCGCTTGGTATTCCGGAGTGGAATATGAACAATACGCCTTTTTAAACAGAGCAACTGGACCTTATTGGTGGGCATACTGGGCAATGATGACGTGTAACGTCTTTTCGCCACAATTTATGTGGTTTAAAAAATTGCGAACCAGTATTATGTTTTCGTTTATCATCTCCATTGTGGTAAACATCGGGATGTGGTTTGAGCGTTTTGTGATTATTGTAACATCACTTCATAGAGATTATTTACCATCATCCTGGACGATGTTCTCGCCCACATTTGTTGATATAGGAATATTTATTGGTACTTTAGGATTCTTCTTTGTACTCTTTTTGTTGTATGCAAGAAGCTTCCCTGTAATCGCACAAGCGGAAGTAAAATCAATTTTGAAATCATCCGGAGCGACCTATAAAAATTTAAGAGCAAAACACGGTGATGATGTAGATCATTCTACTGTTATTGTTAAAGACAACACTAAAAACAAAGAATAGCCATGGCATCAAAAGTTATTCATGCATTATATACAGACGATGATGTGCTTATGCAAGCCGTAAAGGATACCCGCAAAGCACGCTACCACATCGGTGAAATATATACTCCTTTTCCGGTTCACGGACTCGATAAGGCCATGGGACTAGCGCCCACCCGACTCGCAATTACCTCCTTTATGTATGGGGTTGTGGGTCTTGCTGTTTCAATTGTGATGATGAATTATATTATGATTGAAGATTGGCCAATGGATATTGGTGGAAAGCCCAGTTTTAGTTATATTCAAAACATGCCGGCTTTTGTACCTGTAATGTTTGAATTGACCGTGTTTTTTGCGGCGCACTTAATGGTGATTACCTTTTATTTGAGAAGTAAACTGTGGCCATTCAAACAAGCAGAAAACCCAGACTTAAGAACCACAGATGACCATTTTTTAATGGAAATTGATGTAGAAAACCATTCTGTTGAAGAACTTTCAAAGTTTCTTCAGGATACAGGAGCTGTAGAAGTTAATTTAGTAGATAAGCAAGAATAATTCCTATGAAGAACATAGTATATATATTCGTATTTTCAATTTTTTTGAGTTTAACATCTTGTTCAGACAGCAAGAGTCCAAACTACCAGTTCATGCCAAATATGTATGAATCTGTGGGCTATGAAGCTTATAGCGAAGGAGCTATTTTTGCTAATGAACAATCCTCAAAATTACCAGCAGAGGGTTCAGTACCCAGAGGGTACACACCTTATGACTATGAAGATACCAATGAAGACAGAGAACGGGCAAAAGCCGAATTGAAAACCCCCCTTCCTGTTACTGAAGAAAATTTAGCCGCCGGTAAAGAGCTTTACGGATATTTTTGTGCCGTATGCCACGGAGATAAAGGAGATGGTAAGGGGATTTTAGCCCAAAGAGAAAAGTTTTTGGGAATTCCAAGCTATGCAGATCCGGGAAGAGTCATTAATGAAGGAGGAATTTATCACGTCCAAATGTATGGACTCAACGCCATGGGAGCGTTTACACCACAAACCACTCCCGAAGAGCGCTGGCAAATTGCTATGCACGTGCTAAACCTAAAGGCTGAACTTGAAGGAACACCAAAACTGGTTCCTGTTTCTGAAACTGAAGCAGCTACTGCACAGGAAGAAGCAACCGGTTCAGAAAATGAACAAATAGAAGAATAACAGTACAATTAAAGACATAGTTAAAGATATGTACACGCTACCGAACAAATTAAAACTTTTTGCAATCATCTTTATGGTCGTTGGTGCCCTTGGAATGGTTGTTGGTTTAATGAATGCACCCGGCTCAAAAGAAGAGGTGAAAGAAATGCTGGCAAATCAAGAAGCACATCATGGTGATTCATCTGCGCACGCTGAAGATGTTCAACACGATGAAGAACACATTTACCACCTTTATCATCAATTGCAAAACAGACCATGGTCTGCAATTTATGTTGCTGCATTTTTCTTTTTTATGATTGCTTTGGGAACTCTTGCCTTTTACGCCATTCAGCACGTTTCACAGGCCGGATGGTCTCCCGTGTTATTTAGAGTGATGGAAGGAATAACAGGTTATTTATTACCCGGTTCAATTATCATGTTTTTATTGTTAGTCCTTTCTGTTTTTGGTATCAATCATATTTTCCATTGGATGGATCCGGAGCTTTTTAACCCCGAAAGTGAAAAATATGACTACCTCGTTGCCGGAAAAGCAGCTTGGTTAAATACTCCCGGGTTTTTAATTAGAGCAGCAATCTATTTAGCCGGATGGAATTTATACAGATATTTCTCAAGAAAATACACTTTAAAACAGGATGAAGAAGGCGGAACCCACTGGTTTAAAAAGAACTTTAAAATTTCAGCGGCTTTCCTTGTGTTCTTTATCGTAACAGAATCCATGATGTCCTGGGACTGGATTATGGGCTTTGATCCACACTGGTTCAGTACGCTCTTTGGATGGTATGTTTTCGCAGGTATGATCGTTTCTGCCATTACCGTGATTGCAATGGTTGCCGTGTTTTTAAAATCACAAGGATATTTAGAATATGTAAATAATAGCCATATACACGATTTAGCCAAATATATGTTTGGTTTTAGTATCTTCTGGACATACCTGTGGTTTTCACAGTTTATGTTGATTTGGTATGCAAACATCCCTGAAGAGGTCACTTATTTTGTATCAAGAATTGAAGACTACAACCTGCTTTTCTTTGGAATGGTCGCCTTGAATTTTGTGTTCCCAATATTACTTTTGATGAACAGCGATTTCAAGCGTGTAAACTGGTTGGTAATCGGTACAGGGGTTATTATCCTTGTGGGACATTATATCGATGTGTATGTAATGGTGATGCCCGGTACTGTTGGAGCTTCCTGGTATATTGGAATTCCTGAAATTGGAGCGATGCTATTCTTTTTTGGTTTGTTTACGTATATCGTTTTCAGCAGCCTTACAAAAGCACCATTGCTTGCAAAAGGAAGTCCGTTTTTGGAAGAAAGCAAACATTTTCATTATTAATTTAGAACTGTAAAGAACCCGAATAAAAATGACAGGATTTTTAATAATAGCCGTTTTAGTACTTTTTGCCGTAGCAGTTTGGCAGATGAAAGGCATATTTCAATTGTCTCAAATCAAAAAAGGTGATGATTCACAAATAGCAAATGACAAAGACAATCGTTTCAACGGCAAGTTGATGCTTTGGTTTCTAGTTTTTTTCTATGTGTTTTTAATTTATGGATTCTGGAAATGGAGTAGTGTCCTTTTACCCGAAGCCGCTTCAGAACACGGAAAGGACATTGATTTATTGATGCTTATCTCCATGGCAATCATCATGTTTGTTTTGGTCGTAACTCATTTTATTTTGCTGTTTTTTGCTTATAAATACCACGGTAGAAAAGGACAAAAAGCGGTCTTCTTTGCAGATAATGACAAATTGGAATTTATCTGGACAATCATTCCCGTAATTGTTCTGGCAGGTCTTATTATCTATGGTTTGTTCACCTGGACAGACATTATGAATGTGTCTGAAGATGATGATACACTTGTAGTTGAATTGTATGCTCAGCAATTTATCTGGCAAGCTAGGTATGCAGGAGAAGATAATGTTTTGGGTGAGGCAAACGTACGTTTTATTGAAGGGGTAAATACTATGGGTATTGACCCTTCAGATCCAAACGCGATGGATGATGTTTTCGCAGAAAATATGGCTAAGAAATTATTATTGCCGGTTGGTAAAAAAGTATTGTTTAAAATGCGTTCTCAGGATGTATTGCACTCCGCCTTTATGCCACACTTTAGAGCGCAGATGAACACGGTACCCGGAATGATTACTCAGTTTGCATTTACGCCCACAATCACCACAGAAGAAATGCGTCAAACCCCAGAAATAATTGAAAAAGTTGAAAATATCAACCAGCTGAGAAATGATAAAAATGTGGAGCTAGCCGCAAGAGGTGAAGAACCTTTAGACCCTTATGAATTTGATTACTTATTGCTATGTAACAAGATTTGTGGTGCATCACATTACAATATGCAAATGAATATTATTGTAGTCTCTCAAGAAGAATTTGATGCTTGGATGGCAGAACAAACTACTTTTGGAGAAACACTAAATCCCTAATTTTAAAGAATACCATTTAAGATATGTCAACAGAAGCACAAAACCATACAGCAGATCATCACGATGATCACGGGCATCATCACAAAGATACTTTTATCACGAAATACATTTTTAGTATTGACCATAAAATGATTTCGAAGCAATACCTTATTACAGGATTGTTTATGGGAATTATTGGAATTGCAATGTCTATCTTATTCCGTTTACAACTTGCCTGGCCTGATAAACAGTTTACGGTATATGAAATCTTTTTAGGAAAATGGGGAGCAGAAGGAATTATGGACCCCAATGTATATCTGGCACTGGTAACCATTCACGGTACCATTATGGTATTTTTTGTACTAACAGCCGGATTGAGCGGAACCTTTAGTAACCTCTTGATTCCGTTGCAAATTGGTGCACGCGATATGGCTTCCGGATTTTTAAATATGGTTTCTTACTGGTTGTTTTTTCTTTCCAGTGTGATTATGATTATGTCGTTGTTTGTAGAAGCAGGACCTGCAGCCGCCGGATGGACGATTTATCCTCCGCTCAGTGCAGTGCAACAAGCGATGCCGGGCTCCGGAGCAGGAATGACGCTTTGGCTTGTTTCTATGGCTATTTTCATTGCATCATCTCTTTTAGGTTCACTAAATTATATTGTTACGGTAATCAACCTAAGAACAAAAGGAATGTCTATGACCAGACTTCCATTGACCATCTGGGCATTTTTTGTAACAGCCATTATTGGTGTGGTTTCCTTCCCGGTTTTATTTTCGGCAGCTTTGATGTTGATTATGGATAGAAGCTTTGGTACTTCTTTTTTCCTTTCAGATATTTATATTGCAGGCGAAGTATTACACAATCAAGGAGGTTCACCGGTATTGTTTGAACACTTGTTTTGGTTTTTAGGACACCCTGAAGTATATATTGTAATATTACCTGCTCTGGGGATTACCTCAGAAATTATAGCAACAAACTCAAGAAAACCCATCTTTGGTTACAGGGCAATGGTCGCTTCCATTTTGGCAATCGCCTTTTTATCCACGATTGTTTGGGGTCACCATATGTTTGTTTCCGGAATGAATCCTTTTCTCGGGTCTGTATTTACATTTACAACCTTATTGATTGCGATTCCTTCTGCAGTAAAAGCATTTAATTACATCACCACACTCTGGAAAGGGAATTTGCAGTTCAACCCTGCCATGCTGTTTTCCATAGGATTGGTCTCTACTTTTATATCGGGTGGTCTCACAGGAATCATCCTTGGAGATAGTGCGTTGGATATAAATGTTCACGATACGTATTTTGTGGTAGCCCACTTTCACCTGGTGATGGGTATTTCTGCACTCTATGGACTGTTTGCCGGTGTGTATCACTGGTTCCCGAGGATGTTTGGTAGGATGATGAATAAAAACCTGGGCTACATTCACTTCTGGGTAACCGTTATTGGTGCTTATGGAATTTTCTTCCCTATGCACTTTATAGGTATGGCAGGTCTTCCAAGAAGGTATTATACCAATACAGCATTCCCTTATTTTGATGATCTCGCAAACATCAATGTGGTCATCACCATCTTTGCAATTATAACTGCTGCGGTGCAGCTCGTGTTTTTATACAATTTTATAAGCTCTATTTTCTACGGAAAAAAGGCACCACAAAACCCGTGGAAATCAAACACATTAGAATGGACAGCTCCTGTAAAACATATACACGGAAACTGGCCCGGAGCGATTCCACACGTTTACCGTTGGTCCTATGACTACAGTAAACTCAATAAAGCCGGAGATGACTATGTGATAGCGGGACAAGATTTTATTCCTCAAAACATACCACTACAGGAAGACGAGGAAGAAATGAATCATTAGAGCATAGATCTCTAAATTTAAAACCCCACTTTTAGAACATAGAAGTGGGGTTTTATTTTTTAATAAGCCCAATTAATTTTCCTGTATTGGTGTATTTTCTGTTTTAAATGTATAAATAATCAAACCATATACACCAGAATATAAAGCAATCAATCCTTCAAAATACCAATAAATTTTCTTTTTGTTACGAAACCATTCCCCTGAGTTTACCTTTATGTTATATATGTGGTTTGAAGCATTTTGGATTGTGGTAATTCAAAAAAGCGTTGTTACATTTGCAGTGTAAATGAGTTAAAAATCTTATTTTATTTTAATTAGCAAAGAAAACCACGTTTGGGGAAGCGTGGTTTTTTTATTTAAAACATGCAATCTAAATACTCACCACAATTTCGTTATCTTTGTTTTTATGAACGAAAATTTAGACCCCACAGGTGAAAACTTCACACCCGAAGAACTCGATATAGAACGCAAATTGAGACCGCTTTCTTTTGACGATTTTACCGGTCAGGATCAGGTGTTAGAAAACCTGAAAATATTTGTTCAGGCAGCAAACCTTAGGGGAGAAGCACTCGATCACACCCTTTTTCATGGTCCTCCCGGTTTGGGGAAAACCACGCTTGCGCATATTTTGGCTAACGAACTCGAAGTGGGAATCAAAATCACCTCAGGTCCTGTGCTCGACAAGCCCGGTGACCTCGCCGGTCTGCTTACCAATCTGGAAGAAAGAGATGTCTTGTTTATCGACGAAATCCACCGTTTGAGTCCCATTGTGGAAGAGTACCTCTATTCGGCTATGGAAGATTATAAAATTGATATCATGATTGAAAGCGGTCCCAATGCGCGTACCGTCCAAATCAACCTCAACCCGTTTACGT
Organism: Flavobacteriaceae bacterium; assembly: GCA_040880345.1. Lineage (GTDB taxonomy): Bacteria > Bacteroidota > Bacteroidia > Flavobacteriales > Flavobacteriaceae > Planktosalinus. The sequence goes on from JBBDIQ010000002.1 coordinate 52,476, forward strand.
TAGTGGGAGCTACCACTCGTTCCGGATTGTTAACAGCGCCTATGCGAGCCCGTTTCGGAATTGCTTCCAGATTGCAATATTACAACACCGAACTTTTAACCACCATCGTGCAACGCAGTGCTGATATTCTCAAAGTAAAAATTGGTATGGAAGCCGCCATCGAAATCGCAGGCAGAAGCCGCGGAACACCGCGTATTGCCAATGCGCTTTTACGCCGCGTGAGAGACTTTGCACAAATTAAAGGAGATGGAACCATTGACATCAAAATCGCAAAATATGCATTGGAAGCCTTGAATGTTGATGCCTTTGGTTTGGACGAAATGGACAATAAAATCCTCACTACCATTATTGATAAATTTAAAGGAGGCCCTGTGGGAATCACGACCTTGGCAACAGCTGTCAGTGAAAGCGCCGAAACCATTGAAGAAGTCTATGAGCCTTTCCTCATTCAGCAAGGATTTATTATGCGAACACCCAGAGGACGCGAAGTCACCGAAGCCGCCTACAAGCACTTGGGTAAATTAAAAGGACCGACACAAGGAGGACTCTTTTGATAAAAAAATTACAAATGAATCACAAAATGAAAATTTAGTTTCAAATTAAATCTGCGAAAATCTGCGTCATCTGCGGGAAAATTATAAAACTATTTTGCCATCCAAAAACATACATACTCAACTCATAAAAACGGAAGCCAAACGCCTCGGTTTTTTGTCTTGTGGCATCAGCAAAGCCGGTTTTTTGGAAGAAGAAGCACCCCGTCTTGAAAAATGGCTCAACCTAAACATGCACGGTGAAATGCAGTATATGGAAAACCACTTTGACAAACGCCTCGACCCCACCATAATGGTACCCGGAGCTAAAAGTGTCATTTCGCTATTGCTCAATTACTACCCAAAAGAATCTCAAACCGATGGCACCTATAAAATCTCAAAATATGCTTACGGCACTGATTACCATTTTGTCATCAAAGACAAACTGAAACAGTTATTGCACTTCATCGAAGCGGAAATTGGCGAGGTAGATGGCAGAGCGTTTGTGGACTCGGCACCTGTGCTTGACAAAGCCTGGGCTGCCAAAAGCGGTCTCGGTTGGATAGGAAAACACAGCAACCTGCTTACACAGCAAGTGGGTTCGTTTTATTTTATTGCAGAACTCATCCTCGATTTGGAACTGGAATATGACAGCCCCGTAACAGACCACTGCGGTACCTGCACCGCCTGTATTGATGCCTGTCCCACAAATGCTATTGTAGAGCCTTATGTGGTGGATGGCAGCAAATGCATCTCTTACTTTACCATCGAGTTAAAAAACGAACTACCCAACGAAGTAAAAGGCCAATTTGACGACTGGATGTTTGGTTGTGACATCTGCCAGGATGTATGCCCCTGGAACCGATTTTCAAAACCACATAACGAACCCTTATTCAATCCAAAACCCGAACTGCTTTCTATGACCAAAAAAGACTGGGAAGAAATCACACGCGAAGTGTTTCAAAAAGTATTTCAAAAGTCGGCAGTAAAACGCACCAAGTTTGAGGGTTTGCAGAGGAATATTGGGTTTTTGGGGGATTGAAGGGGTTAAAAAATCAGATTAGATAATTTAGTTGTTTTTGAGTATTTTTAACTAGAATCTATTGTTTTGAAGTTCAGGAAGGCAACGCGATGCTCTCGAAGTCTCGGTGCGGTACCAGTGAAAAAATTGTAAAAACTTTATATGGGATATATTAAAAATGGAAAAAGCATTAAATATTTGTAATTATAACCCGTTGGGTGAAATTAAATTATTTGAGTTTTAATGTTGTTTAAAGGTCTA
>JBBDIQ010000003.1:0-52501 GCA_040880345.1 Flavobacteriaceae bacterium
TGTGACTATGGAGTTCAGGAAAAATGCCATTGAAATCAAAAGCCAGGTAGTGAGCAGGGTAAAAGAGGCATTGCTTGAAAACGGTATCAACCTTCCCGGTGATATCAAGGAAATCAAACTATACGGAACCCAGGAAACACTTCAGGTGAGTATTAAGAAAGATTAATACTCAAGTTGTCTAAGCTGTTATTTTTTTGTTTGACAAAATAAACGATTAAAACCCCTGCTGCTCTAAGCTTAAATTATAATCATACTGTAAATCCTCATGCAGGCCTTTGATTGTTTTTCTAATCAAAACCAATTGTCGCTCCAGTATGTTTTGCAGGGTTTTGTCCCGTTTGATGGAGGGTGAAAAGTTTTTTAGCTGCACACAGAAGTAGAGTAGGAGCTCTACTTCTGTTTCTTTCTTTAAGGAATAGCGAATGTATTTTTTGACTGTACGCAGTATTTTCCGGATGCTTTTTCTGATCCAGTAATAATTTTGCGTATTGATTGCTTCCAGTTGTTCATCAATTTCGCGCTTGACGCTTTCAATATAACCGCTTTCATCGTGGGATTCAAAAAGAAGGTAGGTGAGGAGTTCCTTGTTCTCTTTTTTAAAACGTGCCAGTCGCAGGCAAAGATTAAGCAAATCTTCTGTGGACCGATATTGGAGTTCTTTTTTGATTTGAGGTAGGGTGGCAGGTTTCATAATTAAGTAAGGGATATCATAGGAATTATAAAAAAAATTGTTTTTTTATCTTTGATAAAGATACAGACTTCAAAAAGAACTCACATTATGGATTGTAAAAACTGCCATACTGACTTAGTAGAAGAAGCATGCTTTATTTTCCGGAGTTATCAATATTCAGGATTTAACTCCAAAACCTCAGAGAAGCCTCAAGTGAGGGAATTTTTTGATTTTTCTTTTGACGGCTACTTAAAAATTTACTCTTCAAGCTTAGCAAACAAATCAGGGTAATTTTCAATGTCCAGATACATTTTACCGCCGATCATCACCACAGGATTCTCCATGGTTTCTGGATCAAAACCGGAACTTTTCAAAAAAGGGGTGAGTTGGGTTCTCATGCTTTCGTTTTCAGCTAATTTTTGAACCTTGTAATTAAAGGGGCTTTCGTCAAGCTGACTCATCAAGGTATCACAGGTAGTGCATTTATCAGGGATGATGATGGTGATGGGGTTTTTGGGAGTGATTTTTATGAGTTCAAAATCTTTTCTGAGTACTCTTCTGGAAAGTGAGTCAGATATTTCGAGTTCATAGGCATATAAAGGGGTTTTATCGCGTTCAACAACAAGACTTATGAGGTTTACCTTCGATCTGCCGGGCACTCTTGTTAAACGACCCATATTGCGAGGCTCTCTAAAACCGGTGCCTTTGATGGTTATGGCAACATCATAATCTTTAAGCGTGTTGTTGATTGCATAAATATTTAAGCGGTTGTTTACTTGTTCGTCAACAATTTGAATGGGTTTAAAGGGAACTTGCGATTGCGCAGCAAATGCGAAAGAAAAAATAACGAGTACAATCAATAAATTTTTCAAAGTGGTATGCGGTGTTGGTTAATTAAAGTCTAAATATAGATTAAAGCAAAATAACTAAAAATTATTCTTATTTTCAGAATTGATCTTGTTTTTTCATTTTTCTTAAAGATTCTAATACTCGTTTGTTTGAAAAGTTTCAATGGATTGTTTGATATAGAGAAGTATTCATAGGCTTTCAAGTTTGTATTGAAAAAGTGAAAAATCTTATCAAAGTTTAGGAATCAACGGGTATTCCGCAAATTAGGTTTTACAAATTATCTACCGATATAATTCACATACGTGAGGTTATATCTGATATTATATAAAATATTAAGTATTCGCTAATTTGCTAAATACATAAACGACTTATAATTTATATTATGTAAAATAGAATTATGCCATTCAGAACTGTGTACTTCCCTATTTGATTAAGTAAGATTTTTACTTATGCACTTAAATTATGTTTGTATCCTTTAAAATTTCACTGCATTATAAACTAAAAATTATTTTGTAAATATTCTTTGCGTTCACGGCGGTTTTGTAGTGAATACTATTTTAGCAAAAAAATTGCGAGGAACGCTAAGAAATATAAAATGTAAATAGTTGCAATAAGCCTAAGTCAATTAAGATTTAACTAGTCACCAGATTTTAAAAATTAACAAAACTACTATAGCCCTGATGGTTAATCTCCCAGAAATTTATCAAGATTTTTAAACCAATTGAAAACCAAATTAAATATTCTTACGTAAATACCTACATATATAAACGTTAAAAATCATTTAATCGAAAATATATGCATTATAACGGATTATCTGAAATATATTTAGTATGTTTGTTGTCCCTATCTATAAGACCATGAAACATTTAACACTTAGCTCGATGGTAGCTGGGTTGTTAATTCTTCAAGTTAGCATTGGTACTGCTCAGGTAGGGATTAACACCACAACTCCCAGAACAACACTCGAAGTTGGCGGCTCGACGCTGATTTCTGATGACCTAGAAATAGGCATCATTAAGTCCATGAATGATTTTGATGCTTCCACGTTCCTTATTCAGGATATTGATGACAAAGTAAGAGCACTTGATGTGAGTAACCCCACCGGGGCTGCTCTTGGTTATATTCAAGAATATGTGATTGTAAATGCCAATCTCGATTGGGTATTGAATTTTGATACTCAAATAGATGCCAATGATTTTGATTTGATTAGTATTTCGGCTTATTATGATACCGAATTAGCCCTTACCGGAAACCTGGATAAATTCAGCATGCCCTACACCGCTGCCTTTATTCAGAACGGAACCTGGAGAATTATAGCCGATTTTCCTGCTGCCCAAAATATGGATACGGGTGAAATCGGCACCTGGACGATCACAACATTAATATTTTCAAAAGATTTATCAAAACAACTTGGAGTGATTGAAGTCCCCATGAACAATCAATCCACAAATAGTGCAGTAACCCCAATTATTGACTAAATAACCTACTTATGCTTAAAAAAACTACCCCTCTATTGATTGGTTTTTTCCTGTCCTTTTTCACTTTTTCGCAAGTGGGAATAGGAACAACTAATCCCGAAACAGATTTACATATCGCCGGCGAATTGCTCGTTCAGCAGGAATTTACCATCAAACCACTCCCCTCTGTCACTATGGGTGATGAAGATTTTAAATTGGTTACCCGTTTGACAAATTCAAATCCTGAAGGTGAAATTGCAATTCTCAATGTGGACTCCTTAACGGTTGCGCCCATCAATGTAATCAATTATGAGTTTTCAAACATCCGTCTTGATAACCTAAGGAACGTCAACTTGCAATACACTGCAGACAAATATATTGTTGGAGTTGCCAACTTCAGATATGTGGGTGATGCCATCCAAAAACAGGATGGTACCGGTGGGAAAACCATTGGAACCTTTGTTTTACGAACGTTTGTTGAAAACAATCAATGGCGTGTCGAAATTAGAAACAGAGATTTGGATCTTGATGGTGGCAAGTCTGTCAATTATTATGTGACGCTCATTGTTTATGACAAATCCTATTACCGAAACCTACCCCCCATTATTACCAACCTTGGCGGTGCAAACACCGGCACAGCCTCTGCCATACCCGATATTTATTAAAAAACATTGATATGAAAAACCTACTTACTATATGTTTCCTTTCTATTTGCGTTTCTTTTTGGGGTCAGGTGGGAATCAATACCCTAGCTCCTTCTGTAGAACTTGATGTTCAGGGAAGCGTAAAAATTGACGAAAAACTTTATCTGGAGAACCCCGGAAACTCTACACAAATAAGAGGGTCAAAGCTTTTGATTCAGAAAACAGATGAAGAAATTATTGAATATGATATTGACCAGAGTAAATATGGCCCTATCAATTATGCACAGTTTATTTTTAGAGAAACATCTACAAATGGTTTGCGCGATTATGATACAAAAATCAGTACTCTCAACTATATTGTGACACTTCAAGGGTATTACTTTACAGCTCAAAATAACAATACCAATGTCTTATTAAAAAGTACGATAAACGAAAACCATATAGAAGGATATCAATTTTATGCCTATCCCAACCCCACGACTCAAACCTGGTTTATCAGGGCTTTTGTAAATAATTCTACTTTTAGAAGTGGAACCGGTTATAATGAAAACCCGATTGATATCTTTTTAAACATCATCATATACCGAAATGGCTTTATTGCAAAAACTGTAAATCCCATTTCTGTCAATATGAATAACGCCGAGACAGGAACTGCCCCCCTACCTGCAGGATTTTAATAAACCTTTTGAATATGCAGTGTTAACATCCTTTAACGTTCGCTGTTAAATCTATACCAACTCACACAATATTAAGAGTTTTCCATCTGTAGTTTTGTAAATTAATGTTATTATTAACACTAAAATCAAATAGATTATGCAAACTACAAGAGAAGAAGCAAGAATAGATAGTAAAGAGAATTTAGTTGGTAATCTAAAAGGATTATTGGAAAAAAACTATGATGCCGAAAAAGGGTTTAAAAAGGCGCTCAACAATGCTAATAATGAGCATCTAAAAAACTTTTTAAAGACACAAGCAGTACAACGCAACCGTTTTGCAACTGAGTTGGATAACGAACTAAGAACCATGAATGAAAAACCAAAAGAAAGCGGAAGCGCCACAGGTACCATACACCGCACCTGGATGGATTTCAAGAGCACTATTGCCGGAAACAATGATGAGGCGGTGCTGGAAGAATGCATTCGCGGTGAAAAAGCCAGTGAAAAAGAATACCGTAATTCTTTGAAAGAGAATCACTTTCCACCAAATATAGAAAATGTGCTTAATAAGCATTTAAATGAAATTCAAACAACCCTTTCACAAGTCAAGACGATGGAAAGTCTAGCTGAACGAAAGGATATATAATGTTCTCATTTTGAATGAAAAATCCCAAATCTTTTGATTTGGGATTTTTTTGTTATATACTTTTTGATTACCCGGCAGGTTCATAATCAAGATATCCTTTCTTTCCGGAGGTATAAAACGTGTCTTTGTCCCAGGATGTCAGGTCAATTTTTTGTTCAAAACGTTCCACCAGGTCCGGGTTTGAAACAAAAGGTCTTCCAAAGGCAACCAAATCTGCATCTCCGGCAGCGATGACAGCATTTCCCTTCTCCCTGTCAAAGTCAGTATTGATCATTAGCGTCCCGTTGTACAGAGGTTTGTAATGTTTGGCAATTTCGGTAACTGCAAAAGGGACTTCAGTAACATCATTGAAGGGTTCAGAAAGATGCAGGTAAGCCAGGCTATAGTCGTTCAATTTCTTTACGATAAAATCGAAAGCGGGAATGGTTTCTTCATCCATGGTCATCCCAAAAATACCGTGCAATGATGGGTTCAAACGAATACCCACTTTTGAGAGCGGTATGACTTCACTCACCGCATCCAGTACTTCAAATAAAAAGCGGGCGCGGTTCTCTATGCTTCCTCCATATTGATCTGTGCGGTGGTTTGAAGTGGCATTAAAAAACTGGTGGAACAAATAGCCGTTTGAAGAATGGATTTCGATTCCGTCAAAGCCTGCTTTTACTGCATTTTCAGCAGCTTGTCTGAACTCTTCAATAGTTTGCCTGATTTCGGCAAGCGTCATTGCTTTGGGTGTTACGGTATCCTTAAAACCATCGGGTGTATAGGATTTGCTTTCAGGGTTTATCGCTGATGGTGCCCAGGGCAATTGGCCATCGTGAAAATCAGGATGTGACATACGGCCCACATGCCAAAGCTGTATAAAAATGCGTCCGCCGACATCGTGAACCATTGCGGTTACTTTTTTCCACCCCTCTACCTGCTCTTTTGAGTAAATTCCCGGCGTGTTGATATACCCCACAGCTCGTTTGGAAACCTGCGAACCTTCAGAAATGATCAGTCCTGCTGAGGCACGCTGAGCATAATAAATCCCCTGTAGTTCTTCTGTGGGGATGTTTCCCGGATTGTCAGCCCGGTTGCGGGTCATGGGAGCCATGACAACACGGTTAGGTAAATTTAAATTTTCGCTTTTAAAAGGACTTAATAAGGGTTGTGATTCTTTCATAGATTTTTCTTTTAAAGATAAAATCTTTGCGAGGGAGGTGCAATTAAAGTTTAGTTAAATAAATGAGCCATAAACGAGAATATGTATGTCTCAACAGTTTGTGTATTAATTCTGTTGAATGATCACAAGGGAAGCCTTTACTCCTGTCAATATGTTCCATACATTTTCAGTGAGTAAATTACTGCTTTCATCATACACCCTGAAGTGAGCTGTATTGGGTCCTGAAGTTCCCTGATTGAGGGCTTCAAACTCAATAACATTTCTACCTTCTTTCAAATCGACAAGAAAAGTTTGAAAATCCTCTCTCAAGTTGATGGTGTGTATAATAATTTGATCGTTGACGATAATCTTAACTTTGTCACCATCCACATATTGATGGTCACGGCAAAGTATTTCAATAGTTTTGCTGTCTGTACCAAAGGAACCAAGTAGCTGCCCTTTTGCATATTCACTTTTGATTTCTTCATCTTTGGTCAACCAACTGGGCTTGAAGTCAAACTTGCGGGTCATTAGCCCATTGTCTGTTGTCATATTCAGTTCCTTTTCTTCTTCTACATCCAGTGGCTTGGGCTTGTTAGTAGCGTTTAAATAGCTCTGGGTGTTTGAAAGTCCTTTGGGCTGATTGTTTATCAATGGTTTATCTAAAGTGGTTTGGCTTTCCTGAGATTGAATGGGCGTAAATCCTTTTGGGTTTTCAATTTGAGAAAACATCGAAAAGGAAAAAAATAAAGAAGAAACTAAAAAGAGTTTGATTTTCATTAGAATGATTTTCAGGATAAACATCAATTTTTATACCGAATTATTTTTTTTCTTTTAAAGCTTTTCTTTTCAGGAGATAATGATCGAGTGAGTACTTTCCACTTCCTGTTAAAAAAAGCACCACATAAACTACTAAATAAAACAAAGCCAGTTCCTTACTCTGAAAAGGGTCTGTTCTATAAACGACGAAAAAAGCAACCGCCATTGTGATAATAAGTGGTATTGAAGCAAGTCGTGTTGCCAGTCCAATTATGATTAAAATAGAACAAATCACTTCAGAAAAGACTGCAAGGGTTAAACTAGCCTCTACTCCTATCCTGAAGGGATCTTCAAACTGTATAGGGTCAGTTCCAAAAAGCCTCATCAATTTTGGAATACCGTGGGTTAACATCAGTCCGCCTACTCCAAGTCTTAACAAGAGAATAGCAATATCTGTTTTTCTTAAATCTAAAATTGTAGAATAGCTTTTTGAACTCATAATCTTATTTTTTTATAAAAGTATCTAAAATTACAGCAATAGCCATAGATTTTAACATTCTTGATTGTTTGGAATATTATTATTTAAAAAAAAATGTTAATTCTTTCATTGTAAGATTGTTATGTCAAAATATTTCACGATATTTAATCACTAATGTTTGAGCAACTTAAAATTCCTCACATGGAAAACTTACCCGGAACAATAAATCTCAAGCGCTTGGAAAGCCAATACAAACAACTCATAGAAAGTGCTTACAATTTGCGACAATCTGATGACAGCTTGAGTGATGTGTTTTATTACGAAGCCGAAAAAGTGTTAACACAACTTCGCTTTCTGAAATCCAATCTGCTATCCAATTAAAACGGATATCCAATAGCAAAATTCAATATTGGATTTTTAACATCAAAATTCCATTGTTCTCCTTCAGGTAATGACGGTGTCCTCATAGGTGCTGCCAGATCAAAGCGTATTACAAAGCTCTGAATATCGATGCGCAGTCCAAAGCCGGCACCCACCCCTATTTCACTCATAAAATCACTATCAAATTTGCCTCCCGGCACAGATTCATTTTCATCTGTGTTCCATATATTTCCTGCATCAGCAAATACAGCACCTTTTAAAAAGGAATAAATCGGGAACCGGTATTCTATATTTGCTTCCAGCCGGATGTTTCCGGTGCGGTCAAAAAACGGGTTTTCTGTCGTGGTTTCATCAGGATTAAAAGACCCCGGACCCAGAGAACGGATGCGAAAGGCTCTCACACTGTATGGACCCCCTGAAAAATACTGTTTGCTGAAAGGCATCACCTCAGAATTGCCATATGGAATACCCAGTCCTGCAAAAACACGGGTTGCTATTTTTTGACCGGAACCCACTTTTAAATGATACCTCACATCCACATCTGCTTTGGCATACTGGGCATACTCGAGACCAAAAACTGTTTTGGAATTTGCCCCTTCTGCCGGTCCACTTATCAATGACAAACCATTTCCCGCGATATCCAGATTGGAATTCAGATAAAACTGATGTGTGTTGTTTGCATCTATCAAACCATTGTATGTAAAGGAATACAAGAGCCCGGCAATGAATTGCTTATTGAAACTGCTCCTTAAAAAAGGATTGTTTTCCAGTATTTGTTCAAATTCTTCTGTAGTATTGGCCAAATTCACATAATTAACTGAGATGGGCGTTAACTCGTGGGTCACATACCTGTTGGCACTCCATATGTACCCAAAGGAAGCCGAAGCCGAAGTCAGACTATAAAGTTTGCTGCGGTTCAAATAATCTGCGCCAAGACTTATTTTGGTCTTGGGAATGGCATACTTAAACCAGTCATTATTTATATTCACAGGAAACAACATTCTGGGAAAAATCAAGTCTGCATTGGCACCCAAAAGAATACTGTTCAAACCGGATTGGTCACCGGAAGCAATTTGAAACTCATAACCTCCTTTAACCGTTAAATTCAATATTTCACCTCCTTTAAAAAGGTTTCTGTTTGTAAGTGTTGCAGATAATGTGGGTCCGGCAAAGTTGTTTGATTTCGTAACTGCCTGTAGTTCTGCACGAATGGCCCTTTTCTGTAGCGGGGTTAAAAAGATGTTTGCTTCAAGAATGCCCAGACTGTCTGTGGCGAGCGAATCAATTTCGTCATACCTGATATTCACAAATTTATAGGCACCCAAAGAAGTAAGTCTTCTGCTTGTGTTTCGGGAATTATCGGGGTTAAAGTTGTCTCCTTCATCAATAAGGATGTAGGGTAACAGTTTTTTGGGAAGGAAGAATTCTTCTTTTTGAAAAAAGTTTTTTTCATCCAGGCGCGTGCTGTCCTTTGCAGCATATTCTCCTCCCGGGGCATGGTTTGGATACACATTTACCTTCGTTATACGGTAGGGTATTACAGACTTTTCAGGAACGTCTTTTTTTAACCGAAGGAAAAGATCAAAACGCTTGTTTTTGTATTGATTGGTATCTGCTTCAAAAATCAGGAAATTTGAAGTAAAGTTATAATACCCCTTGTCCTTGAGAACTTTGTCAATACGTTCGCGTTCAGAACGAAGTGCTGAAAGGTCAAACCGCATGTCTTTTTTTAATTTGGTTTCAGACAAGGAAGCTTTGATGTCACTGTATATGGGTAAAGAATCGTTATCCATAACATAGTTCTCCATCAAATAAGGCTCGGTAAGATTGATATCATAGTTGGCTTTTGCCGTTTTGTTTTCCGGGTTTTCTTCAACAGCAGAACCTACATTGCTAAAAAAGAATCCTCTGTTTTCAAGCCTGTTTATAATCAGATCTTGTGTTCTCGTTGTGTTAATATTAGATTCATATACCGGCTCCTCTCCTATTCTTTTGTTTAAAAATTTATTTATAAACCCGGGTTTTTCCCGTTGGCTTTTATAATAGACCAGAAGTCCCAGACGAGATCCCAGGATTTTTGAGTTGGGTTCTGGACGGATGAGATCTTCTATTTCGGTTTTAACATCGTTCAAATCTTTCACGAGTGTATCACTGGATATTTCAACATCCGCACCTGTATAAAGCAACTCGCCTTCAGGGATAAACCGCTTTACGTTGCAGGCTTGCAATGCAAGTAAAATGGTCAGTATCAAGTATGTATTTTTATAATTAACCTTCATCCTGATCGTTCTTTTCTTCGTTAGTTTCTTCCTCTTCATCCTTTTTCCCTGAAGTTGATTCTTCCTGCTCTTCCACTGCTTTCGCGAAAAGCTCCCCGAATTTATCAAATTCCCTTGTGAATATCAGCGCAATTCCGCTCACGATCAACTGCCCGTCAATTACATTTTCAAACTGATTTCTTCTAAAGCCTTTCAAACGAAAACGGCCATTTTCAGTTAGTAAATACTCCACACTCACATTACCAATTACCGGACTTCTTTCATCGGAATTTTGACTGCTGCCTTCTATATCGACTTCGCTTCCCACACTTACAATCACCCGGTCATCAAACAAACGCTTTCTTGCAGTGATATCCAGCTGTGTGCGTTCCTGCGAACCTTCTTCTCCATAATCGGTAAAACTGTCAAGCCCGAAGTCCAACTCAACCCCTGTGCTTCCCAGAAGTTGGTCTGAGAATTTATTCATGCGTTCAGAAAGGGCCTGGTTTATATTATTCCTGGCGAGGGACATGGCACCTCCCTGACTTCCGTCGCTACCTGATTCAGGAAAGAAACGGTTTAATACCAATAGTGAAAATACCTGTTTGTTGAGCTCTTCCTCCTGTTGATTGAGTTGTTGCACCCTGCCATATACCTGACCACCAATGGCCCCTTGCTGATCTTCAGGCATATCCAGGTCAAATGTCAGGACCGGTTGCATAAGTTCGCCATCTATATTGAGATACACCAGAAAGGGCAACTGTTGCCTGAACCTGTTGTTCATACCCGCATCAAAACTACCCGATGCAGGCGCCATTAAAGAGGATGCTGAGGCTTCAACCCGATAAATAGCCCTGATGTCAAGTATTGCATCAACCGGATCTCCTGCCCAGGTAACGGTACTGCCTTTTGCTATTTCAAAGCGCCTTTTTACCAAGTCATATAAATTGATTTCAAAATGACCCTGATTAAGTGTATAGCGCCCTGATAGCGTGGTCCTGCCATTGGGATTAATATTGAAATTAAGGTCTCCTTCCCCACCTATCTGAAAATTATCACCCGTTTGTTCGTCAATGATTACATTGAATATGGCATCTTGATTTATTGAAATCATTGCATTTACATCAAATCCTGAAACGGCATACGATTCTTCCTGGGTTCGGGTAAGGATATTATCAGGGTCTTCCCTGTTGACGAAAATCACAACCCCTTCACGTTCTTCAATTGCCAATTCAGATTCAGCCATAATGTAAGTGACATTCGTTTGCTTACCCACGTTTAGTTTTGCATCCAGCTTCGGCAGGTTTAAATTCCCGGTGAGGGTGGCGTCTATGTCAACGACCGCGGTGCCGTAAAATAGCTCATTGTCATCACGGGTGGAATTGAGCAACCTGAAGTTGTTGGCTTCAAACTGCAAGTCAAATTCCGGGTTTGTATAGGATTCTGTTAGAATGCTACCGTCCACTACAAAATTATTTCCGTTTTCATCTTCAATCTGAAAAGAATCAAGGAAAAGTCCCTCATTATCAATGCGGATGCTTTCATTAGCCAATCTGAAGCCGGCATTGAGTTTGGCAATTTTAAAACGGGCATTGTCAAAAGTAATATTCCCTTTATACTGAGGATCTGCTGTGGTTCCGCTCACTTTAATAGAACCTGAAAAGGAACCTTCTGCATCAGTCACTTCCCCTCCTGAAAATCCTTCAATAGCACTGATTTTTACTTCGTTTAAAGCCAGGTCAAGGTTGAGTTTTGCCGCAGTTTCATCGGCTTCATAATCACCCGTAAGGTCCAAATCAACATCCCCGCCTTTTAAAGCAAGGTTAAAATCATAAACACCCGCTGTCTGTTCCTGAGCTTCCAGGGTTAAAGTGCCCAACGCAACATCCATCACATTGAATTCATTGATTTCCAAGTCGGCAATAAGCCCTAAACTGCCAAATGGGTCTTCCATAATTAAATTTCCATTAAGACTCCCCTTAGCGAGGGTTTCCTCAGGGTTTAAATAATCGAGGAAGTCTGATAAGCGAAAGTTTTCAAAAGTAACGGCAATATGTTCCTTCTCAATTTCAGGTCGTGAACTGCTCAATGTAAATTTCTGACCATTGCGCTGTATGTTAAAATCGGTGAAGGCAAGCCAATTTTCTGTATAGAGAATTTCGTTTCCTTCAGGGATATTCCATTCTTTTTTATTAATAATCAACTCAGCAGGGTCTATGTGTAAACGAATGGTATCATTTCTCCGGGTAATTTCTGAATTGAAATGGGCAATTTTTTCGTCTTCAAAATAAGAATTGAAGTCAAGGAGGAACTTTTTGTTCTCGATTTTCCCTTCAAGGGAAGTGCGTTTTATATCCAGAGGGCCTGCAATTATGTTTCTGAAGTTTAAATTCAGTGCAAAGTTTTCAGCATCAGATTGAAGTCCTAAAGCCAGACTGTCCACTTCGTTGCCGTTGTAGTTAATATGGGGAATTAATATATTGGCTGTAAGTTCGCGTTTGGATTCCCTAAAATCTAGTTGAATGTCAATAGTATCCATTTCCTGAAGCCTGGTCAAAAACACATCCCTGATTATGGGCGCCTGACTGATTTTTGCATCTATTTCAAGGTTCACGGGATTGATAACGGTATCATTTTCTATTTCAGCTACCTGAAAATCATCAGATAAGTATCTGTCAAAATGACGTTGGATCGCATCACTAAACTCTACAGGCCCGGCATTGGAACGCAATCTTACATCCACCATTTTGTTTGTTATGTCAAAAGATGTCGTATCAGGGGTTACAAAACCATCCACATTCAGGTTACCGAGAAGATAGGATTGATTGTCATATACCGCAATGCCGTCTTCTACTTCTGCAGTAAATCTGAAGGTTTCAGTATTGCCTTTAAAATCGGCTTTTAAAACAAACGCCCCCCGAATATTTTTTTCAGTAAGTCCCAGCGCCTGAAAATCAGCCCCTTTTAAATCAAGCCTGACTACAAAACGCGGTGAAACAGAGTCCAGTTCTACAATAGAAAAGAGTTTGAGGTCAAGATTATCATCCCGGTATTCTGAAGTAAATGTTCCTTCTCCGTTTTCCATTTCGCCACTGAGCGATAAATCTTCAATGGCATAATCGTTTAACTGAAAACTGCTTATCGTGGTCTCAAGAACAGCGTCCAGGTTGTTCATGTTTGTTCCCTCTCCAGAAGATTTCAATGTCAGGTTGAGCTCACCATACTGCTCATTTTTCAGAATTTTGCCCAACTGTAGTTTTTTCACTTCCACTTCGGCATCATAAGTAATGATTTCTTTGTTTCGAAAATTGCCGGCTATTTCAATCTGTCCGTTTGATGTTTGCAGCACAGCATCTGCCTGTATGTCATTCAGGGTGCCTTTGAAATTGCTTTTCAGCGAAATCTTTTCAGGGACCCTCACTCCTATCGAATCTTCATCGACAAAAGCAAGTGCGTCTTCCCTGACCGTTTTCAAATTAAACACCGGAAAGTCCAAACCAAGCGAATCTGCGTTCATAGGTTTCAACAAAGTGCCACGGGCATAGATAGAGGTTTTGGCTCCCCAGTTAAGATTGAGGTTCGGTAATTCTATTGCTGCCAGGGTACCGTTTGCCTTGAGGTCGCCTGTTATTTTTTTCCTGCTGAGTGCCTTGATGTATTTATTGTTTTTTAAATCAGGCTGAAAGCGGTAAAGTTCATCAACCGAAAGTTCAATTCTGTCAAGTGTTGTAGTGATGCGGGAAGCATCAGGGTTGTTGATTAATTGATTGACAGAAGCATATTGCAGGTTGATATTTCCCTTTAAAATATTTTCATTTAAGTGAAAGCTGAGTTGCGATATATCCAGTTTTTTTTCAGTGAGCTCACCGTCAAAAACAAAATCTTTCAAATGCAGACCTGAAGCCTCTTCAAAGCGGAAGTCATTTAACTGAATGCCTAATGCCTTCTCTTTTAAGTAAAGATCTTCTGCAATAAAAAAGAAATTTTCTACAGTGATGGCATTGGGGTTGAAAGTACCCTTTTGAGGTTGTTCTCCATTCACAGAATAACGCAGATTGTTGTTTTCCAGCACCAAGTCATTTACCGTAACAATCCATTCAGGCCATTTAAATTGGTTAGTATCGGCAGAATTTTCTGAAGTTTCTGTATCTTTTTCAGCCGAGGTTATTTCCAAAAACACATCAGATTCCTGCAGCGTTATTTGGTTTATATCAATTGTTTGTTGCGCAAGATCAGCCTTGGGGAGATCAAGAATGAAGTTTCCAATTTTAGCCCGGCCGTTGATACCTTCAGGCAAAGCCTTGTAATTTGCCGTAACATTTTTCAATTGCAAACGGTCTACAATAAAATAGGGAGCGGGACTGTCTTCAGCATCTTCAGATTCCGGAAAGGGCTTGTTTTGGGTGTACTGTATGTCTGTGTTTTCAATAATCAAATCGCTTACGTGAAAACGAAATTTTTCCAAATCCATCTCCTCAACTTCGAGCTTAAGTTTCCCCAGCTTTAATCTGCTGTCCATGCCTGTAACGTCATCTTTGAAAACAAGGTCAAAGTCATTGAAATTGACTTCGCCTACTTCCAATTCTGTCTGTGATGTTTCCCGGGTATTTTTTGTAGTGGTGGTATCCTGAGCCGCAAACGCATCAATCAAAAACTGATAATTGAAACCTTGAATGGAATCCCGCCTGATGATATTGGCCCGCAAGCCTGTCCAATCAACCTGATCAATAGAAATACCTTTCCCACGAATTATGGACCACAGCGGAACATCGACCTCCAGGCTTTTTGAATAAACCAGGGTATCGCCCTTTTTATCTTCCAGAAAAAGTCCGTCCAGGGATACATTCCCTGAAAAGGTAATAAAAAGTTTTTCGATTGCTACTTTTGTGTTGGTTTTATCTGAAATGTATGATGTGACCTTATCAACGATAATGCCCTGTCCCCAGGGGCTTCTTATAAATAGTATAAGTAGAATGAAAAATATTAAAAGGACAAGAAAAACTCTTGCAAGTCTTCTTAACCAACGATACTTTGTTTTTTTTTGTACTTTTTTTTCTTTTTTCAAATCTATTATGGGCTCTCGCCTCAAATTTATTGTAAATAGCTCATAAAATATAAATTTATCACGCCAATTTTTAACTAAAAAAACTCTTATTTTGTTAAAAACTCTTAAAAAAATTGGGCTTTCACAGTTGCTTTTTAATAAAATAATCTCACATAGTAAATCTTATTCTTTAATAAATGAATCATTTTTACTTCTAGTAGCTTGAATTATCAATTAAAGTATTGTTAATTAAGACTTAAAGCCTTGCTAAATAAGTACGATTGAAAATTGAAAACCGTTAAATTCTTAAATGCGCCCCAAGGGGTGTTAGTTCTACAAACCAAAATTAATTTAATCTAAAACAAACCAAAATGAAAAAAACACTCATTCTAACCATCGTTGCCGCAGGTTTATTGACATCCTGCGTCTCCAAAAAGAAGTATGTCGAACTTGAGGAACAACTTTCTAATACACAATCGACTCTTCAGAAGACTGCTGTTGAAAAAGAAGAATTGGAAAAACGCTTTGCAATTATTGAGCAGCGTGTTTCCGACTATAATGACAGAATCAATTCATTAAAGGAAACTTCTGAGCAGAAGTATGAAATGAATGATATCGCAATGATGAACAAAAAGACAAAGGAAAACATGCGTAAAACTTTGTCAAATGTGGATTCGGAAGTTTTAAGAGACGCAAAATCTCTGGAAGATTCTATCAACATTGCTGTTTCTCACAATTTAATGAAATCAATTTCTGAAGATGATGGAAATGACGATGTACAGATTGATATCGATAAAACAGTTGTGATGATTTCTATTTCTGATAAACTACTCTTCAATACTGCCAGTTATAGAGTAAATCCAAAAGCAAATAACTTATTGAAAAAGCTTGCAGATGTTATCAATTCTGAACCAAGCCTGGAAGTAATGGTAGAAGGTCATACTGACCCCAGAAGCATTAATACCGCTGTACTGGAGGACAACTGGGATTTAAGTGTAAAACGTGCCACATCTATTGTAAGAATGCTTGAGAACGAATTTAATGTAGCGCCAGAAAAATTAATTGCTGCCGGAAGAGGAAGTTCAATGCCTTTGGTAGAAAACGACAGCAAAGAAAATATGGCTAAAAACAGACGTACAAGAATTGTTTTGATACCCGATTTAGACAAATTTTTCGCGATGCTTGACTCTGAATCTTCGGTGACAGGAAATTAAAAAAAGAACCTTTCTTTCTTAACTTAGAGGCTGTCTGTTCAGGCAGCCTCTTTTTGTTATGAATTGTCTTTCTCCTTCTCTTTATCCATTTTAACTTGTCTGCGCCACATAAAATAGATGACAATCAAAATAATTGGTAAAATGATAAAAACCAGTAAATCAAACCAACTGTTTAGATTTATGGGAGTATTGTTCTGTGGGCTGGGAACATGAGTGGGTTGCTGTGCAGTTGCCAGAAAACCGGAAAGAAGAATAATAAGACTTAAAAACTTTTTCATTGTGATTAATTTTAAAGCTTGAATATACGTCATTTTTGATTCAAAGTAAAACACTTGACTTGTTTTAGCAGAAATTTAATACTCGGGCATTTTGACATAAGTAGTGTCATTAAGTACTATAGGAAAAGCTTTGTCTCGCCAGTCTTCTTTGGCTTTTTCGAGTTTTTCTTTGCTGGAGGATACAAAATTCCAGTAAATAAAACGTTCTTCTTCAAAAGGCTTCCCACCAAAAAGCAATAAATGAGAATTTGGCTTGACTTTTAAGTTACACACATCTTTCACTTTTGAAACCAGCATATTTCCCTTTTCAATGGGTTCACCAAACGCTTCAATGGATCCTTCAACAATACAAACTCCAATTTCACCTTTGAGTTTGTCTTTGGTGCTGAGTTGAAACGCTTCATCTGTTTTTACTTCAATCATAAACAGTTCAGACTTAACGGGAACGGGAGATTTTCTACCATAGCCTTCACCGGCAATGAGTTTAAAATAAGCACTTCCCTCATGCCATTTTGGTAAATTGATTTCTTCAATGTGATGGAATTTGGGTTCACAATCTTCCAGGTCTTTTGGTAATGCCACCCAGATTTGATAGCCGTGAGCAATGAAGGTATTGCCATTTCTAAGTTCCTTTGGGGTTCTTTCGGTGTGAGTCACTCCTTTTCCGGCGACCATCCAGTTTACAGAGCCGGGAGTGATTTTTTGGTTTGAGCCCAAACTGTCTCTATGAACAATTTCGCCTTGAAGCATAAAAGTGAGCGTTGAAAGACCTGTGTGTGGATGCTGATCGACATCCATATAGGAATTTGGGCCTAATTGTGTGGGACCCATATGGTCAATAAAAATAAAAGGACCCACCATTCTCTTTTTTCGGAAAGGCAACAAACGACCTACCAGAAAATCACCAATATCCCTGCTGCGTTCCTCAATAATTAACCCAATGTTTGACATAAAATTTGCTTTGAAACAAAGTTATGCAAACTCAAAGAATTTAATATTGTTCCAGAAGATATTTAATCAAATCTGTAGTAGTTACTATCCCCACTAAATGACCTTCCTGCTCTACGGGTAGTGCATGAAACTCTTTTGAAGCTAAAATTTCTGCAGCTTCTCTTATTGTGGTGTGTTCATTAATAGTAACGATATTTTTTGTCATTACCTGACTAATATCAAACATATCATAAACTACAGAGTCTATTTCTTCATCATCATAAACAGCATCTGCAAACGAGATGCGCAACAAATCTGAATAGCTGAGCATACCAATAATTTTAGAACCACTTACAACAGGGATGTGTCTTATTTTATGTTTTTTGAATAAAGCTTCGGCTTTCGTCAATTCATCTTTAAGATTTAATTTCACAACATTGGTGGTCATGATTTTTGAAACAGGAACATTCTTTTTCATTTTTATTGATTTTAAATTAATATTCTAAAAATACTCCAACACCGTAAAATAAAGAATGATAAATATCAGAAATCGAGTTTAATTTTGATTCTATTAAGTATGTTATAATCTTAATTTTTAGCAATGTTTGCCACGAATTCACGAATATTTTTTTGGAAATTTCCATAGATGAAAATTTTAAAAACATATTCATTTGTCCATTGGTGGCGATTTAATTTTTAGGCTTCATACGATTTTATTTAAACCGTTTCAAATAGAAAAAAGGAGTGGTGCTAAAAATCAAATTAGGATATTAATGTTAAACTTTTATTAATCAGACTAATCTTTGGTGGGATACTTTTGTGTTCTACAATGAAACCTTTAGCTTCGCAGGAATTGAAAAATTTAATCACAAAACAAAGAGTATGAGTCAAGTAAAAGAAAATGACACAGTGCGAGTGCACTACACAGGAAAACTAGAAAACGGTCAAATATTTGACAGTTCGTTACAACGCGACCCTTTAGAGTTCACTATTGGTCAAGGTCAATTGATTCCCGGATTTGAACAAGGCGTTTTAAATATGAAGGTAAACGAAAAGAAAACCATCAACATTCCACATACCGAAGCTTATGGTGAGGTAAGAGAAGAATTATTTCACGAAGTGGAAAAAGACAAGCTTCCTGAAGAGATGAAACTGGAAGAGGGAATGGGATTAATTTCTAAAGCTCCCGATGGTTCTGAAAGACAACTTATTTTAAAAGAAATAAAAGAAAATACCATTGTAGTAGATGCAAATCACCCCCTTGCCGGAAAGGATTTGACATTTGAACTGGAATTGGTTGAAATCAAGTAAACGGTTTCTAAATATAAAGCTAAATGCCCGGAAAATTCCGGGCATTTTTTATTGGGTATTATTTAACAATCTCTAAAGCATGGGTTTTCCTATATTTGAAAAAACAACTTAAATTTTATTACATGAAAAAAATCACATTTCTCCTCTCGTTTTTTATGTCGGGCGTTTTACTTTTTGCCCAAGACAAAGAAACCATCATTAACAACATTGTACAAGAAGTTGAAGAAAACTCTCAGGTTGAACGCCTCGCCTATGAATTAGTGGATGAAATTGGTCCCAGACTTGTGGGAACTCCACAAATGAAACAAGCTCATGACTGGGCTGTAGCCAAATTTAATTCCTGGGGAATTACCGCTGAAAATCAGCAATTTGGCACATGGAGAGGCTGGGAACGCGGTGTAACACATATTGATATGGTGCACCCCAGAGTGAAAACACTTTCAGGAATGCAACTTGCTTGGAGCGCCCCTACTCCTAAAAAGGGAATCACTGCTGAAGTCGTAACCCTTCCTGAAAACATTCAGGATTCAATAAGCTTTGCACGGTGGTTAACCAATGTGAAAGGAAAATTCGTTTTAGTCTCGATGCCCCAAATGACCGGAAGACCCGATTATAACTGGGAAGAATTCGCCACAGAAGCCTCATTTGAAAAAATGAAAGCGGCCAGAACAGAACAATCAACAAATTGGAATAATAACATCAGAAAAACAGGATATACCTCACGCACATTAGACGCTGCATTAGAAAAAGCCGGCGCGGTTGGGATTCTTCAGTCCCAATGGTCAAGAGGTTTTGGTGCAAATAAAATTTTTGGTTCGCGCGTAAAATCCATTCCTACAATAGACATTTTACTTGAAGACTACGGAACTTTATACCGCCTTGCTGAAAACGGAGCCAAACCACAAATTAGATTATATTCAGAATCAAAGGAATTGGGTGAAGTGCCCACTTTTAATACCATAGCACGCATTGAAGGTACAGAAAAACCTGAGGAATATATTATGCTTTCAGCTCATTATGACTCTTGGGATGGTGGAACTGGAGCAACAGACAATGGTACAGGCTCCATAACTATGATGGAAATAGCCCGTATTCTAAAAAAACACTATCCAAATCCTAAACGCACAATAATTGTAGGCCTTTGGGGAAGTGAAGAGCAAGGACTCAATGGTTCAAGATCTTTTGTAAAAGACAATCCTGCAATTGTTGAAAATCTCCAAGTGCTTTTCAACCAAGACAACGGAACCGGACGTGTGGTAAGTTTAAACGGACAAGGATTTTTGAACTCGTATGACTTTTTAGGAAGATGGCTGCACGATGTGCCTCAACAATACAAAAACGAAATTGAAACCACCTTTCCGGGAACACCATCAGGTGGTGGCTCTGATCACTCCTCATTTGTTTCAGCAGGTGCCCCCGCTTTTATGATGAGTTCTTTAAACTGGTCTTACTGGAATTATACCTGGCACACCAATTTGGACACTTATGACAAAATTGTATTTGATGATGTGAAAAACAATGTGGCCCTTATTGCAATTATGACCTATCTTGCCAGTGAAGACCCTGAAAAAACGTCCCGGGAAAGAGCAGCCTTGCCAATAAGTACTCGCACCGGCGAACAAATGACTTGGCCCACCCCACGTGATGGCAATCGTCGTGGCGGTTTGGATTAAAAGTATTTATATTGAAACTTTAAAAGCCCTTCTGATTTGAGGAGGGCTTTTTAGTTAAAAGAATCTAAAATCGCAATAGCGTATTCAGAACAACGTTTTCATAGTATAAAACGATAACCATTGGCTTTCTCAAAACGAAAACTACTAAAAAGAATTGCCTATTTTTTAACAGGTATTCTAAGTCTTTTAATACTCTTTTATTTAAGTGTTTTATTTGGTTTATGGGGACCTGTTCCCACAAAAAAACAACTTTCAAAAATACAACAAAGTGAGGCTTCAGAGGTACTGGCGGTTGATGGTGAACTACTGGGGAAATACTTTCGGTTTGACCGGCAGTCAATCCCTTATGAGGAGTTTCCGGAGCACTTAATTCATGCGCTTGTAGCTACTGAAGATTCCCGTTTTTATGACCACAATGGCATCGACGGACAAAGTTTGTTCCGGGTGTTTTTTAAGACCATTTTATTGCAAGATGCTTCAGCCGGTGGCGGAAGTACCATCACTCAGCAACTTGCTAAAAACCTTTACGGAAGACAAGATGTAAACAAAATTGGAATCGTTGTCACAAAACTCAGGGAGTCTATCATCGCCCGAAGAATGGAAAAAATGTATTCCAAAGAAGAAATACTGACCCTTTACTTAAACACTGTCCCCTTTAGTGATAACACCTACGGAATTGAAAGTGCTTCCAAAAAATTCTTCAACAAATCCACTTCAGAACTTACCATTGCAGAAGCAGCTACACTGGTGGGCACACTAAAAGCATCCAACTACTTCAACCCGCGATTACATCCTGAACGCAGCCGGGGTCGCAGAGATGTTGTCATTTCGCAAATGGTGAGATACAAATACCTGCAACCTCAATTGGCTGATGATGCCAAGCGAGAACCTTTTAAGCTCGACTATCAGTACTTTAATCACAATCAAGGATCGGCTACCTATTTTAGAGAACAATTGCGCAGGGATGTCACACGCATTCTGGACACTTTAAGAGACGAATCCGGAAAACCTTACAATTTGTATAATGACGGATTAAAAATCCACACCACCATCGATTATACGATGCAGCGTTATGTCGAGGAGGCTATGTTGCTGCATATGACCAAACTTCAACAAGCTTATGAAGATTCCTGGGGAAAACAAGCTCCCTGGCTAACAAATACTAAATTGATAGAAGCTGAAGCTAAAAAACTGCCCATTTATAAAAAAATGCTCCACGAAGGCTTTAAAGTGGAAGAAATTTTTGATTCTTTAAAAATTCCCGAGGAGCGTCAACTTTTTAGGTATGATTCTGTTGTAAAAGTTCAGGCGAGTGTGATGGACAGCATCAAGCATTTTATGAAGTTTTTGAATGTGGGAAGTGTAACACTTGAACCACAAACCGGAGCTGTTAAAACCTGGATTGGTGGGATTGATTTCAATGCGTTTCAGTTTGATCATGTTTCGCAAAGCAAGCGACAAGTGGGCTCCACTTTTAAACCTATTGTTTATACAGCAGCTCTTGAAAACGGTATGGAAGCTTGTTCCTATTTCTCTATGGAAGAAGTAACTTATGCTGATGGTTACAAACCCTCAAACTCCTCAAATCCCGAAGATGACGACCCTTATTTAAACTATTCCTTAAAGTATGCCTTGAGCAACTCTGTCAATACGATTGCCGTCAAAGTACACATGGAAACCGGAATTGAACAGGTGATTGAGCAGGCAGAAAAAATGGGGATTACCACTACCCTGCCCAAAGTTCCTTCACTTGCTTTGGGAACTGCAGAGATGAGTGTCCTTGAATTGGCAACAGCTTATACTGCCTTCAGTAATGATGGAAATTCTAGTACACCCTATTACATCACCCGAATTGAAACAAAAGACGGTAAAACTATAGCTGATTTTTCACCGAACATCTCTGAGGAAAAAGCATTTTCTGATGACACCCGCCACTTGATGGTTGATATGATGAAGGAAACCGTTAATTCAGGTACATCTTCCAGATTGCGCACTACATACAGATTACCCAATGAAATAGCCGGCAAAACAGGAACAACACAAAACAATCGCGACGCTTGGTTTGTGGCCGTTACGCCCAAATTGATTTCGGTTACTTGGGTGGGAAATGATTTGAACATACCTTTTAGGAGCACTTCGCTGGGTCAGGGAGCTAATGCAGCACTTCCTTTATTTGCTCAGTTTTACGGCAGTTTGAATGCAGATGAAAATTATAATTCCATTACCAATGCGCGTTTTGAAAATATCCCTGAACATCTTTTAGAGCAAACACAATGTGAACCCACCAAAAGAGATGGTTTTTTCAAAAGACTGTTTACCAATCCAGATAAACCAAAAGAACACAAAGAAGAAAAGAAAAAAGGGGGTCTCTTTTCTATTTTTAAGAAAAAAAGTGAAAACTGATTTTACATTTTTTTTCTCAGTAATCCTCTTAAACTTCTCTTGTAATCATCTGTGAGCCAGTCAATGTAATTATTGGTTGTTTTGCTGAGGCAATAGGCATATTTCTGTACTCTAAAAGAGATGGCATCCTCAAGAAGCAAAGCGAGTTTCATCGCTTCAAAAGCGTCTTCACTGTTTTCCAGACACATTTGAGCGTGTTGTTCAATGGCTTGATCTATGGCAGTTTTTGGTTTTAACCCTTTTCGTTTCGCTTCCGCGAAAGCTTCTTCTACATCAAAATCAACTTCTTTTGACTTTTTAAACTTTTTTCTTATTTCCTTGGGCATTTCATAAGAAAAGTTGCGCTCAATCGTCTCATCCGGAATAAGGTTTTCCAAAAAGTAATCAGGATTTTTAAAGACTAAATTCCAATCCACTTTTTCTTCCCAAAGACCAAATCGAGCCAGATTATTTCCCATATCGACAACGGTAAATTCTTTTTTTGAGTCAGTTATTCTTGAACCGCGACCAATCATTTGGTGGTAAAGTGTTAATGAACGTGTTGCTCTGTTGAGAATAATCGCTTCAATATCGGGTACATCAAAACCGGTTGTTAAAATTCCAACGGAGGTGATGATTGCATTGGGTGTTTCTCTAAACCAATCAATAATTTCTTTTCGTTCGGCATCATTGTGTTTATTATCCAAATGACGAATGTTGTCATAGCCCGATCTTTTGAATGATTCATAGACATATTTTGAGGTGTTGATACCGTTATTAAAAATGAGTGTTTTTTTATCTTTTGCACGTTCTTCATAAGCATAAATCAATTTTTCCTGCATGGCATAATCGATATAAACCACTTCTGAAGATTTAACTGTATAATCACCATTGATTCCAATTCTCAATGCACCCAGTCCCACATTGTAACTGTAAGTGGTAGCCTTGGCAAGAAAACCTTTATCAATCAATTCTGAAATGGAATGTCCCACAATGAGTTCATTGTAAGTATCCTTCATAGGTAATTTGATGTTTGAACTCAGCGGGGTTGCGGTGACACCAAGAATATCACATTTTTTAAAGTATTTGAATAATTTTCTGAAAGAATTGTAATGTGCTTCATCGACGATAACAAGTCCGATGTTTTTCATATTTAACTCTTTCTCTTTCAATCTGTTGTTGAGTGTTTCAACCATTGCAACATAACAAGAATAGTCCTCCTGGTTTGGGATTTCCTTGACCGCACTGTTGATGACTTTGTTTTTTACTCCAATTTCAGTTAGTGTTTTTGAAGTTTGTTTGCTAAGTTCAATGCGGTGAGTTAATATGAGTACCTTATTGTTTGTTTCCTGAATGTATCTTTTTGCTATTTCAGAAAAAATAACAGTTTTTCCACCGCCCGTGGGAAGTTGATAGAGTATATTATAACTTTCGGGAAATCTATTAAATCGGTCAAAAATGGTTTCTATGGCATCTTTTTGATAGGTATAGAGTTCTCTTTCTTTAATTTTATCTTGTTCGGCTACTTCAATCATTGTTGTTTCTTATGCATTTTTACAAAAATAACACCTTTATTAAGTTATTCCATAAAATAAACCTAAAAGTGTGTTAATCCGGCTTTTTATATGAATGAAAAATTTAAGTTAGAAATAACATTTTGATAGCATAAAATTTCAAGTTGTTGTATTACATTTGCGCAAAATTACAGCATACCCCATGTCTAAAGAAAAACCGAAAAAGAAATCACGTTTGCAGTTGTTGCATCAATACTACAGCTATACCGGCTTCTATGGTTTTTTAGGTAGTAGTTTATTGAAAGCTATTCCTTTAATACTATTATTTGTTGGTGGTTTATTTGCTATACATTTTTATGTGATTGATGTAAATGTTTTGCTCAACAAAGTCACGGAAACGTTTCCTGCTTTTGGTGTTTTCACCGTTTTCTTTATTTCTGAGTCTATATTAGGCCTTATTCCGCCGGAGTTATTTATTGCCTGGTCGAGTAAGTCTGTCACTCCCATTTTTCATTTATCATTACTGGCGTTACTTTCTTATGCCGGAGGTGTTGTATCCTATTACATTGGAATAGCGATTACTAAAATTCCATCTGTACACGAATATCTGGAGATTAAAATGGCAAAGCATATTCGCAATACCCGAAAATGGGGTGGATTTCTAATTGTTGTGGGAGCCTTACTGCCCATCCCTTATTCTTTAACAACAATGACTGCCGGAATTATTAAATATCCCTTGAATAGCTTACTGCTTTTTGGTTTACTTCGTTTTCTTAGATTCTACATTTATGCATTGGCAATCTTTAATATAGTCAGTTAACTCCATACATTACCTTCCTTCTATTTTTCTTATTTACAGTCGCTTATAGTTAATTTTTTGTTAAATACTACTTTGTTATGCAAAGTACTGTAACAAAACAAATAATGTGTCGTCTATTAAGTAAATCAATTAAAACAAAAATTATGACAACTGTAAAAAGAATATTTGGCGCTACAAGTGAAAACAGAGAAGCTCAAAAAATGAGCAGACGAGACATTTTGAATATCAGTCAAAAAAGAGATGTATGGAACAGCCGAAGACGATATGGTTATTAAACTGTAAACAAATTAGAAAAAATCATCAATCAATCAATCAATCAATCATAAAAACGTAAATCTATGAGACCCATTAAAAGAATTTTAGAGACAGTTAGTGAAACCAGAGAGAATTTACTAATGAACAAACGCATCATTTTAAATTTTAACAATAAAAGAGACGTTTGGAACAGTAAAAGACGATTTAGCTACTAAGCTTAAATTGTGACTTTAAAAATGATAAGATAATCAAAAAGAAGATTTTGAATTAGCCTTCAAAAGATCTTATAGCCGGTGTCGTTCTCAACACCGGCTTTTTTTATTTGATTATGAAGGCGGTAGCGATGGCCTCACCTCTATTTTACTGGGTAGTGTGCGTGGATGCATTCTTAACAAATCAATCACCATCGAACCAATGTCCTCCTTTTGAATTTTCCAGTCATCATTTCCATCCGGAACATGATTGTTGAAATAAGTTGCTACAGATCCCGGCATAATGGTTGTCACTTTAATTTCAAAGGGCCTTAAGTCGAGCATTATAGCTTGAGTAAAACCTGTAAGTCCAAACTTGCTGGCATTGTAGGCTGCTCCCTTTTGGAAAAAGTTTGTACCTGCCAGGCTGGAAATGGTGATGATATAGCCTTTTGTTTTTTTCAATTCTTCAACGGCGGCTTTTACGCTGTAAAAAACTCCGGTAAGATTGGTGTCAATGGTTTCATTCCATTGTTCTTCGGTTAATTGGTCTATGGGAGCAAAATGTCCCAAACCGGCATTTGCAACCAGTATATCAAGTTTTCCGAATTTTTCAACAACTTGCTCAACGGCTTTTTGCTGGCTTTTAAAGTTTCTTACATCTGCTTTGAGTCCAATCGCTTTTGCTTTGCCTTTACAGAGTTCGTTAAGTTTTTTAGCAGATTCATCTGCGGTGCCTTTTGTTCGGCTGGTTATTGCCACATGAATTCCTTGCCATAGAAGCGCTTCGGCTATTCCAAATCCAATACCTTTGCTTCCTCCTGTAACTAAAGCTACTTTGTCTTCAATAAATTGCATATATTTAAAATGTTTAAATGAAATTAATTAGTAATACCTCCAATTTAAAGAAAATTTATTTCTTTTCAATTTTTTAAATGTAAAGGTTTTATTAAAAAGAAATTTTATGAAGGTTTCAATGGTTCCTTTTATTCTATTATTTTTCTTGCCTTATGCTTCTATTTGCCAAAATAAAGAAGTATTGATACTGGTGGATATTGAAGACCACTCCTCGATGTTTACTTTGGACATAAGATATGCTTCTGAAAATAATTTCCTCAATGAATCTCTTTATAAATGTGCTAAATGCCTTTTATTGCCTGAAGTGGCTGAAGCCCTAATAAATGCAAACTACTATTTTTGTGATCGTGGGTATCAAATAAAATTATTTGATTGTTACCGTCCGCTTTCGGTTCAAAAGAAAATGTGGAAAAAGGTGCCAAACCCTATTTATGTGGCAGACCCGGCAAAAGGGTCTGTTCACAATCGGGGTGCTGCTGTTGATTTAACTTTGGTCACCCTGGATGGTAAACATCTTGATATGGGAACCGATTATGATTTCTTTGGTAGAAAAGCCCACATAGATAATTTTAATTTACCCGAAGAAGTTCTCGCAAACAGAAAGTTGCTGCAGGAAGGTATGTCACAATTTGGGTTTGCAACCATACAATCTGAATGGTGGCATTTTAATTATAAAAACAAAAGTGGTGCACCCATACTGGATGCACCGCTTTCCTGTCAATAGACAATTTAAATTATTTTACTTCATTGCCATAAATATCAAGTTCAATGATGGGTTTTCCCAGTTTCTGAACTTCGCTGAATTGCGTGACTTTATCACCCACCACAATATAAACCATCTCTTCTTCCTGCATATACTTATCGATGATCGCCTTGAAATCTGATAAATCCATCTCCTGCAGCACTTGCTGTTCCTCTTCAATATAAGTCAGTGATTTATCATATTTGCTGATATCTTTCAAGATATTGAGCTTGGCACCCAATGATTCATAAGCACGAGTGTTTTGTTTGATCAATTTATTTTTGGTCAGGTTAACGTCTTCTTCGGTAAAGTTTGTTCCATAATTACTCAGCATTTCTTCAATAATTTCCAGTGATGGCAGTGTTGCATTTGATCTTACGCTGCTGTTTAAAATGAATGGCGCTATCTCGTTGCGACTTGGAATATAAGAATAGGCTCCATAAGTATAGCCTTTTTCGATGCGCAATGTTTGAAACAACAATCCGCTGGATCCACCGCCTAAAATTTCATTGGCATAATTCAGCTTGACAGCCTCTTCATTTGAAGCAGCCAAGGCCTGCTTACCAATGTACAAGACAGACTGTTTAGCATTGGGAAAATCAATAAAATACAAGGTCCCGGGGGTAGCTTCTTCCTTTGCTAGGTGACCGGGCATTGATATTTCTTCACCATTCCAGTTTTTTTCCAAATCTGATAAAGCATTGCTTACCTTATTCTTATCTACTGCTCCCACCACGTGAAAAGTGGCCATCTCCGGGGATAAATTAGTGTAAAATTGTTTTAAAGCCTCAAGAGTGATTCCTGTGATGCTTTCTTGTGTGCCATTAACAGGCAAACTAAAAATATGGTCTTTACCGTAAATGAGTTTATCAAAACTCAAGGAAGCTATCGCATTGGGATTGGCTTCCCTGCCTTTTATGGAAGTTAAAATTTCTTGTTTGATTTTTTCGAAATCCTTTTCATCCCATCGGGGATTTAGGAGCATTTCTTCAACAAGGTTTAGTGTTTCTTCAAAATTCCTGGCCAAAGTAGATCCTGAAATTGTAATTTCTTCCAACCCACTGCGCACGTTGATGTTTGCGCCAAGAAGTCCAATGGCTTCTTCCAGCTCTGCGGCGGTTTTATTAGTGGTCCCTTCATTGAGCATTCTGGCTGTGAAGGAAGCTATACCGGCCTTTTCAGGTGTGTCAAGCAATTGTCCTCCTTTAATGGAAATTTCAAAAGCAACCAGTGGTAATTCATAATCTTCAATTCCAAAAATTGACATTCCGTTTGAAGACTCTGCAGTCCAGACAGTTGGCATTTTAAAGAGTGGCGTTTCGCCGAAAGGCGGCTCAGAGCGGTCATGTTTGCTGGGGGTTTTTTCATAGGCTGCTTCTTCCCCCTGCCCTACTTCCTCAGAAGCACTCATCGCGGTTACTTTTTCTTCCCAAACGGTCGCAGGCTGGCTTCCTGATACTGCCAAATCTACATTTCCCTTGGGCACCACACTGGTCATGATGTAATTTTTATCCTTTATATATTTATCATAAACACGCATCACATCTTCTCTTGTTACCTCTTGGGTGAGTTTGGCACGTTTTGTTGTATATGCCGGGTCACCTCCAAATTCATTGTCCTGAGCCAGTTGAAACGCTTTGTTCAATATGGTTGAGACACCGTAATACAACTGGGTTTCCAATTCAGCTTTGATGCGTTCCAGTTCGGTATCTGTAAAACCTTCGTTTTCAAATTTTACAAATGCGTCATCCAGCGTTGATTTTACATCATCCAGGTCTACACCTTCATTGGCACGCACACGTATGACGAATTCGCCGGCAAGTTCATTGCTGCTTTGGTAGCTTGACACATTGGGTGCTAATTTTTTCTCTTCAACGATTGCTTTGTACAAGTGTGATTTTTTACTTCCGCTAAGTAACTGACCCAGTACTTCAAGGGCTTGTTGATCTTTGTGATACTCTTCCACTGAAGGATAAACCATTCGTAGTTCTGGTAATTTAGCAAAATTATCTTCAAAGGAGAGCGACTTTGTGGTTTCAAGGGTAACCGGCATGGGTTCCATTTGATTTACTTCAGGCCCACGCGGAATTTCACCAAACCATTTTTCCACAAGTTTTTTAGTTTCAGCCACATCAATATCACCGGCAATCACCAGCGTGGCATTTGCAGCACCATAATATTCATTATAAAACTCTTTTACATCATCAAGCGTAGCAGCTTGTAAATCAGGCAAAGAGCCTATGGCAGTCCAGTTATAAGGATGGTCTTCAGGATAAAGGTTTGCTCGTATGATTTCATCTGTATATCCATAGGGAGCATTATCCACTCGCTGGCGTTTTTCATTTTTGACCACTTGTTTTTCTCTTTCTAGTGCTGCTTCAGTGACAGTATTTATCATATAACCAAAACGATCAGAATCTATCCAAAGAATTTTTTCGAAAGCATCTTTGGGAACGACTTCATAATAGATGGTACCGTCATTCCAGGTACCTCCGTTTCTGCTGCCTCCCCACTCGGGAATCATTTTTCGATTGGCACCCACCGGCACATTTTCTGAATCGTTGAATGCCATATGTTCAAAAAAGTGGGCAAAACCTGTTTTTCCGGGTTTTTCACGATTTGAACCCACGTGCATTACTGTGGCAACAGCAACTATAGGGTCACTTTTATCAATGTGAAGAATGACTTCAAGTCCGTTGTCTAAAGTAAACTTTTCATAATCTAAAGTGAATTCATCTTCTTTTGTTTCAGTTTCTTTTCCTTTATCACATGATAACAATAGTAGAATGCAACCGGACATAAAAAGAAGTTTTAAAATGTTCATACCGTTTATTTTTTTGATTAAAAATTGAGCTAATATACAAAAGATACTATTTTGAAACCCGGATTATGCATTAGAACTTCGTCATGAGGGTTGAAAATACAATAAAATATGTTGTTTTCTTGATTTCAGCATAGCACCGCTACGGTTAAATTAAAAAACAAAGTGAAACGATATATTTTGCAGTAGTTTCAAGCCGGAATAGATTTTCTAATGCATAATGCGGGTTAAAAGTTAAAAAATGATATTGGTATCATAATGCGTTTGATATCATATATTTTTACCTTTGTAAAAAATTCAGACAATGTTAAAAATTTTCAAAATTGTTGCGCTTTTAGAAGGCGTCTCTTTGTTGTTATTGCTCTTTATAGCCATGCCTTTAAAGTATATTTGGGAATTGCCTAAAATGGTGCAAGTGGTTGGAATGGCGCACGGGATTCTTTTTTTGGCTTATGTGGCAATTGCCATTGTTGTTTACAATGAATTAAAGTGGACTCTTAAAACACTTATGATTGTTTTGATTGCTTCCATTATCCCTTTTGGAACTTTTTATGTAGAAAAAAAATACTTAACAGTTTAATTTATGATTGATAAAGACACTTTAATTTCCTATACACATATATTCAGAGATTACTTAACCGAAGTGGGTTTTACTGAATTTTGGGCAAGACATATCAATTTGCTGAGCTTGCTTATTTTAATTGGTGGCTTTGCTTATTTATTGGATAGAATTCTCAGAAAGATAATTGTTCAATTGTTTGTTTTGTTTTCTGAAAAAACCAAA
This sequence comes from Flavobacteriaceae bacterium, assembly GCA_040880345.1. GTDB lineage: Bacteria > Bacteroidota > Bacteroidia > Flavobacteriales > Flavobacteriaceae > Planktosalinus. The sequence continues at coordinate 30,760 of JBBDIQ010000003.1, forward strand.
ACCACTTTTGATGATTTTCTTGTCAAAAGTAAGTTTCCCAGGTATGTTGCCCATATTATCCCCTTGATTTTAATCAAAGCTACTTTTCCTGTGGTATTTGATGGGTTTCCGCTATGGTTTAAAATCTTCAGTATGATCCTCAATGTATATGGCATTGTGCTGATTGTAAAAATTATCAGGAGTGTTTTCCGATCATCAAAGAACTTTATGCGCACTCAGGAAAAATATGCTGATAAACCTCTGGAAAGTTATTTGCAGGTTATTCTTATTTTTTTATGGGGAATTGCCGGTATATTTATTATTTATGAATTAACCGGTAAAGATGTTATGAGCCTCGCTTCTTTGGGTGCTGCTTCGGCAATTATACTACTTATTTTTAAAGATACTATCCTGGGATTTGTTGCTTCCATTCAGGTTTCTGTAAATGATATTGTGCGTATTGGTGACTGGATTACCTTTAGTAAATTTGGAGCTGATGGTACTGTAATTGATATCAATCTGGCTACAGTCAGGGTTCAAAATTTTGACAATACTTTTACCACAATTCCCACTTACAGTCTAATTGCAGACTCTTTTCAAAACTGGCGCGGGATGCAGGAATCAGGTGGCCGTAGAATCAAGCGGTCCATTTTTATCAAGCAAGGTTCTATTAAATATCTTACCCCTGAGAAGATGGAAGAGCTTAAAAAAATACAATTGGTAAAACATTATATAGAACACAGGCAACTCGAAATTGACCGCCATAATGAGCGTGTGAGTGCTGAAAAAAGTGTTTTAATAAATGGCAGGAACCAAACCAATTTTGGGGTTTTTAGAAAATACTTAGACAGCACCCTAAGAAACAATACAGGTGTTAATAATGATATGATGATTATGGTGCGTCAATTGCAGCCAACCACACAAGGCATACCTCTTGAAATATATTGTTTCAGTTCAGATAAAAGGTGGGAAAACTATGAAGCCATCATGTCTGATGTATTTGACCATGTCATTGCCGCCGTTCCTTATTTTGACCTGGAACTTTTTGAAGATCCCTCAGGTAATGACATTAAAGCGTTGCTTGATTTAAATCAAGTATCTATAGACCCTGAAATAAAAAACAACAATCCGCCCTCAGACTCATAAATGAAAATAGTTCTCATTTGCCTGGCACTTTTTTGTATCATCAGTTCTTTGATTCCCTTTTTAGCATCAAAAAAATGGTGGGTGCGGGGCTTTGATTTCCCCCATCTTCAGATTTCTGTCTTGAACGTTTTTGTGATCATACTGTTTTTATTTTACACTGACTTCAATACTATTTTTGATATTACTTTGCTGGCATTACTTTTAGCCACATTAGTATATCAATTTGTAATTATTTATCCGTACACTTTTTTAGCCAAAAAACAAATAATCAACACCACTATAAGGAACAGCCATGCTTCCATACGTGTCTTTTCTGCTAACGTTTTACAGGACAACAAAGATTTTGACAGATTTTTAAACATCTTTAGAAAAGCCAATCCTGACATTGCAATTTTACTGGAGATAAATCACTGGTGGCAGGATAAATTAACCGTTTTAAAAGAAGAATATCCTCACACTGTTGAATATCCTTTAGATAATTATTACGGTATCATTTTATTGAGCAAATTAAAGCTCAAGGATATGGAAATCAAGTTTTTGGTTAATGACGGTGTCCCTTCCATTCACGGAAGAATTCAATTAAAAAACAATACTTGGGTAAAGCTCTACTGCTTGCACCCTATGCCACCGAGCCCAAGTGAGAATGAAAAGTCCCTGGACCGCGATGCAGAACTTCTTATTGTAGCCAAAGAAATCAAAAAAGAAAATTACCCTGTGATTGTTTTAGGTGACTTGAATGATGTCGCGTGGTCACACACCACAAGAATGTTTCAGCGCATGAGTCAGCTTTTGGACCCCAGAATAGGTCGAGGTTTTTACAACACATTTCATGCAAGTTATCCTCTTTTCAGATGGCCGCTTGATCATTTGTTTGTTTCAGATGATTTTAAATTAGCAGAGTTGAAACGCCTTGAAAATATTGGTTCAGACCACTTCCCGATGTTTGCAGAAATCTGTCACAGCTGTAACACAGAAGAAAACACAAACCCCGATGAAGCTTCAGAGGAAGATAAAACGGAAGCCAAAGATACCATTAAGGAAGGTTTGGAAGAAAACGGGAAATCGCCAGACTGATTATTTCTTGATGGTCAAAAGCCAACTCAGGAAGTTTATCAATAGCAAACCACTTGGCCTCTTTTGCGTCATCTGCCGCTACTGGCTGGTCTAATGGTTTTGCAAAACCAACATATACAATTGAAATGGTTCGTCCCCGTGGGTCTCTCTTGGGTTTACCAAAAGTGTAAAGTTGTTCGCATGAACTCAAATCAATTCCTGTTTCTTCCCTCAGTTCGCGTTTAGCAGCAGTTTCCAGATCCTCATCATTTTCTACAAATCCTCCGGGTAATGCCCATTGGTCTTGAAATGGTGGATTTTTTCGACGTATCAATACGATAAGAGATTCTGTTTTTTCTTTCTTAAAAACGACTGCGTCAACAGTCACAGAAATAGATTGTTTTCTCATTTAAAATACTTAAAATTAAATTGAATAATTATATATGAAAATTTTGTAACTTTCTACTTCATAAAGATACTCATTCATAAATCACTTACAAATTCCATCTAATTATGAAAACATTTAAAACTCTTTTTTTCGTATGTTTTATCTCTTTTAATGTGCCATTAATCGCACAAACAGCTGATGAAGTAATCGAGACTTATTTTGAAAACACAGGCGGTATAGAAAACTGGGGCGCCCTTAATGGGGTTAAAATGAACGCCTCTGCCAACAATCAAGGAATGGAAATTCCCGTAGAAATTATTCAATTGAAAGACGGTCGACAAGCTGTAAAAATCAGCTTTCAGGGTCAAGAAATCACACAATTTGCCTTTGATGGTGAAACAATGTGGAGCACCAACTTTATGACGATGCAACCTGAAAAAACCGAAAGCGAAATGACTGAAAACTTCAAAAAACAATCAAAAGATTTTCCTTCACCACTCTTTAATTACAAGGAAAAAGGATATACGGCCGAACTTATGGAAGATGAAACCATAGATGGAGCCGAAACTTTTAAAATAAAACTAACCCAAACACCTCTTATGGTAGATGGTGTTGAACAACCCAATATTAGCTATCACTATTTTGACAAAGATAGCTACGCAATCATTCAGTCTGAAGCTGAAATTCAACAGGGTCCAATGAAGGGTCAAAAATCAATCTCAAAAATGAGTGACTATCAAGAAATTGATGGTTTGTACTTTCCTTTTGATATGAGTATGGGTGGTCAGAGCATTAAAATTACTTCCATCACTTTAAACCCCGAAGTTGAAGATAGTGTTTTTGCATTTCCTGAAGAATAATAATTTATTAAACAAAATCCTCGCTAGACGGGGATTTTTTAATTTACATACCTTATGAAAAATAGTATTTTAGGCTTCGCAATACTCTTGATTTTTCCATTTGTTAATGCTCAGGAAATTCCCATCAAAGGTGAGCAGTTATTTGGAAATCTTAAAGCACGTCACATTGGACCCGCAGTGATGAGTGGGCGCATAACAGATATCGAACTCCACCCCACTAAAGACAACATCATTTATGCCGGAGCTGCAGGTGGAGGTGTTTGGAAGTCAACAGATAGTGGTACTTTTTTTAATTCCATATTTGATGACCACGCCCAGTCTATTGGTAGCATTGCGGTAGATCCCGTTGACCCTGACAATATTGTTTGGGTAGGAACCGGTGAAACCTGGGTAAGAAACAGTGTCTCCATTGGTGATGGAATTTACAAAACCACAGATGGAGGAACCAACTGGAAAAAAATGGGTCTTGAAAAATCTGAACGCATTTCCGGAATAAAAATAAACCCAAATAACAATCAAGAGGTTTATGTTGGTGTTATGGGTGCTCTCTGGAGCGATAGTGAAGAAAGAGGGGTTTATAAAACAACAGATGGCGGTGAAACCTGGGATAAAATCCTTTATGTCAATGAAACCACAGGTGTCGCTGATATTGCTATGGATCCAACAAACCCAAATATACTCTATGCATCTATGTGGCAATTCAGGCGTTCACCCTGGAGTTTTAATTCGGGTGGGGAACACAGTGGTTTGTACAAAACCACAGATGGCGGTAAAACCTGGAATAAAATTCACAACGGTTTCCCCAAAGGTAAATTAGGTAGGATTGCACTTGGAATTGCTCCATCCCAACCTGAAACCGTCTATGTGGTTTTAGAAACCGAAGAAGCAAAAACAAATGGCCTTTACCGCTCAGACAATGGCGGAAATTCCTGGGAGCATTTAAACAATAATTTTGAATTGGTAGTGAGACCCTTTTATTTTTCAAGGATTACCGTTGACCCAAAAAATCCCGATATTTTAGTGAAAGGTGGACTCAATGGAGCTTTAAGCCGGGATGGCGGAAAAACCTTCAAACCTCTCGGAAGAATGCATCCTGATATCCACGATATTGCCTTTCATATTCACAATTCAGATATTATGTATGCGGGAACAGACGGAGGTGTTTACCGTTCTTGGAATGGTGGAAGCACATTGGAAATTGTAGAAAACATTCCCGTTTCTCAATATTACCACGTGAGTGTGGATGACGCAGAACCCTACAATGTTTATGGAGGCTTGCAAGACAATGGTTCCTGGTATGGTCCATCATCTGCTCCAGGAGGCGTCAAGGCAAAACACTGGAATAGTGTGGGTTATGGCGATGGTTTTCGGGTATTAAAACATCCAACAAAAAATATTATTTATTCTGAAATGCAAGGTGCTGCAAACGTTTGGCGCTATGATGTTGACCGAAACCAGACCAAAACCATTCAACCTATGGCAGAAAAAGGAGATCCAAAATTACGGTTCAACTGGAATCCACCAATGGCATTGAGTCATTTTTATCCGGACCGTTTTTATATGGGAAGTCAATTTTTACATCGCTCTGACGATATGGGCGATACCTGGACAAAAATCTCTCCCGATTTAACCACAAACGATCCAAAAAAACAAGATCAGTCTTCCTCTGGTGGCTTGTCAATTGACAATTCAGGTGCAGAAACACATACCACTATTTTCACCATCGCAGAGTCACCTCTTGACGAAAACATTATTTGGGTGGGGACAGATGATGGCAATGTTCAGGTCACTCAAGACGGTGGAAAAACCTGGACAAATACAGTGGCAAACATCCCTGATTTACCCAAAAACACCTGGTGTTATAAAATTTATGCAAGCAATTTTAACAAGGGAACCGCGTATGCTATTTTTGAAGGTCACGCCATAGGAGATATGAATCCCTATGCATACAAAACCACAGATTTTGGGAACACCTGGAAAAGTATCATTACAGACGACATTGTGGGATTTGCACGCAGCATTCACGAAGATTACGAAAATGAAAATTTACTCTTTTTAGGCACCGAATTTGGATTGTTTATCACAGTTGATGGCGGACAAAACTGGTCACGATTTACAAATAACATGCCAGCGGCATCAGTTATGTATATAGCCTTACACAAAAAAACAAGTGATTTGGTTTTAGCAACACACGGTCGTGGAATTATCATAATTGATGATATTTCCCCTTTACGGGAAATCACCTCTGAAATACTCGATAAAGAAGTTCATTTCTTTTCCTCTAAGCCCTTTGTTATGAAAGAAGAAAGTGGTTTTGCAGGAAATTATGGAACTGAAACTCAATTTGTGGGAGAGAATCCATCAACAAATGCACGCATTGTTTACTATCTAAACAAAAGACACACTTTTGGTAAAATGGAAATGGAAGTTCAAGACTTACAGGGCAATAAAATTACAACCTTAAATACCGGAAAATCAAAAGGGCTGAATATAGTCGATTGGAGTTTTACCACTCGAGGCCCAAAAATTGCAGAAGCAAAAACCTTAAGTTATGGCGGTTTTGCAACTCCAAGAGTTCCCGCCGGAACTTATAATGTTGTTATGACTAAAGGGAAGGAAACTTATACCCATCCCATTGAGGTAATTTATGATTCCAATACAATTGTTACTTCGGAGGGCCGCAAAGAGCGTCAGAGAATGGTAAAAATTCTTTTTGATATGAATGAAGAATTGGCTTATCAGGTTTATAAAGTTAATACCACTATTCAACGTGCAGAAACGCTGCTTGCTGAAGATTCAAAATCTAAAAAAGTAACAGAACCGGTTATCAATAAATTAACCAATTTGATGAAACGAATGGTGATTACCACCGGTGATAATTATGTAGCCAGCGCAGAGCCTGAACTCAGAGAAAAATTAGCTGATTTATACAGTGGTGTAGTTAATAACTATGACAAACCCACAGGAGCACAAATGGCAAATTATGAAGCTGTAAAAGCGCTTTATGATGAGATTATGAACAGCTATGAAGGGATTCAAAAGAAAGAGGTCTCTAAATTTGAAACCTATCTGGAAAAGAATAGTAAAGAACCTCTTTCGTTTCAAACGAAAGATGAATTTTTAAAATAAAGTCATTTAGCTTTTTTGTTTACCCTTTGAAAAATTCAACACACCAATAAGCATTATAAATAAAGTACCTAAAATCACGATAAGAAGTACTTTTTCATTAACAATAATATTTTGGTATGACTCTGGTATTTGAAGAAATAATAAAATGGTAATCAATCCACGAGGCGCTATAAAAGCAATTGGAAAAGTGTTTTTCCTGTCAGCAATTAAAAAATACAACAATCTAGTAACAAGAATAACTGCCAGAATAATACCTCCGTTTAGGTAATTATAAACATTCAAAAACATTTCAGGATTGATTAAATAACCAAAAGTTAAAAAGAAAAATGTCCTAACAAAAAAAGTAGTTTCGGCAGTTAATAGGTGAAATTGTTCTAATTCTTTTTCGGCTTGATTAGCAGCTATACGTTTTTTTAAAAATTTTGGCAACATAAAATCGGAGTTACTCATTACCAATCCAAACACAAAAACAATAATTAATGCTGATAGATGAAATCTTGAAGCAATTACATAAGCTAACATCAAGATTGCCATGATTAAAAAGAACTTGACGTGATGCTCGATTCTGCCAATTAATTCTAAGAGTAGAAATGTTACAATAATTGCTACTATAAAAACAATTACAACCTCAAAACCCAGATATAAAAATGCTCCAAAAGTAAACCCATCACTTTCTGGAGCAATGGCTCCTGAAACAAAGGAGAAAATAATGATGCCAAGTATGTCTGAAAAAGTTGATTCATAAACTACAAATTCTTTGGCCTTTCCTAACAAAGAAGCTGCACTGGGTATTGCAACTGCACTGCTAATTATAGAGAGTGGAATACTTTCATACAAGGCAATTTCAAACCGAACATCCAAACCATAGTGTAGCACACAGGCAATGCTAAAAGCACAAATCAATAAGGTAAATAAAGCAGAAATAAAACTTTTACGTATAATATCAAACTTGCTCCTGTTTATATCAAGTTCCAAAGCACCTTCTAATACAATTAAAATTAATCCAACCTTTCCCAATACTTTTATCAACTCATCTAGCTCCCTGTCTAATGAATTAAAATCATAGTAAATTGCGACCATTTTTAAAAATAAGCCTAAAAAAATCAGTAAAATTACAGCTGGAAACTTTGTTTTTCTGGCTAGGGCATCAAATAGATATGAGAATATAATGATTAATGCAAAACCTGCAATGATTATGTAGTCCATTATTGAAATCTGACTTGTAAAATTTTCAAATGATTTTTGAAAAAGGAGCTCTTACAATTAGTTTATAAAATCAAAGGTATTAATATAATCTATGAAACTGAAAAGAATTGGTTTTTTATAAAACTCAACAAGACATAACTTGCTCTGCATCTTCTTGCAAACTAACTAATTTATAATATGAACCGTTATTACATTCAAAAACCCATTGATTCCCTCTTCACTCAACTCACAAACCAAACCGGAAGTTTTTATGCTTCTAAAAGGCAATCCGTGTCATTTGCTTCAACTCCCAAGAGCAACCTTTTAAAACAATGCTCCAAAAATTTTTTTTTACACACTTTTTGGGCCTTAAGTGTAGACTCTTCTATTTGACAATCTTAATGGAGGCTGTATGAATTGAGTAAATTTCCATTAAAGGGATTTCTAGATTTTGTTTTATAAAAGTTACAACAATCTCTGTAAAGACCTAAAATTCAAAGGGTTTATAAGCTTTTCTTGTTAAGAAAACTGTTTATAACTCCGTTTGATTTAACTATTTAATGGTGACGGCTTTCGTTATTTTTAATAAAACTTCTCGTTATGAATTCTCGTGAACTTGAATTGGTTGCTTTACGCCCAAAAATTCTTTCAGCAATTGTAAATCCTTTAATGAGTTTTGATGAACAGTTTCAAAACAAAACCTTACGACCCATTGTGAAGATGCAAAATGATTTGTTTGTGTTGGTTTTTAGAAATTATATTTCGAAACATAAGAATGTATTTTATACACTTTCGCTGGAAAAGCGCTTGCAGTATATTGAAAATGCCATTCAAAAGGATATCAAATTCAGAAACTCACTCAAAGGAATGGTCATTGGACAATTTACTATTGAAGAATATGAACTTTATATTCAAAATTCTTCAGCACTCAACAAACGAATGATGAACCTCGTGATTGAGCGACTCAAAAGTAACATTCAGCTTTTAGAGCAGGAGTGTGTTCATTAAGAATCCCACGATAATTGTCAATGCAAAACTCATCAGTGTTCCTATGAGCACATATTCTGTTTGTTTACGTCCTCCACTCTGACCTTTATCGCTAAAGCGTAATATGGATTTTGCGGCTATCAAAAAGCCTATGGCAGCAATATTTTGGGTTAAAACAAAAGTAAGTACTAAGATGCGTTCAAAAATACCTATATAGCGACCTGCTTTTTCAAGGCTGTTAATTTTGTCGTCTTTTTCAATTTCTCTCTGCCAGCGTTGAGTTGCTTTGCCAATGATAAAGCCAAATGGAAAAATAACTATCAAATAGCCCAAAAGAATTAGTAAGGTGTTTTGTGAATTGAAAAGCGTTTCAAAAAACGGAATGATGGAGTTAAAATTTTCGGTGAGGTACAACCAAGCCAAGAGTAAAATTATCAAATGAAAAAACTGATCAATGAGAAAAAACCTCAAATTGTCCTTTTTTTGATTGAGTTTCCACAAGTCAATTCCAAAATGGGTAATCATTATAAACACCGGAACCAAAAAACTGGCCCATTGTTGTAAAAAGAGATAGGTTAAAAAGCCGGCTATAAAAGCGTGGAGGTATAAAAAAGGTGCTCTCGCTTTGTGTTTACGTTTGTGTTTAATGGCTTTAGCAGGCTGCAATACAAAGTCTGTAAGCACGTGAGCCAACAATAACTGTAAAGCGATTAGCAGTGTTTCGTTCATAGTTTATGAGTTTAAAAATACCTGATTAAATCGTTGCAGCAATAACTGAACTTCTTCCCAGCCGGCTGCTTTTTTTCTGAGGTTTATGGCAGCCTGGCTGCGTTGCAATACATCAGCTATTTGCTGTTCTTTCAATCCTTTGAGTAGATAATAGACGACTTCTGCTGAAGCAATTGACCACTTCTCAGCCAAACTGTCTAAAAACTTTAAACTTACTTTAAATTCATTATTGGTATTTTCATTGCTTGTTTTTAGGCTCAATTTTTTATTTTCATCTTTCATTGCGTCCAAAGTGAGACCTGAAAAATGAAACGCTTCACCATTTGATTCTGCTATTGCTTTTTCGTTGTAATCTGCCTCTCCTATTCCAATAGCGATTCGCACATCTGCCACGGGAACGTTTGATTTTTGTTGTGCTGTATTTACAACTTTTAATACGGCTGTTTTCAGGCGTAAAGCAATTTGCAATGCTTCTTCAGGGTGTTTAATGATTCCTTGAAAACTATCTCCTCTAAACAGCGTAAAAATCGCATCATGCTCTTTTGATATGGCATCAAACTCTTTCTTCAGCACCAATAGTACTTCCTTAAGAAAGGCTTTATCATAAGACCTTGAATTGATTAAATCTGCAGTTAAAACGGCAACCATTTCCTTTATTTTAAATCAAATATAAGTCAAAAGGCTTATAAAACAAAATTATAAGCTTTAAGGCTTATAAACATAAATTATAAGCTCTATGACTTATAAGATAAAGATTGCCTAATTTTTATTAACAATTTACTCGATATAAAAGGAATAGAAACTACTTTTGTGTTATAAAATCTCATAAATGATTAAAAACCAACTTTACAAAAAGTGTCTGGAACTGTTAAATCAACAGTTAGAGAAATATCACAAGGAAATGGCCATTGTGAGAGAGGCGCTGGAAGGTGAAAGCTCTCCTTCTGAGGATGATGACGGTGGGAAAGGCGAAATACTCAACGAGCTGGAAAAGTATGCTCGTTATATAGAAACAACTGAAAAAACCAAGGAGCAATTGAAACGCATTGATGTCTCACAAGAACATCAAGTAGTTACTAATGGCAGCCTGGTTGAAACCGAAAATAATTTTTTCTTTATCACAGTGGCATTGGGAAAACTCGATATTGAAGACAATAAAAATTATTATTCCATATCAACGGCAGCTCCCATCTATGAACATTTGAAAGGTAAAAAAGCAGGAGACAGTTTTGTATTTAACAATCTGAATTATAAAATAGTAAACGTTTTTTAACTATCCAGAAGAGAAACACCATTCAAATCTGTTGTAAGAACGTCACTCATATACTTGAAAAAAGGCTGAACCAATTCAAAATGTTGGACTACCTTTTCAAGAAAATCTGAAGACAAAACTTCTTTATCACTAAAATAATGTGCTACAAAGAAGTTTTTGTTTTTAATTAAATCAATGGTTTTGTGTTCTTTATCAAAACCTTTTGGAGCGGTTTTTACCTGGTCTGAAGTATCAAAACCACCAAAGGCTTTTTTAAAAGCCGGTTCATTTAAAATGGCCCTGATTTCGGTATCATCCATTTCAAATTCTTTTCTTACGCGGAGTAAATCTGCCGCATTAGGTTGAAAAAATCCACATCCCAGAAACGAGTTTCCGGGTTCCAATTGCAAATAATAGCTGCCGCGGCGGTGTGCCCCTGCCCTCATCCAATTGGCACTTCGGTTTGTTTTATAGGGCAGCTTGTTTTTACTAAACCGCACATCTCGATAAATACGGAAAATTTTTACTCTTTCGATTTCGTCAAAGGTATTTAGTTTGTTTGTTATTTCGTTGAAAAACAGCTTGAGTGATTTGTCTTCATCTTGAAAACGGCTTTTGTTTTCAGCAAACCACTCGCGATTGTTGTTTTGTTTTAATTCGCTTAACAGCGGAAAAAGTGTTTCAGATAGTTTCAATGACATTTGAATAATTTATTTTAGATAGTTGGGTATTGATGCTGGGTGCTGGGTCTTGTTGCTTGAACTTCTAACTTCTAACTTCGTACTTTTAACTTCCCATTTACAACCATTTTTTTTGTTTAAAATAAATAAGCATTCCCACAAGTACCAGGATCATCACGCCCCATATTACGAAATATCCGTTTTTGTATTCAAGTTCGGGCATGTAAGCAAAGTTCATTCCATACACACCGGCAATAAATGTGAGTGGGATAAAAATAGAAGCCATAATGGTCAGGACTTTCATGATTTCGTTCATTTTGTTGGAGACGCTGTTCATATACAAATCGAGCAAGCCCGAGGCCGATTCTCTTAATACCTCAATGGTTTCAATCACTTGAATGGTGTGGTCATAGAGGTCTCTGATGAAAATCCTCACATCCGGGTTTAAAATGGTCTCATCAATCTTTTCAAACCTGCTTATGACTTCTCGCAGTGGATACACAGAGCGTCTTAAATCAAGTGTTTCCCTTCTTAAATGATGTAATTTTGCCAAAACAGATTCGTCCGGGTTTTCAAGGAGTTCGGTTTCAAGAGTTTCAATTTTTTCACCCAATGCTTCTAAAATTAAAAAATAGTGATCTACAACAGAATCAACCAACGCATACAACAAATAATCTGAGCCGCGTTTTCTTATAAAGCCTTTTCCTTCAATAATTCTTTTTCTCACACCTTCAAAAACGTCACCTGTTTTTTCCTGAAAAGAAATCAGAATGTTTTTATGCAGTATAAAGCTTATTTGCTCATCTTCAATTTCATCTCTTTCATTTAGCATCATCATTTTTAAAACCAAGTGAATATAGTTGTCAAACTCATCAATTTTTGGTCTTTGTCCCACACTTAAAATATCTTCCATCGAGAGCTTGTGAACCAACAGTTTAGAGCATATGCTTTCAATAATATTTTCATCGTGAATACCATCAATATTGATCCACAGCGTTTCCTTTGTCGTGTCAATTAAGTGAATCACTTCTTCTAAATTTTTTGGAGTTTTTTCCTGAACACCATTTTCGTTATATACCAACAGAGAAAAAACTGCTTTTTCCATTTTTTGCTGACCTGTGAAGATGAGCGATCCTGGAGCCAACCCTATTTTTGACTTGGTTTTATTTCTTTTTCTTGCCATGTATCTTTTGATTGATTTTTTTTAGTTTCATTTTTTAAAAATAAAACAATTTTTATGAATTGAGGGGTTGGTGGATAAGTCTTTACGTGTTTTTGCAAAAACAAAAGGATATAAACCGCTAATTCCTTATTTTTGAAGTTCATGGATTCTCAAAACCAACTCGCAAAACAATTCAAAGGGTTTCTCAAAACACCTTCACTTTTTAAAAAAATAGAAAATTTTGAATTGTTTTTATTTGCTGATGATCAATCTGAAGATTTAGAAATAAGTGCCATCCCTGAAAACTTGGTGCTGGGCAAACGTGTGGAGTTATTTTTCCGGGATTATATTAAAAATTCAAAAAGATATTCCATTCTTGCGGCTAACCTTCAGGTTATAGAAAACAAAGTCACACTTGGCGAACTGGACTTTTTAATCAAAGACAAATCTGAAGATCAAAATATCCAAGTAGAGCTGGTTTATAAATTTTATCTTTATAATCCTGCAATAAACGGCAACCTTCAACGCTGGATAGGCCCAAACCGGCGGGATACACTGATGTATAAAATTAAAAAACTAGAAAAGAATCAACTTCCTTTACTGCACAACAAAGCCACGCAACACTATCTGAAAGAGCTGAACCTGTCTTCCAAAGAATTTATTCAACAAGTTTGCTTTCTTGGTAAGCTGTATGTACCTATAAATTTATACGGAACCCATTTTCCTGAAATTAATAACAATTGTATTGTGGGCTTTTGGTTGACTTTAGAAACGTTGCTAAGTAGGCATCAAGATAATGAGCTCTATTGCTTGCCAAAAAAAGAAAACTGGTTGATTCAGCCAGAAAATGAAGATGTTTGGATTTCACTCGATGAATCACTACACAAAATAAATGCATCTCTTCAAAATAAAAAATCTATTTTATGCTGGAAGAAAACCTCTCTTGGAGGTTTTGAACAATTTTTTGTAGTTTGGTGGTAGTCATCCATAATAAAATAGCGCTGTTAATTTTACAATTCCCTTTTTTTGTTTCTCCTATTATAATTTTAAAATCATCTGTTAAATTGTGGAAAGACGGTTAATAAAGATTTTTTTGAATCTAAATAGGTATTCATCTTTTTAGTAGATTTGAAGGATAAGATATTGGGGAAATTATGCGAACATTTTTGAAAGCCTTTTTAGTGTTTATAGCATGGTTTTGTATTGCCTTTTTGTATCTATCAACTGATGCTTCTCCAAAATTTAAAACATTTTTAAAAGACATAGCTACTGTCAAAAGTGAAGGTAAAGAAACACCTGATGTCAACCCTGTACCTGAAGAACTAATTGAGGAAGCCCCTTTAAAACCTGAAAAAAACAACGCATTTCTTCATATTAGTGATAAAGCCGGGGAGGTTTTATTTTCGCTGGACAGCGTCAATATTATAAAAAATTCAGACTCTGTTTTTTTTAAACCTTCAAAAGAAATTTATTTTGAACCCCTTATTGCCTATTTGAGTAAAAATGATAATGTTGAAATTATTATTAACAGTGAATACAGTGCAACTGAGAATTTTGACACCCCAAATATTGGACAAAAACGTGGAGATTTTTTAATAAAAGAGCTCAGCAAACTGGGTGTCAATCCATATATTTTGAGTGTTAAAAGCATCATTAGAGAAATAGAATTTGATGAAAATAATAGTGCTTATGGTGTTCTTTCATTTCAAGTTAAACCTCTTGATGAAGAGCGTAAAGCTGAAATAGAAAGTAAACGGATTATCTCTCAAATTGTTTATCCCACCTTTACTTTTTCGAGAGTTCTTGCAAATCAGGAATTAAAAGATTATGCAAAGGAATTAAAGCAACTTTTTGAAACAAACCCAAACCGAAAAGCAAAAATAATTGGTCATACTGATAACATAGGAAGTGATGCTGATAACTATCAACAAGGCTTAAAATATGCACGACAAGTGAGATGGTATTTAATTAAAGCTGAAGGTTTTGACCCAGAACGTCTCGTCGCCTTTTCTGAAGGTGAGTCTAACCCGATAGATGATAATAACACGCAGGCAGGAAGAAAAAATAATTTACGCATTGAATTTGTAATTGAATAAAATGGAATTTTTTAGTGAATATTCTATAGATTGGTTTTTTCTGGCAGAAATATTTCTGTTGATGTTTGTTGCATTTCTGATTGGTTATTTTTTTGGCAAACAAAAACCAAAAGAGAAACCAAATGTCATACAACCAAAACCTGAAAAAAAGAAAACTGAAATCAATGAAATTGAAACAATCTTTAGTGAACTCAAACCCGAAATCATCAAAATCATTAAAGACCATAAAAGTGGGATAAAATCCAAACCAGAAGTTAAAGAGGAAAAAGAGGTTAAAAGAGAATTAGAATTAAATTTTGATAATTTTGGTTATGCAGATGAGAAAAACAAAGACGACTTGACCAAAATTGAAGGATTAAATCCTTTTATTGAAGAAAAATTAAATCAAATAGGCATTTATAATTATTCGCAAATAAGTCGTTTCACAAGTGATGATATCAAAGCACTTACTCATTTACTTGAATATTTTCCAGGGCGAATAGAGCGCGATGAATGGGTGAATCAAGCTAAAGAATTAGAATCAAAAAAAGCCACTGTTTAAAGTGGCTTTTTAATTAAATTACAAATTTATTGTATTAGTTATTCCCTAAAATAAGTGGCATTCCAGATTCTCCACTTCCAATAACAACAACTTTTGAGTTTTGT
This sequence comes from Flavobacteriaceae bacterium, assembly GCA_040880345.1. Classification (GTDB taxonomy): domain Bacteria; phylum Bacteroidota; class Bacteroidia; order Flavobacteriales; family Flavobacteriaceae; genus Planktosalinus. The sequence goes on from JBBDIQ010000003.1 coordinate 46,051, forward strand.
GATTTTGCAAGCTCTACTGTTGCCTGAATTCCCTTTTCCTGAAGGATTTTATCTGTCAATGAAGCACTTAGAATTTGGTTTGCTCTTGCTTTACCTTCTGCATCAATTCTTTGCCTTTCAGCTTCTTGTACTGCTTTTTGAAGTCTAAATTCATATTCTAAAGCTTCTTGCTCCTGACTTAATTTTCTTTCAATAGCTGCTTTAATTGTAGGAGGTAGTTTTACGTCTCTAACGAGTACTTCGTTCAATTGTACAAACTGTCCTTCAAGTAAGCGGTTTGTTTCCGTATAAATTTCTGTTTGGATGGCATCTCTCTTACTTGAATAAAGTTGTTCTGGTGTATAACGCCCCACAACACTTCTTGCAGCAGACCGAATAGCCGGTTGCAAAACACGTTGGACATAAGTCTCTCCTTTTTGTTGATACAAGTTTGCAAGATTTTCATATTCCGGTTGAAACCAGATGGAAGCATCAATTCTTATATCCAATCCGTTTGAAGAAAGCGCTTCTATTTTTTCAGAAAGCTCTTGCTGTCTAACTTCAAAAACAGTTACACTATTCCAAGGAGCTACAATATGAAATCCTTCATTCATTGCAGGACCATCTGTTACCACACCATCTTGAAGTGGCTTGTATAACACACCGGCAGAACCGGCATCAATTGTCACAACAGACTTTGTTAAGATTATTATTACAATGATTCCTACTATGATTAGAGGCAATCCAATTTTTGGCAATTTTTCCATGTTAAGCTATTTTTGTTTTAAAAATTATTTTTATGTTAATCCGTTGTATTTTCTGCTAAACCATTCTAATGCTAGTAAAAATGCAAGTATAAATAGCAGAATTTTCCAATTAAGCAAAGTTACGATTTTTTGTTCACTTTTCTGAACAGAAACATACCTATTGTCATTAACCAAATCTGTGATGAGCTTTGAATAATCATTTATAAAATAACTTACTCCCTCTGTCGAGTTTGAGACCCGTTGCAATTTATCAACTTGAGCATTTAAAAACTGTTGCTCCACATTGAAATCAATGATGCTAAAATTGCCTGAAGTCCTCATCGCCTCACCAGCAACAGAAACAGTATATGAATATTCTCCCGCCGGGAGACTGCTCAAATTCACTTCATAAAAATTGGATTTCAATAACATCGGAAATGTATTTTCTTGTTCCGTTTCCTGATTTTTGACTGTAATTGTAAGGGAGGCCCTGTTATTGAATACATAGTTTTGGTCAAAATACTGTGCGCTTAATTTTACATCACCACTGTTGTAGTAAAACGACTCCGCTTTTACATCAAGACGAGTGCGAAGTTTATCTGAAGACAGGTATTGAATTAAACTGCTCACAAAATCATCAAATGGTTTAAAGCTTTTATTTCTAACATAGACATGAGATCTCCACCTCCATATATTCTCGCCATCAAGAATAGCCTCTTTTCTATTGTTTTCCTCAAAAGTAACCAATAAAGGGTTTTCTGTATCAATTCCTAAAATACGCTGACTCAAAAGCACATCATGAGGCACATTCACTTTTAAATCTCCAAGAGATGTTTCTAAGGGTGGAAAACTTTCAAACCCTATATCTTCGATTGAAAAAAGTGAAAAACCACTATTCAATTTTGCTTGAACCAACTCACTGCTGTATGCCGCTTTCGAATACCTTTTTTGCCGGGCATTTAAAAATGTCCAGTTGGTGTTTTTTCCGGTGATTAAGAGGGTGTTTTGATTTGTCTCTTCAAGTTTGTCAAAGACCGCACGAAACCTGTTTGTTGGCTGAAATAGTATCACCAATTGAGCATCCTCTAAATTTCCAAGAGCCTCTTCAGGAGTTGCTAGTGTTAACTTGCGCTGCTCATTACTGGTGATTGATTTTTTTAAGGCACCAAGATCAGGATGTGTAATGTCTGAAACTAACAATACATTTGTGGCTTGGTCAATCACCTCAACTGCAAAAAACTTGGTATTGTTATCTATATTTTTTTCATTTTCCAGTGCACTTATTTCTGTAGTGTATTTTTGAACACCCACGCGGTTTGCAGGTAAATTAAACTTGACTACTTTGGAACTTTCCTGAGCATTAAAAGTCAAGGCCTGCTGAAATACAGTCGAATTTCCTTGTTTTACAGTAAATGTGGCATTTTCTGAAGTATCACCAGTATAAAGCAAAAACACTTCAACGGGGAATTCATTTCGCAAATAAGCATATCGATTTGCATTTATTTGTGTGACCGCAAAATCTTTGTAAGTAATAGTATCTCCCAGTATAATTGAATAAATGGGCTGTTTTGTGTTTTGAGTTGAAAACTCAAAATCTGTTCCCAACGTTTGATTTCCATCTGATATTAATACTACGGGTGCTACTTTGTTTTTGTAAATTTCGTTTAAAGAAAGTAATGGGTCTGAAATATTGGTTTGTCTTTCAGAGAATGTAAGAGTATCGAGACGTTTCAGGCTTTCGCCGAAAGCGTAAAATGAAAGATCAAACCGATTGTTTAATTCTTCATTATTTTTTAAAAATTCCACCAACTCTCCTGTTTCATTTTCTTTGTCTAAATAATTAACAGACTGAGAATTATCAACCGCTACTGCAAGTGTTGGTTTCACATTAAAATAAGTGGTTTGATAAAATTTTGGATTGATAAGAAGCAGCAATAAAACAAAAATAGTCAAAAACCGAAGCACTCCAAAAAACCACTTTAGCCTTAAATTGAGCTTTGACTTATACCCATAAAAGTAGCCTGCAACAGCAAGCGCGATGACTGCCGCGAGAATTATATGGAGCAAAGCGTTTTCATACATAGATGAGTTGTTGAGTTTGTGAGTTGTTGAGGAACTTCAAAACCTGAAACCTACCTTCGATAAATCTTCGGCAGGCAAGCCTGAAACCTAGGTTAGCATCCCCCCATCAACATTCAATACCTGACCGGTGATGTATGCGGACATATCGCTTGCAAGAAACACACAGGCATTTGCGATATCTTCAGGGGTTCCACCTCTTTTTAACGGAATGGCGTCTCTCCAGCCTTGAACGGTGGCTTCGTCGAGTTTTCCGGTCATTTCGGTTTCAATAAAGCCCGGTGCAATGGCGTTGCAACGAATGTCACGCGAACCCAATTCCAAAGCGACTGATTTTGTAAATCCAATGATTCCCGCTTTTGAAGCAGCATAGTTGGTTTGCCCCGCATTGCCTTTCACACCCACTACCGAACTCATATTGATGATAGAGCCTTTACGCTGTTTCAACATGGTGCGTTGCACGGCTTTGGTCATATTAAACACTGATTTTAAGTTCACCTCAATCACCTTATCAAAATCCTCTTCGGTGATACGCATCAGGAGGTTGTCTTTGGTAATACCGGCATTGTTGACCAAGATATCAATGCTACCAAATTCTTTGACCACTTCTTCTGCGAGCTCTTGTGATTGCTGGTAGTTTGCGGCATCGCTTTTATATGCTTTGGCTTTTACGCCTTCTTTTTTCAATTCGTTTTCAAGAGCCAGGGCAGCATCTTCAGACGAGCTGTATGTAAATGCTACATTGGCGCCGTTTTTGGCAAAAACTTCTGCGATTCCTTTTCCGATTCCGCGGCTACCGCCGGTGATGATGGCTGTTTTTCCTTCAAGTAATTTCATAATGGCAATACTTTTTTAATCGTGCCATCAAATATAAGCAAATGGATAAGGAAGTAGCAAGAAAACTTTTTGAAATTGATGGGGGAATTTTTGATTTGATTTGAAACTCTAAAGCTATTAATCCATGAAAGAACAATATATAGGACGACCAGTAATCTCAATAAGGATTTACGTAATAGGCTGGATATTCTAAAATTAATCTAGGCAAACCTGAAATTAAAAAACTGACTAATAAGTATATAAACCAAACTTTCAAACTTACTTTTTTATCCCAACCCAATCTGTTTTTCCATTTTTCAGAGGAAACTATCAATAAAGCAAATAACCCCAATAACAGTGAAGAAACTCCTAAAGATAATGAAGGTATTAAATAGTAATCTATGAGTATTGTTTCTGTGTGAAAATATATTATTTGAGTATAGACTTCTATAAAAATTGAAATGCCAAATAAACCATATAAATCTTGTGAAAATCTATTTTTATATAGGAGTAAAACTCCTCCAAACATTAGTAAAGAACTAACTAACCAACTGCTTATACTAGTTTTTAAATAAACAGGAGCAACACATATTATTTCATGATAATTATGAAGTAATATAAATGGAACAACATCAAAGAATAAATACAATAATGCTATTAAAATTGATAAAACACCTATTGACAATCTGTATTTTTTCATTAAAACTTACTTAAGTAGTATTACACTAAATTCGGCAGCCATGCCTGCTTACATAGTTCAAACCTTTCAAATTTTTAGTTCTATAAACACTATAATCGTCTTCAGTACTCCATATTGTCTTACCTTCAATAACTATTGATGTAGCCCCTTCTCTCATATTAAGAGGAAGTTCTTCTATCCATTTGTGTTCTAACAACTTGAAATTATAACTTTTAGAAAGATTAATTCTACGTTGTGGTTTTATAGTTTTCTTTGAAGAAACAATCAAATACTCAATTTCATTTTTCTCAACCATAATCAAGTAAAAACTATTGGTGGAGTCAATATTAACTACTCTGTATGATTCACATTCTTGTGAATAAAATTTATTACTACAAATTAATATAAAAAATGAAAAGCAAAAAATTAAATTTTTAAAGTTCATCATATAAATATATTACAAATCGCTATCTCTTTACTTTGAAATAAAACTACCAATAAATGTCTTTAATTGAATCATAAACTTTAGAGTTAATGAAACCTCTTGTGTTATCAAATCTGAAATATATTGTTGTGTCCAAGCTTTTTCTAGTTAAGTTAACCTCTAAGCTATTTTTTGGCTTGATTAAAGTATCTCCTATTTGAATAAACTCATAAAAATCATCTCTTTCAAAATTTAGGATAAAAATATATTCACTCCCGTTTTTTGTATTTAGAATCACTTTTTTATACATATGCTCAAACTCATCAATATATTTATCTTTTACAACCCCATTAAATTCCTTTTGGAAATAATCATTGACCAATGAACTAAAAAATTGCTCCTCAGAAAAGATGAGCTTATCTCTATTAATAAAAAATAGAATAGATAAGGTTACAATAACCAAAACGAATTGAAGAATTCTTTTGTTATTCATTTATTGTTTTTAAAATTTAGAATACAAAACGCTACCATACTATTGCATCGCATGAGTTTACCAAACTCCATCCAACCAAATTAATAAAAATAATAATTCAACTACCCACATAAACAAAAAAACCTTCCGAAAAACGAAAGGTTTGAATGTATAAATATTTTGAGTAGTGAATTAAGCTAAAACCTCAGCAACTTTTTTTCCAATTTCTGCAGGAGAGTCTACCACGTGGATTCCGTGTTCTCTCATAATTTTCTTTTTTGCTGCAGCGGTGTCTTCACTTCCACCCACAATAGCACCGGCATGCCCCATGGTTCTTCCGGCTGGAGCTGTTTCACCGGCTATAAAACCAACAACCGGTTTTTTGCTTCCGCTTTCTTTGTACCATTTTGCAGCATCAGCTTCCAATTGTCCGCCAATTTCTCCTATCATTACCACACAAGCTGTTTCTTCGTCATTTATCAATAGTTCTAAAGCTTCTTTTGTCGTGGTTCCAATGATGGGGTCTCCCCCAATTCCGATAGCTGTTGTGATTCCAAGACCTTGTTTTACAACCTGGTCTGCTGCTTCATAAGTCAAAGTACCCGATTTTGAAACCAAACCTACGTTTCCTTTTTTGAAAACAAAGCCCGGCATAATACCCACTTTTGCTTCACCGGGAGTGATTACTCCGGGGCAGTTGGGACCTACTAATGTACAATTTCTGTCTTTTATATAAGCGGCTACTTTAATCATATCTGAAACTGGAATTCCTTCCGTAATGGTTATGATTACTTTAATTCCGGAGTCTGCAGCTTCCATAATGGCATCTGCCGCAAATGCCGGTGGCACAAAAATGATGGAAGTATCTGCGCCAGTTTCTTTAACGGCTTCTGATACTGTATTGAAAACCGGTTTGTCAAGATGAGTTTGACCTCCTTTTCCGGGAGTTACTCCGCCAACTACGTTGGTTCCGTACTCTATCATTTGACTGGCGTGAAAAGTACCTTCACTACCTGTAAAACCTTGTACTATTATTTTGGAATTTTTGTTTACTAAAACGCTCATTGAAATTTAGTTTTTATTGAATTTGACTGCAAAAATAAACTTTTATAATGAGAACTCATTTAAACTTTTTTCAATTGTCTAAAAAATGGCTCTTTTGCACCCGTTTTTGTCTTTTTTTCTTTCCGTAGCTAAGGCTATGCAACTCAAAAAAGCCTTCAAACGAGCACAAAATAGCTCATTTTCGCTTCAAT
>JBBDIQ010000004.1:0-51059 GCA_040880345.1 Flavobacteriaceae bacterium
GACGGTTCCTGCGACGGGGTTTTGAGTTACAATTGGATTTGTATCACAATTGTCTGACACCACTGCGAGTGCAGTAAAATCGGCAAGAGTAGCCTGACAGGACGCATCTCCTGCAGTGGTTTGGTCAGCAATTGGTTGAATGGTTGGATCTGTTGTATCTTCCACAGTTACATCAAAACTGGTTACGGCATCGTTGCCAGAGGCATCAGTTACCGTAAGTGTCACAGTTGTCGTTCCGCTAAAGACGGTTCCTGCGACGGGGTTTTGAGTTACAGTTGGAGTTGCATCACAATTGTCTGACACCACTGCGAGAGCAGTAAAATCGGCAAGAGTAGCCTGACAAGACGCATCTCCTGCAGTGGTTTGGTCAGCAATTGTTTGAATGGTTGGATCTGTTGAATCTTCAATAATGACATCAAATGATGTTGTCGCAAAGTTACCTGAAGCATCAGTTGCTGTCAAAGTTACTGAGGTTGTTCCGGTAATTAAAGTACCCGGAACAGGGTTTTGTGTAATTGGTGGTGTCCCACAGTTATCTGTTGCTGCTACAAGCGATGTATAATCTGCAAGTGTTGCCTGGCAATTACTGTCACCACTAATTGTTTGATTTGAAGCTGCTCCGATGTTAGGAACAAGATTGTCAATCACAGTAACATTTGCTTGCGCGGTACTGAAGTTTCCTTCAGTATCTGTAACGGTTAGTGTGACTACCTGATTTCCAAGAGCTGAACAGTTGAATACATTGGGGCTTACAGCCAGAGAAGCAATACCACAGTTGTCTGTAGAACCGTTGTTGATATCACCTGCTGCGATGGTAGCTTGACCGTTGATGTCAAGGAAAATAGTCATATCCTGAGCTACAGCAACCGGAGGGACGTTGTCTGCTGTTGCTGTTACTTCTGCTCGTGTACCGGTACATAAACTCGCAAGGTTATATTCTCCAATGACATTCATCACGTAGTGAACATTGGGAAAGCCAACAGCCGCGAGTGTAGTTGGTTGTGTAATAGAACAATCTGCTGCAGAAATGTAAGAGTTGTCTGTTTCACCTTGATTATTTGACCCAGGAAAGAATGCCGTTGTACCATTTGCCGGAGTAAAGACCTCCATAACTAAAATACTTCCAGCTGGAACTGTTGTTGAAAATGGAGCTGAAACTACATTCCCGTCATTGGCAGGTGAAACAGGAACATTTATACTTCCTAAAAGAGTTAAATTGGAGGTGTTGAATGCTCCACTTAGCGTATGAAGTCTAACAGTTAAAGTATAATTATTACTGACTGACTGTACACCAAACTGTATTTGATTCACATTAAAATCTTCGGTAATTCCAAAATCATTTTGTAAGTTAAAAACTCTCCAATGACTTGTTGTAGCGTGTGAAGAGCCAGATTGACACCAAACACTGCCTGTTCCAATATTCTGAGAATTTGAATGTGTAATAGTAGCAGATGTTGGAACCTGTTCTAAAACTTCTTCAGCATAGACACTTGTTGTGCCGGCCGGACTGAAGGTGTAGGATGGTCCTGTAAAAAGAAGCGTTCCGCCGGTAGCGGCATCATACCATTCAATGGTGTTTCCGGGGTCATTGGGTGTGGCTGTTAAGGTAACAGGGTCTCCACTACAAAATGTATCGCTTGAAACAGAGGGTGCATCGGGTGCTTCTGTTACATTGATAATGATGTTTGCGGTACCTCCACAGTTGCTTGTGTATGTAACCGTATGGTTTCCAACTCCGGCAACATTGGGATCAAAGGTATATGTAGATCCATTTCCATCATCTGTAACACCCGGACCTGAATAAGCTCCGCCACCAGGGGAACCACCGGTTAAACCAGATTGAATTCCTTCGGTTACACAATATGATTCTGAAGCTGAAAATGACGTAGGGGGTAAATCAAATGCTTGTGAATTATCTGCATTGCTGTTGGTGCTTCCTTGCGTGGCACTAAAGCCAAGTCCTCTTTTGGCGAAAGCATTCCAAATAATACATTGATTGGCTCCTCCATATAGGGCCTGGTCTGCGGCAAGAATAGCGTTTCTTCCACTAACAAACCCCGGTGAACATCCTTGCATTTTAAGTCCTTCTGTAACTAGCATTAAGGAAATGTTATTTCCACCTGTTCCGTTGTAAAAATCGGTATCAAAACCATATTGGTCGATAAGTCCCCAGGTCATTTCCCAGAGCATCATGGCCCAAACCGAACCTACTCCGTGTGGCACTGCGTGAGTTTGAGTCCTTAAATAAGTGTGTGAGTTTACAGCCATATTTGTGCTATAAGGAAACTCTCTGATACCGGGGCCATTTCCGGCTTGACCTACCAGCCATGTACCAATACCTCTTGCGTCAGGTCCTTGATCACCGGGTTTCATTGTTAATAACAACGCATAGTAATCACTCCAGCCTTCACCCATTTGCTCTGCATTGGATAGACAACCAGAAGAACCGGCACCACCGGTTAAACGAGTTGAAATACCGTGTCCGTATTCATGAATGACCACACCATTGTCTAAGTCGCCGTCTCTACTGCCACAGGTAAACATTTGCATTCTTGGAGGGTTTCCATCTGCTGGTGTTGCAAAGTTTGCGTTACACGTTCCCCCACCATCCTGGGCTTCAGCTCTTACCCAGTCGTTACCGAATCCGCCGTTGCCATAATTGTTTTGTTGGAAATTTCCACTGGCTTCATCAAAACCATATTGATAAACAACATCGTGAATGATGTTGCTCCAGTAAAATAAGTTAGTAATTGCTGCGGGCAACGATCTGTTTGCTGTTGACCAGGTAGTGTTGATAGGAAAGTCAAAATTTAAGGAAGCACCGCCTTCTGCATAGGTGCCGGGTGAATTGTTGCCGTTTATGTCGTCGTAGGCTCTCACATTATTTCCACGGGTATTTGTGTGTTCAACTCCGGAAGCACCATTAGTGTCATGCCATCCAAACGGGGAAGCAGTTAAGTTTTCCACTCCGGTGACTAAGGTTCTGCTTCCGTGATTGGGACTTTCAACCGGCATTGCATATACTCTGTAACTACCACCAAGAAGAGCGCCATATTCTGCAATGGATTCTTCCATGGTAACAACATCTGTATGGTAATCTGATGGGCTGTTTGTTTCAAGGTTTACTTGACTATGGTCGTGATTTTCATGATCATCGTGAGAGTCGGTGTGATTTGTTTCACAAACATGTTCAATTGAACAGTGTGACTGCCAGTCTATTTTATCAATAACTTCACCTGTTTGGGCATCCACTTTGTAGTTGAAATAATTTCTGCCTTGAATGTCATCAATCGCCAGACTCCAAACTAACACAACATCTCCTTGACTGTTTTGTTGATACATTAATTTCACCGGAATATCTGAACTTGAAATTCCTCCTTTGCTAATGATGTATTCTTGCTTTTTAACATCGACAACATCAAGCACTTTCAAATTTTCAGAAATGCGATACTTTGAATGGCCAGCTGCTGCTGCAACGGCTTGAAGTGGTGTTAATGAAGGCGATTTGCCTCCTTTTACTTTGTTTGAGACATCACCAATAAAATTATTGTTTTTACTAACAACCTCACCTGTCGAAGCAATATGGATACTGGCTTCAGCGCCATATATCTCGATATCGTTCACTGTTTGTCTGTAATAGATATGGTGTACACCACTGGTACTACTTACATGCTCACTGGTAATGATCCAGTTTGCCACATCTTCCTCTTTGAGATTTTTACTATCCTGAGTTTGAAGCTTCGTAGTTAATGAATTGTGGTAAGCATCAATTTTTTTTGTTGCTTCTTTGAGATCTTGTGTGTAGGTTATTTGAATTGCAAATAAAAAACACATTACATAGGGTATAATGTATTTGTTGTTCATAAGTTTGGGATTATGCTGTTACGTATTTGATTTTAATTCTCATTAAATAGTTTAGTTATCGTTGTATAATTATTTGAAATCTTTCATGGGCAGTATCAGCAAACACAAATCGGTAACTTTTACCGGTGCCTGCATAGGTATGGGCAACGAGTTGAAATGTATGTGTGCCTGCCGGCAATACAATTGATCCTTTACCGGCCAGATAAAAATACCCTGCAGCAAAGGCACCTCCTCCTCCGGAGCCTGACAGGTTTGTGTAATAGTCTGAATCAAAGGCAACTCTGGTAGTTGCTCCATTAACTTGAACCCAGGAGCTGTATTGTCTGGGAGAGCCATCTGTAATTACGCCGTGATCATTAGGAAAAGGGTTTCCTGTTGGGGTATTTGTTGAAACTCTAACACTAAACTGATAGTTTAAATGAACAACAGATTCTTGTGTCAATGTTATGCTTTGTAGAGTACTGATATTTGTTGTTTCAGCTTCACCATCATCTCTGCCAACAATCACTCCTCCTGAGGCTCCTGTTGTTGGAATAAAATTGATTGAACTTAAAGCCATAAAATTTTGCACCAGTGAAGGTCTTAATAAAAGGTCTCCATCTGTATTTACATACACAGGCATAGGGTCTGCACTTGTGTAATTTGTATTGTTTGTAAAGTTGAGTTCATCTATTCTCATGGTGTTGTTGTCACCGGCAATGTGGACTAAAGTTTCTGGAGCATTTGTTTTTATGCCCAGTCTATTATTTGTACCATCAATAAAAAACATGTCTTCATTGTCTTGAGATTCAATTCGGGTATTGATATTTTCACCAAGGTTATTTATAAGCATTGTATTTTGAGAATCTGCTGTAAATCTAATAAATTCTTTGTTATCAGCACTCAATGCCAGTTGATTAACGGTGGGTGACCACACGCCTAGATTTGTATTTTCCTGAAAGGAATACAATGGGATACTATTGGTTCCTCTTGCAATTGACCTCAAACTATGAGAATTTCGGGCAATTCTTAATCGGTTTGTATTGTTTGTTCTAAAATCGACTCTCCTGATATTTGTAGTGCCTATGAAATCTGTACCGGAAGTTACATTGTTGTTTCCTGCGATGCTCCAAATCTTATCATTAGAGCTGAGTCTGACCCATTGACTCCCATCCCAGTAATAGTAACCGGGAGTTACAGCTGTGCTACCGACTCCTGAATTTGCAGTATTAAAAATCAATAATCCGATTGTGGCAGTGGGCGTGATGCTTGTATTGTCAAGTGTGCTTAGTAATGGAACTCTGGGAGTTAAAATTCCTTTGGAGTTACTTTGTATATCCAACAAGGCACCACTCGAAAAATTAGTAGTACCTATGCCCACTTGCGAAAAAGAACTATTTGCAAATAACAAGGCAATGGGTATAAAAAAGCCTACAATTTGAGTAAGTTTGTTCATTTAGTTTGATTTAGGGATGGTAAATGTAATGTGAATGAATTCTAAAAAACAAATATTTGACGATAAAAAGAATATATTTTCGATAAAATGTAAAATATTGTAGGAAAATAACTATAAAACAGTATCTTTCAATATGATAAGCATACAAAACCAACTTTTAAACAACTATTTTCAGGAGTATTTGGACTTGAAAAGTATTCCTCAAATTTCTATAAAAAGAGAAGATCAGATACACCCTTTTGTATCCGGAAATAAATACAGGAAACTCAAGTACAATTTGATTGAGGCGAAAGTTCAAAAAAAGCAAACCCTACTCACTTTTGGCGGTGCCTTTTCAAACCATATCGCTGCAACGGCTGCGGCGGGTCGAGAATATGGTATTCAAACTATTGGTGTTATTAGAGGAGAGGAACTCATTGATAAGATTGATGAAAACCCCACCCTTGCTTTCGCGAAAGCAAATGGAATGAAATTTCATTTTGTAAGCAGAGCCCAATATCAACAAAAGCATACCAATGATTTTCAAAAGACCTTAATAGAAAAATTTGGAGACTTTTACCTACTTCCCGAAGGCGGAACAAACTCATTGGCTGTCAAAGGCTGTGAAGAAATTTTAAAAAAAGAAGATGCTGTTTTTGATTATATCTGTTTGCCGGTTGGAACCGGAGGCACAATGGCAGGTATTATAAACAGCAGTAAATCGCATCAAAAAATAATAGGGTTTTCTGCTTTAAAAGGAAATTTTCTAGAAAATGAAATCAAAAAGTGGACCTCAAGATCAAACTGGGAGATCACAGATGATTACTGTTTTGGAGGATATGCTAAAATCAATCAAGAGTTGGTTAATTTTATTAATGAATTCAAAAATAAAACCGATATTCCACTTGACCCAATATACACCGGAAAGATGATTTATGGTATTTTTGAGCTTGTAAAGTCGGGCTTTTTTCCAAAAAATTCTCGTATTTTAGCCATTCATACCGGAGGTCTTCAAGGAATTCAAGGTATGAATTTACAATTGGAAAAAAGAAATTTACCACTTATAGAAATTTAATATGCGCCTCACTAGTGTTTTTGTACTCTTATTTTCGTTGTTTTTAATTAGCAGCTGTGGTTCTAAAAAAAGGGTTGCTAAAAAAATTCCGCAAAAGCGTGAGATTATTAGGCCTCCCGCTAAGGAAACTCCTATTGTAGTAGCTAAAGAAGACAATTTACCTCCAACAAAAGTGGTCACCCCGCCGGCAGATGCTACTTATGCTGAAGTTGTGGCTGTTTATATTGATAATTACAAACACATCGCCCAGGAAGAAATGTTGCTTTACGGAATTCCTGCAAGCATAAAAATAGCACAAGGAATATTGGAGTCTGGAGCGGGAAGAGGCGAGCTTTCGAGAAGATCCAACAATCATTTTGGAATCAAATGCCACACAGGTTGGACCGGTGAGAGTGTAAGACATGATGATGATGCGCTTCAGGAATGTTTCAGAAAATACAACGACCCAAAATATTCTTTTAGAGACCATTCGCTTTTCCTTACCTCAAGATCCAGATACAGCGATTTGTTTACTCTTAAAAAAGACGATTACAAAGCGTGGGCTACAGGTCTTCGAAAAGCCGGTTATGCAACAGATCCTAAATATCCCGATAAACTCATAGGTATTATAGAACGCTATGAGCTTTACAAACTCGATGCAGAAGTGCTGGGCTCTGAAGCAAACATTGCAAATCCTGATGCTACTAAAGTAAATACTTACACTGTGAGAGCCGGTGATACTTTATATTCCATCGGAAGGCGATTTAACATCCCCGTCGATACTTTAAAGCAATACAATGGTCTTTCTACAAATGATATTAGTGTGGGTCAAGTCCTTTATTTACATCCAAAAAAATAATTTCAGATGATTTACAAACGCAGTAGTGCTTTATTTGCTGAAGCCGAAAAAGTAATTCCCGGTGGAGTAAACTCTCCGGTTAGAGCCTTTAAAGCCGTGGGAGGCACCCCCATTTTTGTCGAAAAAGCCAAAGGAGCTTACCTGTATGATGTTGATGGAAATCGCCTGATTGATTATATCAACTCCTGGGGCCCTATGATTTTGGGACATGCTCATGAGCCTGTTGTAAACGCAGTTATAGAAAAAGCTAAAAAGGGAACTTCGTTTGGGATGCCTACCGAAATTGAAACACAAATCGCAGAACTAGCGGTCTCGATGGTGCCAAACATCGATAAAATCAGGTTTGTGAACAGCGGTACAGAAGCCTGTATGAGTGCAGTAAGACTGGCGCGCGGTTATACCGGAAAAGATAAAATCATCAAATTTGCCGGCTGCTATCACGGGCATAGCGATTCGTTTTTAATACAAGCGGGAAGCGGTGCTGTGACTTTCGGCTCCCCAAACAGTCCCGGCGTGACTCAAGGTACTGCAAAAGACACTTTGCTGGCTTCCTTCAATGATCTTGAAAGTGTTGAAAAACTCTTTAAGGCAAACAAGAACGATATTGCTTGTATTATAATAGAGCCCGTTGCCGGAAATATGGGCTGTATTCCGCCACAACCAGGATTTCTTGAGGGATTGAGAGCTCTTTGTGATGAACACAACGCACTTTTGGTTTTTGATGAAGTGATGACCGGTTTCAGACTTGCAAAAGGAGGCGTTCAAGAGCTCTTAAACATCAAAGCTGATGTGGTTTGTTTTGGAAAAGTCATTGGTGGCGGTCTTCCGGTTGGAGCCTTTGCAGCTCGAAATGAAATCATGAAGCAACTCGCTCCTGAGGGTCCGGTATATCAAGCAGGAACCCTAAGCGGAAACCCCTTGGCTATGGCTGCCGGTTTTGCTATGCTCTCAGAATTGAATGACAATCCTTCAATATTTAAGTCTTTGGAAGAAAAAACAGCTTATTTACACAAAGGACTTGAAACCGTATTAAAGAAAAATAATGTTATTCACACAATTAACAGACTGGGTTCAATGATTTCTGTCCATTTTTCTGAAACCGAAGTCATCGATTTTGAAACTGCTGCCACCGGAAATAACGAAAAATTTAAACAGTTTTTCCACGGAATGCTTCAGGAAGGTATTTACATTGCCCCGAGTGCTTTTGAAACCTGGTTTTTAACCGATGCACTAAGTTATAAAGATTTGGATGAAACTATTGCAGCTTGTGGCAGGGTTGTTCAAAAAATGAAATAAAAAAAGCCGGAGAATATCCGGCTTAGAATAAGTTTAGAATTTCTATTTTTCAATAGTTGTTAAGTACTTTTTGTATTGTTCCGGAGTGAGAATTTCTTTTATTTCTTTGTCAAAAGTTGCTTCGATTTCTTGAGTTGATTCTCCGGCCTTTGCTAATGCAGATTCTTTCTTCACCATAACTCTCCAAAGTGAGCGCTGCTGATCACCAGTTAAATCAAGAGTTTGACTTAGTTCAGCTACTTTTAGCTTTGCAACCTCTTCAGGGCGTTGTTGCGCGTTTGCATCTTGTACAGAAAATGTAAAGGCAAAGGCTATTAACAGTAGGGTTATTAATTTTTTCATTTTGTTCATTTTTAATTTAGATGACTAAAATAGTTATATATCTTTAATAAACCAATAATTAAGCCAAAAATAGATTTGATACAACATTTCTACTTTTGGCTTGATTTGCACTAGTGGCTAATAGCTATTGTTTTCTTTTGTGTTTGATTATTGCTTTGTTTCTTGTGCTTTTCTTCATACCCTCTTTCCAGGTTTGGTATTGACTTTCGTTTAGAATGCTTTTCATTTTGTTCTGGTACTCTTGACGTTTATCCAGACGTGCAGTTGCTTTGTCATAAAAACCGGCTTCCTCAGCTTCTGCTTTTCTGAGTTCTTTATTTTTTTCTCGTTCAGAAATCATCTCCAATTGAAGTTTGTGAACTTCTTTTTGTTGTGCTTCTGTTAAATCTAGATGGAGGGTGAGTCTTTTAGTAGTTAAGTCCGCTTTTTGTTCCGGGCTAAGGTCTTGCCTTTCCTGCATCATTTTTTGACGCATTTCTTTTCTCTGTTCTTTTTCCTGACTAAATCCAATTGTGGTTATTAATGCCAGAATAAGGGTGCAAACTGTTTTCATAATTTCTTGTTTTTTTATCCCATCCACAAATTAGCTTGAGGAGGAATCTCGTTAAATACATTATTAAGACACAAAAAATCCACATTGGTTTAATGGGTTTCTTTATGAAAACAAGAAATCGAAACTAGATGCTTGAAAATGAGCGTATGAAGAATTAAATTTTAACCTGTCAGGTTTATAAAACCTGTCAGGTTTGAAACATATCTTTTATTTAATCTCTACAAAAAGACCGTCTTCTGTTTTTTCAACTTTCGCGACTTTCTTTGAAGTGAGTCCTTTAATGGCTTTGTCCCATTTTTTATTAGATAAGTCTGCCTGAGTCTTTAAATCGTCCAGTAACATTTTCTTTTTGGGCTTTAAAATTGCCAAAACTAATTTTTCTTCTTCTGAAAGATCAATTTTACGCTCGGGTTTCATTTGTGGAAAAAACAATACTTCCTGAATTGATGGATTGTTGGTTAAAAACATAATCAGTCTATCCATACCAATTCCCAAACCGGAAGTGGGCGGCATCCCATATTCCAGTGCTCTCACAAAGTCACGGTCAATAAACATGGCTTCGTCGTCACCTTTTTCGCTTAAGCGCACTTGTTCTTCAAAACGGTTTAATTGGTCGATGGGATCATTGAGCTCGGTATAGGCATTGGCGATTTCTTTTCCGCATATCATGAGTTCAAAACGTTCTGTTAGCTCTGGATTATCGCGGTGTTCTTTACAAAGCGGACTCATTTCTTTAGGGTAATCAATGATAAAAGTGGGTTGGATAAAGTTGCCTTCACATTTTTCGCCAAAAATTTCATCAATCAATTTTCCTTTACCCATGGTTTCGTCAACATCAATGCCCATTTCTTTAGCCGCTTTGCGCAGTTCTTCTTCATTTTTCCCTGAAATATCAAAGCCGGTAAATTGTTTGATAGCATCAGTCATTGTGACGCGCGGGTATGGAGCTTTAAAGTCGATGTGGTGTTCTTTGAAAGTTGCTTTTGAGGTTCCGTTAACGGCGATTGCACAATGTTCTAAAAGTTGCTCTGTAAACTCCATCATCCAGTGGTAATCCTTGTATGCCACATAAATTTCCATTGCGGTAAACTCAGGATTGTGCGTGCGGTCCATTCCTTCATTTCTGAAGTTTTTAGAAAATTCATAAACACCGTCAAAGCCACCTACAATCAGCCGTTTTAAATACAACTCATTAGCGATTCTTAAATATAAGGGAATGTCAAGCGCATTGTGATGAGTCACAAAGGGTTTTGCGGCAGCACCACCGGGTATGGGTTGCAGAATGGGTGTTTCTACTTCAAAATAGTTGCGTTCATTAAAGAAGGAACGCATTGCATTAAATAATTTGGTGCGCTTGATAAACACTTCCTTTACATGAGGATTTACAACAAGATCTGCATAGCGTTGACGATAGCGCATTTCGGGGTCATTGAATTCGTCATAAATATTTCCTTCGCTATCTGTTTTAGGTAGGGGAAGTGGTTTTAAAGATTTGCTAAGTAGCTGAAAATTTTTAACCATCACTGTTTTTTCACCTACCTGTGTTTTAAATAAAACACCTTCAATACCTATAAAATCTCCAATATCGAGTAGTTTTTTATAGACGTCGTTGTAAAGTGTTTTGTCTTCATCAGGACAGATTTCGTCACGATTAAAATAGACTTGTATGCGTCCTTCAGCATCTTGTAGTTCTGCAAAAGAGGCTTTCCCTTGAATGCGTCTGGACATCAATCTTCCGGCTATAACGACCTTTTTTCCTTCCTCAAACTGTTCTTTTATTTGTTTTGAAGTATGGTCAAGAGGAAACAGAGCCGCAGGATATGGGTTAATATTCAAGGCGCGCAATTGAGTGAGCTTTTCTCTTCGCACTAATTCTTGTTCTGAAAGTTGCATATTTTACTGAGTTTTGAAGGCGCAAAGATACGTTTTTGTTAAAAATATTTGTAAAAATTGATGATATATGTATTCTAATAATCAGATATAAATCCTATTTTTGGAATAGCCGGCAAAAATTTAAAAACTTGCATTTTATTTATGAGTATTTGGAGAGTTATTTTGGCAATTATATTTCCACCACTTTCAGTAATTGACAAAGGGTGCGGCTCCATAGTGATTGTATTTATTTTAACGGTTCTGGGTTGGATTCCCGGAGTCATTGCGGCTTTAATCATTTTAAATAATCCAAAAAACTAATGCTATGAGAACCTTATTTCTTATTTCTATGACTTTATGCTCACTGATTTTCATTTCTTGTGAGTTTACTGAAACCCTTGTTTTGAATGCTGACGGCAGCGGTGAAATGAAAGTTCAAATGGATGCCTCTGCTATGGTTGCAATGATGTCTTCGATGGGAGCTGAAGAAGAAACTGCAAAAACAGAAGACAAAATAGATACTACTTTTTACTTCAAAGACATACTTGCTGAAAAAAAAGACAGCATCTCTACCTTGCCTATGGAACAACAAGAGAGGCTCAAAAAGTTAGAAGCTTATGGTGTTCACGTTGAAATGGATACAGAAACAGAAAAATTGTTATATGATGTATTTATAAATTTTAAATCCATAAATGAAGCAGATAATTTATTTGAAGCATTGAATCAAGTGAACAATACAGGAGTCAACACCACTTCAGAATCTGAAGAAACACCCACTCAAGAGAGTGTAAAAGTCAAATATTCATTTGAAAACAATGTCTTTAAGCGGGATGCTTATATAGCAGATGTTGAATTACACAAAACTGAAATGGATAGTTTAAAAGAAATGGAAATGATGCTGGGAGGCACTTTATACAAACTCAACTATACTTTTCCCTCAAAAATCAAATCAATTTCACAAGAGGACGCTACAATGAGTGAAGATCAAAAAACGCTTTATTACCAAGTTGAGTATTTGGAATACCTAAAAAACCCTGATATAATGGATCTTGAAGTGGTACTTGAAAAGTAAAATTATTACAAATTCAATCCAAGCAATTTTTTAATTTGTATTTAGTTTTTTAAGCAGTCTCTCTGATGGGTCTGTTTAAAATTAAGTCAATGTATTTATTGATATTCTTTTTTAAATCTTTTCTATGTGAGATAAAATCGAGGAATCCATGTTCAAGGAGGAATTCTGCGGTTTGAAATCCTTCAGGTAACTCTTTTCCTGTGGTGTCTCTTACAACTCTGGGACCGGCAAATCCAATTAAAGCACCGGGTTCTGAAATGTTTATGTCTCCCAACATTGCGAATGAAGCTGTTGTACCTCCCGTTGTGGGGTCTGTACATAGCGAAACATAAGGTATTCCGGCATCAGAAAGTTGTGCTAGTTTGGCAGATGTTTTAGCTAATTGCATTAAAGAAAAAGCTGCTTCCATCATCCTGGCACCACCACTTTTAGAGATAATAAGCAGGGGTGTTTTCTTTTTTAGGGCATAGTCTGCAGCACGGGTTATTTTTTCGCCAACGACGGCTCCCATAGAGCCACCAATAAACGTAAAGTCCATACAGGCAATGACAAGGTCTTCACCCATTGACTTCCCAACGGCGGTCCTCACAGCGTCCTTTAACCCTGTCTTTTCTTGTGCATCTTTCAATCTGTCTAAATATTTCTTGGTATCCACAAAACCAAGGGGGTCTTTGGAACTCAGGTTTTTATCCAATTCTTTGAATTTATTATCATCAAAAAGTATTTCAAAATATTCTTTACTTCCTATGCGCACATGGTAATCATCTTCAGGGCTTACATAGAAGTTTTTTGATAGTTGCTCAGCATCAACAATTTTACCGGTTGGGGATTTGTACCACAAGCCCTTTGGGACATCTTTCTTATCTTCTGTTGCGGTTTGAATTCCTTTTTTTGTTCTTTTAAACCAGGCCATTGGATTTATGATTTAAGATTAACGATTTGTGATTGTGAGAGTTATGAATTATAAATAACAATTAACGATCATTAGAGCGTGTTGATATTGTTTAGGTCTCTAAAAGCTTGCTCGAGACGGGTTTTGAAAGTCATTTCGCCTTCGCGAAGCCATTTTCTGGGGTCATAATATTTTTTATTTGGTAACGCATCTCCTTCGGGGTTGCCAATTTGGGTTTTTAGAAAGTCTATGTTTTGAACCATATAATCTCTAATTCCTTCTGTAAAAGCAAATTGCAAATCGGTATCAATATTCATTTTTACGACACCATAACTAATTGCTTCTCTAATTTCCTGAACAGAGGAGCCACTACCACCGTGAAAAACAAAGTCAATGGGGTTGTGTCCAGTTCCGAATTTTTTCTGGACATATTCCTGAGAATTTTTCAGAATAATGGGTGTTAATTTGACGTTCCCTGGTTTATAAACACCATGAACATTTCCAAAAGCTGCTGCTATTGTAAAGCGATCACTCACTTTTTTTAGTTCTTCATAGGCGTATGCGACTTCTTCTGGTTGGGTGTAAAGTTTTGAAGAATCGACATTTGTATTATCCACACCATCTTCTTCGCCACCGGTAATTCCCAATTCTATTTCAAGAGTCATATCCATTTTTGACATTCGCTCCAGATACCGTTTTGAAATTTCAATATTTTCTTCAATTGGTTCCTCAGAAAGGTCCAGCATGTGTGAGCTGTAAAGGGGTTTTCCATAGACTTTGAAATGCTCTTCACCGGCATCAAGAAGTCCGTCAATCCACGGTAATAATTTTTTAGCACAATGGTCTGTGTGGAGTATTACAACAGCGCCATAAGCCTTTGCTAGCTCGTGAATGTGTTTTGCACCTGCTATTCCTCCCGCTATTGCTGCTTTTTCATTTTCATTTGAAAGTCCTTTTCCCGCGTTGAAATATGCTCCGCCGTTTGAGAATTGAATAATGACCGGCGAATTTAAGCCGGCGGCGGTTTCTAAAACTGAGTTGATTGTATTTGAGCCTACTACATTTACTGCAGGGAGTGCAAAGCCTTTCGCCTTGGCTAGTTTATGTATTTCTTGAACAGTAGCACCTGTTGCTACTCCGGCTTTGATATGTTGATTTGTCATACTATTTTCTCTTGATTCGATTAACAAAGATAAAAAAATATACCCTTAAAAGGGATAGTTAATGCCAATGTTTAATGTTGTATTGCTAAAATTGTATTCTTTAAACCAGCGGTTCCCCTCAGACCTAGCGGGGTTATA
This sequence comes from Flavobacteriaceae bacterium, assembly GCA_040880345.1. Lineage (GTDB taxonomy): Bacteria > Bacteroidota > Bacteroidia > Flavobacteriales > Flavobacteriaceae > Planktosalinus. Next base: position 14,520 of record JBBDIQ010000004.1, read on the forward strand.
GGTTTTAAAGCCTAAATCACCTCTTAAAACAAAAAAACCAAAGTCATATCTCAATCCAAAACCGGAGCCAATTGCAGCGTCCTTTAGGTCTGAAAGACTTTCAAATGTAGATTTTTCATCGGTTACATTGTCTAGTGCATTCCAGATGTTTCCTGTATCGACAAAAAGAGCTCCTTTAAAGGAACCTAAAATGGTAAATCGATATTCAATATTGGCAGCAAGTTTTAAGTTTGCTTCATTAAACTCATCTCCTCTGTTACTTGCCCCCGGTCCCAGCCTGAAAGGTAACCAACCTCTATTGTCATTAGGGCCTCCTGCAAAGTAACTTCTTGTGAAAGGGATACTGTTTGAATTTCCATAGGGCATTGCAAACCCACCAAATAACCTTAGGGCAACATGAGTTTGTTTATTGATTTCCCAGTAGCGCACATATTCAGAATCTAATTTTATATACTGTGAGAAGTTTACGCCAAAAACTTCAAAATTGTCATTATTGTTTTTCTCAATTCCGGCAAGTGAGGATACGCCCGAAAGTAAATTTCCTGCAAGTTCAAGTTTTAATCTTATTCTTGAAAACTGGTTGTCAAAAACACTTTTTCGAGAGTCTCTTATCCAGGTTATATTTGATGCAAAAATTAAATTATTCTCGGTTAGCCTGTCCTTTTGCTGATTGATGTTTCTTAAATTTTGCTCATCTTCTGCATCTAAGCCGTCGATGAGATTTTGTTTAAAATCTTTCAGAAAATTTTCAGTACCATCGGGAATTATTAGATCAATGCGATTGTTGTTTTCGTCTAAATTAAAGTATGAATCGCTGGCATTTGTGCCCAATGCAATATCGTTAAGTCTGTCATAGGAATTTTCGTAAACATTAAAGTAGTTATCTGTATTGAGATTCCTCACATATTGAATGTTCATTAAATCCAGTCTGTATGTGTGCATTCTGGTAGGGTTCCATTTGTAATTCCAGATAAGACTTGTTGTTTGTTTGTCAAGCCCAATGTTTTTTTGACTACTTGCTCCAATGCTTATATTGGTGTAAGGTGACATATATTTTGGAATTATTTTTTCTGTATTCAGGGGAAAAAGTATTCTGGGAATGCCAAGTTTGATATCACCACCAATTTCTGAAATATTGAAAAAACGGCTGTCTCTGTCTGCAACATCTTTTGAAGACCCAAGACTACCACGCCCTGAAATTTCAAGTATTTCAGCCCCCTTAAACACGTTTCTTGTCAAAAAGGAAGTGCTAAATCCCAGACCAAAGTCTTGAATATTTGAGGTTGAAACATCCACATCAAAGCTAATTCCATATTTTTTTCTTGGTGATAATAGTATGGTAGTTATAAGTTCAGATTGAGTAGTATCTGCAGGATTCAGTTCATAGTTAATGTTTGGATATCTAAAAACCCTAAGTTCACTCAAGTGAGTATAGGTGAGGGTCCTGTCTGTGTCTTTAAAGATTGTGCCGGGATTTATAAAGATAGCATCTGTGATTGTTTTTGGTCTGTATTTTATTTTATCATAACCATAAAGGGTGATACCATTAAATTCAATTGAATCAGAATATTTTTTATTGCGGTTTTCATATGAATAATCAGTTACCACTTTGGTTTTTGAGATTGTATGTATATTAAAGGGTTGTTTAATGGTGGTATCTCCCATTTGAATGTTTCTGTCACCAATTAAATATTCAATATTTGCTTTGTGACCTGTATTTACAGTATCTGCAATAAAGGAAATGTATTCTTGATTGAAGTTGTAAAGACCAGAATTGCGCATTAGTATGGTTACGCGGTCTCTTTCATCTGCAAAATTATTTCTGGAATATTGTTCACCAGATTTTACCAAACTGCGTCCTTGAGAAAGCTTAAAAATAGAGTCAACCACCGGTGAATCAATCATCATTTTTATAGAGTCAACAAAATAGGGTTTTTGACGTTCTACAGTATAGACAACAGAGGCACGTTTCGCTTTAATAGTATCGCTTACAATTTCATAACTGGCCTTGGCATTGAGCCAGCCAAAACTCTTGTAATATTCTTCAATACGGGCCTTTGAACGTTCAGCCCTGTCGTTTCTTATAACTACAGGTGCTTCACCATTGTTTTTCAACCAGCTGCTAAACCCTGTTTTGTAATTGACAATTTCATCAACTTGTTTTTGTGAAAATATATTTACAAGTCGCTGCTTTTTTTGTGGGGTCTTGTATAACTGTGAATAATATACTGAGTCTGTTTTTTCACTTGCCAAATTGAAGAAGTGAAGAGCTACCGGAATTCCCAATAATTTTGTGTTGGGTTCCTGAATAATTTGACTATACACAGCACTTTCGTTAATTTCCTGTCCATCAACAATAATGGTATTTTGAGTGAGCAGTAATTCATTGTCATTAACTTTCTTTATGGCATCACAAGAGGTCAGGATGGTTATAAATATGAATATATATGGTATTTTTGTGAAATGCCTGAAACACCTGATTGTTTTTGTGAGATTTTGTTTTGTTTCCAAGGGCATTTCAAAAAAGAAAATTAATTAGTATTCAAAAATACACGTTTTGCATGATTAGCAAAAGCCAAATAAAGTTAATAACGTCTTTACAACAAAAAAAATATAGAATCACACACGATTTATTTTTTGTCGAAGGTACAAAAGTTATTCAGGAGTTTTATAGAGCCGGGTGGAAGTTATTTGCTCTTTTTTCAACTGAAAAATTGGACTTTGTACCTGAAAGCAAAATTACATTCATTTCTGAAATTGAATTGAAAAAAATTAGTGCGTTAAAAACCCCCAATAAGGCATTGGCAGTTTTCTTTTTGCCAGATAAGAAACCCATTGAAAAATTTAATTTCTCTGTTGCTCTTGATGGCATTAGAGACCCCGGAAATCTGGGAACGATTATTAGGTTGTGTGACTGGTTTGGGATAAAGTCGCTTTTGTGCTCCAGGGATACAGCTGATTGCTTTAACCCTAAAGTGATTCAGGCATCAATGGGATCTTTAGCTAGAGTTGAGGTGCATTATTTGGATTTAGAAAATTATTTTGAACAAAATCAACTTCCGGTATTTGGAGCTTTTATGGAGGGTGATAATGTGTATCGCGAAAAACTTCCGCGTCAAGCAATCCTTTTAATGGGCAATGAGGGGAAAGGAATTTCTTTAGAACTTGAAAAATATCTTTCCAAAAAAATTAGCATTCCTCAATTTGGAAATGAGCGTCAAACTGAAAGCCTCAATGTGGCGATGGCAACTTCTATTTTATTGAGTGAATTTCACCGAACTATTGAAAAGTGAAATTGATAAAAACACCTCTGGTGGCCATTTTATCAATATTTGAAGTGTAGGGGCTGTTTGGGTCATTGTCTCTTACAAGCTCATCGCTCAGGGCAAAAACACCTCTTATTGAGGGTGTAAATTTAAAAAAGTACAGATAGAAATCAATGCCAAAACCCAATTCATAGTAATAGGTGTTTTGAGTCATTCTAAACCGACCTACTCGATTGTCTTCCGGGTTTGATTCGTCGCTCGTTAGGTTAATGGATGTTGAAACGCCTCCAACGATAAAAGGTTTAAAGTTGTTGAGCCTTTTTGTGGAAATTTTTAATAGTAATGGGATGTGAATATAGGTAGATTTTGACTCCCTTAAAAAGTCACGTTCTTCTACAAAACCGGGAAAAGTTAAATTTCTTTCAGTATAATACAAACCGGGTTCAAGTCTTAGATTAAAGTAGTCGTTGATGCGAAGGTCTCCAACGAGTCCAACGTTAAAACCGGCACTGGTTCCTACTTCTATGTCAGGGTCTCCGGTTTCATTAATATAATCAAATTTAAAATCGTAGTTATTAAAGCCTAAAAAATAACCGTAGCTCCATCGTTGCTTATCAAAATTTTCAATATTGGACAACCGTTCTTTTGAAAAAAGCTGCGCGTGAGTGGTTTCTGCTAAAAATAGCAGGGTTATTATTAAAAATATATTTTTCATTTAAAACTTAAATATTTCAAATTTTTCATTTCAAAATTCAAATTTGTGATATCAAATTTGAATTTTAAAATCAGTAGTTTATGATTATTTTGAGGCTGTATAAATACTTGCCACCCCAAAGGTTTGCGGATTGTTTTTCACTTCTTTAAACCCAATTTTTCTCAAAATATTGTTGAAGCTTTCTCCGTGAGGAAAAACAGAGGCGCTTTCACTTAAATAATTATAGGCCACTTTGTCTTTTGAGAATAATTTACCCACCAAAGGAAGTATGGATTTTGAGTAAAAGTGATATCCTTGTTTGAATGGAAATTTTGTGGGTACAGAAGTTTCCAAAACCACAAAAAGCCCTTCAGGTTTTAAAACTCTTAAAATCTCTGACAATCCTTTCTCTAAATCTTCAAAATTTCGTACTCCAAAAGCAACAGTAATGGCATCAAAGCTATTGTCTTCAAAAGGCATCTCTTCAGAATCACCTTGAAGAAATTCAATTTTACCTGCAATGTTTTGCGTAGCTACTTTTTTTCGGGCTACGGCAAGCATCCCCTCAGAGAGGTCAAAACCAACAATTTTTGGGATGGAATGTTGAGCAAAACTTATGGCAAGATCGCCAGTGCCGGTTGCAATGTCTAAAACGCTTTTTGGGTTTTTGGCAACGACTTGTTTAACTACTTTTTTTCGCCACTTTTTGTCAATTCCCAAAGAAATCACTCTGTTTAAACCATCATAGTTGCCCGAGATGGTATCAAACATTTTTTCAACTTGCTTTTTTTTAGTTAAATCAGATTCTTTATAGGGCTTTACCTTTTCGCTCATTTCAAAAATTTGTGCAAATATAATACAATCACTTTGCTTTTATTCATAATAGAAAATTAAATCATTTGCTCTTGAAAGCTTAAAATTATAGTAACTTTGTTATTCTTTTTTATATAGTTTATGAAATGCCCATTAACAATTTGCAAACCAACTAATATTATTAACAGGGCATTCCATCTGACCTATTATAAACTAATAAATATAATCAGATGAAAATAATCATTGCAGGTGCCGGAGAGGTGGGTTTTCATTTGGCAAAGCTATTGTCTTTTGAGTCACAGGATATCACGTTGATTGACAATGTAAAAGACAATTTGTCTTTTGCAGAGGCTCATCTTGATATCAGGGTATTAAAGGGCGATTGTACCTCTATATCTTTGCTTAAAGAAGCTCATATAGATAAAGCAGATATGCTCATTAGCGTCACCTCAAGTGAAACAACAAACATCACTTCCTGTTTTATAGCAAAACAGCTAGGCGCAAAAAAAACCATTGCCCGCATCTCAAATACCGAGTGGATAAAAAATAAAGAAGAAATTGGTTTTTCTTCTTTTGGAATAGACGAATTAATCTCTCCTGAATCACTGGCATCTGCCGAAATTGAATTGTTGCTCAAACAAAGTGCTTTTAGTAAAACCTATCAATTTGAAGATGGAGCGTTAACGATGGTGGGCATCAAGCTGCCCAGAACAGCATTGTTTGTTGGAAAAAGTGTCAAAGAAGCCGCTGAGGTCTATCCCGGAATCGAATTTATTCCCATTGCCATTCAACGTTTTGGAACTCAATACACGCTTATTCCCAGAGGTGATACCGTTTATAAAGAAGGAGATCTTGTGTATTTCTTAACGACATTTGACGGTGTCGAAGAGGTGTATCAACTCACCGGAAAAGTCCGTGAAGAGATTAAAAATGTGATGATTCTTGGCGGAAGTAAAATTGGTTTTAAAACCGCCCGCGAACTTTGCCGAAGTCATTTCAAAGTAAAACTCATTGAAAGTAACAAACAAAAAGCTTTTGACCTTGCTGATGCCCTTCCCAATGTTTTAGTCATCAATACAGATGGCAGAAATGTAGAACTTCTTGAGGAAGAATCCATTCAGGATATGGATGCCTTTATTGCCGTTACCGGAAATAGTGAAACAAATATCATGTCCTGCCTGGTTGCCAAATCAAAAGGAGTGAAGAAAACCATTGCATTGGTAGAAAACATGGATTATTTTCAACTATCACAGTCCATTGGGATCGATACGCTTATCAATAAAAAACTACTGGCTGCAAATGATATTTTTAGATACATCAGAAAAGGAGAAGTAGTAGCTATGACAAAACTCACCAATATGAATGCAGAGTTGCTGGAGTTTGTCGTTTCGCCTAAGGCATTTGTTATTGGCAAAACAATAAGAAGTTTGGGATTCACGCGGTCTGCTATTATAGGCGGGGTGATCAGAGATGGTTTGGGGCTTATTGCCACACCAGATTTTGTCATTAAAAGTGGTGACCGGGTTGTTGTGGGTTGTTTACCTCACGCCATTTCCAAAGTAGAAAAATACTTTAATTAGCATGTCTTTTTTAACCAGGATAAACTTAAAAATCATCCTCCATTTTATGGGGTTGCTATTGTTGTTCAATGGCTTGTTTATGTTGGTAGCATCCGGGGTGAGTCTTTATTATGATGACGGTGCATTTTCGGGAATTATCCAAGCAGGAATTGTCACAATAGTTGTGGGGGTTTTAGTTTTCGTTGTAACGAAAAACCACAAAAAAGAGATTAAAAAAAGAGAGGGCTACATTGTGGTTACTTTTGGCTGGTTGATTATGGCCTTTAGCGGAACATTGCCCTATGTTTTTAGTGGTGCCATTCCCTCCTTTACCAATGCTTTTTTTGAAACCATGAGTGGATATACCACAACTGGGGCAACCATTTTAAACCAAATTGAAGTTTTACCTGAAAGCATTCTTTTTTGGAGAAGCCTCACACACTGGATTGGTGGTATGGGGATTATCGTTTTGGCTATAGCCATCTTACCATTACTGGGCATTGGTGGAATGCAGCTTTTTGCAGCTGAGGCACCGGGACCCAGTAATGATAAATTACATCCCCGCATCACAGATACAGCAAAACGTCTTTGGCTTATCTATTTTGGTCTTACACTTGTTGAAACGGTTCTTTTGAATGTGGCGGGAATGTCACTTTTTGATGCAATAAATCATTCTATGAGCACAATGGCAAGTGGTGGTTTTTCTACAAAGGATGCAAGTTTGTCGCATTGGAATGGCAATCCGCTTATTCAATATATTGTCATTGCTTTTATGTTTCTTGCCGGAACCAATTTTGTTTTGAGTTACTTCGCCTTCAAGGGAAAATTCAGTAAAGTTTTTCGGGATGAAGAATTTAGATTATATGGCACTTTCATACTTGTTTTTTCTGTTTTAGTGGCTGCTATCATCTATTTTCAGGGAGATTTAACAGCATCTGCTATCAACCATCCTATGGTTCTTGGCGAAGCAGAAACAGCAATAAGACTTGCTTTTTTTCAGGTAATAGCAATCATTACAACAACCGGATTTGTAGTTTATGATTACACGGCAATCACCCCATTTATGACCATGTTCTTTTTTGGTTTGATGTTTCTGGGAGGCTCCGCCCGCTCAACATCAGGTGGTATGAAAATCGTAAGGCACTTAATCACCATCAAAAACGGAATTCTTGAATTTAAGCGTTCCTTTCATTCCAATGCTATTTTACCTGTTAGATACAATCAACGCGCCATACCGCAATCCATTGTTTTTAATGTGATGGCGTTTTTTATTTTATATATTTTGATTTTTATCATTGGAGTTGCCGTTTTTGCTTTTCTTGGGTTGGATTTTCAAACTGCTTTGGGAAGCTCTGCATCGATGCTTGGCAACGTGGGCCCTGCGATTGGTGATGTGGGTCCGGTAAATAATTTTGACATACTACCTGATATTGGCAAATGGTGGTCTGCATTTTTAATGCTGGTGGGAAGACTGGAGTTGTTTACGGTATTGATTTTATTGACGCCTTTCTTTTGGCGGAATCGGTAAGGGTTTAACCTTTTTATTCAATGGTACAAATCTCAATTTTTAATAAATTAAAAAAATGAATTTTATATACCTAAAAAAAACCGGTTTTTATACGAGGTTTAAAAAGAAATACATTCCTATTGACCGATCTATTTCTTATTATTTACAGCATTATCCTAAAGTTGCAAAAGACTTTACGGTTGCTGATTTAATGAATTTATTAAAAAAATGGGAAGCAGATATAGATTTTCTTTTTGAGTCATACACACGCGGATTTTTATTACAACCCTTCTATGAAGAACTAAACTTGCCTAAAAATCAAGAAAAACAAAATGACATTTCTATATTGGAATTTTCCTGGAGTGCAGATGTTTACAACGAAAAAGAATTTGGCAAGCCACTTTACAGCGTGTCAAACTACGTACATATTTCAGGAATTGTAAAAGATGAAAAAGAAAAATACTCTTTGAGTTTTACACCTCTTAACCTAATTAAAAACGCCACTTTTAAATTGAATAAAAAATATAAAGTCAGCTATTTTAAAATGGGCGAAATTTGGGAAGAAGATAGAAAACCCGAAAACATCAATTTCTTCAAAGGCATTAAGGAGTTTACATTACAGGATTTTATTGGGGCTTTTTTAAACGAAATTTCCTTCAGCGGTTATCCCGAAAGTAGAAATCAAGAAGTTAAAAAGTTAGATAAAATAAGCCAAAGACTTAAAGATGGAATTGAAAAAACCTTTTCCATGGAAGAAGTGCAGTTAAAATTTAAAACCAAATTTTTTAAAGAGCTTCAAAAGAAAAAAGAAACCAAAAAGAATTTACTGCGACTGGCTAAACTAAAAAAGGAAATCGCTTTTTTGAAAGATAAAATAGCTAAGAGTTAAAGTATGTTGATTTTTTTTGTCAACAAATTCAGAATGAAATCAAGCCAATAAAACCTCTGCCGGTATTTTTAAGTCTTTGTATAGCGTTTTTATCATCCCCAAAGTGAGGCCTCGTTTTCTATTAAGAACCTCACTTACCCTGCTTTGACTTCCAAGGTATTTTACCATATCAGTTTTTGTCATTCCCATTTGTTCCATACGGAATTTTATTGCATCAATTGGGTCCGGAGGTGCTATGGGGTAGTGTTTCATTTCATAAGATTCAACTAGAGTAACTAGTAAGTCTAATTCATCACCCTGGGGAGTATCTTTTTTTGCCCCCCACAATTCCTCAATCCTGTTTAAGGAAGTGGAATAATCTTTTTCTGTTTTAATGGGTCGAATATCCATAATTAAATTGTTTTAGCGTCTATTTTATCATATTGTTTGTGAGTGCCAATAAACCGTATGAAAATCACTTGAAATTCATAATCAATTGCAACTACCAATCTGTAAGCATTGCCTTTTATATTGAAAACCACTCTTCCTTCCCCAACAATGCTCGCATTTTTATATTGTATTTTCAATTCATTTGAATTTTTCCAATCTGCTATTTTAGCATCGTGATACCAAGCTCTCAATGAAACTTCAGAATCTAAATATTCCGATTTTTCAAAAAATGCTCTCAAAGTTTTAAAAGCAATGATTCTCATAAGGCAAATCTACAATAAGTTTTTAACATTTCCCATTTTGGGATAATTTTATTTTAACAGACCTGTCAGGTTTTGAAAACTGACAGGTCTATAGTAACAGAAATTGGTTTCTGAAAATTAAAGCATCTTAGAATTGTTTCTAAAAATCACCTATGATTTGTTATGAATATAATGGCGATGGGAAAAGAAGTAAAAGTCATTTCACCGGCATTAATGCAGATGGAAATAAAACAAAAACTAAGCGAGGCGTTGGGAAGGTATGATTACTAGTCAACCTCAATCTTTTGATATTTTATGTAGTCTGCACTTATTCCTCCCCGCCAAAGGCGGGGGAGGCTAGGAGGGGGCCTTTAACTTAATACCTCTTTCATCCTCTTCATCGCTTCCATAATTTCATTTTCAGAAGCTGCATAAGAAATACGAATGCAATTGGGGTCTCCAAAAGATTCCCCGGAAACCGTTGCTACCAATGCTTCTTCCAAAAGTAGCAGCGAAAAATCTTCAGCAGTATTTATTTTTTTACCTTTTATTTTTTTTCCAAAAAAGCTAGAAACATCCGGAAAGACATAGAATGCACCCTCTGGAGCGTTATTTTTCAAACCGGGTATTTCTGAAAGTAAATTCAGCACGAGTTTTCTTCGCTCTTGAAAGGCGTCTACCATAAATTTGATTTTCTCTGGTGATGCTTCCAAAGCGGCGATTGTTGCCATTTGAGCAATGGCATTGGCACCACTGGTAATTTGTCCTTGCATTTTGTTACAAGCACGTGCAATCCAGGCGGGGGCACCCATATAACCAATGCGCCATCCTGTCATAGCAAAGGCCTTTGAAACACCATTCACAACGATCGTTTGATTGTACATATCCTCAAATTGTGCCATAGAAAAATGACTTTCGCCAAAGTTGATATGTTCATAGATTTCATCAGAAACCACATAAATATTTGGATATTTCTTTAAAACATCTGCCAGCGCTCTTAATTCAGCTTTGCTGTAAACCGATCCACTTGGGTTACAGGGCGAGCTGTACATGACCAATTTTGTTTTGGGTGTAATAGCAGCCTCCAATTGTTGTGGTGTGATTTTAAAATTTGTATCAATGGTGGTTGGAATTTCAACGGGAACACCTTCAGCGAGCTTTACAAGATCGCTGTAACTCACCCAATAGGGAGCAGGTAGTATGACTTCATCACCTTGATTGAGCATTACCATCACGATGTTTGCAAGGGATTGTTTTGCTCCGGTTGAAACCACTATTTGAGACGGCTCATAAGTGAGGTAATTATCTCTTTTAAATTTAGTGATAATAGCACTTTTGAGAGCCGCATAGCCGTCAACAGGTGGATAGGCGTGAACATTATCATTGATTGCTTTTATGGCGGCTTCTTTAATAAAGTCGGGAATATTGAAATCGGGTTCTCCAAGACTTAGACCAATGATGTCTTTACCTTCATTTTTTAATTCGCGGGCTTTGGCGGCCATGGCTAGTGTGGCAGAGGTAGCCATATTGTTAACTCTGTCTGATAAATGTTTCTTCATAAAATCGGGTTGGACTTTTTATGCGCTTAAAGCCGGTTTCATTCCCATTTCTTTTAAGTGAGAAAAGTGAGACAAAATAGCTTTGCGTGTAGTTTTGTATTCGTGATAAGGCAAATTAAATTCTTTAGCTGTTTCTCTCACAATTTTTGAAATCTTGGTATAATGCACGTGGCTAATATTTGGAAAAATATGGTGCTCAACCTGATGATTTAAACCACCTGTGTACCAATTGACAACTTTATTTTTAGTTGCAAAATTTACAGTTGTATATAATTGGTGGATTGCCCAAGTGTTTTTCATTGTTCCGGTTTCGTCTGGAAGTGGCATTTGAGCATCTTTTACCATATGTGCCAATTGAAAGACCACGCTAAGAATCACTCCGGCTACATAATGCATTACAAAAAATCCTATAAGCACTTTCCACCAGGCAATTGATAAAATAAGCATAGGAATAACAATCCATATAGAAATGTAAATGATTTTAGAAATCACGACAATACTCCATTGTTTAACGGGATTTGGAAATTCACCATAAGAAAGTTTTCGTTTTAAATAATCTCTGGTTTGTTTGAAATCTGTGGTCAAAGCCCAATTGAATGTCAAAAGACCATAAAGCAAAACAGAATACAGGTGCTGGTATTTGTGAAAGCGTTTCCATTCAGCGTGCTTGCTGAATCGCATAATTCTTCCCGCTTCCATATCTTCATCGTGACCGTGAATGTTTGTATAAGTATGGTGTAAAACATTGTGTTGAACCTGCCAGTTATACACATTGCCTGCAAGAATGTAAATAGTACTCCCCATGAATTTGTTCACCCATTTTTTTGAGGAGTAAGAACCGTGATTTCCATCGTGCATAACATTCATGCCTACACCAGCCATTCCCACACCCATAACAATGGTTAATAGCAATTGTGCCCATCCGGGAATGTTTAAAGTCAGGATAAGAAAATAAGGTGTTAAGAAAAGCGCAAACATTACAATTGTCTTCAAATGAAGTTTCCAGTTGCCTGTTTTCTTTAGGTTTCTTTCTTTAAAATAGTCGTTAACACGGGTATTCAAGGTTTTGAAAAAATGAACAGGGTCTTTTCTGGAAAAACGAATGGAGGATGTATTCATGATTAAATGTATTCTAAAAACAATTTCACTAAAATAAGATTGTACAAATATAATTAATATTCAATTGGCAAGACTTGATATAAACAAAAAATTAGCAGTATTATGATTACTTTTGCATTTTTAAATAAAACAATGGACTTAATTCTAAAGTATTTTCCGGCACTAAGTGATGTACAGAAAAAACAGTTTTTCTTATTACAGGAGTTGTATAAAGACTGGAACTTAAAAATAAATGTTGTTTCAAGAAAAGACATTGATGAACTGTATTTACGACACGTTTTACACTCTACAGGAATAGCTAAAATCATCCAATTTAATAAAGGAGCAACTGTACTGGATGTGGGAACCGGGGGTGGTTTTCCGGGAATCCCTCTTGCCATTTTATTTCCTGAAACACAATTCTATTTGGTGGATTCTATTGGAAAAAAAATTAAAGTGGTTGATGAAGTGGTTGCAGGTTTGGGGTTGGAAAATGTTAAGGCGACAAACGATCGGGTCGAAAATGTTAAAGGTACTTATGATTTTATCATAAGCAGAGCAGTTGCAGCGATGCCCACCTTTGTGCATTGGGTTGATGGAAAAATAGCAAAAAAAAGCATTCACAAATTGCCAAACGGAATACTCTATTTGAAAGGGGGGGACTTAACTGAAGAGTTGCAGGAGTTTCCGAAAGCTAAAATCTTCCATTTAACTGATTATTTTCAGGAAGCATTTTTTGAAACAAAAAAAGTGGTTTATCTACCAATGAAGTATCGAAAATGAAACCTATTTCCGATATAAAAAATAGGTGTTAACTGCTTCAATATATTCCTTTTTAGCTTCGTCTGGGGAAAGGTTTCTGGTTTGAAACAGTGCATTTGCTTTAAAGGCGTTGATGAGAGGCTTTTTACTGTTTGGGTCGTCTTTATTCTCATTAGCCCTCTTGTAGTAAGCATAAAGTCTCAAAAGCAAATCTGCCGGAAAGGGTTCAAAGTGATTGTTGACTCTTTCTACAGCTTCTTCAAAAGCGATTTGAAGTTTTTCAGGACTCATTTTTATTTGCTAAGATTGTGATTCCGCCTTTCACTTTTTGATTTAGTTTCACATTTATTTTTGCATCTAAAGGTACTAAAACATCAACTCTTGACCCAAACTTAATAAAACCGCTATCACTTCCTTGAGTGATTTCCATTCCCACATCGGCATAATTAACAATGCGCTTGGCGAGTGCTCCGGCTATTTGTTTGTGCAAAACGTCTCCAAAAACATTGTTTTTTACAACAACGGTCGTTCTCTCATTTTCTTCAGATGATTTGGGGTGCCAGGCAACTAGAAATTTACCGGGATGGTATTTTGAGTAAACAATTTCTCCTCCCACAGGGTACCTGGTAACGTGCACATTCACGGGTGACATAAAGACTGAAATCTGGAGCCTTTTGTCATTAAAATATTCTTTTTCAAATACTTCTTCAATCACAACAACTTTTCCGTCAACGGGAGAAAGGATTTGAAAGTCGCTGGGTTGAATGTCTCGTTTTGGGTTTCTAAAAAACTGAATAATGAGCAGGAATATTAAAATAAAAGCACTCATTATGATTTTTTTCAGGGTTTCATCCTCCATGAAAAAATGCGCAGATAGAGAAATAACGATAAGTATTGCCAGAGCTGCTAAAATTATTTTATGACCTTCTCTATGAAACATAACTTGCTAAAATAAAATAGATGTATATAAACGGGCTGGCAAAAATAACGCTGTCTAATCGATCATAGATGCCTCCATGTCCAGGAATTAAAGATCCACTGTCTTTTACCCCGGCTTGTCTTTTAAATTTTGATTGAACAAAATCACCGATAGGTCCAAACAAGCTTATTAAAATAGCGAGTCCAAGCCAAAATACCGGATTAAAGATAGCGAGATATTTAAAAATAAAAAAGCTGGCAAAAGACGCAGCGACAAGACCTCCTATAAACCCTTCAACTGTTTTATTGGGCGAAACACGTTCTAAAAGTTTTCGTTTTCCAAAATTTTTCCCAATCAAAAATGCAAAAATATCATTTGCCCAGACTAAAATAAAGACAGCGGCAATGAGGTCGGGAGCGTATTCATTATTGTAAAATGGAATAAGTGTTATAAAAACAAATCCACTTATGAGATAAAGAATGGTTACTATATATTTTTTCTTTTCAAACATAGGAATCATACTTGTCCAAAGTAAATCTTTTAACAAGAAAAGGTTTATAAAACCAGTTAAAAGAAGCAAAAGTTTGGTGGCATAAAAATCGAACTGCAAGTATGAAAAAAGAAAAATAAACAAGATTAAAATTCCATAAAGAATGATGGATTTGAGATGAATTAACTTTAAAAATTCCTTAAGACAGATAATGCCGAGTATTGTGAATAAAACAAGAAAAGTGAGAGGTGAAAGGTAAGTGGCGGCAAGAAGGATAAAGACATAAATAGATCCAGACAATGCTCTAATTAAAAGTTCCTTCATTTTATAAGTCTTCCAATAGGAGCAAATATAAGTTTTTTGAACTACTTCCGTAGGTCATGAAATCATTTTCTTTCTTGCTTTCAAAATTTTTAATGGTTGTAATATTTGAAGGGATATTGTTTTTGTTTGCGCTTTTTATTTTACGTAAACCTTCACCAATGGTATCAACCAATTGACTGGTTGTGGCAAAAATTACAAAGTTGTCCGGTAATTCTTTGAGCTTTTTTTCTTTGATTTGATTTGAGGAAATCAAGATAGCTCCTGCATCTGCAACAAGTGATTCACATTGAGAAAAGAAAAATGCAGCGTGAATGTTATTGCCAAACTTGAGATTGTATGAGTTGAATTTTGATTTTAAGTTTTCGTTAGTACAAAAAACCTCTTTTTCATACCAGTCATTTTCGAGCAAAATATTATCAAAGGCTTCATCAAGCTCATCATAATTTTCACAATAGAGAAATTTTCCGCCATTTTTTCTGAAGTTGTAGGTGAATTTTTCGTCAGTAGGTAGGGGTACTTCCGGTAAATATTTACTTCTTTCTTCTTTTGGGGATTCTTTGTCTTTGGATTTTTTAAATAATTTTTTAAACAAACTCATTAATTACCTGATTGAGGTGTTTTAGTACTCAGACTCGCATCAAATATAAAAAAAACTTAACCCAAAAGCGAATTAAGTTCCTTTTTATATTTTAAGATTTGTAATTAAGAAGTTGGTTTGTCTAATTTGTCAAAAATTACATCTGTATTTTTAAAATCTCTTTTACCAAATATGGTTTCCAAATTATCTTTAAAAATCACTTCTTTTTCAAGTAAAACATTAGCCAGCTCAATGAGTTTATCTTTATTTTTTTCAAGTAAATCGATTGCTCTTTTGTACTGAGATTCTATGAGATTTGAGATTTCTTTATCTATCAATTCAGCAGTTTTTTCACTGTAGGGTTTTGTGAAATTGTATTCAGATTGACCCGTGGAATCATAGTAAGTAAGGTTTCCTAATTTCTCATTTAGTCCGTATATAGTTACCATGGCTCGGGCTTGCTTAGTTACTTTTTCAAGATCACTCAGGGCTCCGGTGGAAATTTTGTTAAAAATCACCTTTTCTGCGGCTCTACCTCCCATAGTTGCACACATTTCGTCGAGCATTTGCTCGGGCCTTACAATGAGCCGTTCTTCAGGCAAGTACCAGGCAGCACCCAGTGATTGTCCTCTTGGAACTATGGTTACTTTAACCAAAGGTGCGGCGTGTTCCAGCATCCAGCTTACAGTGGCATGACCTGCTTCGTGAAAAGCGATGGCTTTTTTCTCATCTGGAGTAATGATTTTGTTTTTCTTTTCAAGCCCACCAATAATTCTGTCAACAGCATCGAGAAAATCTTGTTTCCCAACGGCTTTATTTCCTTTTCTGGCAGCGATGAGAGCAGCTTCATTACAAACATTTGCGATATCTGCTCCGGAGAATCCGGGAGTTTGTTTAGCAAGAAAATCAAGGTCGAGATTGTCTTCTTTTTTGATGGGTCTTAAATGTACTTCAAATATTTCCTTACGCTCTCTTAAATCCGGTAAGTCAACATATATTTGACGGTCAAATCGACCGGCACGCATCAAAGCTTTGTCGAGAACATCAGCACGGTTTGTGGCAGCTAGCACAATCACATTGGCATTGGAACCAAAACCATCCATTTCTGTTAAGAGTTGGTTAAGCGTGTTTTCTCTTTCGTCATTAGAGCCTGAGAAATTACTCTTTCCTCTTGCACGACCAATAGCATCAATTTCATCTATAAATATGATAGATGGTGCTTTTTCTTTAGCTTGTTTAAATAAATCTCTTACCCTAGAAGCTCCAACACCCACAAACATTTCTACAAAGTCTGAACCTGAAAGTGAGAAAAATGGAACTTTTGCTTCACCGGCAACAGCTTTTGCAAGCAAGGTTTTTCCGGTTCCCGGAGGTCCAACCAGGAGTGCTCCTTTAGGGATTTTTCCTCCCAGAGCAGTATATTTATCAGGAGTTTTAAGAAAATCAACTATTTCCTGAATTTCTTCTTTGGCACCTTCAAGTCCGGCAACATCTCTGAATGAAACTTTTACATCTGTGTTTTGGTCAAAAAGGCGTGCTTTAGATTTGCCAATGTTAAAGAGTTGCCCCCCGGGGCCGCCACCGGCACCACTGGACATTCTGCGCATAATGAAAATCCAGATAGCAATGATAATTGCAAAAGGAAGTAATGTGAGTAAGATATCTCCCCAAACATTGGATTCTGTGTCATAAACAACTGCGGTAGATAAATTGTTTTCTTCTTTGGTTTTTCTTAAATCGTTTTCAAAATTTTGAAGATCACCAAATTCAAACTGATATGCGGGTACATTTGAAGTGAGGGATTGATTTCCCACTTTTCTAACGTGAACTTCTTTCGCTTTAGCCTCACTTGTGAGAAAGACACGGGCTTTATTTTTGTTTACAATAACCACTTTTTCAACATCGCCATTTACAAGGAATTCCTGAAATTCTGCCGGGGTAGTCTTTGCAGGCTCTGTCCATCCGCCACCACTAAAAAAGTTTATTGCCAGAAATGCCAAAGCAATCATCCCATAAATCCATAACGGGCTAAATTTTGGCTTTTGGTTCTGGTCTTTGTTTTTATTGCCATCTCCTTTTGGAGATTTTTCGTCTTTATTTTTATTTTCTGTATCGTTTGACATTAAATAGGGATTGATTATTTAATAACTAGTTTCAATTTTCACTGTTTTTGCGTCACCCCAAAGGCTTTCTATATCGTAATATTCTCTGATGTGCTTTTGGAAAACATGAACTACAATATTGATGTAATCCATTAAAATCCACTCAGCATTTTCTGAGCCTTCTATGTGCCAGGCTTTTTCTTTGAGCGATTTGCTCACGGTTTTTTCAACTGAATTTACAATGGCGTTTACCTGTGTGTTTGAGGTTCCATTGCAGATGATAAAGTAGTCGCAAACAGTATTTTCTATTTCTCTAAGATCAAGGATTTCAATATCTTGACCCTTTACTTCTTCAATACCTTGAATTATTTGAGTGATTAATTGATCTGCTTCGTTTTCTTTTTTGGTCATTAAAACTATTTTTGCAAAGTTATTACTTTTTTGGTTTTCTGTAACTTTCTATTTTATAAGATTAACGCAATTTTTACATTTGCTTATGTTAATATACAAAATCAGTGCCACTAGCTCAACAAATAGTTACCTAAAATCACTATTGAAAGAAAACGATGCACTAGATGAACTAGTAGTTATAACAGAAGAACAAACACAAGGAAGAGGGCAGGTGGGGACTTCCTGGCATTCTCAAAAGGGTAAAAGCTTGACCTTCAGTATTTATAAGCAGTTTAATGGGTTAAATGTCGCTCAGCAATTTTATATCTCTATGGCGGTTTCAATTGCTGTAATGGAGGTATTGGAATCGTTTGGCATTCCGGAGATAAAAGTAAAATGGCCTAACGACATTCTGTCAGCAAATAAAAAACTTTGCGGTGTTCTTATCGAAAACGTCCTATATCACAAAAATATAAAAGGAAGTATCATAGGAATTGGCTTGAATGTAAACAATTCTCAATATACTAATTTGCCCAATGCAAGCTCAATGAAGCTCGCAACAGATAAACATTTTGAAATTGAACAAGTCTTTAATGAGTTATTGAACAGATTGATGAAGAAAATAAATTTACTTGAAAACAATCAATTCAATCAAATAGAAGAAAGGTATTTAAAAAATCTTTACAGAATAAATCAAATAAGTGTTTTTGAAAATGCTCAGAAAGAATCTTTTAACGGGATTATCAGGGGAGTTTCCAACGAGGGTAAATTATTGGTTGAGACCGAGGATGAAGCGATACTTGCTTTTGATTTAAAAGAAATTAAACTTTTAACCGGATTAAAGTAAACTGAGATTGGTGCTTAAAGTTTCCAAAAATTTTGAAATGGGTCCTTTGATCATCATCGCCATCATTGAATTAAATTCTCCTTCAAAATGTAATTGAGCTGTTGACGAGCTACTGCTTACTTCTTCAATGTGAGCAGAAAGTGTAAAGGGCAATTTGTCACTTATGGCTCCCAAAACTACTTTGTTTGGAGGCAGCGCTTCTTTTAATTCGAGTGCTATTTCCGGCATTCCCTTGAGTGCAAAAACAAATGCATTGTCTCTTATCACTTCAAATTTACTAATATTTTCAGGCATTAATTGTTCAAAGTTTTTTACATCACTTAAAAATTCACACAATTCAAATGCAGATTTGTTTACGGTTACTTTGTTGCTTTCGAGATTCATAATTTAAATTCTATTTTTTATTGAAGAGTGTTAGGTTTCTTGCTTCGCCCACCGTATCCGCCTGAGGTGGAGGAGGTGGGTTTCAGGTTTGTTAAATGATTTATTTTTCTCACAAACTCACAAACTAATTACCCGTCCATTCCGCCGGATTTTCTCTCCAGGACTTTAGGGTTTCCAGTTCTTTTTTTGATATGTAATTTGCTTTTTCGGCTTGACCCAGAAGATGTTCATAATCACTCAAGGTGTGAAGCATTATATTTTCTTTTTTGAAATTGTCTTTTGCAACCTGAAAGCCATAAGTAAAAACTGCAATCATTCCCTTTACTCTCACTTGTGCTTCATTTAAAGCCTGTACAGCATTTAAGCTGCTTTTTCCGGTGCTTATGAGGTCTTCAACCACAACGACACTTTGGTTGGTTATCAGTTTTCCTTCCACTTGGTTTTGTCTGCCATGTCCTTTTGCTTCAGGTCTCACATACACAAATGGAAGGTTTAAATAATCTGCAACAAGCATTCCAATCCCAATGGCTCCGGTTGCTACTCCGGCAATAACATCTGGTTTTCCATAAAGCTCTTCAATTTGTTGAGCCATATGCTCTCTCACATAATTTCTAATGGGTGGATATGACAAAATAATGCGGTTATCACAATAAATAGGAGATTCCCATCCTGACGCCCATAAAAAAGGGTTTTGTGGTTGTAATTTAATTGCATTAATTTGCAATAGTAAGTCGGCTGTTTTTTGTGCCGTTTCTTTATTCAAAATCATACTGCAAATGTATAAAGTTTTTGTTAATGATAAACCCATTTATCTCACCAGTGAGATGGTTTTTCAAGAAGAGGCCAAGTGTCTGATGTTAAAGGATGTTGATTTGGAGGAAGTTGTAAAGAAAGTTGTCAAAAATAAATGGCCCTTAGTTTATTTATATTATCCAAATGGGGAACAACTCATACAAAAGCTAAAAAAGAAAATACCGGTTGTGGTTGCAGCGGGAGGGCTTGTCAGGAATGAATCCAATGAAATTCTCTTTATTAAAAGAAACGGAAAATGGGATTTGCCAAAAGGAAGGGTTGAGGGAGACGAAACCATAGAAAATGCCGCTTTACGCGAAACAGAGGAGGAAACCGGTGTTACGGGTCTTGAAATTGTGAAACCCCTTCAAATTACCTACCATTTTTTTAACCGAAATGAAAAACTCAAACTCAAAGAAACCTATTGGTTTGAGATGAAAACCTCATTCACGGGAAAACTAGCCCCTGAAAAAAGTGAAGGTATCCAAAAAGCAGTATGGAAAAATCCCAAAAAAACCCTAAAAGCGCTGCGAAAATCTTATGCAAACATCAAAGAGCTGTTTTATCAAGAGGTTAATTTAAAACCCTGAGAATGGGATACCTCATGTGGGCTTTTTCATAATGTTCTGACTGTTTGTGAAGCCAATTCAGTTGGGCATATCCATTTTCTCTGAAAGCGTTGTCTTCCTGCTTTTTTAATTCAAACTTTTGTTTTAATTCCGCATTGTTTTCAAGGAGTTCTTCAGCTATTTCTTCAAATACATAAGGAGAAAATCCCTCTTTTTGCTGAAGTATCGTGTCAAAAAAGTTCCAGTTAAAAAAGGAATCCATAGCCTCAGGCTCAAGTGTTTCTAGCAGATATCTCATTTCGGGTTGATCTGTCAAAATAAGATAATCGCCTTTTTTAACAACGGTTTCTTCCGGTTGCTTTGAAATGCTGGTATTATAATGCATGTAGTGGCCTTCATAAGGTGAGGTACGTGTATTGAAATCCTCTATGCGATACACTTCGGTTTGAATGAGAGTGTCCTTTTCTAGTCGCAGCATTTCAATTTGATTGACTTTGAGCAATTCAATGACATTCCACCAGCCTTGAGGAATAATATAACCTTTTGGAACACGAACTGATTTTTTGGGTTTAAAATAATTATAGAAAGGAATTTCTTTAGTGAAAGGTTTGTCTCTGTCATAAAATAAACGGTCTTTTCCGGTGACTTTGCTTTTAATGATTTCGCTTTCATATCCTTTAAACTTTAGTGAAGTATATTGAGTGCTGTCAACTTCCCATTGAATGGGATATTCTTCACCGGTTTTGAATTGCTCAAACGCATTTTTTCTGAGGGATTTTATGCTTTTGAAATTGGCATCAGTAACTTCAATCATACTTTTCATAATTTCATAAGTGCCCTTTACTCTATCTTCATAAGGTTTTAGCATGTGAGTTTCAACCATCATTCCAATGCTGTTAAATAAAGTGGTGTAGCCGGTTGAATATCTTGGTGTGTCCATAAATTGAATAAAACCAGTATCAGGGGCTCTGTTAAATACATTGACATAAGGCGTGATATCCCATTCCTTTTGTTTTAAGTTTTTTTCAACTTCCGGAATAAATGTTTTGTTTAAATAATCGCCCAATGCCCCACCCAGTTTATTATGTTGGGTGAAAAGATGGGTGAGTGTGTATTGATAATCGGCGCCGTTGCTCACGTGGTTGTCGATAAAAACATCTGGATTGACATAATGGAATAGTTCGGCGAAAGCTCGTGCGTTTCTTGAATCACTTTTGATAAAATCGCGGTTGAGATCATAGTTTCTGGCGTTTCCGCGAAAGCCATATTCCTCCGGGCCGTTTTGATTGGTTCGTGTCGTGCTGTTTCTGTTTAAAGCACCACCAATATTGTAAACCGGAATAGCAGCTATAATCGTATTTTTAGGAATTATAATGGTTCCGTTTGCTAAATCACTAAACAATTGCATGGTAGCCTCTAATCCATCAGGTTCACCGGGATGAATCCCGTTATTGATGAGGATAATGGCTTTTTCTTTCTGCAATTCCCCAAAATCAAAGGTTCCTTCGGGGTTAAATGTTACTAGATGGAGTGGGTGGCCGCTGTCAGTAAGCCCCATAACTTTTAGGTTAATAGTTTTGTGTATTTTTGATAAATCATTATAAAAATTGATAACTTCTATATAATATGAGGTGTTATATATTGTGGTATTATGATCTTTTTTGAGGTTCTTAGCTTGACAAGAAAACCCATATAGAATCACACATAAAAGCAGAAAAACTATTTTTTTTGACATAAAAGATGAAAAGAATTAGTGTTTTTATTTTCTAAAAGTATATATTTGTCATATAAACTAAATTAAATATTAATATTTTAACAATTTTAATTATGAAAAAAATTACTTTATTTTTCGTGGCTGTTCTTTTTTCAGTTACAATTCAAGCTCAAACTACATTAACCCACAACACTGATGATATTATTACATCAACAAACAGTGTTGCTTGTCAAGGTGGAGATAACCTTCAGGCAAGAGTATTTATTCTTGGAGATTTTGGAATCACCAATGATTTTGAAATTACAGAAGGTGCAATAGGGGTTCAGTCAATTTCTGCCGATGTTAACCTTACTGTTAACATTTATGAAGTAGATGATTTATTCCCTTCAGGATTTCCAGGTTCTGCAACTTTGTTAGGTTCTCAAGCAGTTACAGTTCCTTTTGGAAGTGATTTGACCATTGTAGATTATACATTTGATACTCCTGTTTTAGTACCTGCCGGTACAGAGCGTATTCTTGTTGAAGTTTCTCAAGAATTAGATGGTATCTCATGGTTCATTGGAGGAACTGCTGCACAAACAGATCACCCTTGGTTGGCATCTATACAATGTGAGGTTTTAGAATACCTTGCACCAGCAGACATTGGATTTCCTGATGCCCACTACTATATTAATGTAACAGGAGATGAAGTACTTTCTGTAGGAGATAATCTTGCTGATGTTGTTTCTATTTTCCCTGTTCCAGCAATAGATGTTATCAATGTAAAAGTTCCTTCAAATATTGAAATTACTGAAGTTGCTTTACACGACCTTTTAGGAAGAAACACAGGTGCTTCTTTCTCAAATGGTCAAATAAATGTTTCTGATTTAAGCAGAGGTGTTTATATGCTAACAGTTAAAACTGCTGAAGGTACATTGACTCAAAAAGTGATCAAGAAGTAATTTCTTAACAACATACTTTTAAAACCCTTGCCCAACAGCAAGGGTTTTTTTATTATTGAAACATAGTGTTTTTAGAATACTGCATTAATTTTTAATGATTAGAATAACTTTATTTATATTTTTGTGCTATCTTCATATCCAAATGAATCTTAAATTTTAAATTATGAAAAAAATTACACTAAGTTTATTTTTATTAGCTTTTGTAATCACTGGTTTTGCCCAGCAAAGCTATGGTGATATTCAACCAACCAATGCAGAAGGAGTTACCATTAATCCATCTGAAGGATTTGAAATAGTTTCAAATAATTTGGAACGCCAACCCATACTGGAAACTTTTGATAATCGTACTGATTTTGAAGATGCCTATAATGTAGATTGCACAATTCCATTAATCAATGAAGATTTTTCCGGAGGACCGGGTGCAATTACAACTTGTGGCCCAGTCATTAGCAGTGCTGGAGACGATTGCTTTCCTCCCGGTGTTTTAGAAGAAGGATTTACCATTACTTCTTTGGGTACAGGAACCAATCTAAATGTTTATCTTCCTCCAGGTTTTCTTGGAAATCCAAGTCACTTAGTAGGATCAAATTCGTTTGCAGATTATACCATAATTACTTTTGTGGATACAGAAGTTTTCGCAGTTGGTCAAGATGTGTTTAACAATAACAGTCTCAACGCAGATTATAGAATATTTAATGCTGATGGTGATTTAATTGATTCTTTTACACTTACTTCCGCTACTCCAACTACTGAAAATTTTTTCGGGTTTATTTCTGACGAACCTATTGGTAGGATAGAAATAGAAGGAGCTGATGAAGACGGTGAACTTTTGTCAAACTTATCATTTGGTGTTTGTGAGGTTTTATCAATCAATGATAATTTACTTTCTTTAGTTTCTGTTTATCCTAACCCAACTTCAGATATTCTAAACATTAAAGTGCCTTCTTCTGTTGAAATTATTAGCGTGAGCCTTTATAGTATGCTTGGCAAAAACATGGGGACGTCAGTAACAAACAATACCCTTGATATTTCTAACTTAACTAAAGGAGTTTACTTTTTAAATCTTGAAACAAATCAAGGTTCCTTAACTCAAAAAGTAGTTAAGAAATAAAATTTATAATCAAGATACATTCAAAACCCTTGCAATTCATTGCAAGGGTTTTTTTATTAGTTCAAACAATACTACTTTAGGGGCAGTAAAAATTTACAATGATCAAAACCTCTTACAAAAAATGTCTCTTGCTCCTTTTTGGGTGCATTTTTTTCTGCCATAATTTATTTTCCCAAACTGTTAAAGACACAACATCCCTCGCTGAAGTTGTACTCCTCAGTACTCAAATAAACAGCACACTACAAAACAAAGCAACCTCTGTATCTGTGCTGACAAAAAATGATTTGACACAAAGTGACGGAGTGATACTCACATCTGCTTTAAACAAGGTTCCCGGTGTTTATATGCAGCAAGGAGCCCTCAACACAAACAGGATTGCGATAAGAGGTATTGGAGCCCGTTCTCAATTCTCCACAAACAGATTGAAAGCCTATTTTAACGATATTCCCTTAAGTAATGCCGAGGGTGAAACCATTATTGAAGATATTGACCTGGAAGCTTTAGATAGAATCGAAATTATCAAAGGACCCAATGCCACCAGCTTTGGCGCCGGTCTTGGCGGTGTGATTTCTTTGTATGGTAAAGAATCAAATAGGGGAAACTCTTTTGCAAATACCACGGCAACACTTGGGAGTTTTGGGCTTTATAAACAAACCCTTTCTGCGGGTTATGGAAAGCAACAGGGAGGCATTTATGCAAACTTTAGCAGTCTTGAAAGTGATGGTTTTAGAGAAAACAGCAACTATGACAGAAAATCGTTTAACCTAAATGGAACCTATCGCTTAAGCGAAAAAGGTACACTCTCGTTTATTGGAATTTTTACCCGATTAAAAGCCTTTATCCCCAGCTCGTTAAACGAAACCGACTTTAACGAAAGACCTGAAATAGCCGCTTCAAACTGGGCCGCAGCACAAGGGTTTGAATCCTATGATAAATTGCTATTGGGAGCGGGATACAAACATTTATTCTCAGAAAAATTAAATTTTTCTTCCAGTCTGTTTTTTAATTTAAAAGACGCTTATGAACCGCGCCCTTTTGATATTTTAGATGATTACACCTCAGGTATTGGCTTTCGCGGAAAGCTTAATTATGCTGATCAATTTTTATCATTACCCTATGAAATAAGTTTGGGAACTGAAGTGCTGCTTGAAGATTACAGTTTTTCACTTATTGAAAATCTGTATCAATCACAACCGGGGCAGGGAAGTATCGCCGGTGAGACTTTTGCTGAGGTTAATCAAAATCGCCGCTATGCCAATGTTTTTCTTCAAATGAATACCCGACTCACTGAAAACTTACTTCTTGAAAAGGGTGTTTCGTTAAACACAACCCAATATAGT
The DNA here is from genome assembly GCA_040880345.1 of Flavobacteriaceae bacterium. Lineage (GTDB taxonomy): Bacteria > Bacteroidota > Bacteroidia > Flavobacteriales > Flavobacteriaceae > Planktosalinus. The sequence goes on from JBBDIQ010000004.1 coordinate 39,838, forward strand.
TTGAAAGATGTGTTTACAAGTGAAAATTCAAATCAGGATGGAAGGTATACTTTTGACAATGTCTGGTCGCCCAGAATCGGACTCTCATATCAAATCTCCAAAGGGAAAAATGTTTATTCAGCGATAAGTAAAGGTTTTTCCATACCCTCTGTAGCCGAGACTTTGACGCCTGAGGGCGAAATAAACACAGACTTAAAACCCGAAATTGGGATCAATTATGAAGTTGGTCTTAAATTGAATTGGCTCTCAAATGCACTTTACACAGAAATGTCTTTGTACTCTACCCAAATTAAAAACCTTCTGGTTGCAAGACGCATTGCCGAAGATCAGTTTATAGGGATTAATGCCGGTGAAAGCAGCCACAAAGGAATGGAGTTATATATTAATTACAGGCTGTTTTCAAACTCGGGATTTCAATTAAACCCTTTCCTTTCAGCTACACTAACTGATTTTAAATTTAAAGATTTTGTAGATGGAGACTCTGATTTTTCGGGTAATGAATTGACAGGAGTACCTGATTTTCAATGGAATTTTGGAATTGATTTTAAAAGTGATTTGGGATTTGCTTTTTATGGAGTTTATAGAAATGTGGGTGAAATTCCTTTGAACGACGAAAACACTTTATACAGTGATGGCTATCAACTGGTGGATGTCAAAACTTCTTATGGATTTAAAATAAAAAAAGTTTTGGAAACCCAACTTTTTTTTGGTGTAAACAATTTGTTTGATGAAAAATATGCAGCAAGTATTTTACCCAATGCAGTGGGTTTTGGCAATGCTTCACCACGCTACTATTATCCCGGAAACCCAAGAAGTTATTATGTAGGAATTAGATTGAATTATTTACTGAAATAAAGTGCAAATCTATTGGTTATATTTGTATTAAATAAAAATGAATCTGTTACATTTGTATAAATGATATCCCCAATGTTCCGAATTTCGACCTACATATACGTTTTGGTATACTTCTTTTTATTTTGCCAAAATCTTTCTTCTCAAGATTACCCTTTATTGCAAAAAGAAAATGCTGTTTTAAAATTAATTGATTCAGCTTCAAAGGCACTTGATGAAGGTGACTTTAAAAAAAGTGCAAATTTTTTAAGTCTAGCAGGAGCCTCAGTAGATACAACATCTTCAGATTTTATTTATTTTAAATATCATATTACCTTTGGTTCCCTTGCATTCTCCCGCAATCAAATTGCAGAATCTCAAAAAGCCTATTCTGAGGCATTAAAGGCAGCTAGAATTCTGCAGGACACTTCTTTTATGGTCGCTTCATATTCTGGTCTGGCAAATGCTCTTTTGGTTGATAATAAATACAAAAAGGCACTAATTTACCAAAATGAGGCATTGGCAATGCTTGAAGACGATAAAGACAAGACTTACTATAGCTTGCTTTCAAATATGTCAATAGCTTATAAACAGTCACAGGACTTTGATAATGCTCTCAAAGCCCTCTTAACTGTTGAAGAATATTTCAAGAAACAAGACAATCAAAAAGCACTTGCAACCATACAAAATAACATTGGTGAGTTATACAGAGAAAATTTTAAAGATTTTTCCAAAGCTAAAGAACACTATCATAAAGCCATAAAATTAAATAAAAGCAACAACGATTTAAGGCAGCTAACACAAAACTACCATAACATCTCCTTAGCCTGTAATAGTTTAAAGCAGATTGACAGTGCTTTTTATTATATCAATAAGGCTTTGGAAATTAAAACTGATTTGGGAGATCTTGGAGGGCTGGCATCCAGCAATCACGCTTTGGGTATTTTTTATCTCGAGAGCAACGAGTATGATGCTGCTATAAAAGCTTTTCAAAAATCCCTTGAAATAAGTGAAGAATTTGGGATTGCACCCGGGCTGTATCACGCAAATATTGGAATTGGAGATGCATTTTTGGCGAAGGGCGAAAGAATCAAAGCCTTGTCATATTTCAAGAAAGTTGAAAAAATTGTAAGTGATGCAGAATCCTTTGAAATGAAAGCCGGAATTGCAGAGAAATTATTTGCGTTTTACAAAGAAGAAAAAGATTTTGAAAAAGCACTCTTTTACAGTGAAAAAGTAGAGGAAATTGAAGATAGCATTGCTTTAATTAAAAACAATGATAATTTGGAGGAATTACGAATAAAATATGAAACAAGTCTTGCAGAAAATGAAAACATTATTTTAAGAGAACGAGAAGTTGCTCAAAAAGAACAAATTGCATTGCAAAAAACTTTATTAGTAGTTTTGTTTGTGGCCCTCACAATTGTTCTTGTTATGGTGGTGTTTCTTTTCAAGTCAAATATGGCAAAACGAAAAGCGTATAAAGAAGTCAAAAATGCGACAGACGAACTTGAAAAACAACTCATTATCGTTAAGGAACGGGAAGCAGAGCTGGACAGATCAGTTGCTTTAAAGAATAAAATATTTTCAGTTCTTGGTCACGATTTGAGAACTCCGTTGGCAAATGTTTCAAGCTTGATTGATAGCATGTCCCAGATTGATTTGTCGCCAGACGAAATGGAATTTATGCTCAAACACCTCAAGGGAGAAACAAGTGCAAGTTTAAAAACCCTTGAGAATATTTTGCAATGGGCAAGACTTCAAATGAAAGATAAATCTATCAATGTTTCAAAACTCGATGAAGACGGAATCATTATTGAAATTATAAAAAACTTTGAATCCCATACAGAAGCAAAGGCAATAGAGGTAAGCTATGTGAATAAATCAAAATCAATTTTTAATGCAGACGAAAATCAGTTCAGAAGTATTGCAAATAACTTGATTGCAAATGCCATAAAATTTAGTCCAATTAAAGGGAAGGTCGATGTTAGTTTTGTAGAATCAAATGACGTTTTTATTTTTACGGTCTCAGATGAGGGTGAAGGAATTAAGTCTTCTGTTGTTAACAATCTTGAAACTCAGGAAGAACTCCTGAGTACTTATGGCACTGAAGGTGAAAAAGGAACCGGTATTGGCCTGCGCATTGTAAAGGACTTTATTAATCTTCACGGCGGTACACTTGAGTTTTCCAAAAATGAACCCAAAGGAACCATAGTAAAAGTATCTATTCCCAAACTCAATATTACTGAAGACGCAAAAAGTTAGGTGTTTTTCTAGAGTCCAATTAAATAGACTAAATACCCAACATAAATACTTACAAAAACAAATCCTTCCCAACGGTCAATGCTGCGGTATTTTCCGGTAAAGACAAAAAGGAAAAGTAATACTCCCGCAAAAATATTCATTAATATATCAATGTAGGAAGCTGAAGCAACGACCACAGGTGTAATAACTGCAGAAACCCCCAATACAAAGAAAATATTAAAAATGTTTGAACCCACGACATTGCCAATGGCAATGTCTACATTTTTCTTCCTAACAGCTACAATTGATGTTGCTAATTCCGGCAAGGAAGTTCCAATCGAGACAATGGTTAGTCCTATGACGCGTTCTGATAAACCTAAAATTTGAGCAATAGAAGTAGCACTTTGAACAATCAAATGACCGCCAATAACCAATCCAGCCAACCCAATTAGGATAAAAAGCACAGCAGTAAGGGTCTTCTGCTCTTTTATTTCCGTTTTCTCGTCGGTGGTTTCGTTTTTTGATACAGCCACATTATACACAAGAAAAATTGTAAAAAACAACAACAGAACAATCGCATCACTACGCGAAATGATATTTTGAGTGCTTCCGCCTAAAAAAATATCTGCAGTGATTGCCAAAACAACTACAGCAGCAAGTAAACTCAATGGAATTTCATACCAGGTAGTACTGCTTTTTACTGAAAGAGGATAAATAATCGCTGAAATCCCCAGAATTCCCAGCACATTAAAAATATTACTTCCAAGCACATTACCCAAAACCATTTCTGTATTTTCATTGACTGCTGCGATGATATTCACCACCAGCTCTGGAGCAGAGGTGCCAAAAGCCACAATCGTAAGCCCTATCACTATGTTTGGAATACCAAATTTTGCAGCTAAGCCCGATGCAGAATCAACTAATTTGTTTGCTCCAAAAATGAGAGCTACAAACCCAACAATTAATAGTAGAATATCAATCATATTGAAAAGGTTTAAATTCGAAAAATTTATTTGATTTTGACACTATCAGGAACTAAAACAGTGTAATCTCCCTTGTTGCGAATAACATCACGCACAATGCTTGAACTTATGTATGATGTTCTGGAGGCAGTTAAAAGAAAAACGGTTTCAATTTTTGAAAGTTTTCGGTTAGTGTGAGCAATTGCTTTTTCAAATTCAAAATCGGCGGGGTTGCGCAGACCTCTTAAAATGAACTCAGCATCCATTTTTTTACAAAGGTCTATTGTGAGACCTTCATAAGTTATGACCTTAATTTTAGGTTCATCTGCAAAAGCATCTTCAATAAATTTTTTACGTTCCTCTAATGAAAACATATATTTTTTTTCGGCATTGATGCCAATGGCGACAATTATCTCATCAAAAAGGTGAATTCCTCTTTTAATAATATCATAATGCCCCAGGGTGATAGGGTCAAAAGAACCGGGAAATAGTGCTCGTTTCATAGAAATGAATTGTCAATAAAGTTACTTATTTTTTCTGAAATGCCAGTTCTACTAAATTCCCAAATAAATCTTCAAGAGAGATTCCGGCAGCTTTTGCTTGTTTTGGTATGATGCTCTCTGGAGACAATCCCGGGTTTGTATTCATTTCAATAAAATGAGGTACGCCATCCTGAATAATATATTCACTTCGGGAAAGTCCTGTCATATTCAAAAGCTCATAAATGCGTTTGGCTTCTGCTTTAACACGTTCTGTTTCTTCCTCAGGGATTCTTGCCGGGGTTATTTCTTCAGACTTTCCAAGATACTTGGCTTCATAGTCAAAAAACTCATTTTCTGAAACAATTTCGGTGGTAGGTAAAACCATTATTTCACCCTTGTATTCAATCACACCCACAGAAATTTCAGTTCCTATGAGACAACTCTCTATCAAAATTTCAGGGTCTTCTTTATAGGCAACTTCAATAGCAGCCGGTAATTCTTCAATGGTTTTGACCTTTGAAATCCCAAAACTGGAACCTGAGCGACTGGGCTTTACAAAACAGGGAAGCCCCACTTTTTTTACAATATCTTCGGGTTTAATTTCATCACCTTTGTTGAGGTAGTAAGCGTTTGCACAATGCACCCCATAACTTTTTAAAACCGATAAGCAATCTCTTTTATTGAAAGTAAGCGCCGCTTGATAGTAGTTACAGGAAGTGTGTGGCAAACCAATGAGTTCAAAATAAGCTTGAAGAAGGCCATCCTCCCCCGGTGTACCGTGAATGGCGTTAAAAACAACATCGGGTTTGATTATTTGAGCCCCATTTGAAAAACTAAAATCAGATTTGTTGATTTCAAAGTTCTCGCCTGCTTCAGATTTGTAATACCAACTGTCTTTTGTTATATGAATGCGATAAACATCATAAGCTGTTTTGGAGAGAGATTCATAAACAACTTGCCCACTTTGAATTGAAATTTCAAACTCGCTGGAGTAGCCTCCCATTACAACAGCAACAACTTTCTTATGCATACCAATTAGAAATTAATAACGTTAAACAAAAGTAGGATTAATAAACCGAATCCAAAAAATAATATCTTAGCAATTTAAGCAGTATCTTTGCTGGATATTTTTAAAAGCTTTTCATATTTAGGAGTCATAATTTAAAAACTATGAGTTTAATCAAGTTTATTTTTTCTAAAGCATTTGTAAAACAGCTTATCATAGCGGGAGTAGTATTGCTTTTACTTGTTTTTTTAATCTTGTATTGGTTAAAATTTACTACAAATCACAACATTCGGATTGAAGTTCCTGATCTTGCAAAAATGTCACTTGATAATGCTGTTAATAAACTAAAAGAAAATGATTTGAGACTTGAAGTTTTGGATTCAGCAAACTTTAATCCGGAGTATCCAAAGTATTCAGTTATAGAACAAATCCCCACTGCCGGAAGTATGGTTAAAGAAAATAGAAAAATATACATTACTTTAAACCCTTCGGGATACAGAAAAGTTGAAATTCCGCCGCTTGCAGGGAGAACTAAAAGACAGGTTGAACCCACTCTGAGAGCACTTGGATTTGAGATAGGGCAAATTATTTATAGACCGGATATGGCAAAGGACAGGGTGCTTGAAATGCGGCACAAAGGAAAAGAAATTCTTCCCGGAGATATTCTTCAAATAACATCTGTAATTGACCTGGTACTGGGAGATGGAAAACAAAGCTATCAAGGAGATAATGAAGAAGGTGAAGAAGTCGAAAGTGAAGGTGAACAAATAACAGATGACAACACAGAATAATGACATTGAAGAAAACGATGACCTCTATGAGCACCATCGTTTTGTAGCTGATAAAGGGCAACAACCACTGCGTGTCGATAAATACCTGATGAATTATATTGAGGGAGCTACCCGCAATAAAATTCAAACTGCTGCCAAAGACGGAAACATTTATGTGAATGATACGCCCGTAAAATCAAATTACAAAGTAAAACCGGGCGATGTCATTAGGGTTATGTTTACTCATCCTCCCTATGAATTTCTATTAGTGCCTGAAAACATTCCTTTGGATATTGTTTATGAAGATGAAGCACTGCTGGTAGTTAATAAACCTGCCGGAATGGTGGTGCATCCCGGGCACGGAAATTATTCAGGCACATTAATCAATGCACTAGTATACCACATCGAAAATTTGCCTGTAAACAGCAATGAACGTCCCGGTCTGGTTCATAGAATAGATAAAGACACCAGCGGACTTCTGGTAGTTGCAAAAACCGAAGCTGCGATGACGCACCTTGCCAAACAGTTTTTCAACAAAACAAGCGAGCGTGAGTATGTGGCACTTGTTTGGGGTGATGTATTGGAAGAGGAAGGAACTATTGAAGGGCACATCGGAAGACACCCCAAAAACCGATTGCAAAATATGGTTTATGAAGATGAAAGCCAGGGGAAAGAAGCGGTAACCCATTACAAAGTATTGGAACGCTTTGGGTATGTGACCCTAGTTGCATGTAAACTGGAAACCGGAAGAACCCATCAAATCAGGGTGCATATGAAACACATTGGTCACACACTTTTCAATGACGAACGATATGGAGGCGAAAAAATATTAAAGGGGACTACATTTACAAAATACAAACAGTTTGTGGATAATTGTTTTAAAGTCCTTCCGCGTCAAGCCTTACACGCAAAAACACTTGGCTTTAAACATCCCGTTACCGGAAAGTTTATGTCTTTTGAAACACCATTGCCCGAAGATATGCAGCAATGCATTGAAAAATGGCGTAACTATGTGAAGCATCAAAAAGATTTTGAAAATGAATAGAAACACAAAGAGCCGATTCTTGATTGAATCGGCTCTTTTTTTTTTACTGTAAAATTTGTTCTTATCGTTTAATCCACTTTCCTGTAAATGTGGTTTTTTTGTTGCTTATTACAAGAAGGTATAAGCCTGAATTTAATTTTTCAAAGTTTTGAGAAAAATGCCCATTCTCCAAGTTTATATTTTTCTCAACAAAAACCTGTTTTCCGTCCAGACTGAAAATTTGCAAGGTGGCATTCTTCATACCGGAAGGAATTGTAAAAGATAAAACACCTGATGAAGGATTGGGGTGAATCTCCATTTTTGGTGTTTCAAAATCTGAAATACTCAAAGGTTCTTCCGGTGTAACCAATCCATCTCTTACGTTTGAGCCTTTGTAACCATTGCTTAAAATGGTAGCGGGATCATAAGGAATATTTAGATTGTACACATTTACAAAGGCAGAGTCAACGCCCGAGCCAAAAGTTTGAGTATAAGAATTAGCCACAAGATTTAAAAGTCCGTCGTTGTTAACATCGCCCAGCACGGCTCCATTTATAAACGTAAACCCTTTGGGTCTAAGAGGAAAACCTGCTATTTCACCACTTCCGTCAAGGGAATACGCGTGAATAAACCCATTTCCGTCACCACCTAAAACCACACTTGGGAAAATAATATCCTGTACACCATCTCCATTAATATCAGCGACGGTCATAACGCCTTCAGTTCCGCCATATTTGTTAACTGAAAAATCGGGTATTAAAGTTCCTTCAGGATCAAATCCATAAATTACATCCAGTGGGGTTGTGCCATCTCCACTAGTATTTCTGTTTCCGAAAAAGAGTTCATAAGTTTCATCGCCATCTACATCGGCCACTGTTGGGGGAGAGTAAGTCCACTCACCGATGCCGTAAGGCCAGCCTGTTGCATAAGTGCCATCAGATTTCATTACGAAAAAAGCAGGGTTATCTCCGTGGTTGCTTCCCACAATTTCAAGATTTTCGTCTCCGTCAAGGTCAACCAGAATGGGAGATTGATAAGAAAGACTTATTCCATTTCCTGTTGTTGGGAAACCGCTTATAGGTTGTCCGGTTTCAACATCGAGAACAAACATTTGCCCGGAAGAGGTAGCAATGACCACATTCATAGTTCCGTCATTGTTTACGTCTCCTATAGAAGGGGTAAATGCCGGAGTTCCCGGAAGTTCAACCGGCCAGTTGGCGTTGTATGGATTTCCATCTATATCTACAATGTGGATAAATCCTTGATTTGCGTTTACCCTTTCACAAAAAACAATTTCCATCACACCGTCATCATTTACGTCAGAAAGTGCTGGTGCATTAATCATCCAGTTATTGTTAAAATTGAGCGGCCAGCCCGGCAGATCATCCCCGGTCGCAGCGTTGAGTAAGTAAACTCTTCCGTTCGCAGGTATGCCACCTGTGTTTTGGACGATTTCAAGATTTCCATCACCGGTGATATCGGCAACGCTTGGGGGTAGAGTAGCTGTACCGGTTAATGTTTTTTCCCAGATAATTAAACCATCTCCATTTATTGCATAGAGTTTGTTAAAGGTCGCAAAAACAATGTCTTCAATACCGTCTAGATTGATGTCAGCAATAGTAGCTCCTCTAAAGTTTTTAAAATTAGGGTGCGTGGGTCTTCCAAAAGGAAAGTTTTGAAGCTGTTCAAAATTGTTTCCGTTTTTTTGTGAAAAAACTTGGGGTAAGACAATTGTTTCTGCTGAAATACTTCCATCTTCAAGCAAAATGGCTTTTTTACCCAGCTCTTGTGAAATCAAAATGGGGGATAATAGAAGTGCGAGAGCAGTTGCAACATTAGTAATAGTAGTTTTCATTTAAATAAAAGTTATGGTTATGAGCAATAAATTTAAATTTAAATAATCTTTTAAGAGCTAAAATGTGTGTTAAAAATGCAGCTGTCAATAAAGAAAAGTAATTGCTCTATATGTTATACCTTTTAAAGATTCACCATTTTTTCACACTAAAATTGTAAATTTGAGCTTAAAATAATTGAATATGAAAATTTTATTATCACCTGCAAAATCACTTGATTTTGAGAGCAAATTGCCCACAGAGAAAAATACACAACCCATTTTTTTGGCTGAAGCCGAAAAGTTAAATGCGGTTTTAGAAAAAAAATCAAAGAAACAGTTGAAAGATTTAATGGGAATAAGTGATAACCTTGCTGAACTCAATTATCAGCGATACAAAACGTTTTCCACTCCTTTCAATGCTAAAAATGCCCGCCCGGCTATTTACGCTTTTTCGGGAGATGTGTACGTGGGACTGGATGCTTATACACTTCCCAAAAATAAAATAGAAAACCTTCAGGAGACTGTAAGAATCCTATCCGGTCTTTATGGAATTTTAAAGCCTTTAGACTTAATGCAACCCTACAGGCTTGAGATGGGAACCGATTTGAAAGTCAATACCAAGAAAAATCTCTATGAATACTGGGGCGATAAAATCACAGAAGCTTTGAATGAAGAGTTAAGTGAGGATGAAATTGTCCTAAATCTGGCTAGTAATGAATACTTCAAGTCGGTCAACACAAAAAAACTGAACGGAAGATTAATTAGTCCTGTCTTTAAGGATTTTAAAAATGGTAAATTAAAAATCATCTCATTTTTTGCTAAGAAAGCACGTGGAAGCATGGCGAGGTATGTGGTTGAAAATGACATTAAAAATGAAAAAGATTTGTTGGGTTTTGATCTTGATGGCTATCAATTTAGCAGAAATGAAACCAAAATTGACAACAAACCTGTGTTTATTCGATAATATAATCCCCTTTTTCTTGTAATTTATTTAAAAAACAAAAAATTATTGTTTTTCCTTTTATCAAGCCCTTGTGTATTTCAACGTTAAAAATATATTATTTGTCGTTATAATCATAAAATAATTATAATTATTTATATGTAAGTTTAAAAAGTAGAAAATAATACCGCTTTTTTTTGTTTTGTTGTGAAAACAGTAATTTTTTTCTTTAATTTTATTTAACTCTATTTTAACAAGTTATAGGTTTAATAAAACTAATCAATTATGAAAAAAATTACTTTTGTTTTAAAATGGGTTTTGTGTTTTTTATTATTCACAAACCTACAAGCGCAGGTTGCTGAAACCTCAGATGGTGTTGTAAATCATTCGGGTGTTTCTAACTTAGTTCAGGGATCAACCCCCTTTACTGGTACTTATTACTCAAACAGCAGGGCGTTACTTATTTATGATAATGGCCCCCTTATTAATATGCCCCCAGACAAATCAGTCCTAGAGACTTCTTTAGGTATGAATGGGTATGGTTTTGGAGCTCAAACCACTGCAAATAACAGAATGGCAGATGATTTGATTCTAACAAATGACTATGATATTACCAGTATTAATTTTTATGCTTATCAAACAGGTTCAACGACTACTTCAACCCTAACGGGAGTTACTTTGCGTGTTTGGGATGGTGTTCCAGGAGCTATGGGTAGCAGTGTTGTTTGGGGTGATGCAACGACAAATGTTCTTGGAAATACTAGTTTTACAGGTGTTTTTAGAGTGTTAGAAACGTCACAGACCGCAACAAATAGACCTATAATGGAAGCGCAAGCTCTAACTTCAGGACTTACTCTTACTGCAGGAACCTACTGGTTGGATTGGAATTTTAGTGGATCATTAGCATCAGGACCCTGGCAGCCACCCATTGTAATACTTGGGACAACCACAACAGGAAATGGTCTTCAATCCATTAATGGAGGACCTTATAACCCTGCAGTAGACGGAGGTTCTGGTGCTCAACAAGGTCTCCCTTTTCAAGTTTTTGCCAATTTGATGAATCAAGTGAATAGTTGCGCCACAGACACTCCTCAGCCACTTGGTCCAGGAAGTGGTGTTACAACGCTTT
>JBBDIQ010000005.1:0-48955 GCA_040880345.1 Flavobacteriaceae bacterium
TAGTCACAACCCAAAAGTAAACCTTGATGTTCACAGTGCTTACCCCCAGTTCCTCAACTAACGCTAGGGTTTCGTGACTCTCATTCTCTTCTACACCATCAATTTTACTAACTGTATCCAGAATAACTTTACGAGCCTTATCAATATTATCAATGTAATCTATCCCTACCTTAAAATCCATTCTGAAAAAACCATCCTCAGTATAATTGAAAACCGGCTTTTTTATGATGTGACTATTGGGAATATACACATCGCGACCATCAAATGTTTTGAGTTTGGTATACCGAAACTCCATCGCCTTGACTTTACCAAAGATATCATCGACAAGAACGGTATCATTGATATCAAAGGGCCTGTTAAACGAAAGGATAACCCCTGCAATAAAATTCTCACCAATGTCCTTGAATGCAAATCCAAAAATCAATGCCGAAGCGCCGGCAGCCGTAAAAATGGCTGTTGCAATATTTCTGAGACCTGCCGTGTTCAGGGCAAACATAATGACCAAGATTACTAAAAAGGCTTTGAATGTTTTTGACAAAAAGTTGGTCATCAAGGGGTCTTTTGATCTTTTGGCGACCGTTCTCCTGAAGATTTTTGTCAGGAAATTGGAAATTATAAATCCAATGACGATAATCAAAATGGCCAAGACAATCTCCGGCATGTTTTTAACCAACTCAGTCCAGTTCTCCCGGAAGGCCAATGTTACTTGTTCAATAAAGGTATTAACATCCATGATTGGTCTGCATTAGGGTTTAACTTGAACTTATTTAATATATGCTACTCATCTCGGGTCTAAAACCCGTTTTTTCATCTTTGTTTTTATGTCTTCCAAAAGCCTGCTCATCAGTTTGGGACTATAAATTGTCTGGAATTGCGAAACCAAATTATACAGTTCCTGCTGAATGGTCCTGTCTTCATTACCATAATCCCAAATGGGCACTACCATTGCATGAAATATATCTTCAATTGGTGTTTTAGGTGATACCACACGCAACTGGTTGTTTGTGTTTACAATCTTATTTTTGGGGTGATGTGACATATGGAAAGACAATAACTGGAACATCACCCTCAAACTCAAAACAGCGGTTCCGGGATCGTTTATTCCCGGGCTAAGTGCCTTGATGGCCACTTCAGACAATTGTCTGAACCCATAGAGATAATTTTCCTCAATAGACTCGCTTAAAGGCAGAAATATACTGTTTGACACCTTCTCTTTTTGCTCTTCAGATAATTGTTTATTCGCTTTCACAAGTGGCATACCCTCCATAACATAGCTGCCTCGGTTTTGCAGGAAATAAAAAATACAATCGTGTGCATCGCCCATTTCCACTAGTGTTTTTTCATTAAAGCCCAGAAAGATTCCTGAGCGGTGTGCCGGTATCAGAGGACCGTTTTGTGGCAGTGGAAGTTCGTCGGGTGCTTCTTCCAGTTTACAATAGGCTTTCATGGACGCCAGGGTCTTTTTATGAGCCCTTTCAATAATCACCTCGTATTTTACAGATTGTGTGATGTAGTGCAAAAAATAAATAAAGATGAAAAGGTCGATGATCGTGAGTATTATCAGCAAGTAGGTACTGATTATGGGTACCCTTTCTTGTGAATCTGAGTCAACCACCATAGTCAGTAAAAACAACGCATAGACAATAGTGCCAATGTAGATTCCCAAAACAGTTTGCTGAAACCTGCTGCCTATCAGGCTGTCCAGTATGCGGTTGCTCATTTGTGAGGCCGTTTGGTTCAGGACAATCATGACCATGGAAAAACTAAATACAGTCAATGAGATGAGGCCGGCAACAATGGCCGAGGCAATGCTCCTCGCTGTGGAGGCGTCCCTCAGGCCCATCCATTCCATTTCCCTTTTAAGCTCCCGGCCCTGTTCAGAAAAATCAAAAAGAATACTGAAATAAGAAAGGACTAAAAATACAAGGGTAAAGATCGCAGGGTAAAAGGCGATGCTGTTGACGACTTTTCGGTAAGGCTCTTTGATAAGGATTATAATCTTATTCCACATGTGTTTTAGTTTTCAACTATATAAATAATCAGCCTTACGGTAATTGTCAGACCCGTTATCAAAATAAATCATTTTTTTTATAAACATCAGGGCATATTACACGCTCTTCAGGTATAATTGCTCCACTTTCTCCCTTGCCCAGGGGGTTTTTCTCAAAAAAACCAAACTAGATTTAAGGGAGGGATTGTGGGTAAAACACCTTATGGGAATTTTTTCACCCAGTGTTTCCCAACCATACTTTTCAACTAAAAAACCGAGCATTGTTACTAAAGTAATGCCGTGCAAAGGGTTGTTGGGTTGTTTTTCCATCATACAATTTATAAAAAAGTAAAGCTACTAAAAAAATTAGGTCTCAAGCTGGGAATCGTCCTTTGGTTTTGCTTTTTTTGGCTCTGCCAGGCTTCTTATAACCGAAGAAATAATTCCACCGGTGGTCATGCCCAGGATGTAAACCAGAATAATTATTAAAGATACAGGCAGTTTTACACTCCAGTTAAAAAAATCAATGCTTATGGTCTGACTGTTCTGTACAGAAAAGATTACAATCAGGATCAAAAAGAGGATCAGGAAAATTTTTTTTACGATACGCATAGTTCAATTTTTAAGGGTTTTTTAGCAGGTATTAAGATACGTGTTTTTTCTCCATTATTTACATAAAGTGATGTTAAGGCAGTTTGCCAAATCTTACAAATGTTGTATTTTTAAGTTTTGAGAAAAAAACAATTAAAAATGACTAATCAAGACGAAAACAAAATGGGAGTACTATCTGAAAATGAACGTCAACTGAACTTTTATTATTACCCTGAACACAAATTATCAAAAGAAGCATTGGCTTATGCAGAATCTTCTGATGCCAAACTAAATGCTGTCAACATTAAAAAAACAAAAGTAACAGGCACTCAATGGGTTGAACTCGCAGAAATGTTGGGAGTCAAAGTAACTGATTTCCTTGAGAAAGACCACCCTGTTTTTAAAGAAAAGTTTGATAAAAATACAGAACTTGGCACCGAGGATGCCGTCAAAATCCTTCAAAACAATCCGGAGTTATTAGTATTTCCTATCGCCACTCGTGGTAAAAAAGCCATCTATGTAAAAATGATGACCGATGTTTTAAAACTTACGAAACCGGACTCTCAATACAATAAGAACGAATAACAGAATCTATACCTCTATTGAGATAAGTGAACTAAATTCCGGAATTTCAATATTGTTCCAAAACATTTCAAAATGTGAATTTAAACAATCAAATTCACATTTTTTTATTACTTTAGCAATCGTTATGCGTTTAAAGTCACAAAAAAAATACATCTCTTGTTTTTTTATTATTGCTTTCCTCTTATTGAAAGTAGTAAATCTTCACGCTTTTGAACACATTACAGTGCAAGAATTTGATGGGGAACACTGTGAACTTTGTGAATTTTACACTGTAAATTCAAACAACAATCCAGTCACATTTCCACCTGAAATCCCTCAGATTACAATACCCTTTGTTTTCATAGCTGAACCCGTTCAGAATGATTACAAAGCACCATACGTTGCTACAACTTTCAGTGGTTTTTATTTCAATAAACCACCACCCACTCTATAACTATTTTTGTTAGCTAAGAGCTATTAGTTGCTTGTATTTATTCTTTTACAGGCGATACTTTCATTTCATTTTATTTTTTAATTACTGTTTCACAATGTGTTACAGTATAACATTTTAACTTATGATTCAAATCAATCAAGTTCAAAAGAGTTACAAAAATTTTGTAGCCCTTTCAGACCTATCACTTACAATTAAAAAAGGTGAAATCTATGCATTATTAGGTCCAAACGGTGCCGGAAAAACAACAACGATTAATTTAATTCTCGGTTTTATAAACCCCACAGAAGGTTCTATCACTATTGACGGTTTAAATCCTTCAAAAAACACATCAGAAGCAAGAAAACAAATGGCTTATATTCCCGAAAATGTGAGCCTTTACCCTCACCTTTCAGGGAAGGAAAACCTTGATTATTTCTGTAAACTAGCCGGTCTGAAATATGAAAACAATGCGTTAACCAGCTTTCTAAATCAATGTGGCCTTCAGGAAGAAGCTCATAACAAACAAGTTGCGGGTTTTTCAAAAGGAATGCGTCAAAAAGTGGGCATTGCCATTGCATTGGCTAAAAACGCAAGTGTATTGCTGCTTGATGAACCTGCCAGTGGTCTGGATCCCTCTGCCAGTAGTGAGCTATCAGCTTTACTTAAAAAGCTGGCAGCAGATGGAACGACCATATTAATGGCTTCTCACGACCTCTTTCGCGTACGCGAAACCGCAGATCGCATTGGAATACTCAACCAGGGCAAACTCGTCAAAGAACTCGACGCCAAAAGCGTCTCTGCAAACGACCTGGAAAGTATCTATCTCAATTTTATGAAAAATTAAGACTAAAAAATCATGTATAATATAATAAAAAACGAATGGCAAGCGCTCATTCACAACAAACGCCTTATAGGACCTTTGGGCGGAATCTCATTGCTTTTAGTAGTCATCGCTTACTTTGGAGTTCAGGATGCAAAAAGCAATCAGAACAAAAAGCAACAGGCTAAAGAAGAAATCCGTCAGCAATGGGAGAGTATAGGTGATTACAATCCGCATGGAGCTGCTCATTATGGCACATACACCTTCAAACCCACAACAGCTCTTACCGCTCTCGATAACGGAATTAATAATACCGTGGGTACCGTTTTACAACTGGAAGGACACCGTCAAAACGAAATCATTCACAGCCCCGACTCACAATCCTTAATGCTATCGAGATTTGGAACATTGAAACCTGCGGTTGTTCTTCAGTTCATTATTCCTTTATTGCTCATTTTCCTAGCCTTTGCATCAGTGAGTAGTGAAAAGGAACAAGGAAGGTTGAAACTGCTCCTTATGCAAGGCGTATCTTCGAGAAAATTACTTTTTTCAAAAACAATAAGCTACTGGATTATTGGTGTTATAATACTCCTTATTACATTGGGAATTCAGCTGCTTCTTTTTTCAAGTGATACACAGGGAGATTTACTCAACAGATTGCTTTTACTTTTTGTGTTTTATGCGGTTTTCTATTGGATTGTTTGTGCTATTACTGTTTACCTCTCAGCAGCATTAAAAAACAATACGGCAGCATTAACCTCTATGCTTGCTCTTTGGGTGCTATGGGTGATTTTTCTTCCTAAAATTGCCGGTGCTTTTTCAGAAGAAACCCATCCACTACCTTCCAGACAAGCCTTTAGTGCAGCGATGCAAGAAGACCGCAGCAAAGGTATAGATGGCCATAATCCGTTGAGTGAGCAGGAAGAAAAGCTAAAGGACAGTGTTTTGCAGGTGTATAATGTAGAAATTGTCGATGACCTGCCCATTAACTTTGACGGGCTTGTCATGCAAGCCGACGAAGACTTTGGTGCCAAAGTATGGGACAAGCATTTTGGAGCTTTAGAAACAACCATACTGCAACAGAAAAAAGCCTATCAATGGAGTGGTTTGATTAATCCCTTTGCGTCACTCCAGAGTTTAAGTATGGGACTTGCCGGAACCGATAACTGGCACCACACCCATTTTCAACAGGAAGCAGAAACTTACAGAAGAGTATTCATCAAAACACTCAACGATCATCACGCTTTTGGCGGAAGCAAAACCGGTGACTGGGGCTGGACAGCAAATCAGGAATTTTACAACAGTATCTCCGATTTTGATTACGAAACCCCCGCTATCAATCAGGCTTTAGCTGTTTACAAAACCGATATGGCATTTATGGGGCTTTGGTTTATTGGAAGCTTCTTTTTACTGCTATTTGCAAACCCTAAAAACACACACTCATGAATCTAATTTCCACTTTAAAATATGAAATACTTCATATAGTTCGGAATTCCTATAAACTAATTGCGATTCTTTTATTTCTGATTGTTTCTGTTTATGGATTACACAATGGTTCTGCTTTATATAACGAGCGAAACTCAGAAATAAAGACTATTAAAGACAAAAGCACCACGTTACAGGAAGATGCATTTGAATGGTATGAAAAAGGGCTCAAAGGTCCTGAAGAACGTCCGTGGGTGGATGTAAGCACCCCCTTTTGGGCAATTTGGTATGCGAATCATCAGGTTATTGATGAACCCAACCCCTTGATGACCTATTCCATTGGGCAGGCAGAACAGTTTGGCTATTACAAAAGGGTGAGTATGTGGTCCACTGCTTATGACAAAGACCTCACTGCTGAAATATCCAACCCGGAACGCGTGGCTATTGGTTCGCTTGATTTTAGCTTTGTTTGGTTGTTTTTAATGCCCTTACTGCTCATAGTCCTCACCTACTCAATTCACGGTTTGGAAAGGGATTTGGGCTTTACCAAGTTACTTTCGGTTCAGGAATCCAATCTCAAGAGCTGGATTGCAAAGCGTTTTTTGGCAATTGGCATTTTTGCTACTGTAATTTTAGTGCTTCTTATTGCTATACCGGCACTTTTGGGTGGGTACATGGGAAGTCATTTCAGCGAAATCGCACTCTTATTTATCTATAAATTTTTCTATCTCCTTTTTTGGTTATTCCTTTTAGCGCTTATAAGTTTTTACGGAAAAGGACAAACAGACGCAGCCCTCAAGATGGTTGGACTTTGGCTGGTTTTAACGATCGTATTACCCGGTTTGATACACCAATATATTTCGTTAAAACACCCTCCCGGATTTATGATGGAGATTATCAATGCACAACGTGACGACCGGGAACAGATTTATGATATGGAACTGGACAGTGTCAAACAAACTGTTTTTGAGACTTATCCCGCTTTACGCGAAAGTAAACTCGCTACAACCGATTCTCTGGTAACTCAACCGGCACGAAACGGAATGTACAGAACGGCTCTCAATCTGCATATGAGTAAGGTTATTAACAATGTGATGGCGAATCAACAAGACAGAAATAATGTCGTGAGAAAAACCTATTTCATCAATCCCGTTATTGCCTTTCAAAACCGTATCAATGCCATAGCCAAAACAGACTTTGACACCAATCAAAACTACCGTAAAAAAATTCAGGAAGCGGCTACAAAAATAAATAAGCAGTTAATCCTTGATGAATGGAATGCCAAAGAGGTGGACGAAGCTCATTTTAGAAACTATGTAAACTTACTTTCTGATGAATAAATTACCTGTAACCGTACTAAGCGGGTTTCTGGGTGCCGGAAAAACCACCCTGCTCAATCATATTTTACACAACAAGGAAGGCTTGAAAGTGGCTGTCATAGTGAATGATATGAGCGAAGTCAATATAGACGCTCAATTTATCGAAAACGAAAACACCCTTTCTCGCACTGATGAACGATTGGTGGAAATGAGTAACGGCTGTATTTGTTGTACCCTAAGGGAAGATTTAATGATTGAAGTAGAACGCCTCGCAAAAGAAAACCGCTTTGATTATTTGCTGATTGAAAGCACCGGTATCTCAGAACCCATACCGGTAGCGCAAACCTTCACTTTTGAGAGTGAGGACGGTGCCATTGATTTAAGCCGTTTCAGTTACATAGACACGATGGTAACGGTTGTAGATGCCTTTAACTTTTTAAAAGATTTCTCAAGTGCCGATTATCTGAACACCCGCAACCTTACCGAAATGGAGGAAGACCATCGCACCATTGTAAACTTGCTAACAGATCAGGTGGAGTTTGCGGATATAATCATTCTTAACAAAATTGATCTGGTAACTGAAAACCAACTCAAAGAGCTCTATGCTATACTCGGAAAGCTCAACAGTAATGCCCGAATCCTGCCTGCAAAAGAGGCTAATGTGCCACTAAACGAAGTAATCAATACCGGCCTTTTTGATTATGCAAAAGCAGAAGCTTCTGCCGGCTGGATTAAGGAACTGGATAACGAGCACATTCCGGAAACGGAAGAATATGGCATTGGCTCTTTTGTTTTCAGAACCCAAAAACCCTTTCATCCCGAACGTTTTTTGAAATATATCGGCAATGAATTTCCGCCAAGTGTTATTAGAAGCAAGGGCTTGTTTTGGCTGGCATCCAGACCGGATCAAGCATTGGTTTGGAGTTCTGCCGGGGGTTCGTGTAAAGCAGACTATGCGGGAGTTTGGTGGGCCTCTATGCCTTTTCAACAGCGCATTAATTATTCTGCTTTTATCGAAAACCAGCAACATATTGAAGCCGGTTGGCATCTCCAATTTGGTGATAGAAAGATAGAGCTTGTCTTTATTGGTCAATACCTCGATAAAGAAAAAATCATTGAACAGTTGGAAAGCTGTTTATTAACAGATATCGAAATCGGATTTTGGAAAGAAGGAAAGTTGCAAATGACCGATCAGTGGCCATTACCACAACAACAGGAAGTTTAAATTTTTAACAATGAAAAAAGTAGCGACCTTTTGGTGTTTTTTAGGGTGTGTCTTTTTCGCGAAAGCACAACAAGAGGATAACTATTTCCCTCCTCCTGAGAATCCCTTGGAAATATTAGCGACTCGTGCATCCGGTACCATACAAATTGATGGTAAACTGGAGGAAGCTGATTGGGCAAATGCGCAGGAAATTAGCGATTTCTATAGAGTCGAACCCTTGCAGGGTGGCAGTTATAATTACAAAACACGAGTGAAAATTCTTTATGATGATAAAAATATTTACTTCGGCGTCTTTTGTGAAGACTCCCTGGCCCACAAGGGGTATCGTGTGCAGGGTTTGAGAAGGGATTTTTCTCCTAATGAAAACGAGGTATTTGGGATTCAGATTGATGCTCAAAATACCAAACAGTATGCGGTTTCGTTTCAAACAACACCATACAGTAACCAACTCGACCTTCAGAATTTTAATGATTCAAATACTGATGAAGATTGGAATGCACTATGGGCCGTGCGAACACAAAGGGTAGAAAACGGATATTATGCAGAATTTGCCATTCCTTTTAAAACCATTAGGTATGATAAACCCAAAGCTGGCGAACCGGTAAGCTGGGGAATTACCTTTTACCGACTTGCTCGCAGGGATTTTGAAAAAACGGTTTTTCCGCCCATACCACAATCGCTTTCCCAGTATAGAATGACTTATGCGGCTAAGCTAACCGGACTGGAAGTGCCGCCACCCGCAGCAAACATTCGAATTGAGCCCTATTCTTTGTATCAATATGATGAAAACAAAGAAGGGAACAATCTCACAGACAAAAACAGCAATGTAAAGATTGGCGGTGATGCCAAATGGGTGATTTCGCCCAATGCGGTTTTAGATGTAACCGTCAATACAGATTTCGCTCAAGCGGATGTTGACAGAGCGGTTAATAATTTGGAAAGGTTCAATATCTTTTTCCCTGAAAGAAGACAGTTTTTTCTGGAAAATTCAGGTATTTGGTCTGGTGGTTCAAATACTCAACTGCGTCCATTTTTTAGTAGAACCATTGGTTTACAAGGAACGTTCAATGCGACTCCGGCTCCCATTGATTTTGGGACACGCTTTACCGATAAAAATGAAAACAGAACCATCGCAGGAATGTATGTAAGACAAAGGGATACCGATACGAGTCCCGCAACAAATTTTGGAGTTGCCAGATATATTCAAAATTACAGCAATGAAAATAATGTAGGGATGATGATAACCCATCGATTAGATGAAGATAAAAATGCACTTTCGTTATCCCAAAAACAAAATACAACCCTAACACTCGATGGATTGATCAGACCCAATAGTGAATTCACAATTACCTATATGGGTTCTTATTCCAATGATGACGAACTTAATAGCAAAGGATTGGCCGGACGAATTTTTGCAGGCTGGAGAACGAAAGATTTTTATCTGGGCTATGTAAATACATTTGTTAGTGAAGATTATAAAGCAGATATGGGTTTTGTTTTTCAAAACAATGTGATGCATCACAGCCCGGGTGGATATTACAGATGGAGACCCAAAAGGGAAAACTCAATTATCAGATATTGGGATGTGGGTTCATTTATTGACTACTACCACGATTTATCTGATTTCTCAAATTTTCAACAAGCAAGTGTTTATATGTTTCCTGTTTATATTATTTTTAAAGACAATGGCTTGCTTCGCTATGCTATTACTCCTACCTGGCAAAATATTAATTTTGACTTTGCTCCTTTAGGTATTCAATTGGAAGAAAGAGATTATTTTTACACCACACAGGTTTTACAATACAATTCAGACCAGTCTAAAAAACTTTCCTTTGTTTTGAATTATGTATGGGGTTCTTTTTACAATGGAAAAAGGCAAAACATTTTCTCAAGTTTAAGATTTTCACCAATTCCCAATATTTCCATAGGCGGTAATTATGAACATAATGCACTAAAAAATTTAGGGATTGATAACGAAAATTTAAAAACCGACCTGTATTCCGCAAATATAAGATTAGCGTTAAACCCAAGAGTGCAATTATCCACTTTTTACCAGTTTAACAGTTTTGCTGAACAAGGTAGATGGAACGTGCGCTTTAGCTGGGAGTATATGCCCTTATCTTTTATTTATCTGGTGTTTAATGACACCCAAACAGATTTGTTTGACCCTGTGCAAAGTTCGCGGCAGTTTATCAGTAAAATAACGTTTTTGAAACAATTTTAAGATTCCTTTTTCCCCTGAATAATCTGTACAGCATCTTTTACTGTGCGCAATTGCTCCATATCATCATTTGTCAAAGCAATTTGAAAGGTATCTTCCACATCAAGAACAATATCCACAAGGTGTGACGAATTGATATTCAATTCTTTGGTCAGGTCGCTTTCAGGGGTAATCGATTCTTTTGAAACATCTTCAGGAAGATAGTCCTTGATGATGTGTTCCAGCTTGGTATAAATTTCTTTTTCGGTCATAATTTAGATGTTAGACGTGAGACATCAGTCATCATTCTTTCAGAATTCAAAATTCGATATTCGTTATTCGATATTCGATATTCGTTATTCTTTTCGTTTAAAGATAATACATGCATTCACATCTCCAAAGCCAAAACTCGCTTTTGCTATGGTATGCAAAGCAATATCTTTTCGCTCCTGTCTTCCGACAGGCAAGATTCGCGGAATACATTCCGCATCAATCACTTGCAAAATATCTGGATGAATAATTTCACAATTCATATTGGGAAATAAAAAGTTGTGATGCAATTGCAAAACGGTGGCCACGGCTTCAATACTCCCTGATGCACTCAGGCAATGCCCCGTCATGCCTTTCAAAGAGTTGATGTAGGGAAAGTCCCTTCCATCCCGCCCCAATGATTTGGACCAGTTTTGGATTTCCTCGGCATCTTTTGTGGTTGCTGTTAGATGTCCGTTGATGGCATCGATTTCTTTTCCGGTGATACCGGCATCTTTTAATGCGTCTGTAATACATCGCTGTACCGCAAGCGGATTGGGTGCTGTCATACTACCCCCGTTTCGTTGTCCGCCACTATTGACGGCTGTGCCTATAATTTCAGCATATATTGTTGCCCCACGGGCTTCAGCGCTCTCGAGCGATTCCAAAACAAGCGCACCCGCACCACACCCGGGCACAAAACCCGAAGCTGTTGCACTTAGTGGTTGTGATGCTTTTTCAGGAGCCTCATTAAAACCGTGTGGCAAAATGCGCATGGCATCAAACCCCGCCCAGACATAAGGTCCGCCGTCGCTGGTACTTCCGGCGAGGATGCGCTTGGCTTTTCCGTTTTTGATACGCTCATAGGCCAGTGCAATCGCTTCAGTACCGGTAGTACAGGCAGACGAATTGGAAGTAACGATATTCCCCAGTCCCAGCATACCGCCCAGATAAGCACTCACGCCGCTGCTCATGGTTTGCTGTACTGAAGTGCTTCCGAGGCGGCGTGTTTTTCCTGCGTCGATCAGATGAATGCTTTCGCGGTATTTATCAACGCCCAAAGTACCCACTCCAAAGATGGTCCCGGCATTAAAGTCCGGTTCTTCTTTATTGCTTTCCAGACCTGCGTGGTTCCAGGCATCCATTCCGGCCATCACACCATAAAGAATCCCGGCGCTGTTGAAGTTTTTTAATTGAAGTTCTGTAAGGTACTTTCGTTTTAATTCATCTGAAATAACAGGCATCCCTCCTATCTGGCAGGAGAAATTCAATTCCTTCAACTCGGGAAAAAACCGAATGCCGGAAATACCGTTTTGAATCGCCTTGGTAAAAGCATTAAGCCCAACCCCATTGGGAGCTACCACTCCCATACCGGTAACGACCACACGTCTTTTTGAATCCTTTGTTTGCAATTTTTTAATTTTTCTTAAAAATAGAATTATTAAATGAATGAAAAGTTAAATTTTATAACAGATTTAAAAATTGGTAACTAATCAGTCTGTCTAGGAAATTGATAGTCAAATTTTTAATTCACGCAAAGGAAACGCAAAGTATTGATTATTATTAATATATAAATTTGCAGCCTTCACGTGGAAAATACACACAACTTCTTTATAATTAATAACTTGTATGTAACAATTGTATAATTTTTTTTCATATTGATTCGTTACAAAAATTGATTACATTTGATTTACTTGTAATCATAATAAAATGAAAACCAAAAGACGCCTGTTAATTCTCATAACAATTGTCCTCATTTTACTCACACCGCTCATTGCTATGCAATTTACAAATGAGGTAAACTGGTCGGCTTTTGATTTTGTCATTGCAGCCCTGCTTTTGTTTGGAACCGGTTTTTTATGTGAAGTGATTTTGGAAAGCACAAAAAAGATTCAATACCGAGTTCTCTTTTTTGGAATACTTTTAGTAATCCTCTTTTTGGTTTGGGCCGAATTGGCGGTTGGGGTTTTTGGGACACCTTTTGCGGGGTCTTAAAGTCTCTTTAATCTTTACTGCGAAACTTCATAATGGTATTTATTTTAGTTTAAGTTCAACTTAGGTTGTTTAATAAGTCAAATACTCAAATTACCGAAAATTATAATCGTAGCTTTCAATCCATGTTGTTTTTTGTATATTAGTAATAATTTTGAATTTAGTGTTGTTCGTTTTAGCTATTTTTAGACCTTAGGTTTAAAACAGAACCCTATGAAAAAACTTATCATATTTCTCCTGCTTCTTGGTTTTAACGGCTTTTCACAAGACGATAGGCTTTTTGAAAATATATGGTATCTACACGACTTGGTTATTGATGGTGAGAGTAATATACCACCTGTAAATAATGAAATTCCATTCGTCCCAGCTGATTTTAATGAAAATGGAGATCTTTATACAGGAATATGTGATGAGGAAGGAATAGTAAATTTAGAATATATAGGTACAACAGCATTTGAAGTTCTAGATGCTGCATTTTTTACAGGTGGTTGTCATCAAAATTATCCCTTCAATCAAAAGTATAGTGGTTTATATCAAGGTTTTTGGGGTTCACTTTGGGGAATAGGCGCAATACCGTATGAAATTGTTGAAAATGGTACTTATCGCATATTGACCGTTACAAATCCAAATGGAGATTATGCTTTGTTTGCCAATGAAATTCCCTTGTCCATCAATGATTTCTCAGGGGCTGAGTTTTTAATTTACCCTACCCTTGTTCAAAATTCTTTTACAATTTATTCCCGATCCAATATTGAAATTCAAAAGATTACCATTTATAACCTTTTTGGTCAAAATGCTTTTACCCCTTCACTGCAACAATCTGAAATTGATATTTCACACTTAAAATCAGGTATTTATTTTGTTTCTGTACAAGACACTTCAAATCAAATGACAACGATTAAGATTGTGAAAAGATAAGGAATAAAGGTGTTTAAAACTTCAACATCAAACGCTCTTGATAAAAGAAATCAGGTCTTCTTCTGATGCCAATTGTAATTTCTTTTTCAAGCGGTACTTTGCTTTTAATATTGTGTCTGGAAGGACATTTATAAGGGTTGCAATCTCTTTTGTATTGAGGTTCATTCTTAAGAAAGAGGCCAGTCTGACTTCTTTTTCTGTTATGGTTGGTGCCTGCTTCTTGAGGTTGTATTCAAAATCTTGGTGTACTTCAGAAAAATAAGATTTAAAAACTTCCCAATCCTTTTCTTCAGCCAGGTGTTTTTTGATTAATTGTTTCAAACGCCTTAATTCTTTTGCAGAGGTTTCAGGGTGCTGAACTACCTGTTGAATGCTGTGATCAAATTCTTTGATAAAGGTATTTTTCTGAAAAATTTGTAGTGTCTGTGAGGTAAGTTCACGTTTTTTAAATTCCAGCTCTTGTTTGTAAATGGCCTGTTGTTTTTCATGTGCCAGGCGGTTTCTTTTAATACGTTGTTTGTAAACAAGAAAAATCAATCCTGCAATTGTAATCATCGAGAACAAGCCAATTCCATAAAGTGTTTTAGTTAAATTGCTGATTTCAATTTCTTGGTTTAAATTTTTG
Organism: Flavobacteriaceae bacterium; assembly: GCA_040880345.1. Taxonomy (GTDB): domain Bacteria; phylum Bacteroidota; class Bacteroidia; order Flavobacteriales; family Flavobacteriaceae; genus Planktosalinus. Next base: position 14,352 of record JBBDIQ010000005.1, read on the forward strand.
ATTTCCTCTTTTTGAAAGGCAAGTTGGACTTCTTTTCGTTCCGATTCATATTTTTTTTCAAGTTCATTGATGGACGCTTTGGTTTCAATACCGCTAATACTATCATTCAAATGTTGATATAATCTAACGTATTGATAGGCTTTTACATAGTTCTCCATATCTGCATACACATTTGCCAGTATATCATAATTACTGGAGAGTGTATACAGTGAGCCTATTCTTTTATTAAGATCAAGTGCTTCAAGTAAATAGGTTTCTGCCTGTCTGTATTTTCCGGTCTTTTGACTCATCACTCCAAGGTTTAAAGTTGCAATAGCGGTGAGTTCGGTGGCATTCAATTGTTCGCTTAAGGTGAGTACTCGGCTAAAGTATTCAATGGCCATTGTTGATTTATCAGTGTTTTTATACACGTTTGCAATGGCGTTATAGGCACTCATTAAATAGTAGTCCAGATTGTTTTCTTCATAAAAGGCAATTGCTTTGAGCAGGTACTTTTCAGCACGGTCAAAATCTTTTAAATGATTATAGTTCATCCCGATGTTGGTGTGCAAATGCGCAACAAACTGCCGGTTATTTTCTGCTTCGTAAATGGAAATAGCATCTGTGTAATAGGCATTTGATGCCTCGTAATTTTTTAGTTCAGAATGTATATTTCCCAATGACAAATAATCTTTGGCCTTAAAAATTTCATCCATTCCCATGGAGTCCTTCAAGCGCAATGCTTGAATGGTACTGGCAGCAGCATTTTCAAAATCCCCTTTTCTGCGGTAATTGTTCCCCAAACTACCTAACGAAGCGGATTTATTTTCTAAATCGCCACCCCGATCAAACCAAGTGATGGCTTTTTTAAAATAATATTGAGAAGAATCCAGCTGAGAGTTTCTGGCATGGTAAACTGCCTTTACCTGGTTGAGGTGGCCTAAACCGTTGAAGTCATCTTGTTCGGAAGCGAGTTCCATACTGTCAATAAGGTTTCCCGCACGTTCCAAGTCCTGGTCATATACCAAACTAAACAAAGCCCGATAGGCCTCCATTTTTTCAGTGGTATTTTCAGTCTCCAAAATCACTTGCTGTAAACTGTCCATAGCACGTTGATTTTGTGAGAATACTGTGAGAACCCCACCTAAAAAAAAGAAGCACACTAAATAAAATAGGTTCATTATAAACTTTTTGTTTGAAATAAAAATACACAATTTTATTCAGAGACTCACACTTTCACCTCAAAAAGGCATTGGATTATAAGCCTTAGAAAAGCGACTAAGTTTTTGTAATTAAGGTATTTATCTTCGTTGTCCATACTTTGTCCATACTCAAAAATTGGAGATGGGTCCCTTAGAATGTAGATTTGATAAAATTAAATCAAACTCCTATGAAACTTATTAATTACTCTAAAAAAGTCTTAATGACTGGCTTGCTCACAATTTTACTTATCTCTTGTAGCAAGGAAGATGACGGGTCTCCAACAAGTGCAGATGCACAGGATATTACAGCTTACATCCAAGGTCTCAATTATGACCCAAACCAATTGTTGAATGTTCAGGAAACAGAAGGAGCCCCAAGCTTGAGGACATTAACAAATGAATCCTCAGATTATTCACCACCCAATCAAGGAACCATTATAGGATGTCAAATAAGGGACTATGATCTTTTTTCAAACTTTGATGATGTCGCCATATTACGTCCCACAAATGGTGTAATTTACCCGGGGGCTTTGGTTGTTGGAAATCAAGAAATGCTTGACGGAGCGCCGTCACCCCTTTCGTTGGAGCGAGCGCCAATGACTTTAAGACTTGACCTGCCGGGCATTGGGAGCAATGGAAACATAGATGTAAACAACCCTAATAATTCTGAAGTAAATTCAAAACTTGATGAGGCCCTAGAATGGTGGAATGACAATGCATACCAACAAGGATATGTGAATGCTTCAAACTCCTCCTATCAAGCAGCAACCTCATATTCTTCAACTCAATTGAGTATGGACATTGGATTGAATGTAGCCTGGGCAAGTGGCGATTTTGCATCACAATTAGATTATGAAACCAACACCGAGCGCAGGGTTGCCTCCATCGCTTTTAAGCAAGTGTTTTATACAGTTACAATGAACACGCCATCATCATCAGGCAGTGTTTTTGGATCAGCGGTTAGCTTAACTGATGTGCAAAGTGTTTTAAATTCTCAAACTCCTCCTGCATATGTAAGTTCTGTTTCTTATGGACGCATTTTAATGTTGAGAATGGAAACTACCAACATGGATACTTCCATTGATTTGAGAGCTGTACTGGAATACTCCAGCGGGGTCAATTCCGGTTCCGGAGACGTGAATGTCACTTTTGACGAAATACTCCAAAATTCAAGCATGAGTCTAGTAACTATTGGTGGTAATGCAGAAGTGGCTCTTAGCAGTATTAATACCGCAAACATAGAAGATGGTCCCGGTTCACTCAATCAAGTTATTACAGGTGAAAACGCCGTTTATAGCAGAAACAATCCCGGAGTTCCCATCGCATATACGATAAGATACTTAAAGGACAATTCGCTGGCAAAAATGGGATACACCACAGATTACAGAGTTGAAGAGTGTGGAAGTTTTCCTTATCAACATCAAGAAATAACCGTCACCAACGATTGTTACCATGATACCCGGTTTCGTTTCAGATACAAAGGCCAAGACACAAATAATAACTATAACAGTCAATACTATGAACTCGACCAGGGTGATGTTGTTAATGTAACTCCACCAAGTGGTGCTCATGACGTAAAGGTTAGAATGGAGTGGCAATGTGGATCAGGTGGTTTTAATTTTTTAAATGAATATGATTTAGGTTATGTATCAACTGAAAAATGTTACATATTCACCGGAGGAAGTTTTTGTGTAAATGGCAATACCGGCGTGCCTAGTGTGAGTCCTACATCATGTAATTAGTCAAATACCCAAATAATTGAAAGCCGGATAAATCATCCGGCTTTTTTTTGTCTAATTCATACATTTTAGAATTCATTAAACTACCGGGAAAATTGACTGCATTTTACATAAGATACATACCTGTTATTTTTAAAATAATTAATTAGTTTTTTGTATTAATAATCTATTTTAGCAGCTTCTAAAAATCAATCTATCTTATGAAAAAAATTACATCTGTCCTGCTCTTCTTGGCAATAGCAGTGACTTCTTCTTATGCCCAAAACCGAGTGGGGGATATTAATTTTCGCTTTGGCGAAAAAATTGAAGACCAAAAAGGAACCATCGTTAAAATCGTTGGCGAAACCGAAGGTAGAATCTATGCGCTGGGCTTAAAAGGAAAAAAAGACTACTATATCAATACATTTTCATCTGAAGATATGTCATTGCTGAGTAATGAACGGTTAGTGCTCCCCGAAATAAAAGATAAGGATCTTGAATTTGAGGAAATGCTGCTCGTGGGCACTAAATTATATGTCATTGGAAGCTTTTATGATCGCAGGAACAAAGAGAGTAATCTGGTGGCTATCGAAATTTCTGCAGAAGGAAAGTTGACGGGTAATGAACACACCTTGTTCAGTATTCAGGTAGATAAACATGCTGAACGCGGTGCTTACTTCTTTAGAAGTTCTGACAGTGAGGATCAACTATTGGCCATGCACGTTTCCATTCAGAATAAAAAGGATATGATTCAATATCAGGTAAAACTTATGGATGAAAACATGACTGTTTCAATGGATCATAAAGAACAACTTCCGTATGAAGAAAAAAAAGGAGGTCAATTTGGTATTGAAGATTATGATGTAAGCCCTTATGGTGATGTATTCATTGTAATCAATGAAAGCTATCGTGATAAAAAACTCAAAAAGCACATTGAGAATTTTGAGTTACACAGTTTTAAAAAGGATAACGACTACCAAAAGGAAGTATTAAAATTAGATGCTTCAGACAATTATATCATCAATTGTAAAATGAGGGTTGGCTATGATAATGTTGTGCAAATGGTGGGGTTTTATGCAGAAACTACTGAAAAAGGCAGAACAAAAGGAAAACTAAAGGGCATTTACAACTTCAACGTCAACTCTGTAAACAACACGGTTGCCAATCAAAAATTTAATGAGTTTGATTTAGAAACCAGAACAAAAATTCTGGGGGAGCGACGTGCCAATAAAGGCAAGGACTTAAACCCACTTTATTCGATTAATAATATTATTTTAAGAACAGATGGTGGTGTAGTCGTCCTCTCTGAATACCAAACCATCCTGGTTGGCAGAAGTTCGGGTATAGGACCTCTGGCCTTTACGCCCATAACATACAGGTCTAATGAAATCATCATCACATCTCTTGACCTTAACGGAAATTTAGAATGGAGCAATGTAGTTCCTAAAGAACAAACAGTCAGTACTACTGTATTATCTATAGGTTTTATTTCCTTTGTTGGTACCGGATCTGGTGTGAGTGTTGGTTCTGGTTTTGTGATTCCAATTACTCAAATGGGAAAAGGTCCCGAATACATTGGAGCAGTTCCCATTTATGAAAATGACAAATTAACTGTTTTATTCAATGACAATGAAAAAAATATTGGAGAAACAGATATCGAAAAAATAAAAAGAATGACTAGTTACAACAAAGCCATTCCCACTGCATTCCAGTTTGATAAGAATGGAGTAATGACAAGGATTGATCCCAAAGAAGCCGCAAAAGACCAGTTAATTATGCGCCCAAATATTTTATTGCGAAAATCAAATACCGAGATGATCATTTTTACTTCTAGAAGAAGCGAAGAACGCTTGAGCAGGATGACAATTGGTAACTAACAAAATTGTATCTGAAACGATAAAAGACCGCCTCTTGGTGGTCTTTTTTTATTTGGAAGGAGTAGCTGAGTATTGTCTCCAAAACAAAGGCAACGAACCCAATATACTCTCCCCGCTCCCGTCCTTCCGAAACATAAAGAGCATCGCGTGTCTTTCTGTATTTTTTATGGTTAGAAATGCGTAGTATGTAAACTAATAACCAATCCATGAGCTTTTCCAAGTCCAAGAAATACCAGAGCGCAATCAGCACTGTTAAACCTTCCTAAACTTTTACACCCGCAGCGTTAAAGAACGTTAAGAGTCAGGCCAATCCTTTAAATGATTAGTATCTTAAAAGTATGGAAAAAGTATTAGTAGCAGGTGCAACAGGCACTACAGGAAAAAAAGTGGTTCAATTATTAAAAGAGTCAGGAACTTACCAACCCGTGGCGATGATTCGAAAGGAAAATCAAAAGGAGCAATTTGAATCCGATGGCATTGAAACGGTACTGGGAGACCTGGCAAACGACGTATCCAATACAACCAAAGGCATAGACAAAGTAATCTTTGCTGCCGGTTCCGGTGGTGAAAATGTACATGACATCGATCAGGAAGGTGCAAAAAGATTGATTGATGCTTCCAAGCAAGACCGCATCCAAAAATTTGTGATGCTAAGTGCTATGGGAGTTGACAATCCGCAGGGAGAATTGAAGGAATATTTACAAGCAAAACAAAATGCCGATCAGTATTTAGATATTAGCGGCCTTACCTTTAGCATCGTGAGACCCGGTCTTCTAACCAATAACGAAGGTCTCGGTAAAATAAAATTGGGACATAAGCTAAACGAACAAGGAGAAATCCCTCGTTGGGATGTCGCGCGCACCCTAGTAAAAAGTCTGGAAACAGAGGTTGCAAAAAATCAATCGTTTGAAATTCTCACAGGAGAAACCAACATTGAAGAAGCGGTGCAAAAGTTTCAAGTGGTTTAGTATTACTATAACTTACAATGAAAAAAGAGCCGGGAATAACCTTCCCGGCTCTTTCATAAACTAAATTTTAGCTTTAGTCACGTCTCACCAAAACAGGGTTTGGTTTTAGTTTTATAATTCCTGTCCAGTGCAACACCTTCATAATTTGGTAGGTGATATCCACCTCGTGCCAACGCACCCCACCAAAATTAGACCGACTGGCATGTTTATGGTGGTTGTTGTGGTAGCCCTCCCCCATCATTAAAAAGTCAAAAGGCAATAAGTTTTTAGAGGTGTCTTTAGATTTAAAGTTTACGTATCCGTAGATGTGTGCATACCAGTTTATAATCACCCCGTGAATAGGTGCCATAAACAAGGCTACTGGTAATAATAACCATTGCCACCACGCTGTTGCAAATGCCCAAAAGAAGGCAACATAAGCAAGACCCCAGGCAAAACGGGAAACCCACGAACTAGCAAACGCATCAAAGCCTTTCCATTGGGGAACATTTTTAGTGAATTTAGGCTCCACAAAAATCTTTTGTTTGTTGATGTCGCTGTAAATATTTTTGGTGCGCCACATCATAGAGAATACCGTGGCATCATATTTAGGGGAATGCGGATCCTCTTCCGTATCTGCATAGGCATGATGCATTCTGTGCATAACCCCATAACCGTAAGCACTTAAATAATTTGAGCCTTGAAATAACCAGGTTAAGATAAAAGTGATTCTCTCCGCAATTTTAGACATAGTAAATGACTGATGGGCTGCATATCTATGAAGAAAAAATGTTTGAAAAAACAAACCCCCATACCATAAAAAAATGGTGAAAATAATAATTGTCATAATAGCCTTTTTTTTTACAAAGTTAATTGCAATAATGTAGCCAAACAATGAAATTAACTTATCTAATTTGGCTTTATTCTTTTAATGCCTGAAGCTCCACAATTGGAAAAGCTCACCTGTTTTAACAAAATAGCATGCATAGGTAACCAAAGCCGTATAGAAATTCAGTATTGACAAATGGCGGGTTGACCGATTAAAATAAAGTGCACGTCAATTGAAGAGCTACCTAATTAAAATAGTCCTTTATATAATCAGTGAGGTTTTCATCACTCATTTTATTGGACGTGCTTTCAGTGTACAACGCTGTTTAAGTACTCATCCTGTAATGAGTCAAATTCTCAAAGAATTTAGAGCCGTATGATTTATTAAAATATTTTTTTGTTTAAAATTTGATGAAATCAACACTGTATGATTATTATTATAGTTCGCAGGTAGCTCAAACTTTACATTTGTACCAATAAAACTCGTAAAACTTTTCTGATAACGAAATGAGTATAATATGACTACAATCATAAAGATTAGATAATGAAGAGACTACATTTACCACATCAAACTTACACAATTCAAACAATTAAAATTAAACAAGATGAAACGTATATTTAAAACAGCCTTTTTACTAATTGCAACCGGCATCTTTGTCTCTTGTGGTGGTGGGGAAAAAGAAGAAAAACAACAAATAAAATTAGGGGAGCCTGCAAAAAAAGAAACCAAGAAAGAAACCAAAGCAACCAGCTCTGCTGACATGATAGACATGTCAAATAAAGGGATCGGACCCATTAAGTCTGTGACCATTGGTGATGGAATTGACGATGCTATGGCAGCTAAAGGTGAAGATGTCTTTGGAAAAATGTGTACAGCCTGCCACAAGATGGATAAAAAATATATTGGTCCCAAACAAGCTGGAATCACTAAAAGACGTGCACCCGAATGGATTATGAACATGATTATAAATCCTGAAGAAATGATTGCCAACGACCCCATCGCCAAACAACTACTCATTGAGTCCAATATGGCAGTGATGGCAAACCAAAACATCAATGAGGAAGATGCACGTGCAATTCTCGAATATTTTAGAAAATACGATTCACAATAAACCTAAAACCAATCAATTATGAAAACACCATTTGCGTTCTTGTTATTATTTTTTATTGTCTTGCTAGGCTGTAAAAACAATCAGCAAGCTGAAGAAACGACACCAAGTAACACGACACTTACAGAAACCTCGTCTTCAAATAAAGGTCAGGCTTTTATTGAACAAGAAGAAGGAAGTACCCCTAATGCCTTGCAACTTGCCTTAGGTTCTAAGGATCATACCACTCTTGTTGCTGCAGTTCAAGCAGCAGGCGTTGAAAATGCACTTGTAAACGTAGGCCCGTTAACCGTGTTTGCTCCCACAAATGCTGCTTTTGATAAGTTACCAAAAGAAACACTGGAAGATCTTTTAAAACCGGAAAACAAAGACAAGCTGGCTATGATTCTAAAACATCACGTCGCACCAAGTAACTACCCTTTGGAAACACTTGAAAAAAACGTTGAAAAAAATCGAGATTTATATATGGCTTCCGGGCAATATTTGCCAGTAACCAAAGACGGATCAGTAATTAAAGTGAATGGAATCAAAGTGGGTGAACCCATCAAAGTAAGCAATGGTTGGGTTTATGTAATCGATGAAGTAATCCTTCCTAACTAAAATAAACCAAAATTTAAAACCTAAACAAATGATAAAAACAAGTAAATTTTTAGTGATATTGGTTACCGGACTTCTCATTTTGAGTTGCGGTAACGGAAACAATTCGAAAAAATCAGGTGCAATAGCCTCAGGCGTTGCTGAAAGGGTCTATGTCCCACCCGGAGAACACGATGAATATTATGCCTTTATGTCTGGTGGATATAGCGGTAACCTTACTGTCTATGGACTGCCTTCAGGAAGGATGTTGAAAGAAATTCCTGTATTTTCTCAATTCCCAACTAATGGGTATGGGTATTCTACAGAAACAGTCCCTATGCTTGAAACCTCTTTTGGCTTTGTGCCTTGGGATGACTCTCACCACCCTGATATTTCTCAAACAAATGGAGAAACAGACGGAAGATGGATTTTCATCAACGCAAACAACACACCAAGGATTGCCAGAATAAGCCTGGAAACTTTTGAAACCGAGGAGATTATTGAAATACCTCACAGCGCCGGAAATCACTCTTCCTCTTTCATAACTGAAAACACAGAATATGTGGTAGCAGGAACACGATTTTCAGTTCCTTATCCTCAAAAAGATATGCCTATCGATGAAATGAAAGGTACTTTTAAAGGCCCACTTACTTTTATTGCAATAGATGAAAACGGAAGAATGGAAATTGATTTTCAACTCGTTATGCCCGGCTTTAATTACGACCTGTCCCATCCCGGTCGGGGTGATTCTCATGGGTGGTTCTTTTTTACTACTTACAATACAGAAGAAGCCCATACGCTTCAGGAAGTCAATGCTTCACAAAACGACAAAGACTTTATCGCTGCTGTAAACTGGAAAAAGATTCAGGAATATGTAAAGAATGGTGGCGGTACTGAAATTCCGGCAAACTATGCGCATAATGTCTATGATCACAATACACATATGGCCACTACCACCTGGAATAAAAAAGTGCTTACTGTCGATCCCACTAAAGTTGAAGGTGCCGTATATTTTATGCCCACACCAAAATCACCCCACGGCTGTGATGTAGATCCCTCGGGAGAATACATTGTAGGTAACGGAAAACTTTCTACAGATCTTACTATTCACTCTTTCAGCAAAATGCTTCAAGCGATCGAAAATAAAGACTTTACCGGTGAAGCTTATGGCATTCCCATTTTGAATTTTGACACCACCCTTGCCGGAACTGTAAAACAAGCCGGTTTAGGTCCTTTACATACAGAATTTGATGACAGAGGAAACGCTTATACCACATTTTTTATCTCCTCTGAAGTGGTGAAATGGAAACTAGGTACCTGGGAAGTGATAGATAGAAAACCGAGTTACTATTCTGTAGGTCACCTGATGATTCCCGGAGGAAACTCTAGAAAACCAGATGCAAAATACTTGGTCTCCCTGAATAAAATTACCAAAGATCGTTACCTACCCACCGGACCTGAATTAGAACACTCTGCTCAATTGTATGACATTTCCGGAGAGAAAATGGAATTACTATTAGATTTTCCCACTCATGGTGAACCTCACTATGCTGCTGGTATAATTGCAGACAAGGTGAAATCTAAGTCCAAAAAAATCTATGAACTCGCCAAAAACAATCATCCTTATGCTGTAAAAAATGAAGCTGAAACCAAAGTGGTTAGAGAAGGAAATGAAGTTCACGTTTATATGAGTACGGTTAGAAGTCACTTTTCTCCAGACAATATTGAAGGTATCAAAATTGGCGACAAGGTTTACTTTCACGTGACCAACCTAGAACAAGATTTTGATGTCCCTCACGGTTTTGCTGTAATTGGAGCAAATACATCTGAGATACTCATTATGCCCGGACAAACCAAAACCATCATTTGGGAACCCACGAAAGTTGGGGTATGGCCGTTTTATTGTACCGATTTCTGTTCTGCATTACATCAAGAGATGCAAGGATATGTGAGAGTTTCACCTAAAGGTAGTAGTGTGCCATTAAAATGGTCACTCGATTAAATCATAAAAGTTTAATTGGTTATTAATTTTTTGATTTGATGTAAAGCGGGTAGCACAACTTTATGTCTGCCCGCTTTTTTTATCTAAAACACACTAAAATGAAAAAGTCAAGCATACTCATGATTATTGGAGCCTTATTGCTCCTGGGACTTTTCAAGTTCCCACTTTGGAACATCACACTTGGTGCTCCTCAATATCCAGATCCTTTGGGAATGAATATTTATATCAATGGAATTGAAGGAGCTGAAGAGCATGATATTCAAAATATTGACGGTGTGAACCATTATATAGGAATGAAAAAAATTCCAAAACCAGAGGAGATGTGGGAGTTTACCGTCTTTCCACAAGTCATCGGCGGAATGGTTATTCTGGGAGTGTTAATTGGTTTATTAGGGTTTTTTGGAAAAGTAAGCTACAAATGGTTTTTAGGCTGGTTCACCTTAATGTTAGTTTTAGGTGTATTAGGAATGTATGACTTCAACGCCTGGCTCACAGAATATGGAACTGATCTCGACCCAAAAGCAATTCTCAAACTCACCGATGCAGAGGGCAATCCCCTAAGCTACAAACCACCCTTGCTGGGTACCGCACATATCTTGAACTTTACCGCTCATTCCTATCCAAGACTGGGGGGATATAGCTTGGGACTTGGCATGCTTTTCACATTTATTGCGTATTTTGTTGGCAGGAAAGAAGCAAAAAAACTCAAAGGATAATAAAATGAAACTCTTAATCTTTTTAATGATAGTTGGGTTTGCCAGCACTTCTTGCAATAAGCAACCTGAACCCATTGCCTATGGTCACGATGCCTGCCATTTCTGTAAAATGACTATTGTAGATCAAACCCATTCAGCTCAGATTGTAACTGATAAAGGCAAACAATTCAAATATGATGCAATTGAATGTTTAATAAATGACATTCAGAAAAATCAAACGCCCGAAACTTTATCAACAATTCTGGTTGCCAATTACAGCAATGCCGGTGAAATGATTGAAGCCCAAAACGCTCATTTTATCATCAGTCCGGAAATCTCAAGCCCGATGGGTGCCAACTTAAGTGCAGTAGATTCTCAGGAAAAAGCAAAGAATCTTCATCGAGAGCACACGGGCTCTTTGTTTACTTGGGAAGCTTTACAAGCTCATTTTAAAGAAAAAAAGTCCGGTAAAAACAACTACTAAGAATACTCATATTTTATCAATGAAGCATCTCCGTTATAAAGCACTTTTGAACCTACTTTTTGCTGTGTTGTTTTGCACAGGCTCATTAACCGCTAAAACAATTGTGGTTTGCAGCTCTTGTGAAACAACCTCTGTTAAAAAAGCGATTGAACAAGCAGCAGACGGCGATACCATTTTAATTAAAAAAGGGGTCTATAAAGAATACAGCATCATAGTGGTCGAAAAATCGCTCACCATTTTGGGCGAAAACAATCCGGTGATTGATGGTCAACTCAAAGGAACCATCTTTAGTGTCAAGGCCAAAAATGTCACTATTGACGGGCTTACTATCAAAAATGTGGGGAGTAGCTTCACAAAAGAATTTGCAGCAATACTGCTTTCTTATGCAGAGAACTTTACCATTACCAATCTAACCATTGAAAATGCATTTTTTGGTATTCTCATTGAAAAATCCAATACCGGTTTGGTTTCAAACAACACAATATCAGGAAATGCCACCGACCAAGCCGCCGCCGGAAACGGCATTCACCTCTGGCATTCCAAAAATGTAACCATCAAAAACAATACAATTTTTAAAATGCGCGATGGCATCTATTTGGAGTTTGCAGATCAGTGCTACATTGAAGAAAACACCGCTAAAAATAACCTGCGCTATGGCCTTCATTTTATGTTTTCCAATACTAATGAATATCATTACAACTTCTTTGAAAACAACGGTGCCGGTGTTGCAGTGATGTTTTCAAAAAACATCATTATGCACAACAATACCTTTCGCAAAAACTGGGGACCCGCTTCCTACGGACTTTTGCTTAAGGAAATCAACGATGCAGAACTCAAGCACAACACCTTTGAAGACAATACTATAGCAATCAATGCAGACGGCACCAATCGCATCAACTACTATCAAAACAATTTTATTGGAAACGGGTATGCTATTAAAGTCCTCGGTGCCTGTTATGAAAATCAATTCATTCAAAATAACTTTGTGCACAACTCTTTTGATATGGCTTACGCCGGAAGAGTTAACAATAACGTATTTAACAACAACTACTGGAGTGATTACAGCGGTTATGACCTTGATAAAGACGGCATTGGAGATGTGCCTTACCGTCCGGTGAAATTATTCTCCTATCTGGTCAACAAAACCCCCGAAGCCATTGTATTGTTGCGAAGCTTATTTATTGACATCATTGACTTTTCTGAAAAAGTATCCCCCATCTTTACACCGTCCGAACTTGTTGACGAACACCCTAAAATGAAACAAATCACATGGTAACCATTGAAAACTTACATAAAAAATTTGGCAGTAACATCGTGCTCGATGGAGTTGACCTTGAAGTAAAACAAGGAAACATATTAGCCGTTTTAGGACCTAACGGAAGTGGAAAAACCACCCTCATAAAAAGCATCTTGGGCATGGTCGTGCCCAACAAAGGAACAATCTTTATCAATGGAACTTCCATTGCCAAAAATTGGGAATACCGTCAGGAAATAGATTACCTGCCACAAATCGCAAACTTCCCCGGCAATCTTGCTGTGAAGGAACTTATAAAAATGATCAAAGACCTGCGCAACAAACCGGCAAAAGATGATGAACTCATCGCCTTTTTCAAACTGGAACCCTTTCTCGATAAAAAATTAAGTACCCTCTCAGGGGGCACCAAACAAAAAGTCAATTTAGTTCTGGCCTTTATGTTTGACAGTCCGCTGGTGATTCTGGACGAACCTACCTCCGGACTAGATCCCATTTCGCTCATACGACTCAAAGAACTCATCAACGCTGAAAAGGCCAAAGGCAAAACCATTTTGATAAGTTCTCACATTATGAATTTTGTTGAAGAAGTAGCCGAAGGGGTTATTTTCATACTCGACGGAAAAATATATTTCAACGGCTCGGTGCAGGAACTCAAAACCAAAACCGGCCAAACCGACTTTGAACACGCCATAGCCACCATATTATCTGACAACCATGCTTAAAATATTAAAATACAGTTTTAAAGATTTGTCCCGCAGCCGCTGGAGTTATGTCTATTTTTTATTTTATCTGCTTTTAGGGGTCACCCTATTGTTTTTAAACAACGACCTTTCAGGAGCCGTCATCACCCTGATGAATGTAATCATCATATTAATACCCCTTATCGGAACCATCTTTGGTGTTATGTATTATTACGACTCCAAAGAATTTACCGAATTGCTTCTCGCTCAGCCTGTTAAAAGAAGTTCTATATTCATAGGACAATATCTGGGCGTGGCCATCTCGCTTTCTGCCAGCCTAATTTTAGGGCTTGGGATTCCTTTTGCCGCTTATGGTTTATTTGAATCTGGTATCATCTGGAATTTTACTATCTTATTGATTACAGGTGTGTTTTTAACCTTTATTTTTACAGCGCTGGCCTTCAACATAGCGCTTTCCAATGAAAACAAAATCAAAGGGTTTGGATATGCTGTACTGTTGTGGTTGTTTCTCGCTGTGATTTATGACGGTTTATTTCTACTGGCATTGGTGTATTTTCAGGAATATCCTTTAGATAAATTCTCACTCCTTGCCACCATTTTCAACCCCATTGACCTCTCGCGCATACTGATTCTTTTAGAGCTTGATATTTCGGCTTTGTTGAGTTATACAGGAGCAGTATTTAAAAAGTTTTTAGGCACTTCGCTAGGTGCCATCATTTCTTTTGGAATGTTATCCTTGTGGGTCATTTTACCCGTGTGGCGCATTTCAGCGAAAGCAAAAAAGAAGGATTTTTAATTCGTACGGATTACACGGATTCTTTCAAATTTCACGAATTCCGCAGAGAATCCGCAAAGGACCGCGAAGGGATTTTATATAAACAAAATATCTTTAAATTCTAACTTCGTACTTCTAATTTCTCACTTTAATCCCTCTTATGCGTTAAGTCATAAAATAAGACAACTTCATTGAAGACCTTTACGAAGTAATAAAGATATATCTCATATCTCATATCTCATATCTCAAATCTAATGTCTAATATCTATACAATGGAAACTTTAAAAGAAAAAACCGTCGCCGACCTGGTTACCGAAAACATAAAAACCGCTCACATCTTTAAAAAACACGGCATCGACTTTTGCTGTGGTGGAGGCATCAGCATTGAACGCGCCTGCGAGAAGAAAGGTGTTGATTATAAAACGCTTGAAGAGGAATTGCTTCAGGTTAGCCAAAGCGACCGGGCTTACAACTACAAATCCTGGGCACCGGAATTCCTTACTGATCACATCATTAATGTACACCACGTGTATGTAGAGGAAAATTCACCCTTATTGCTGCAATACGCAGACAAAGTAACAAAGGTTCACGGGCAGCACGACACCGAACTGGTTGAAATCAATGATTTAGTAAAAAGTGTGATCGGCGAATTGGCTGCGCATATGAAAAAAGAAGAACTCATCCTTTTTCCGTTTATCAAAAAAATGGTTGGAGCACAAAAAGAAGGTATCTCTCTGCCCCGTCCCGCTTTTGGTACTGTTGACAACCCCATTACAATGATGGAAGAAGAGCACGACCACGCCGGGGAGCTTTTCCGTGAGATTGCAGAACTCACAAACAATTACACACCACCGGCTCACGCCTGCAACACTTACAAAGCCTTCTATGCCAAACTGGAAGAATTTGAAAACGACCTCCATTTACATGTGCATCTTGAAAACAATATCTTGTTTCCTAAAGCAAAACAGATGGAAAAAGTCATTATTAAATAGTCAAATAACAACTTCAAAAACAAATAATTCTTTTTGTGACAATATGATGGTTAGTGTTTATGCAAAAAGAATACAAACAAAGGCAAGGTATATACCTTGCTTTTGTGGTTTTATAAAGCTTTTTTTGTTGAAAACTTTGTTAATAGCTATTTAAGATATTTTTATCTTTTATTCATTTAATCCTTAATTTTAAGAATCGTTATTAAAAAAATAAACCCTTCAAATTATGGAAATGAATCAGGAAATACTCTCAGACATTGTTGTGCACATGAAATATGCCCGATACCTTCCTAACGAAAACCGAAGAGAAATCTGGCAAGAAATCTGTGACCGATATGAAAATATGATGCTGGAAAAATACCCTAAGATTACGACTCAAATCATTGAAAATATGAAACTGGTGCGCAACAAAAAGGTACTCCCATCGATGCGCGCTATGCAATTTGCAGGTCCGGCAATCAATCGCAATCATAGTCGTATTTACAACTGTGCGTATTTACCTGTTGACGATATTTATGCCTTTTCAGAAACCATGTTCCTTTTATTGGGAGGCACCGGTGTGGGCTATTCAGTTCAAAAGCACCACGTTTCCAATTTACCGCCCATTAAAAAGGGACAAAAGCGTAGAAAATTCTTAGTTGGAGATAGCCTGGAAGGTTGGGCAGATGCTGTCAAAGTATTGTTGAAATACTACTTTGGTATCCACGAGTCGAAACCCGATTTTGATTTTTCAGACATTCGGCCCAAAGGGAGCCGCCTCGTCACTGCCGGCGGAAAAGCTCCCGGACCCGAACCTCTGAAAATCTGCATTGCCCACCTTTCAGCTATTTTAGACCGGAAACAGGACGGAGAACAACTCACCTCGCTGGAGTGTCACGACATGATGTGCCACATCGCCAATGCGGTGCTGGCTGGTGGTATTCGTCGCTCTGCAATGATTTCCTTATTCTCTCACGACGATGAGGATATGCTTACGTGCAAATTCGGCCCTTGGTGGGAACTGAATGAGCAACGCGGACGCGCCAACAACTCAGCAGTATTGCACCGTGACAGCATCACCGAACATGAGTTTTTTGATCTGTGGAAAAAAATCGAGCTGAGTGGCAGCGGTGAACCCGGGTTTTACTTTACCAACAACATCGACTGGGGTACCAATCCCTGTTGTGAAATTGCCTTACGACCGTTTCAGTTTTGTAACCTCTGTGAAGTCAACGTCAGCAATATTGAAAGCCAGCAAGACCTGAATGAACGGGTGGCCACAGCTGCTTTTTTGGGAACACTTCAAGCCGGATATACCAATTTTCACTACTTACGCGAAAAATGGAAAACTCACACCGAAAAAGATGCTCTTATAGGAGTCGGTATGACCGGAATCGCCTCTGGAAAACTCAATAATTTAAACCTTGATGAAGCCGCAGCCATCGTCAAAAAAGTCAATGAAGAAGTAGCCGCGCAAATTGAGATCAATATCGCTGCCAGAACTACCACCATCAAGCCATCAGGAACCACTTCACTGGTACTGGGAACTTCGTCGGGCATTCACGCCTGGCACAACGATTACTACATTCGCCGCATTCGCATTGGGAAGGACGAGGCACTTTGTAGGTATCTGTCAGAGCACCATCCCGAGTTGATTGAGGAAGATCTGCTCAATTCCAAACAGATGATTGTCTGCATCCCTCAAAACGCACCGCAAGGTGCCATTACGCGCCATGAAGACACAATGGATTTGCTGGAGCGTATCGCCAAATTCAACGAGCAATGGATCAAAAAAGGCTACCGTCATGGCGAAAACGACAACAATGTCTCCGCCACCGTTTCCATCAAACCCGAGGAATGGGGCAAAGTAGGCGAATGGATGTGGTATAACAAATCCTCTTACAACGGACTGAGCGTATTGCCATTCGACAACGGTAACTACCAGCAGGCACCCTTTACAGATATATCAGAGGAGGAATTCAAAAAAACAGAATCCAAACTCCACAGCATCGACCTGCGCAATGTGATGGAATTTGAGGACGACACCGACCTCAAAGCGGAAGCGGCTTGTGCCGGAGGTGGATGTGCTGTTGTTTAGCATATGAGAATTGAGTTGGTGAGTCTTTGAGATTAGTTATGTATAACCAGGCAATCAAAGACTCACGGACTAAAAGCAAACGCACACTTTGTTAAAAATCAATTTGTACGAAAGTACAATCAAATACAAAAAAAAATAGAATGCTGATCCCGTTAGTTATCGGGACGAATTATACAGATAAAGACAGATTTTATTTGTAGAAATCATAAAAATATACTTTATAGTTGCACAAGCTACATTTTTAAAAGTGTGTGTTTGCCCTGCTCACTAACTCAAAAACTCATAATCTCATAAACTTTTTTCGTACGTTTGTATTTATGTTATCAAAAGCCTGTGAATACGGCATCCGTGCCACTTTGTTTATCGCTGCACAATCGCTGCAGGGCAAGCGCGTGGTCTTGCCTGAAATTGCCAAAGCGATAGACTCTCCTGAGCCCTTTACAGCTAAAATTCTTCAACAACTGGCTCGCGCCAAACTGGTGCAGTCCAACAAAGGACCCAACGGCGGTTTTTCCATCTCTGAAAAGGATATGGAACGTATCAAGCTAAAGGATCTGGTGCTGGCAATCGACGGGGAATCCCTTTTTACAGAATGCGGCCTTGGATTGAAAGCTTGCAACGAAGAAGCCCCCTGCCCTATTCATCATAGATACAAACCCATACGCGCTGAAATAATTGCGATGATGGAAGCTACTTCCCTTCAGGAACTCTCACAGCAATTAGAAGCCGGGGATACCGTGCTGAAGATTTGACATCCTTATTCATCTTCTGTTTTGACTTTCTTATCAGGAACAGGTGAGTTTGCCGTTCCATCAGCGCGAATTTCAGTATGCCTGATTTCGCCACCACTAATTCCAACATTTGTAGCTGCAAATGCAGATGATAAAGCAAGTAGAATGACCAATATATAACCATACACCGCCAATTTCATTTTTTTGATGGCTAAAAACAGGTTAATTAATGAAACCCCACCCAAAACAAGCATCATAATCAAAAAGACCTCTGCAGCATCCTCGTGCGTCTCTATATAGTGCTCACTAATACCGGGAAGATTTTCTATCGCATGCTCCGCTCCTTCACCGGTATAATTTGCAGCAATTGCCATGAGAGCACTAAAAATAAATATTCCCAGTGCAGTTGCCTTTATTTGCTCTTTTCTTATCAAGAAACCAACCAATAAAACAAGTATCCCAATTAACAATCCAATTAACGGAAAATGGTTTAATGCGAGATGAAGATGTATGTCATTCATAGTTATCCTATTTAATAGTGTTTTTTTATTTGAAAAGGTTTCATACCCTTAAATTGAAATAGGTATCAGGTTTTGTGAATTAGGTTTTATTTACTTACCCTATTTCTGATCGTATCACCTGATTAGCTAAGAATTAATCATCTGTATTTCTAAGAATTTAAATCCTTTCTAAAACCCATATAAAGATAGTAATAATTTTATAAAAAGACAAAAAGGTCTTTATTTATTTCTATCTTTGCCAAAACAGAATACTATGATTGACAGACCTTATTACATACGCAAAGAAATCAATCGTTTACGCAAAGAAAAAAACGCTATTATTCTGGCACATTACTACCAGGACGAAGCCATACAAGATGTTGCCGATTTTGTGGGCGACAGTTTGGAGCTGGCTCGAAAAGCAGCAGAAACCGATGCGGAAATCATCGTCTTTGCAGGCGTTTATTTTATGGCTGAGACAGCCAAAATCCTAAACCCGGAAAAAAAGGTACTCCTTCCCGACCTGCTTGCCGGTTGCTCATTGGCTGATAATTGTTTACCTCACGATTTTGCAGCGTTCAAAGCAAAGCATCCGGACCATCAAGTAGTGACTTACATCAATACTTCAGCTGAAATCAAAGCAATGAGCGATTATGTTTGTACTTCTTCCAATGCTGAGAAAATCATTCGTGCTATCCCTGAAGATCAACCCTTGATTTTTGCACCTGATAAAAACCTGGGAGCTTATTTAAATACAATAACTGGGCGGAAAATGGTGTTGTGGGATGGCAGTTGCATTGTTCATGAAGCTTTTTCGCTGGAAAAACTCATTGAACTAATTGTTGAATACCCAAATGCCAAAATCGTCGCCCATCCTGAGTCTGAAGATGCCATTTTGAGAATTGCTCATTCTGTTGGCTCAACATCTCAGATGCGCAACTACATCAAAAACAGTTCAGCAGAAACTTTTATTGTTGCCACCGAGGTGGGTATTTTACATCAACTCAGCAAGGAAGTGCCAGATAAAAAACTCATCCCCGCTCCCTCAAGGGAGGATAATAGTTGTGCTTGCAGCGAATGTGCTTTTATGAAAATGAACACTTTAGAAAAAGTATATCGCTGCCTGCGCGACGAGTCCCCTGAAGTTCAAATAGACAGCACTCTGGCTGCACAAGCCTTGAAACCCATAGAAAAAATGCTCCAATTGTCCTAATATGAAAACCGATGTACTCATCATTGGCTCCGGGATTGCTGGTTTGGCCTTTGCCATCAAACTGGCAGAACGCAAACCACAAACCGCCATCACCATTGTCACCAAAGCCGACCGTTTTGAAAGCAATACTAAATATGCTCAAGGCGGAATTGCTGCCGTGATGGACAATGTGCACAGCAGTTTTGAATCACACATCAACGATACCCTCAAAGCCGGAAAAGGGTTTTCCAATCTGGAAACCGTGCGGCTTGTTGTCAAAAATGCCCCGCACCGCCTCAAAGAACTCATCCATTGGGGAACACCTTTTGATAAAAATGACGATGGTAACTGGGATTACGGACTGGAAGGCGGTCACAGTATGGCACGCATACTCCACCACAAAGACCAAACGGGTTTAGCTCTTGAAAAAGCATTGCTGAATCGACTCAGCAGGTTTAAAAACATTACTTTCAAAACCGAACTTTTTGCAACCAATTTAGTAGTAAAAGACAACTGTTGTATTGGAGCACAATTTATTGACACTTCAAATAAATGCTTAACCATAGAAGCAAAAGTTACTTACCTTGCCAGTGGAGGTAGCGGACAAGTATTTTCAAAAACTACTAATCCGTTGATTGCCACCGGTGACGGTGTAGCAATGGCGGCAAGAGCGGGAGCTAAACTGGAAAACATGGGCTTTTATCAGTTTCATCCCACGGCACTGGCGGTAAACAACAGCAACCCGGTATTTTTAATCAGTGAAGCCCTGCGTGGTTTTGGAGCACACCTGATCAATACCAAAGGAGAGCGGTTTCTATTTAAGCACCACCGGGACGGCGAACTTGCCACGCGTGACCTCGTTACTAAAATGATATTTAAGGAATTGCATCAGGTAAATGAGAATAAGGTTTGGCTTGACTGTCGCCATTTGGATAAAACAGCATTGCAAAAGCATTTTCCAAACATCATAGCACAATGTAAAATAGCGGGAATAAATCTTTTCAACGAATCTATACCCGTAGCTCCGGCAGCACATTACCAATGTGGTGGCATTAAAGTGGATCACAAAGGCAAAACTTCAGTAAAAAATCTTTTTGCCAATGGCGAATGTGCCGCCACGGGACTGCACGGCGCAAACCGATTGGCATCCAATTCGCTTTTGGAAGCCGTTGTTTTTGCGCACGAAGCTGCTTTGGCCGTAGCTAAAGAACTACCGGTAGTACAACAAAATAAAAAGGTTTTACAACCTGAGAAAACAAGCAACTTAAAACCAAAAGCCGATGCTCAAAAAGTAATGTCCCTGAAAAAATCACTTCAGGAACTGATGTATTCTTTTTACATTAAAAATACTCTTGATGAACCTCTGAAAGCTACGGTTCTTGAACTGGAACTCATTTTTAAAAACATCAACAAACTGAACTATTACCAGGCTTCTAAAGAGTTATATGAATTAATAAATATTGCTGAAACGGCGCGATTAATCGTCAATGACATCCTTTATGAATAGGTGGATTCCCATAACATTTATGCTCTTAAGCGTAGCGTTTTTGTTGTTCTCCTGGAGCATTTATGTTGATGAAAACATTTATGAAAACAAACCCGCAGACTATGATGCCCAACTTCAAAAGCAAGGCCGTTTGGTGTGGCAAAAATACAACTGCCATGTGTGTCATCAACTCTATGGACTTGGTGGTTTTTTGGGACCCGATTTAACCAATGTATCTCAAAAAGGGTTTCATTATGTGGACGCTTTCCTGAAAAATGGCGCCGCGTCTATGCCGGCCTTGGAGTTGACAGAAGAGGAAACACAGCAATTATTTGAATTTTTAAAAGCCACCAATGCCAGCGGTTCTTCCAATCCAAAAGATTATAGAAAGCTGTGGAACGGTATGATTGAGCAGTAAGTCTGTGAGTCTGTGAGTCTGTGAGTCTGTGAGTCTGTGAGTCTGTGAGTAAAACTTATGAATTTTTAAAAACATTAATGGGAAGTCAAAATAAAAACACCGGCAATCTTTTTTTAGTTACTGCTTTGGTTTTGTTTATGTCGAGTATTGTTTTTGGCTTTTTGAGTTCGTTGATCTATCGTTATCCGGAGTTTTTAAAAGACAGTATTGGTTTGTCCGGTTTGCGACCTATGCACGTTACCGCAGCTATCTTCTGGATTTTACTCGCTGCAACAGGAGTAATTTACCGATCGCTGGAAGCGCCTGCTAACCAAAGCAAGCTCGGTTTGCTGCCATGGCTGCATTGGATCCTTTGGGTGATTGCCCTTATCGGAATTTACTATTCTTACGCTGTTGGCAGCTTTGGAGGCAGGGAATACTGGGAGTATCCCCCTGTATTTGCACTACTGATTGGAATTGCCTGGATTTTGTTTTTAATCGCCTTTATCGTGAGGATTAAATCAATTAAAAAATGGCCGGTCTATGTATGGATGTGGTTAACCGGTATTGTGTATTTCCTGTTTATTTTTATCGAAAACTACCTTTGGGTCATCCCCTATTTCAGGGAATCGTTTGTGAAAGATATGGTCATTCAATGGAAAGCAGCCGGGAGCATCGTGGGAGCTTACAATATGCTGGTGTATGGCACGGCTTTTTACGTGATGGAACACATCAGCAAACAAGCAAACACCGGATTCAACAAATGGGCGTTTGCCCTGTTTTTTCTCAGTCTTTTTAATATGCTGTTCAATTGGGGTCATCATTTGTATCTGGTACCCACCAACCCCGGCATTCACTATGTGGGCTATCTCGTGAGTATGACCGAATGGGTGTTTTTTATTAAAATCATCTACAACTGGAAAAAACAAATCACTGAAGCAGAAACCCATTTTCATTATTTTCCCTATCGGTTTTTACTGGCTGCTAATTTCTGGATGTTCTTCAACCTTACGCTGGCTTTATTTATGTCCATCCCGGTCATTAATCTTTATATGCATGGAACACATTTTATTACAGCCCATGCTATGGGAACAACTATTGGCATCAACACCATGATTTTATTGGCAGCTGTTTTTTATTTTTTAGTTCCCAAAAAGGAACACCATCAATCCCGTTTGTTAAAAGCAGGATTTTGGGGCGTTCAAATTTCACTGTTGATTTTCCTGATTGCTTTGATGGGAATGGGACTTACAAAAAGTCTTTGGTTTTTTGAAGAACCTCAGGCACCATTTTTTGAGATGATGGCTCGTTCAAAGTTTTGGATTATTCTGTTTATCTTTTCCGGAACATCCCTTATGATTTCTTTTTTCCTTTTGGTTATACCCCTGTTTGTTCACCCGTTTCGACAAAAACCTGTATCTTTAAAAAGAATCTATAAGAATGAATCAACCCATCAAAAGACATAAAGCTTTGCAACCCTGGAGCCGTGATCACCATCAGGGGCTACTCTTAAGCTGGAAAATCAAAAAGGGATTTGCCTTAAATGTAGACCCAAATCGCATAAAAGACTATTGTAACTGGTTCTGGAAAACCCATCTCCTGGTCCATTTTGAAACAGAAGAGAATTACATTTTTCCCATTCTTGGTGAAGAAAATCATCTGGTGGAACAGGCGCTAGATGAACATGAGCAACTTAGAAGTATGTTTGAACAAAAGGAAGCCGATACCGACACCCTCTCTCAGATTGAAACCCTTTTGAATGACCATATACGCTTTGAAGAACGGGCATTGTTTAATGCGATTCAGGAGGTAGCCTCAAAAGAAGAGTTAAAGCTACTGGAAGATGCTCACAAAGAAGGGGTGTCTTGTGAAGTTTGGACTGATGAATTCTGGATAGAAAAATGAAACTAAATCTTCAATCCCATATTCGTTTGGCGTTGTTTTATTTTTTGATTGTAGCTCTGTTGGGTAGCGTGCTGCGATTATTTGTGTTAGTAGATGTTCCGGCAAAATACCGCTTTTTAGTACATACACATTCACATATTGCCTTACTCGGCTGGGTTTATTTGGCACTTACTACCCTAATTTACAAGCTTTATCTCGAAAAAGAAAACATCGGTACTCTTTACAACCGTATCTTTTGGTTTACACAAATCACGATTGTCGGGATGTTGCTTACGTTTCCGTTTCAAGGATATGCCTTGTTTTCCATTGTTTTCTCCACACTTTTTTTAATCGCCAGTTATTTTTTTACCTGGATGGTCTTCACAAAAGCTTCTGTGGAAACGAAAAAATTATTTTCCTATAAACTGGTAAAATCATCATTGGTGTTTATGGTTTTTTCCAGTTTGGGGCCTTGGGCATTGGGTGCAATTATGAACACATTGGGCAGCACTTCCATCTGGTACAAACTTGCCATTTATTTTTATTTGCATTTTCAGTACAACGGTTGGTTTGTTTTGGCTTTGTTGGGTGTGCTGTTTTACTTTTTGGAATACTATGGCTTTTTCGTAAAAGCGAAAAATCAAAATCGCTGGCTTTGGCTTTTGAACACTAGTGTGCTACTCACGTTTTTTCTTTCTGTTTTATGGACAAGTCCTCCATTTTATATGTATCTCCTGGCAGGATTGGGTGCCCTTCTTCAAGCAGTGCTATTTGTTGTTTTATTCCTATGGATTGTCCCGGTATGGAAGGACTTTGCATCAAAACTTGCCTCGGGAATTGGCGTACTGCTTTTATGGGCGGGAGTGCTTCTTGCCCTTAAGATTGATATGCAGCTCCTCTCTGCGATTCCCTATGTGGCTAAACTGACATATCACACACTGGATTTTGTTATTGGATATATGCACCTGGTGTTTTTGGGCGTGGTTACAATAGCGCTATTTGCATTTTTAAAACAAACATCCCTGCTAAAAATCCCTAAATTCGCATTTACACTATACCTCATTGCTTTTATAGTTACCGAACTATTGCTCTTTTACAAGGGCACAGCAAATTGGTTGCGATTTTCTTTTTTTGAAAATTATTATCTTCTTTTAGCAGTTGCCAGTATCCTGTTTGCTGTAGTACTGCTGATTCTTTTTGTGAAAAATGGTACTTCTAAAAACAAGATTGATACCATTTAAAAAAATGTGTCTGTGGCTGTTAAACGGCTATTGACCGGCAACCACCATCCCACTCAAAACACCTTTACAAACTATTTCCCCGCTAGCGTTTATCATTTTTACTTTACATTTTAATTTCTGAAATCGAAAGTAAATCAATTCTGAACTAACGGTAACGGTTTCTTTCGGGTACACGGGTTTCAGGAATTCGACTTCACTTTCTGCCAGCGCTACTTTAAATCCGGGAGAAGTTTTATTTTTCGGCAACTCTTCCCTAAGCAAATAGATACCCAAACACACCAAGCCTATCTGCGCCATACACTCAATTAAAATCACACCCGGTGTGACGGGATTGTCTTTGAAATGTGAAGCGTAAAAATAGTCGTCATGCTTGAATTGATAATGTCCTGTGATTCCGGTTTCAGAAACTTCTTCGATACCGCTTACGAAAAGAAAGTCTTTTCCGTAAGGTAACTGATGTATGATGTCTGCTATTGTCATCGTGTAATGATTAATGGTGCCCTTCGGCTACGCTCAGGGACCAAAATAGTTAATAGTTAATTGTAGTGGTGATTAAAAGTCAGGATTTAAATTTTTAAATTTTATTTTTTCCATAAATACTTCCTGCAAACTTTGTGTCTTTGTGTCTTCGTGGCTATTCTTTTTTTGCCACAAAGACTCTAAGGCACTAAGGATCAAAAAGAAAATGTCCTTTATTTATATCACATTTTGTAATTAATCAATCTGCGATAGTTTGTTATACTTCTAATAATTAATAGAATTTTTAACCACAAAGATCGCCAAGATTTCGCCAAGTTCGCAAAGAGATTGGTTATTCAGCAATAAAGCTTATTCAACATCGGTCATCGGTCATCGGTCTTCGGTCATCCTTGGTATTCACCACTCACCAACTTACTTCAGACTCTCCCCTCCATCAACTTTTATAACAGCACCATTAATCCACGAAGCTTCGTCTTTGCATAATAAATAAACAACATTACCCACGTCCTCCGGAGTAGTAAGGCGGTTAAACGGATTCTTTTTTAAGGATATATCAGCATATTTCTCACTACCGGGAATGGCCCTAAACGAAGGCGTATCCACGGCCCCGGCCTGAATGCAATTGGAGGTAATTCCCAATGCTGCAAACTCCACTGCCATATTGCGGGTGATTGCTTCCAGTGTCGCTTTAGCAGCTGATACAGCGCCATAATAAGGCCAGGCCTTCGCATTTCCCTCACTGGTAAAAGAAACCACACGTGCCGACTCACAAAAGAGTTTTTCATCAACAAGCGCTCTTGTCCAGTCATACAAACTAATGGCCATCGCATCGATAGTGATGTGAAAGTCTGCATTTTGTAGGCTCTTTTCAGTGGTAGCGTTCATCGGTTTTAAATTGCCTTTGGCAATGCTGTGCACCAGTACTCGCACGTTTCCGGCTTGACCCATTGTTTCTTTCAGCGAGTTCAATATCTGTTTTCTGGTCTCTTCTTTCAATCCGTCTTCGTTGAAGGAGATGAGATTGATTCCGCTTTCGCGTAAGCGTTCAAACTCCTCGTGTATTTCGGGCAGGTTTTCTTTTCGGTCGCGGTGCACGATGCACAAGTTCATCCCGTGTTGTGCCAGTTTTTTGGCAGTTCCTAATCCGAGTCCGCTACTGCCACCGAGGATTAATGCCCAATACTTTTTGTCTTTAAAATCCATAGTTCTATTTATGATACGTTTAATCAGATTAAGAATTTTATAAATTATTCAATGAGTAAATCCTTTTCTTAGTGTTTCTTAGGGTCTTGGAGCCTTGGTGGCTAAAGAATTGCCACAAAGTCACTAAGCCACAAAGTTCACACAAAGTAATAATTTATCGAGAATTTACTTTATTTCTCACACTTTATATCATTTACCATTTCAGCAAAGCCTGTTGAGCAGAAAAGCCGGGACCGAAGCTTAGCAGCAACCCGTGTTCATTTTCAGAGATTTGCTTGTCCATAAAACGCTCCAGGACATAGAGTACCGTAGCACTGCTCATATTGCCAAACAAACGAAGTACCTCTTTGGTATCGTCAATATTTTTTCCCATTTCGCCAAAAAGTGCATCCACAGTTTCCAAAATTTTACGCCCACCGGGATGAAAAATCAAATGATTGATGTCCTTAATTTGCAGTTTATTTTTCTCCAAAAAAGGATGAATAATTTTAGGAAAATGAGCCGCAATCGTCTCAGGAACTTGTTGATCCAGTACCATTTTGAGTCCGTCGTTTGTGAGTTCAAATCCCATCATCTGCTCGGCATCAAAAAAGTGGTACATTTCTGTGGAGATCAGATTGGGTCCGGGTACATCTTCTTCAGAGGTTAGCAACACACAAGCCGCACCGTCACCAAAAATAGCAGCACTCACAATGTTTGCCATTGAATAGTCATTGAGCAAAAACGTAGCTGTGGGACTTTCAACCGCAATCACTGCTGCCCGCTTGCCGGGATTGGCCTGAAGGAATTGCTCAGCATAAATCAACCCTGAAATTCCGGCGGCACAGCCCATTTCAGTTACTGGCAAACGCACGATATCCTGACGCAGTTGTAAGCGGTTAATCAAATAAGCATCCAATGACGGAATCATAATGCCGGTACAGCTTACGGTGATGATATAATCGAGTGAATCGGCTTGCCACTCTGCTTTTGTGAGGGCTTTTGACAACACCTTCTCTCCTATTTTTACAGCTTCGCGCGAATAAATCCGGTTGCGTTCTTCAAAGGAAGTTTGTGTAAAAACCTCCTCGGGGTTCATAATGGAATAGCGTTTATCCACGGCCGCATTCTCAAAAATCTTAATCGCCTTTCGCTTTAAGCGGTTGTCTTGTTCCGCCATCCAGGCATCAACAAAAGGAAGAATATCTTTGGTTTCTTTGTAATAATCGGGCACTTGGGTGCTTACGGTATGTATTTTAACGCTCATATTTTCTTGATAATCCATTGCCATCTAAAGGCCCACTTGTAATTAATGCTGTGTTTTGCTTGCGCGAAATGGGTTGCAAACTGCTCCAATTCTCCTTTCTTAAAACCCCGAAGGATGGAGACCAAACCGTCGTGCTTGGCGATGGAGCTTTTAAAAAAGACAAAGCTGTACAACTGAAACAAGCGGTAGGCGATATTGCTGCGTTGCAAATCATTTATCACCACCCCCACTTTTGCCTGGCGAATCGCTTTCTCTAAAATAGTCATAATTTCGGTGTCCTTAAAATGATGCAGTGTTAAAGAAAAAACAAAAATATCGGTTTCTAGTTCCTGAAAGGCCTCTGAAAATACATCAGCCTCAATATAACTGACGTGCGGAAAGGCAGCTGTGTTTTCTTTTGCCAAACCAATTGTTTTAGGGTTGATATCAACTCCTGAAAGCATCCAGTTTTTATTCTTTTTAAGTGCATATTTAGCACAGACCTTCAATGTTTCCCCATCCCCACAGCCTATATCGGTGATATGCAGCGGGGCATTTGGTTCGTTCTGATTTTCTAACTTTAGAATTCCATCGAGGGTGATTTTGTTTCCTCCCAAAAAAGTATTGACATGATTGATATCTGTGTATGCTTTGAGCAATTCCTGCTTGTCAACCTCAGGATTGTCCATCAATTCGGTTATTTTGGTTCTATGGGTGGTGTTTAGTATCATCTTAAGTTCTAAAAGGGTTGACCGTGCGTTTTTGAGATTAAATAAGGAATCAGCTTTTTAGTATAGTTATTGAGCCACATTCCGGTTGTGAGCAAATTTGGTTTCATAACCAGTTTTTGTAAAAATGCTCCTGTATTTAATCTGCCTGAAAATTCTTTTTCCCAATTGGTGAAATATATTCTCTCAAGTTCAGTTTGTTTAACGTTTTTATTTTCAATGAAAGTTTCTGCAAGGATTTTAGCGCTTTTGATAGCCATCGCCATACCGTTTCCGCAAAGAGGATGAATGAGCGAGGCACTGTCACCAATCATAAAAATGTGATTCTCGACCGGTTTTTTTCGTTCAAACGAAATTTGACTGATGGTCAATGGTTTGTCAAACACCGGTTCTGCCTCGTTAAAAAAAACATTCAGAAACGGATTTTTACGCATCACATTTTCCTGAAAATCTTCAATGTTTTTATATTTGGAAAAAACGCGATTGGTCACTAAATAGCAGCAGTTCACGTGGTTATTTTCCACTTTTGACAGTCCGGCATAACCTCCTTCAAAATGGTGCAATACCACTAGTTCATCAGGAAAAGATGCTTTGTAGTGCATTTTAACTGCCAGCCAGGGCGTTTTCTTTTGGATAAAACTTCGGTTGAGCACTTTATCGAGGTTGGAACGTTTTCCAAAAGCACCAATCACATAAGTAGCTTCATAAAAGTTCTTATTGAGGGTTTCTAAAGTAAAATGTGTTTTCTCAAACAGGATGTTGGTAATCGTTTCTTGAAC
The DNA here is from genome assembly GCA_040880345.1 of Flavobacteriaceae bacterium. Taxonomy (GTDB): domain Bacteria; phylum Bacteroidota; class Bacteroidia; order Flavobacteriales; family Flavobacteriaceae; genus Planktosalinus. Next base: position 43,415 of record JBBDIQ010000005.1, read on the forward strand.
TGTTTCTGCGTTCTGCCTCACTTTTTCAAATAGATGATGATCCAGACAATACCTGCTGATGCCAAAACCGCCCAGTGGTAATTTGGTTTCTACTTTTTTACCGTTGTGGTTAGTAAGTAAGAGTTGGTTGATTTGTTTTGCTTGAAGTTGAAAAGGATCAATCCCCAATGTTTTTAGATAGGGCAACACCTCATTTGAAATGTATTCACCACACACCTTGTGATGCGGATAGGTATTTTTTTCGAAAAGAATAACGCTATAGCCATTCTGACTTAAATGCAAAGCAGCTGTGAGTCCGGCAAGTCCACCACCAACAATCGCAAAATCAACCCTCTTTTTCATTCCCTTAAAAATACGTAATTAAATATTCTAAAAACAAAAAAGCCGAATACAGTTTGAGTGCATTCGGCTTTTAATAAATTTTACAAGATTTTAGTTTTCTCCTGCTTCGTTTTTAGCGTCCTGAATCATTTTTTCATTAGGAACGATAGCTACATTTACTCTACGGTTTTTTGCACGTCCTTCAGCTGTGCTGTTATCGTGTGTTGGGTTATCAGGACCATACCATTGGGTAGTAAATCTTCCGCTGCTAAGTCCTTTTCCTACTAAATAATTTGTTACAGCCTGAGCTCTGTTTTTGGACAAAGTCATGTTATACTCATAAGGACCGGTGCTATCGGTATGCCCTACAACCAAAATATTAGTATCTGGATATTCCTTCATCACTCCTGATAACTTATCAAGATTGGTTCTGGATTGTTCATTGATATCAGATTTGTTTGTTGCAAAGTAAACACCACTTCCTTCATCAAAAGTAATAACGATTGCGTCATCAATACGCTCTACCTGAGCTCCGGGGATTTCCTCTTCAATTTTTTGTGCTTGCTTGTCCATTCTGTTACCGATAAGAACACCTGCTGTTCCTCCAACGACACCACCAATTACAGCACCTATTTCACTATTGCCTCCTTTTCCGATGTTATTACCTAAAATAGCACCTAAAACAGCGCCCCCTGCAGTACCAATTACGGCACCTTTTTGAGCATTGTTGGCATTTTTGGTAGCTTCACAAGATGATAATGCACCCATAAATGCAATAGCTAGTACTAATATTCCTGTTTGTTTAAATAGTTTTCTCATAATTATTATTATAGTTTAGTAAAGTTCATATTTATTCTAAATGGTTTCCCATCAAAAGTCAAGTTTTGCTCCCAAGTCATGTTCGTTTCAGACAATTGTGCCAAACGCATTCTAAATCCTTCATTGGTTTCAGATTTGCCACGAGAATCGGTGGGCTTCAATAAGAAATCATAATAGCCTGTTGCAGCATCTATTTGGTCAATTGTAAAAATAAAATTTCTGTCACCCACATTACAACCGGCAGAACCAATAGTGTAAATACCGGTATTGTTGTTAGGGATAAACTTCCATATACTTCCTTCAAAGCAGTCTTTTGATTCATCACCAAAAAAGGTAATTTTATATTGGCCACTTTCACTGTAAGTTACAGAGTTTAGAATCCATTCACCCTTAATTACTTTTTTGGATTCTTTTACTGCTTTAGGGGTTGCACAGGCAAATATGAGTGCACAAAATGTTAATAATAAGATTGTTTTTTTCATGATTGAATTTTAATTAATTAGTTTTTTTAAATTTAAGCAAATTTCGATGATTTTACTAAGGATTGTTATTTTATTATTAATAGATTAACATATATTAATAATATTTGTTAAAAGTATCCTTAATAATAAATTATTTCTAAAAGAACCTCCTCAAATCTACTTTTTGCCAAGTATGTTTTCTCTAAAGCTGCTGCAAAAGGAATGGGAGTCTCTAAACTAGCGACTCGTTTTACCGGTGCATCCAATTGTTCAAAACAGTTTTCCATAATTAAAGCTGATATGTCTGATGCCAATCCGCCAAAGAGACTATCCTCCTGCATTACAATTACCTTGCCAGTTTTCCTAACGGAAGTATAAATAGCCTCTACATCCAATGGCTGGAGTGTTCTTAAATCTAATAAGTCTGCTTTTATGTTAGTGTGTTTCTCCAAAACCTCTAACGCCCAATGTACTCCGGCACCATAAGTAATAACTGTCACATCAGTTCCTTCTTTTAATAGTGATGCCTTTCCTAAGGGTAAAGTGTAATAATCAGTTGGCACATCTTGATAGACGCTGCGATACAAGGCTTTGTGTTCAAAAAACAAGACGGGGTTGGGGTCTTCAATACTGGTGGCTAGTAGTCCTTTGGCATCGTAAGGAAATGCAGGATAGACTACTTTTAGTCCGGGTGTTTTGGTGAACCAGGCTTCATTGGTCTGACTGTGAAACGGCCCCGCTCCCACTCCGGCACCACAGGGCATACGCACCACCACATCGGCATTTTCGCTCCAGCGGTAATGGCTTTTTGCAAGATAGTTGACAATGGGGTTAAAACCCGAAGAAACAAAATCAGCAAACTGCATTTCAACAACTGTTTTAAAACCGTTGATAGAAAGTCCCATACCCGCAGAAACAATAGCCGATTCACAGATGGGGGTATTGCGCACGCGTTCTTTACCAAAAGCAGCTACAAAACCATCAGTGATTTTAAAAACTCCACCATATTCAGCCACGTCCTGTCCCATAATCACCAGATTGTCGTGACGCTCCATGCTTTGCTTTAAACCTTCAGAAATAGCATCGATTAAACGAATATTTTTAACTTCTGAATTTGGTTTAATATCTTGATATTCAAATTTTTTATATACATCATTTAACTCATCGCTTTCAGAAGATTCAATGACCGCTTCCGCGAAAGCAAGTTCGAGATTTTCATCGATTTCCTTCTTGATTTCCTTTTTAAAATTCTGAATGATTTCTTCAGTGAGCACTTCTGTTTCCAAAAGATATTTTTCATAATTCTCAACCGGATCTTTAAGCGCCCAAGCGTCCATTAAATCCTGAGGAACATATTTGGTACCGCTCGCCTCCTCGTGACCACGCATCCTGAAGGTGATAAATTCCAAAAGCACAGGACGTGGATTTTCACGCATGCTTTCTGCAAGTTCTGAGACTTTAGTAAACACCTCTAAAATGTTGTTACCGTCAATTTGATGCGCCTCCATCCCATACCCTACTCCTTTGTCAATCATATGTTTGCAACGGTACTGCTCGTTGGTGGGCGTGGAGAGTCCGTATCCATTGTTTTCAATACAAAATAAAACGGGCAAATCCCACACAGCTGCCACGTTTAACGCCTCGTGAAAATCGCCTTCGCTGGTACCGCCTTCTCCGGTAAACACAGCTGTTATCTGCTTATTTTTCTTTAATAAATTTCCCAAAGCAATGCCATCTGCCACACCCAGTTGCGGACCCAAATGTGAAATCATCCCAATAATTTTATATTCCTGAGTTCCAAAATGAAACGAGCGATCACGACCTTTGGTAAAGCCATTGGCTTTGCCTTGCCATTGTGAAAACAAGCGGTACAAAGGAATGTCGCGACCTGTAAAAACACCCAGGTTTCTGTGCATGGGCAGGATGTATTCATCCTTATTGAGTGCAACTGTCACACCCGCGGCAATTGCTTCCTGACCAATTCCGCTAAACCACTTTGAAATCCTTCCTTGACGCAATAGTATGAGCATTTTTTCCTCAATCAAACGAGGCTTTAGCATCCGTTTGTATAAGTCAGTTTTTTGAGTATTATTAAGGTTATTTGAAATAAATTTTAATAAAGTATGTTCAGAAATAGTTGGGTTCATAGTATATAAAAATTATTGAGTAAAAGTAGAAAAAAATGTTCTTTCAAGGGGCTCTAAAACCAAAAATTACGATTCAATAAATGGTTTTAAATCCCCTGGTTTTTTTGGTATCTTTGTGAAAGTATTTTAAAACTGAAACAATGAATAATATTCCCAGTGTGGATTTAGCCGACTTTATTAGCGGGGATCCAAACAGAAAACAAAAATTTGTTGAAGAGATAGGTCGGGCTTATGAAGAAATTGGTTTTGTATCTTTAAAAAATCATTTTCTGGACGACCAACTCGCTGACGAGTTGTATAAAGAAGTAAAATCGTTTTTTGCGCTTCCGCTTGAAACAAAAAAGAACTATGAAATTGAAGGCCTTGGTGGGCAGCGAGGCTATGTCTCCTTTGGAAAAGAACACGCCAAAGGCAAAAAAGAAGGTGATCTAAAGGAGTTTTGGCATTTTGGTCAGGAACCTGCAGAAGATGCCAATCTCATCGACGAATATCCTGAAAATGTTCAAGTAAAAGAACTGCCCGACTTCAATAAAACCGGAATGGAAGCCTACAGAATGCTGGAGAAAACAGGAATTTATGTTTTACGCGCTCTTGCACTTTACATTGGTCTTGACGAAAACTATTTTGACCACTGGGCCAGTAACGGAAACAGCATCTTGAGACCCATTCACTACCCTCCCATTACCGAAGAACCCAAAGGCGCCGTGAGAGCCGGAGCACATGGAGATATCAATTTAATCACACTCTTGATGGGAGCCTCCACCGGTGGACTTCAAGTATTGCGTAAAGACGGCGTTTGGATGGATGCCATTCCTGAAGAAGATGAACTCGTCATCAATGTGGGTGATATGCTGGAAAGGCACACCAATAACAAATTGCGTTCAACCATCCACAGAGTGGTGAATCCGCCAAAAGAAGAATGGGACAAACCCCGTTACTCGATACCTTTCTTTATGCACCCGCGCAGTGATATGCCTTTAAACTGTTTGCCTGAGTGTATCGATGAAGAACACCCAAAAGCCTTTGACGACATCACCGCCGGGGAGTTTTTATATGAGCGCCTGGTTGATATTGGATTGATAAAGAAGTAATTTATTAATAGTTATTAGTTAATAGAATTAGTCAAAAGTTTTAACACCTGTTAAAATTTGACTTAAAGAATTTATGAAAAACATCGACAAAAAAAGTATTGAAAATGCATTCAAATTATTTGAATCGGGTGACTTAAATTCGATTGAAGTAGGTACTACCAAAGGTCTTCAACAGATACACACCTATCTTTTTCAATCTCTTTATGATTTTGCAGGGCAGATTCGAACAAAAAATATCTCTAAAGGAGGTTTTAGATTTGCAAACGCTCTTTATTTGAAAGAAATTTTGGTCAAAATTGAAAAAATGCCGGAAACTACTTTTGAACAAATAATAGCAAAATATGTTGAGATGAATATTGCACATCCATTTATGGAGGGAAACGGAAGAACCATGCGTATTTGGTTGGATATGATATTGAAAAAAAGGCTTAAGAAGGTTGTGAACTGGCAGTTTGTAGATAAAACCCTTTATTTACAGGCTATGGAAAGAAGTCCGGTAAATGATTTGGAATTAAGAACATTGCTGAAAGAAAATTTAACAGACAAAATTGATGATAGAGAACTTATTTTTAAAGGAATTGAACAATCCTATTATTATGAAGGGTATAAAAAAGAAGACGATAATCTATCATAAAAAACTAAACTATTGGACTTAAAAGATCAATTAAAAAATTTATTCCCCGATCACGAAGAGTCAGAACC
>JBBDIQ010000006.1:0-48901 GCA_040880345.1 Flavobacteriaceae bacterium
ACCTTTAAACAACATTAAAACTCAAATAATTTAATTTCACCCAACGGGTTAACTAATTATTTTATTATGAAAATCAACATTCTTTTAATCGCTTTAATTTTTTCAACCACAACTTTTGCTCAAATTGCAGACCAAGCTGAAGGTATTTCTCCTTTATTGATTGGTGAAAAAGTGCCTGCCACTGAAATCGAATCAATCAACAATCAAAAAACAACACTCATCGATTTGGCTAAAAACAAACCCACTGTGCTTTTATTTTACAGAGGCGGCTGGTGTCCTTATTGCAACGCCCATTTAGCAGCTGTGGGAGAAATCACAGATGAAATCAACAAATTAGGCTATCAAATAGTGGGAATTAGTCCGGACGCGCCTCAAAAGTTAGCAGAGTCTTTAGACAAACAAAATTTGAGCTACCAACTTTTTTCTGATGCTTCAGGAGCGCTCATTCAAGCAATGGGAATTGCCCACAAAGCCCCTGAAGAGTATGGTACTATGTTGCTCGATTTTTCAGACGGAGCCAATAAAGGGTTTCTGCCTGTCCCGAGCCTATTTATTTTGGATCAGGAAGGAACCATCGTTTTTGAGTACATCTCACCGGATTATAAGCAACGCATAAGCGCCACAATGTTGCTTGCTGTTTTAAAGGCTTTGAATGAAGAGGGTAGCTAGTGTTTTACCGGATATAATCACTGTAAAAATTTTTTAATCGTAGCGATGGAATACCCATTTTATAAAGAATTACTAGCAACACATCAATGGATAGCTGCTTAATCGTTCCTTAGCCTCAAATCTTCTTGCCGAAGTTATAGCGGCTACATTGAGTTTTTTAAATTTTCCTTTTTTTTTTGAATATCGATTCGTAAATAATTTTAGAAGCACAATAAAATCTGTAAGCTTTCCGGCTTAAACACGGCAAATAAAGAGCAAATATTTTTTTGTTACTTTACTAAAAGTTGAATTTTGTTTCTTGTAATAGCTTCTTAAGCTAAAAAATGCTAACAATAAAAGCCTAATTTTTACTTAACAGTTTATGAAAGACCACAATTCTCCGGTAGCCAAACAGGCCTTTTATTTTATCCCAGATATCAGCGGTTTTTCACAATTTGTGGAAAACACGGCTATTGAGCATAGCATCCACATAATTTCAGAACTTCTTGAAATTCTGCTGGATAATAACAAATGGGAAATGGAATTGGCCGAAATAGAAGGCGATGCGCTTTTTATGTTCACAACGCGGCATTTATCTTTTACTGAAATTGAAGAACAGCTTACTGCGATGTTAAATGGCTTCAGAAAACACCTTTATAAATATGAACATCTACGTATTTGTAATTGTGGGGCTTGCGCTACGGCCATTAATTTGAAAATTAAATTTTTGGTGCATTTTGGTCGGTTGGATTTTATTCAGGTCAAACATATAAAAAAACCTTATGGACAGGATGTAAACCGAATTCATCGCCTGCTGAAAAATGATATACCCTTAAATGAATATTTATTGCTGTCAAATCCCACTTTAAATCATCTAAAAATTAACTCGGAAGAAACCGGATTTACTAAAATACAAAGCAAGTACGATATTAAAATTCTTCCATACTACTACAAAGCTTTAGATACTTATAAGACCCAAATTGAACAGCCAAAAGACCTAACCGTTGAAATTAATGAAAAAGCCGACTTTACTGTAGAAATGGATATCAAACTCCCGGTGGAAAAGGCCTTTGAACTTATCAGCAATTTTAAATACCGAAAACAGTGGGACACTTCCCTAACCAAAATTGAATTTCAAGAAGCCCAGGTAAACCGGCTGGGCACGAACCACACCTGTATTATTGGAAGCCGCAGGATGAAATTTGAAACCATTAAATTAAATAGCAAAGCCAACCTTTCTTATGGGGAAAGCACTTCCAATATGCCTATGGCCAAAGAATACCGATTTTATATATTACTGGATAAATTAGATGCAAATACTACCAGGATTGAGGTGCTCAATTATATAAAATTAAATTGGATGGGAAAGATTATGGCAAATTCTATCCAGAAGAAACTCGAATCAAAATGGATCAAAAAGTTAAAAAAGCTGGAAGAAGTGGGAAATTATTCCAGAGTTTGATACTAAGATTGGAATAATGAAATAAGAGCTAACGAGAGTGAAATAAAACAATAAAATAAACAGATGAAAATAAATTTTATTTTAATTTTTTTAGCGCTAAACTCTTTAATGTACACCCAAAACAAGCAGAAAGATAGTCTACCCACTACCTGGGAGCTCTTAAAATATGATGGTGTAAGTGCTTTTAAAGGGCTCACCACCACCTATAAAAAACCTTTAGGTTGGCAAAAAGACGATTTCCTGATAGCAGGGGCCATAGTTGTAGGAACAGGTGCGCTATATATTGTTGATGAAGAAACCAATAGATGGTTTCAAAACCAGGATGAAGATATTCCGGAAATACTAAAAGATATAGGTTTTTATTATGGTAAACCACAATACAATTATGGCCTAACTGGGGCAGTATATCTCTTTGGTTTATTAACGAAAAACGATAAAATCAGAAAAACGGGGGTCTTGTTGATTTCAGCAGCAACCACTGCAGGATTGATTCAAACGGTTTCAAAAACAGCTATAGGCAGGGCACGTCCCGGGACTGGCGAAGGAAAAGGCTCGTTTGAATATTTTAGTGCAGAGGCTGATTTCCATTCTTTTCCGTCAGGCCATACGATTATTTCTTTTACCACTGCTTATGCCATTGGAAAACAGTTTAAAAACCCTTATATAAAAGCCGGCATATATGGAATTGGACTGATCTCTCCAATATCACGGCTATGGGCCGGGGCTCACTGGTTAACAGATGTAGCACTTAGCATGGCAATAAGTATTTTGGTGGTAGACTCCATAGATAATTACTTAAACCAAGAAAGGGATTATGGCAATACTAACAAAAATAAAATTAGTTGGAAATTTCAAATGGGTCTGGGACAAATTGGCGTAACAGGCACATTTTAAACTATGTGATTTCAGTATCAATAGTCTTTATTTACTTTTATATTTAAGTATTTGCTTAAATAAGAAAACTCTTTGTATATTTGTAACGTTATAAAACTCAGACAGAATAGATATGGAAAATAATAAAGAGTGTATCAGGCTTTTTGCTGACAAAGTTCAAATAGACAACTGCAGGGAAACCTTGCAAGCCAATCAAAAAGCTTTCGGCGAATTGAGCAGTGCGTTGGCGCTTGCAGGAAATGAAGTGAGATTAAAAATTTTGTTTCTATTGGAAGAAGAAAACGAGCTTTGCCCCTGCGACTTAGCCGATATTCTCGGAATGAGCATTCCTGCCATTTCGCAACATCTGCGAAAACTTAAAGACGGAAACATCATTGAAGGCAGACGAAAAGGACAAACCATTTTCTATTCCCTGAAAAAGGAACAACTGAATTTGCTTCATCCGTTTTTTAAACACATCGTGAATCATTCAAAAAGAGAAACCGTATGAGCACACAAAATTTATCCACAGAAAATGACTCAGAAAAGAAACAAGGAAGTGGCAAAGGAGCTGCTTTTTCAGCAATGATTGCGGCTTTGGCTGCATCTTCGTGTTGCATTCCTCCAGTAATTGCTGCGCTTGCAGGCGTGGGCGGTATTGCAGGGAGTTTATCCTGGGTAGAACCCTTTAGACCTTATTTAATTGGTATTGCAGTTCTTGCAATTGGATATGCCTGGTACAATCACTACCAACGGCAAAAACCGGACGATTGTTGTGCTGTAGGTGCCAAGCCTAAATGGTATCAAACCAAAGGATTTCTTGTTGGAGTATCCATTTTTGCCGCGGTTTCTATCGCTTTTCCCTATTATTCCCAGATTTTTTTCCCAACAAATGATATAAAAGAAATAGTAATCGTAAATGCTTCCGACGTTCAAACCGTAACTTTTGATGTAAAAGGAATGACGTGTACCGGCTGCGAAGCACACGTGAGTTCTGAAGTAAACAAATTACCGGGAATTGTAAAAGTAGATGCCAACTACGAAGAAGCGACCGCCAAAGTTCAATTTGACCAATCCAAAGTAAGTTTACTTCAAATTGAAGAGGCTATTAATAGCACAGGTTATAAAGTGGTTGATAAAAATTAAGTTAAATTATTATTTATGAAGACAATAGAATTAAAATCAACTATCACCTGCCCAAACTGCGGGCACCAAAAAACTGAAGAAATGCCCACTGAATCCTGTCAGTTTTTTTATGAGTGTGAAAACTGTAAAAAGGTACTAAGACCATTGGATGGAGATTGTTGTGTGTATTGCAGTTACGGCAGTGTGGATTGTCCCTCTATTCAGGAGAAAAAAGGATGTTGTTGATAAACCAATAACTGCCTGAAAAGATTTTTAAGAATCCCTTTTAATATTACTCAGAACCCTGAAAAACAAATGTATCCGGATGAAAAGCCACCCAGGCAAACCAGAAGTTGGTCACTGCCGGATAAGCGTTTCCATTTTCATCGAACACCTCAGCACTTTTTGCTTCCGAATCATAAACGATTCTGAATGCTTTGTCCTGAAAAACATCTGTAAATTCTTTTTTGTTCAGCTTATCAAGTTCCGAAAAAGGGTAGGCTTTAAATTTGCCATTGACTTCAATACCAATCACATATTCTTTAGGCGGATAGCGATCGTCATAATTGGCTAACGGAAAATAAATCGCATCACTATTATCATAACCAGGATAAGGATTTCTCGAGTAATTTCTGTTAAAGCCTGTATCTTTAGAAAGTACAAGTGTATTGGGGTAACGCTCTTTCCAGTTTTTCCATGTGGTGTTTGCGGTGGGAAGTATTTGAAGGTTTGTTCCCTTTAAGGGTCCGGCTACGGCTTCATAAAGCAATTGTGACCAGAGTGTTTCTGTTTCTCTGTCATAAAGCAGCACATCGCTGTTGTATAGCAATCCCGAAACTCCAAATGTTTTTCGGTTTCCTTGTATTGTGGCATCAAAAGCAATACCGCTACCACATAATGGGCAATAAGTTACCGCCACAGGAGCACCGTCAAAAAAATCATTGACAATCTCGTGATAGTTTAAAATATTTATGGGATACGCTTTAGCAATGCCATTAAAAGAAACACCAAGAATGCGATCTGTATCTTTTAGTGTTGCTGCGTCGCTATTGATAAAATTTGGAAAATCGATAGACGGAATTCCATCTCTGGGGGGGCCACCATCTTTAATTTCTGAAACAGGAATACTTGCATTGCTCAAGTCAAAGCCTTTCATGGTCTGACCCTCACAAAACTGAAAAATAAAAAGGGGAATCAATAAAAAAATAAGAGCTTTCATTTGAAATTAGATTTAAAAAACTGATGCAGAACTACCTTTTGCTAAATGATAGTAGCATTATATTTCAGTCTGTCAATATCATTTTTAAACATACCGAGCGCCAAAAAAATCCTGTTGAAATTTCTAAAAACAGACCGTGGTTTTTCTTTCAGTTCCATTTGGAAACTATGAAATAACAATAGTAAAGGCCCTTTTGCTCCAGCCTAAGGAATATAAAAGGGCCCTAATATTCAATTATTTTGACAAAGCGGTTTTTACAAAGTAAGCCACCACAATACCAAAGACGATGTGCCCTACCAAACTACCAATCGCCATCATCATCATATCACCGGAAGACATAGGCATATTGGGCATCATAGCACCCATAATTTGCATTCCAATTTGGGCGATTACAAAAGCAATCACACCAAATATCAACCCTCTTAAGAACGTATTGTTAATTTTGGATAGCATGCTTAAAAATACATAGGCATACAAAATTGCAAAGATAATACCTATCATAAAATGAACCACCCATCCAATGATGATACCAAAGCCCATCGTGTCGGCAAGCATTTGAGGAGGGTTCATTTTTGGCATACCCATGGCGCCCGTTATCATCATTAATAAGGTCATTACAATGGTGGCTGCAATTCCACCAATTACGGCTTGTAAAAATGTGTTCTTCATTGTTTAAATCTTAAAGGTTAGTATATATAAAAAGAAAAGCCTGTTTTCTGACTTTCCTGTTGAATTAAAGATTATTTCAATTTACTTCCGGCAAAAGCCTCGTCAACTTCTGTATGGAAAATATGGTTTGAATAGTTGCTTATTGTTTTTACAGCCTGGGCAAGAATAATGGCAAGAATCTGCTTTTCAGAATAACCGGCATCCAGGAATTTCTTGGCCTCTTCAGAAGTGGGGTTTCCCCTACTCTCGTTCATCACTTTAGTGAACCGGTGCAAGGCCCCTAATTTTTCATCTTCAACTTTCTTACCCTCTCGAATCGCTTCCACAACGTCTTTTGGCGTTTTTGAAACATTTTCAGCCAAATAGCTGTGGGCGGCAGTACAGTAACCACACGAATTTTCGATACTCACTGTTAAAAGCACAACTTCCTGCTCTGCGGGGGTAAATCCGCTGTCATTTCTAAAATAATTATACCCGGTATCGTAAGTATCTTGTAGCCCCGGAAGATTCACCATGTTTTTGTACATATTGGGTATCATTCCCATTCCCTTTTGGGTTCTTTCAAGGATTTCTTTTTGGGCGTTGTTTGCGTTTTCTAATTCAACCGGTTCTAAACCAATTTTGTAAGTTTCTTGAGACATATAAAAAGTTTTTTATTGTTATGTCTCTTTGGTCGAAAAAACAAGAAGTAGATTACGACACTAGTAGTTTTTATAAAAACTTTAAGAGTGGTATTTAAAGCCGGCAAGCAGCAAAATAAAAAGCTGTTGAAACGCACTTCTGAGGATGAGGATGTGTTGCCGCTAGAGTAAACATTTTAGTTTTCTCTAAGTTTTTAATTTACTCTTTATAATTCTGTTGCTTATTCTTTGTGTTCCTTAGAGCCTTTGTGGCAGAGAGAAATTGCCACGAAGTCACGAAGAAACTAAGTTTTCACAAAGTCCTTTCGATATCTGTTCACTTAAAAACTAAGCTCTCGTTAAATTCTATTCTCCTTAATCTCTTCCACCACTTCCGGGTTCAACAAAGTAGAAATATCCCCAAATTCGGAAGATTCCCCTTCAGCTATTTTCCTGAGGATGCGCCGCATAATCTTCCCCGAGCGGGTTTTTGGCAAACCGGAAACGAATTGAATTTTCTCCAGTTTCGCAATGGGACCAATCTGGTCCGTAATCAACTCATTGATTTCCTTACGAAGGTTGTTTTGGTCACGACCGGAACCGGTTTCCTTTAAAATCACATAGCCATACAAAGCACTTCCTTTGATGTCGTGCGGAAAGCCCACAATGGCACTTTCAGCCACAGCGGGATGCTCGTTGATGGCATCTTCAATAGGCGCTGTGCCCAGGTTGTGCCCGGAAACGATGACCACATCATCCATTCTTCCGGTGATGCGATAGTAACCCACTTCGTCACGCAAGGCGCCGTCACCGGTGAAATATTTTCCGGGGAATGCGGTAAAATAAGTTTCTTTAAATCGCTGATGATTCCCCCAAATAGTCCGCGCCATCCCCGGCCACGGGAACTTCATACACAAACTCCCCACGACTTGATTGTCTTCAATCTCGTTACGCAATTCGTCCATCAATACGGGTTGGACTCCGGGCAAGGGTAAAGAGGCATAGGTGGGTTTTGTGGGTGTTACAAAAGGTAGCGGCGAAATAAGAATGCCGCCCGTTTCGGTTTGCCACCAGGTATCCACCAGCGGACAGCGTTTTTTTCCCACGTGGTCATTGTACCAGTGCCAGGCTTCTTCGTTTATGGGTTCGCCCACAGAGCCAATCACTTTCAGCGAAGACAAATCATATTTTTCCACATAATCCAGATTTTCTTTCGCCAAAGCACGAATCGCCGTGGGAGCAGTATAAAACTGATTGATTTTGTGCTTTTCGACAATTTCCCAAAAACGACCAAAATCTGGATAGGACGGCACGCCTTCAAACATGACCGTGGTAGCGCCGTTGAGCAATGGCCCATACACAATATAAGAATGCCCGGTAATCCAGCCGATATCGGCGGTGCACCAATACACATCATTTTCTTCATAGCGAAACACATTCTTAAACGTGTAGGCCGCATACACCATATAACCGGCGGTGGTGTGTAACATCCCTTTGGGTTTTCCGGTCGAGCCGGAAGTGTATAAAATAAACAGCGGGTCTTCGGCTTTCATGATTTCGGCAACATGATTGGCCGATGCTTTTTCCAGCAAAGGAGCCAGCCAAAGGTCACGGCCTTCTTTCATAGTGACTTCGGTTTGGGTGCGTTTTACTACCAACACTTTTTCAACGCCTTCACATTTATTTACAGCATCGTCCACGATCGATTTTAAGTCGATGGTTTTGCTTCCGCGAAAGCCACCGTCTGAAGTGATCACAATTTTGCAATCAGAATCGTTGATGCGGGTGTCTAAAGCTTTCGCCGAAAAGCCTGCAAACACCACCGAATGTACAGCACCAATTCGGGCACAAGCCAAAACGGAAACCGCCAGCTCAGGAATCATCGGTAAATAAATGCAAATCCGGTCGCCTTTTTGAACGCCTTGTTCTTGCAGGACATTGGCCATTTTGGCAACGCGGTCATAGAGTTCTTTGTAAGTAATATGTTGCGCTTCCTCTTTTGGTTCATTGGGTTCAAAGAGGATAGCGGTTTTATCGCCGCGTTTTGCCAGGTGGCGGTCAATGCAGTTTTTAGTAATGTTGAGTTTAGCACCGTCAAACCATTTAAACTCGGCTTCCTGCATATCATAGTCCAGCACATTATCCCACTTTCGGTACCAGGAAAAATTTTCATCTGCTATTTTATCCCAGAACGCTTTAGGGTCTTTGACTGATTTTTTATAGGCTTTGAAGTAATGTTCGAGGTTATTTATTTTGTAAAAACTCATTTGCTTTGATTTTAAAATTTTTCCCTAATGGTTCACAGCCTTACCTGCACCTGAAGGGATTCTGATTTTTTCAACAATTCTTTGAACATTTTTAGGAGGTTCTTTGGTAAATGTATTAACTATTAGTGCAAAAGCAAAATTTACAAGCATAGCAACAGTTCCGAAACCTTCAGGTGAAATGCCAAACCACCAGCTGTCTTTTAGTGCTGCTACAGCCTCTTTTCCACCGTCAAAAACACCGAATTTGAATTTCATAACATAGAAAAGCATCAAAAGCATTCCCACAATCATACCACCCACGGCGCCTTCTTTATTCATTTTTTTATAAAATATACCCAGAATTATTGCCGGAAAAAAGGAAGCGGCTGCAAAACCAAAAGCCAGGGCAACAACTGCTGCCACAAATCCCGGCGGATTGATTCCAAAATATCCAGCGACACAAACCGCACCAATAGCCGAAATCCTGGCGATTGCTAATTCTTTTTTTTCTGAAATGTTGGGTTTAATCATTTTCTTAATTAAATCATGAGATACTGAAGAAGAGATGACCAACAAAAGACCGGCAGCTGTAGAAAGAGCTGCGGCCAAACCACCTGCTGCCAGCAACGCAACTACCCAATTTGGCAGCTTTGCAATTTCTGGGTTTGCCAGCACCATAATATCATTGTCAATGGTTAATTCATTAGCAGAAACTTCTGCTACATATTGAATAACACCATCTTCGTTTTTATCGTTAAAATTTAATAAACCGGTTTCTTCCCATTTAGAAAACCATTCCGGCATATCTGCATATTCTTTATTGCTTACCGTTTCAATCAAATTTGTACGGGCAAAAACGGCTACTGCAGGGGCCGTTGTATAGAGTATGGCGATAAATAGCAACGCTAAACCGGCAGATTTTCTGGCATCTTTCACTCTTTTAACCGTAAAAAACCGAATGATCACGTGAGGTAAACCGGCCGTACCCACCATAAGAGCTAACGTAATCGCAAATACATCTATCATGGATTTGCTTCCGCTTGTATATTCAGCAAAGCCTAGTTCTGTTGATAAGCCATTTAGCTTATCTATGAGATAGGTCCCCGAGCCGTCTGCAAGGGTGCCTCCCATTCCAATTTGAGGTATGGGATTTCCGGTCATTTGTATCGAGATAAAAATTGCCGGTACCATAAACGCAAAAATCAAAACACAGTATTGTGCTACTTGCGTATACGTAATTCCTTTCATACCACCAAGAACGGCATAAAACAAAACTATGATCATTCCGATAAGAACACCTGTATTAATATCTACCTCCAGAAACCTTGAGAAAACAACACCAACGCCACGCATTTGACCGGCAACATAGGTAAAGGAAACAATCAATGCACAGACCACGGCAACAGATCTTGCCGTTTTTGAATAATATCTGTCACCAATAAAGTCGGGCACAGTAAACTTTCCGAATTTTCTAAGGTAAGGAGCCAGTAACAGAGCCAGTAAAACATAACCGCCTGTCCACCCCATTAAATAAACAGCCCCATCATATCCCATAAAAGAAATCAAACCTGCCATAGAAATAAAGGAAGCGGCGCTCATCCAGTCTGCAGCGGTTGCCATCCCATTTGCCAAGGGACCCACACCTCCACCTGCTACATAAAAGTCTTTTGTTGAACCTGCCCGTGACCAGATTGCTATGCCAATATAAAGTGCAAATGTGATGCCCACGATTATATACGTCCAAATTTGTACACTCATTGTTGTGATTTTTTAGATGTGGTTGTTATTCATTAAAACCATATTTTTTATCCAGTTTGTTCATCAGTCGCACATAGACGAAGATGAGAATAACAAACACATAGATGGATCCCTGTTGAGCAAACCAAAACCCCAGTGGAAACCCGCCGATATGAAATGCATCCAAAGCATCTTTAAATAAAATTCCGGCTCCGTATGAAACGGCAAACCAAATAATAAGGAGAATGGCGACATATCTTATATTTTCCTTCCAGTATGCAGTGGCATGTTTTTGTTTTATATTCACAATTATGTTTTTTGAAGATTTGATTATAAATATATCTATTTTCAAAAATAAAATAAAAAAAACATCAATAGATATTTAAAAAACAAAAAAAACCTCGGCGAATGCCGAGGTATGAGAAAATTATATTTTTAAAATTTTTTACTTACTCAAATACATTTTTCTCCTACTGTACAATTCATAAAAGGCATCATCTTTTAAATCATCTATAAAGAGGATACTTTCGCCTGTACTTTTCATTTCGGGTCCCAGTTGTTTGTTTACGTTAGGGAATTTGTTGAAAGAGAACACCGGTTGTTTGATGGCGAACCCTTTCAACTGCGGATTGAAATCAAAGTCAGTTACTTTCTTTTCGCCCAGCATTACTTTGGTAGCATAATTTACATAAGGTTCACCATAAGCTTTTGCAATAAATGGCACTGTTCTCGAAGCACGCGGATTGGCTTCAATAATGTAAACCATATCGTCTTTAATAGCAAATTGAATGTTGATCAAGCCCACAGTCTTCAATGCCAAAGCAATTTTTTTGGTGTGGTCTTTAATCTGTTGCATTACAAATTCGCCAAGATTGAACGGCGGCAAAGTAGCATTTGAATCCCCAGAGTGAATCCCACATGGTTCAATATGCTCCATAATCCCGATGATATAGACATTTTCACCGTCACAAATGGCATCTGCTTCTGCTTCTATCGCACCATCGAGATAATGGTCTAAAAGAAGTTTGTTATTGGGAATTTTACGAAGTAAGTCTACCACGTGTTCTTCAAGGTCTTTTTTATTGATTACAATCTTCATTCCTTGTCCACCCAGAACATAAGAAGGCCTTACCAGTAAAGGGAAGTCGAGTTCATCGGCAATTTTTAGAGCTTCTTCAGCGGTTTCTGCGACACCAAACTGAGGATAAGGAATGTTGTTTTCCTTAAGTAAAGTAGAAAAACTTCCGCGGTCTTCAGCCAAGTCTAAAGATTCAAAGGTGGTTCCTATGATTTTAATGCCGTAGCGGTCTAACTTTTCAGCAAGTTTCAAAGCAGTTTGCCCGCCCAATTGCACGATGACACCTTCCGGCTTTTCGTGACGTATAATATCGTAAATATGTTCCCAGAAAACGGGTTCAAAATAAAGCTTGTCTGAAATATCAAAATCAGTGGAGACGGTTTCAGGGTTGCAGTTGATCATAATGGTTTCATAGCCACATTCGGCCGCAGCCAAAACGCCGTGTACACAGCAATAGTCAAATTCAATTCCCTGTCCGATGCGGTTGGGACCGGAACCTAAAACGATGATTTTTTTCTTATCGGAAACCACACTGTCATTGGCGGCATATTTTTCGCCGGAAGGAAGTTCCACTTCATTTTCAAAGGTAGAATAATAGTAAGGCGTTTCTGCTTTAAACTCGGCCGCACAAGTATCAACTAGTTTATACACACGTTTGATGTTCATCTCGTCGCGCTTTTTGTACACTTCGCTTTCCAGGCAATCCAGCATATGCGCTATCTGACGGTCACCATAGCCTTTTTGTTTTGCTTCCAACACCAATTCGCGTGGAACGGTATCAATTTCATATTTTGAAATTTCTTTTTCGAGATGGTACAGCTCTTCATATTGTTTGAGGAACCACATATCGATTTTGGTAATTTCGTAAATGCGACTCAACGGAATGCCCATTTGTATGGCATCGTAAATCACAAAGACACGGTCCCAGCTGGCGTGGGTGAGTTTTTCTATGATTTGATCATAATCCTTATATCCTTTTCCATCGGCACCCAATCCGTTTCGTTTTATTTCGAGCGATTGAGTTGCTTTGTGCAAAGCTTCCTGAAAGGAACGGCCAATACCCATCACCTCTCCTACAGATTTCATTTGCAGCCCTAAGGTTCTGTCACTGCCTTCAAATTTATCAAAATTCCAGCGGGGTATTTTTACGATGACATAATCCAACGTGGGTTCAAATAAGGCCGAGGTTGACTTGGTGATTTGGTTACTCAATTCATCAAGTGTATAACCTATTGCCAACTTAGCGGCCACTTTGGCAATGGGATAACCGGTCGCTTTTGAAGCCAAAGCAGAAGAACGAGACACACGCGGATTGATTTCTACGGCAATGATTTCTTCTTTCTCATCAGCGCTTACGGCAAATTGTACGTTACACCCTCCGGCAAAATCACCAATACTGCGCATCATCAAGATGGCCATATCACGCATTTTCTGATAGGTCCTGTCTGAAAGTGTCATTGCGGGAGCTACTGTGATGGAGTCTCCGGTATGAATCCCCATAGGATCCATATTTTCAATGGAACAGATGATGACCACATTATCGTTTTTATCACGCAACAATTCCAATTCAAATTCTTTCCAGCCCATCATGGCTTTATCTATCATCACCTCGTGTATGGGTGATATTTCAAGACCATATTCCAAAAGCCTGTCAAAGTCTTCCGGTTTGTAAACGATCGAGGCCCCGGCGCCACCTAAAGTAAATGAAGCACGAATTACCAGCGGAAATCCAAATCTTTGGGCGATTTCTTTTCCCTGTAGAAAGGAAGTGGCTGTCGCTTGCGGAGCCATGCCCACCCCTATTCTTTCCATCAAATCACGAAACTTTTCCCGGTCTTCTGTAATATTAATCGCATTGATGTCAACTCCAATTATTTTTACGCAAAAATCTTCCCAAATCCCTTTTTCATCGGCTTCAATACAGAGATTTAAGGCTGTTTGCCCTCCCATCGTTGGAAGCACCGCGTCAATTTGTGGGTGTTCTTTTAAAATCTGAATGAGAGATTTTGTAGTAAGAGGTAACAAATAAACGTGATCTGCCATCGCAGGGTCGGTCATAATTGTCGCCGGGTTTGAGTTGATGAGGATGGTTTCAATCCCGTCTTCACGAAGGGAACGCAGGGCTTGACTTCCTGCATAATCAAATTCACAGGCTTGACCAATCACAATAGGTCCTGAGCCGATAATTAAAATGGACTTTAGGTCTTTATTCTTTGGCATTTACAAAAACTTTATGTGGAACACTGAGGTTAAGGTATAAAAAAAGGTGTTACTTAAAAAAGTAACACCTTGTATTTTAAATAATGAATGCATTATTTTTTGTGTCTCGGTTCAGAAGATACAGATACTTTTTTTCTGCCTTTCGCTCTGCGAGCGGCAAGTACTTTTCTACCGTTTACAGTAGCCATACGCTCTCTAAAACCGTGTTTGTTTCTTCTTTTTCTTTTGGATGGCTGAAATGTTCTTTTACTCATGATTGTAAATCTTTATCTTCTGTAATATCTTAAAATCTTTTAGGAATAATGCTTCTCTCAAAGTCGGGGGCAAATATACAAACCTTTTTGGGTTTGACAAATGGATTTATTAAATAATTTTTATTTGTTTTTAGTACCTTTGAAGCCACAAAATAAAAACCCAATTATGTTTCACAAAAATATAAAATTAGTCTTGGCATTTTTAATCTTTGGAGTTGCTATATGGCAATTTACAGAAAGAAATATCGGCAACGGTATCATGTATATATTCCTTAGTGCCATGTTTATTTTTCTCTATTATAAAAATGAAATAATTCTTCTGGCATTTTTACGCTTGAGAAAACAAGATTTTCCGGGGGCAAAAAAGTGGCTTGATAAAATTAAAAACCCTCAAGCGTCTCTGGTTAGGAAACAACAAGGCTATTACAATTATCTGAATGGTTTGATGGTTTCACAAACCAATATGAATGAGGCTGAGAAATACTTTAAAAAAGCAATACAACTAGGGCTTTCTATGAGTGCAGATTTGGCTATGGCCAAATTGAATCTTGCCGGTATTGCTATGACCAAGCGCAGAAAACGCGAAGCTCAAGCATTACTTACTGAAGCTAAAAAGCTTGATAAACACAATATGCTGGGTGAGCAAATCAAAATGATGAAGCAGCAGATGAAAAAGATTTAGCCGTACTTATCTGTAAAAAACTTTCAAAAAGCGTCTTTACATCTGGTTTTCAGGTAGTTTGACGTAATTATTTAAAATGAATAGGCTAGTTTAGTACCTGTTTCTTACCTTTATTTAGTTTTTAAATAAATTCTATGGTAAGACTTTTACTCTGTATCTTCTTATCGGTTTCATTTTCACTCAGCAGTCAGGAACTGCCTGAGCAGTATTTTTCTGATGCTATATCAAAGAATATAAGGTCATACAAAAAGAAAATGAAAAGTGCTTATCGTGTTCAGGATTTTGAACGCGCTGACTTTTTATTTGATTCACTTGTCAAACATGTCATCAATGGCAGTTATTTTGATGACTTTACTGTCAAAAAGATAAACGGACGTAAGCTAACGTTCAGCAAATTCAAAAAACCTGTTTTTTTAATGACTTATGCCTCCTGGTGTACACCGGGCTCCGGTGAAATTCCTGCTTTGAATGAGATAGCAAAAAAATATAAAGATGAAATTGATTTTGTCGTCTTATTCTGGGACAAAAGAAAGGAAGTCAAAAAAATTGCCAGAGACTATGACAGGAATGTAACTATTCTTTATGTTGACGAACTTGACAATAAAAATTGTCATATCATTAAAACTTTAAAGCATAGTTTGGGATTTCCTACTTCTTTCTTTTTAGACCAAAACAAAAAAATTGTAGATGTGCGCAGAGGGGTTCTTCATCATTACAGTGAAGCTTATGCTGTTTCCTATTCCTTGAATTATGAATCTTTCAGAAATGGTATTTCCTTATTACTCAATCTTGATAGTAAGGAGGATGTACTTGCAAATTCCGGCAAATAGTTTATTTCCAAAAAATCAATCTTAAGGCGACTATAATCAGGACAATTCCAAATATTTTTTTGAGAAGTGTCTGGTCAATTGAAATGGCAAGTTTTGAACCAAAATAAGCACCCACAACAAAGGTTACTGCAATGACGGCTGCATATTTCCAGTTGACATGACCTGCTTCATAATAATTGTAAGCCGCAATTAAAGTCACCGGAACGGCGAGGACAGCCAGGCTGGTTCCCTGCGCTTCGTGTTGTGAAAATCCCAGAGCAAAAACCATCATAGGAATCATAATGACTCCACCGCCAACTCCCAGGAGTCCGCTAAACATTCCGGCGAGTAATCCAATTATAACCAAGATTAAAATGATAGACATAGGCTTCATATATTTAAAAATTTATTCTAAACCGGTGTGGTAAAATCCTTGTTGAGGGATTTCTATTTCATATTTTTTTCGGGAGCGGTTGTTGAGTTTAGGCTCTCTTAACCAGGGGTTGTGAATCTTCAAAATTTTATAATTTATTTTGTGAAGTTGCGCAAATTTTGCGAGGTCTGTCACGGCAGTATCTATCTCCACTTTATAGGAAGGAACCATGGAGTACAAGTCGCTTTCCCTGAAGTTAAACCCGTAGTTTTTAGGGTTACTCATAATTTCTTTGAGTGCCAAAATACGGAACATATAGCGTCCCGTTTCTTCACCCAATAACAAATTGTAGTAATCTTCCACCTTTTGGCCATCGAGTCTTCGGTTGATTCCGGCATTACCTGCATTGTATGCAGCGGCGGCTAGTGTCCAACTTCCAAAACGTTCTTTTGATGCTAGAAGATATTTACAGGCTGCTTCCGTTGCTTTCTCAAGATGGTAACGCTCATCAACATTGTCATTCACTTCCAGTCCATACTCCCTTGCTGTAGCCGGCATAATTTGCCATATACCTCTGGCTCCCGCTGGAGAAACAGCGTTTAAAAGTCCGCTTTCAATGACTGCCAGGTATTTAAAATCATCAGGTACACCATTTTTTTCCAGAATGGGTTCGATAATGGGAAAATATTTGTGAGCTCTTTTAAACATAAGGAGTCCGTTTGATTGCCAATAGGTGTTTACTAACAATTCTCTATCCATTCGCTCTCTCACATCGGGGTCAGTTATGGGGACGGCTTCGCCGGCAAAATCTAAAGAATCGGGTATTGGCAAGGCATACACATTGTACTCATTGAGGCGTTTGTTTTCATAACGCTCTGCCGTTGGCGGATCTTTTTCAGCAAAAATAAAGAGCCCGCTAATGGTTATGATTCCGGCTAAAAGTATGAGTTTGAATGATGTTTTCATGTTCTAAAACAGTTTTTGTAAGGTGGCATTAAGTTAGTGATTATTTTTAAAGGATACTTACACTTGCTCTAAAATAATTTTGGGTAGGTTTTCATTAAACCATTTGAATTTATTGAGAATCATAATGTGTGTACCACCCTCTAAAACGATACAATCTTTGATTTTATCGATGGGAAATACATGGTCTTGATCACCGTGAATATGAATTACATTTGGGTCTGGGGTTTCTCTATCCCAACACACCATATTTTCAATGGCCCAATCCAAGTAGTGCTCGTTTCTTACAGAGAGGTATTCCTGATACATTTCCAATCTTTTTTTTGTTTTGGGTCCAATGGCAAATTTTGTCAAATCATCGGCGCTTAGAATCAATTTTGTCGGAAGGAGTTTGTAAGCCGATGTGTTTCGTGCAAATTGAAGTCTAAGTGGCAACTCATGTTTGCTTTTCACACTCGAAATAATGATGATTTTTTTAAGGTTTAAAAAGGCGCTCATCTCCTGAACCATCACTCCCCCAAATGAAACCCCAACAAGCACTGCATTTTCTTCTTTTACATCTGCCGCCATTCTTTCAGCATACTCGACGATGGTTTCTTTTGGTTCAGGTATTTTCCATTCAATGATTTCAACTTTAAATTGGTCTTCCGGAAGCGAAATATGTTTAAAGATTTCTTTTCCGGCGGCCAGACCGGGAACAAAATAGATATGTATAATTTCTTGACTCATTTTAATTTAACAGGAGACTTTAATATAAAATCAACTTTTATTTGTAAATTTGTACCACAAAATTAAGGATTTATTCTACAGCGATAAAAATCCATTAAAATTATTAATAATTCCCCGGCAGAAAATGATACTTTTCTGTTTATTATTAGTGTTTTAAAACCCAACCTACTTTTTAATAGCCGTAAACAATACATTGATTTATCATGATTAGCGAAGTAGAAATTAAAGACAACGAGTTCTTAAGACAATTTGAGTTTTATCATCAGGAACAAATGGCGAGAATTGAATACAGCTTGCAGGAGCGTAAAATTTTTCTTACCAAATTTGAAATGCCCGAAGAAATGAAAGAAGAGGGTCTTTTGGAGCCCTTTATGGAAGCTGTTTTTAGCGAAGTAAAAAGCCGAAACATTAGCCTTGTTCCCACCTGTACTGAAGTCACCTCTTTTGTGAGAAAATACAGGAGAAAATACAAAGATTTGCTTCCTGTGGGAATTAACATCTAAAGTTAAAAGGACGAAGTTAGAAGTTAGAAGTATTTTTTAGCTGTAAGCGACTTCATTCTCAAATTCAAACCTAACCAAACCATCTGAGTCGATTGCAGTTAGTTTCACATCATGAAGCGTGTTGACTAACTCCGGATTCCACGGATATTTTACTTTGATATAATTTTCGGTAAAACCGTGAATGTAGCCTTCTTTGTTTTCGCCTTCAAATAAAACGGTTCTTTGTGTTTCCAATTGCGATTCATAAAAAGCTCTTCTTTTTTTGACTGAAAGTCCGCGTAGCATTTTACTTCTTTTGGCTCTAACTTTTTGTGGAACGACTTCATGCATTTCAGCGGCTTCTGTATTGTCTCTTTCGGAATACGTAAACACGTGTAAATAAGAAATATCCAGCTCGTTTAGGAAGTGATAGGTTTCCAGAAAATGGTCATCAGTCTCGCCCGGAAAGCCCACAATGACATCTACACCAATACAGGCGTGTGGTAGTTCTTCCTTGATTTTTGCAACACGATCAATATATAATTCACGCAAGTAACGGCGTTTCATTTTTTTTAAAATATCGTTACTTCCAGATTGCAACGGAATGTGAAAATGAGGCACAAAAGTGTTTGAATTTGAAACAAATTCGATGGTTTCATTCTTCAATAAATTGGGTTCAATTGATGAAATTCGCAAACGTTCAATTCCTTCTACTTCATCAAGTGCTTTCACCAAATCCAAAAATGTGTGCTCGTGGCGTTTGTTTCCAAATTCACCCTTACCATAGTCACCAATATTGACACCGGTTAAGACAATTTCTTTGATGCCTTGCTCTGAAATTTCCTGGGCATTGGTTAAAACATTTTCTAATGAATCGCTACGCGAAATTCCTCTGGCAAGCGGGATGGTGCAGTAAGTACATTTGTAATCACAACCGTCCTGCACTTTTAAAAATGCCCGTGTGCGGTCACCAATGGAAAAAGCCCCCACATAAAAATCGGCTTCCTGAATTTCACAGGAATGCACCTCTCCAAAATCATTTTTGGACAAATCATTGAGGTAATCGGTGATTTTGAATTTTTCGGTGGCACCTAAGACTAGGTCAACTCCGTCAACATCTGCGAGTTCTTCAGGCTTCAATTGGGCATAGCAACCCACCGCTGCAACAAAAGCATCGGGATTTATTTTTTGTGCTTTTTTAACGATTGTTTTAAATCGCTTATCGGCATTTTCTGTAACAGAACAGGTGTTAATCACATAGATATCAGCTTCTTCCTCAAAGTCAACGCGCTCAAAACCTTCTTCTGTAAAGCTTCTCGCAATGGTAGAAGTTTCTGAAAAGTTAAGTTTGCAGCCCAAAGTATAAAAGGCGACTTTTTTTCTATGATTCATTCTTGTATTTTTGGGAAATTACCGGGTGGCAAAAATACGGATTTTTTTAGAGATAAGATAACAGACGTTAGACTTCAGACAACAGACTTATGAAATTCAATGCAATTTTTATTTTCTATTTACTTTTTATTGGATTTTGTGTGTTGTTTATTTCTTGCCAGGATTCCCGCAATGAAGAACGTGACCATCTGGTTTTTAGGTATAACGAGCATCAAAATATTGCCTCGCTTGACCCTGCGTTTGCACGAAATGCTTCTACCATCTGGGCGACCAATCAACTTTTTAACGGTTTGGTACAACTGGATGATTCTTTAAACATACAGCCTGATATTGCCCATCGCTGGGAAATTAATGATACAACTCACACCTATACTTTTTTTCTGCGTGACGATGTTTTTTATCACAAACATGCTTTGTTTGGAATGGATTCCACACGCAAGGTCGTGGCATCAGATTTTGTCTATAGTCTTAACCGACTGAAAGACCCGCAGGTTGCTTCCCCGGGAAGTTGGGTTTTGAGTAATGTTGAAAATTTTTATGCGGTGAACGATACGGTTTTTGAAATACAACTCGCGCAACCCTTTCCTCCTTTTCTCGGTTTACTGGCGATGCGTTATTGCTCTGTGGTTCCCCAAGAAATTGTGAGTCAGTATGGGAATGCGTTTCGTTCAAACCCCATTGGTACCGGCCCCTTTTATTTTAAGCTTTGGGAAGAGAACATCAAATTGGTCTTCAGAAAAAACAAGCACTATTTTGAAACCGATAATAAGGGCAATCATTTACCTTACCTCGAAGCAGTCGCCATCACTTTTTTGCCCGACAAGCAAAGTGAATTTTTGCAGTTTGCACAAGGGAAACTGGATTTTATCTCGGGACTGGATGCTTCCTATAAAGACGAGCTTCTCACAGCAACAGGAGCACTCAAACCCGAATACAAAGACCGTGTAACGATGATTAAAGGGCCTTACCTCAACACAGAGTTTATCGCTTTGCAAACGCGCTCTGAAAAAAACAGAGCCTTGCAATCACCTCTGTTTCGAAAAGCACTGAATTATGCTTTTGACCGAAATTTGGTAATTACCTATCTAAGAAACGGCATAGGTTCACCCGCTAAAAGCGGAATCATTCCACGCGGACTTCCGGGTTATGACGCGATTGAAGGCTACAGCTACAATCCTGAAAAAGCCCAAATGCTTCTTGAACAATACAAACAAGAAACCGGAGATGTGAACCCAAGTTTAACACTTTCAACAGACAGCAACTATCAGGATATTTTTGAATACTTGCAGCGTGAGTTTGAGAAGCTGGGTATTCAAACATCAATTGATGTGATGCCCTCTTCAGCAATCAGGCAGGCGCGGGCAGATGGTTCTCTGGATGCCTTTCGCTCCAGCTGGATAGCCGATTATCCTGATGCCGAGAGTTATCTTTCACTTTTTTACAGTCCCAACCACACTCCGGCAGGTCCCAATTATACTTTTTACCAAAACAAAACCTATGACAGCTTGTATGATTATTCAAAAACAGTGGTTGAAATTGAGGAGCGCAAAATCATTTATAAAAAAATGGATTCCATTATGATTGAAGAGGCGCCCATAGTGCCCTTATTTTATGATGAAGCCGTGCGTTTTGTGCAAAAAAATATAACGGGACTGGGAATCAATCCGCAGAATTTTCTTAATTTGAAATATACTAAAAAAGAAAAGTAAATGGGTTTTGGTGGTTCAGTTCATGCAATGATAGTTTCTCTTAAAAACAATAAGAGGAGTAGAACTACTTTATTTGAAAAAGACATCAATAAAAACAATGGTGCATATACAAAGTTTACAGACACCAAAAAAATGTCGCCCACAGAATTTAGACGGTTTCAGGAAAAGCTAAAAGAAGACAGAAAAAGAAGCAAACAGAAGTTTTTGCTTGTTTTTATTCCAATTGTATCCCTGTTGATTGGGCTGATTGTTTACTTGTTATTTTATTTTAAACTTACAGAAATTTAGAATTTACTGGGATTCATGCTTTTCAAAAACAATGTTTCCTTCACCATCTATTACTCTGTAAGTGCCTCTTGGGGCACCTTCTTTTATCTCAATATAACTGGCATCTTCTTGATATTCATCAAGTAAAGTATAATCATCTGATAAATAAGCAAAAAGATTTAGAAACAGGTTTACTGATGATTTAAATTTGAGGTCTTTAGCCGGCAGCTTGTTTTCGGGCCATTTAATGGCCAATGCAGATGAAAACCCTGAATAGAGAAGGTCCCTGTCCTGAGACTTCATATGAGTTTGCCGTGTATAGTCCCAACCCACATAACCTCCGTGGTCTGCTACTATTACAATCATTCCATTTGGGTCATGGGCAGCTATTTTAGATACTAATTCTCTTAACCATTCATTTGCTTTTTTCAGGTTATTGAGATACTCTTCGCGTTCAATTTCTTTTGGTTTTGCTAAATTCTTAAAAGTTGTAATATGTCCCGGAAGTATTTTTTCAAAAAAATAAAAATTTGCTTCTTCATCATTTTTCAATACCGCATCCAAATCTTTAATTATATCTCTGCGGTAATTCAACCCAATGCTTAAATAGGGAACTTCGTCCATTTCATAATTCATATAATCAAAACTGATGTTGGGTCTGTTAACTAGCAAATAAGGTTTTTCTGCTAAAAAGTGAGTTTTGTAATTATTCTTTTTAAATATTTTCACCACCGGGTTTAAATCCATAATGGTTTTACGTTCGTCTTGTTGAGAAAGATAGTGATGTTTCATTGCAAACATAGAACTGTTTGAGGTGATTGTGCTTGTATAGTTACTTCTAAAATTCTCGTACAAAATAAAATCTTCATTCTGTAACCATTTCTCAAATTCAGAATTATCAAAATTATAATGTCCTTTGTTTAGTTCCGAAAAATTCACGTACCCATCCGGTTGGATCACGTAGATATTGGGTTTCTTTTTAAATTCTACATTTTGAATAACTGCAGGTTGCTCCAGCCATTTATCAGAACTAAAGATATAAGGTTTTATATAGTAATAGAGCGTAAAAATAGTCGTAAAAACCAAAAGAAACTGTACCGTAAGTATTTTTGGGTATAACTTCTTAACAAAAGCACAGGCTACAGAAACCACAACTGCAAGAAACACAGCCAAAGCAATTTTTTTATACCCCACCTGAGTATAAAGGGCTATCATCGCCAAATAAAAAAACACAAAAGAACTAACAAACGGCAACACTACTTTTTTAAAGAGTAAAAGGGCGTTTCTTCTCATCAAAAAATAAATCAAGTAATAAGATGCCGTGGGAAGAATAATGAAGAAAAGAAGAAAGAAATAAAAATGTTCTGGAGAATTGACAAACTTAAAATTGTTTGAATAATAAAAAGCCCAAGGATACAATCCCGAGGCAATACCTGCAATGAGCGGTAAAACAGAATCTTTACTGAGAAATAAGATGATTTTTTTCAAAATTTATTTTCTTTTGAGTAAATACAAAATACGTTCAGAAGCGTTGATAGGCTCTTTTTTTACAATTTCAAAAAACTTTGAATACCCCATTTCAAAATTCTCTTCATTATAGAAATCAAAATGATTGATAAACTCTCTTTTTCTGATCAGTAATGATTGTACCCAGGAATCCTCGCGTGTGGGAAACTCCAGAATTAGATTTTTTGAAAAGGAAGCAAAAAATTCAGCTGATTTTACAAAAGGGACATTGCCTGATAAGGTGATATGATGAATCAATGCCAACGCCATTGTCAAATCAGGTTGAAATGCTTTTAAACGTTCTATCAATGAAGAACGCTCTGTGTTATTAAAACCAATAGCCGGCGCAGGTTGGAGTATATCACAGACAAAAGGTAGTATGTTTGATTCTTTGTTTTTTTGAATTTGATGATAATTGAAATCAACGGCATTGGCATCAATATCACTTACCAATATGATATCTGCAATTTCTGTTATTTCCCTGCCAAAGGTGCCGTCATTTCCTCCCACATCAATAACGGTTTTCGCCTTGAGCGCAGTTGTCCATTCTTTTATAAGACGTGCTTTTTGCTGAAAGGAAACATCGTTGTAATTGGTTTTTTTATAGTAATCGCCCCATTCGGTTTTTTGGTTGACCTTTAGTTTTTTGATAGAATCATAAAGGCTTTCAATAATATTGTTCTGGGCTTTTTTTGAGAGTTTTGAAATTTTGCTTTCGGCTTTGTAATCTTCACTGTACTTGTCTTCCAGCTTTGCCAGCAAATGGATGTTGGTATAAAGTATGGAATTAAACTTGGTTTGTAATGGAAGCAAAGAAGCAATCGTTTTTACAGGAATGCCGTCTATATGTGTTTGCATCATTTTAAGCATATCTACCCCGTGATATTTTGCCAAAAGCAACGGTCCAAAAAAGTGTGTTATAAATTGTTTGAATGCACGCCACGGTGTGTCCTCCTCATAGAAGTCAAATGAAAGGGTGTCAATAAAAATGGGTTTCCCCTTGTGAAACGTGATGTTGTATGCTGAAGCATCTTTAAGGATAAACCCGTTTGCCAAAGCAAACCTGTGTATTTTGAGGGTGTGCAAAGCGGCGTGCTTGTACATTTCAAAGCTCCATTCATAAGGGTTGGTGATAAATGGGATGGTTTCAGGTTGAATTACAATCCTCTCTTTGTTATTTTCAATTTCCTGATGCGGAATGAGCAAACCTGCCTTAATCAATTTATTAAAAAAGCCTGAAGAAGTAAGCTTGTTGTATTGTGGAAAGTAAATAGGGTTAATCACCCTTTTGATGACACCATGCTCTTGTATTACAAAACCGGAAGGATCCCTGAAAGAGGCTTCGTGTGAATTACTTGGAGGTATTGTTTTTATCATTATCCTTGTCGTTGTCTTCAAGATCAATATTGTCATAACTGTCCAGCTCTTCATCTTTATGGAGGCCCAACATTGATTTGATTTTGAACATGACCGTTTTTGAAAACAACGCTACCGCTGCCACAGCAGCTACTGCTGCCTGGGCAATCATGGCTCCCAATCCCGGATCAAAATAGAGAAAAAACATAGTTTTTTGTTTAGGGGTTAAAAATAAGGATTTCTTAGCGTAAAGATTACACAATATTTGTATTTTTTCTTATGAACAAATAATAGATGTTTGCTCCAACAATAAATGCATTGGTGATGATAATGGGCCAGGAGATTTGTAATAAAAATCCGTAAACGATAAAAGCAATGCACCCCAACGAGTTGATGAGTCGCAGTGTTTTGATGTTTTTCATTAAAAATGAAACAATCAAAAGCAGGGAAGCTAAATAGCCCACGAGTTCGGTTGATGAAAATAGTTCGTTTTCCATAGTTCACATAAAAAAACCTCCAAAGTAGATTACTTTGGAGGTTTTAAAATTAATATATTTTATTAATTGATTACATTTCGCTTGCGATCCACCTCTTTCAGGTAAATCTTACGAAGTCTGATTGACTTAGGGGTAACCTCTACATACTCATCTTTTTGAATGTATTCCAATGCTTCTTCCAAAGAAAATTTAATTGCCGGAACAATCTTCGCTTTATCATCAGCACCTGAAGAACGCACGTTAGAGAGTTTTTTGGTTTTGGTGACATTCACTGTCATATCATCACCTCGTGAGTTTTCACCAATCACCTGACCTTCATAAATATCTTCGTTTGGATCGACAAAAAACTTGCCACGCTCCTGAAGTTTGTCAATCGAATAAGGAATGGCCTTTCCGTTTTCCATAGAAATCAACGAACCGTTTTGACGCTCGGGAATCCCGCCTTTAAATGGCTGATATTCCAGGAATCGGTGAGTCATGATTGCTTCTCCGGCAGTTGCCGTGAGCATATTATTTCGCAATCCAATAATCCCTCTTGACGGAATTTGGAACTTACAAATCATTCGTTCTCCTTTTCCTTCCATACTTAACATCTCTCCTTTTCTGATGGTGACCATATCAATAGCTCTACCGGAAACATCTTCAGGCAAATCGATGGTTAATTCTTCAACCGGTTCACATTTTACACCGTCAATTTCTTTGATGATAACCTGTGGTTGCCCAATTTGAAGTTCATAGCCCTCGCGACGCATCGTTTCGATCAAAACTGAAAGGTGCATCACCCCACGACCAAACACCAGAAATTTATCGGCACTATCTGTTTGCTTAAGTCTCAAGGCGAGGTTTTTTTCCAGTTCGCGTTCCAAACGCTCTTTGATGTGACGGGAAGTCACATATTTTCCTTCTTTTCCAAAAAACGGCGAATCGTTAATCGTAAAGAGCATACTCATTGTGGGTTCATCGATGGCGATGGTTTTCAAGCCTTCGGGATTTTCAAAATCGGCTACGGTATCACCAATTTCAAAACCTTCAATCCCCACCAATGCACAGATATCTCCGGGCATTACCTCGGTTACTTTTTTTCTCCCCAAACCTTCAAAGGTATGGAGTTCCTTAATTCTGGATTTGATAATTTTTCCCTCTCTTTTCACTAGAGAAATGGGCATTCCTTCTTTTAAAATACCACGTTGCAGTCTGCCAATGGCGATTCTTCCGGTAAAGGATGAAAAGTCCAAAGAGGTGATTAACATTTGTAAAGAACCTTCAACAACTTTTGGTGACGGGATGTGTTCCAGAACCATATCCAGCAATGGTTCTATATTGTCTGTTTGCTTATTGGGATCATCACTCATCCAGTTATTCAATGCCGAGCCATAGACCGATGGGAAGTCCAATTGCCATTCTTCTGCACCCAATTCATACATCAGGTCGAAGACTTTTTCGTGCACTTCTTCCGGGGTACAGTTAGGCTTATCCACTTTATTAATGACTACACAAGGTTTTAAGCCCAGATTGATTGCTTTTTGCAATACAAATCGTGTCTGAGGCATAGGGCCTTCAAAGGCATCTACAAGCAACAAAACACCGTCTGCCATATTGAGCACGCGTTCCACTTCGCCGCCAAAATCGGCGTGACCGGGGGTATCAATAATATTAATTTTTGTGTCTTTGTAAACGACAGAGACATTTTTTGAAGTGATGGTAATACCACGTTCTCTTTCCAGGTCATTATTGTCAAGAATCAAATCACCGGTGTTTTCGTTGCTACGAAACAGGTTACAGTGATGCATGATTTTATCAACCAATGTGGTTTTACCGTGGTCAACGTGAGCAATAATTGCGATGTTTTTAATTTTAGTCATAAAAAGGGCTTCTTTTTGAGCGTGCAAAGGTACGCTTTATTTCAATAGATTTAACGTGAGCGTTTAAAATACAGAAAGTTAAAATTTAATTGGAAATTTAAGCTCAAAATAACTTAGAGTAGAAAAATCAAAAAAAATTGGGTTTTCACTCAAGAGAGCCATTTTTTCTTAGTATATTTAGCTTTGCCCCAATGGGTTGACTAGCCTTATAATCTATTGACAAATATCAAATACAAATGAAATATGCAATTCCACTTTTGTTTTTATTTCTGAGTGTTTACGCTCAGGCGCAATTTGGTCCTCAGCAGATCATATCTACTACCACCGAAAGACCCTACCTTTCACTTCCCTTTGATATTGATGATGACGGATTAACTGATGTTTTAACTGTAGGTATAGAAGAGTCTAAAATGAGTTGGTATAAAAATCTTGACGGCTCAAGTTTTGGATCTGAAATTATTATAAATGACACTCCTGTGTATTATCTATCAGTTGACTTTGTAGATATTGACAATGATGGGGATAAAGATATTTTATATCTCAGTAACAACCCAAGTTACATTGCCTGGTTGGAAAATCTCGACGGAGCGGGAAGTTTTGGTCCGGAGCAAATTATAAATGAACAAGATTTTATCTCATCTGTTATACCTACAGATATTGATAATGATGGAGATCTGGATTTAATTGCAGCAATAACAGACACCATTACCGGAGGCTGGATTGTTTGGTTTGAAAACCTTGACGGGCTTGGAACATTTAGTGAAGAAATCTTATTGATTCAAAATCCAAGTGAATATTTAAAAATAATGTTGGTTGATATTGACAACGATGGTTTTTTAGATATTATGGCAACAGATTTTGTTTATGCAGAAGGCAAAATTTTTTGGTATAAAAATTTAGGCAATACCACTTTTGAGCCAATGCAAATTATTTATCAATTTGAATGGTTTCAATCCGGCGGGACAAATATCATTGAATTTCAATATGAAGATTTGAATAACAATGGAAAAAAGGATCTTATTATTACTTCGGAAGATGAAAATGGCTCCTTCAATATATCCTGGCTTGAAAATATAGATGACTTAGGCAACTTTGGCAGCCCACAAACCTTGATGAATTTTGGTCACCAATATCTTTTTTATGACATCGATAATGATGCAGACAATGACATTTTAATTTGGAACAGATTTGGCAATATCTTAGCTTGGAAAGAAAACGAAGACGGATTGGGTGTTTTTGGTGCACCACAAATTATCAGTACAGAAATTGACTTTGTAGCTGATGCTAAAGCAGCAGATTTTGACAATGACGGTTTACTTGATATTGTCTCGGCTTCAATTGCTGATGATAAATTAGCGTGGTATAAAAACACTGCATTAAGCATTTCAGAAAATGAAATTAACAGCTTTAAAATTTATCCAAATCCAACATCCGGAATTCTATCTGTAGAATCAAAGCTTCCTATTTCCAGTATTTCTGTTTATACACTATTAGGACAACAAATTCAAAAAACGACCGGAAATTCACAAATTGACCTTTCCAAAATCAAAAGTGGTATCTATCTTTTAAAAATAGAAGACAAAAACGGCAATTCCCAAAACCATAAAATTTTAAAAGAGTAATTTTTCTAAATAGTGCATTTTTCTTCAAAGTTGAGAGAAAGTAGCTTTTAACTATCTTTGCATTAAAATAAACTTTCAAGATGCAACTCAATTTAATTCCCAAAATAAAACACACCCAATCCAACAATTTCTTTTTACTGGCAGGCCCCTGTGCTATTGAAGGCGAAGAAATGGCACTTCGCATTGCCGAACAGGTCGTAAAAATTACTGATAAACTTGAGATTCCCTATATCTTTAAAGGTAGTTTTAAAAAAGCCAACCGAAGCCGTATTGACAGCTTTACAGGGATAGGTGATGAAAGAGCTTTGAAAATTCTCAGAAAAGTATCTGAAACTTTTGATATTCCCACTGTGACAGACATACACGAAGTGACCGATGCTGCGATGGCCGCTGAATATGTTGATGTGCTTCAAATCCCTGCGTTTCTCGTGAGACAAACAGACTTGGTTGTTGCCGCAGCAAACACCGGCAAAGTGGTCAACCTCAAGAAAGGCCAGTTTATGAGTCCCGAAAGTATGAAACACGCCGTTACCAAAGTAACCGATTGTGGAAACCCTCAGGTGATGGTCACAGACCGCGGAACGATGTTTGGCTATCAGGATATGATAGTTGATTTTAGAGGCATTCCCACGATGCGTGAATTTGCACCAACAATTCTGGATGTAACCCACAGCTTGCAACAACCCAACCAAAGCAGTGGAGTCACCGGCGGCAGACCTGATATGATTGCAACCATTGCCAAAGCAGGTATTGCCGTGGGTGTGGATGGCATTTTTATCGAAACTCATTTTGACCCGGCCAACGCTAAAAGCGATGGTGCCAATATGCTTGACATACAGTATTTAGAAAAGTTGTTAAGTGATTTGACTGCGATTAAGAAAACGATTAATAGTCTTTAATTTTTTTAAATCTGACATTTATCATTTTTTAAACAAAGGCTTCTTTTGATATTTGTTTTCTAAATTTTCTAATATGATAGATCTTACTATTCCCCTTTTTAACTACGCAAACGGTGCTTTTATAATGATTGTCGTTTTTGGGCTCGTTATTGTTGGTTTAATCGCCGGCGTCTATTTGATGATGAATAATGATAAAAAGAAAAAATCTGAAGAGTAGTATTGTTTCACTAAAATTATATCACAAAAAAAGGTTGTAGCAGGCGCTACAACCTTTTTTAATAAAAGCCCGCAATATTAGCTCCCCAACTAATAAAGCTTTGTAAAGATGCATTAATTGACTCATACCAAACAAGGGGGTTTTTCCTGTTTTTTAGTTAGGGTTTTTATAATACTCTTCAAAATAGTGGTTTAAAAAATTTTTTATATCATTAATTTTATTTTACTTTGTATTTCAAAGTACTTTAAAATGGAAGAAAAAAATTATCTTAAAGACATTAGTGAAATCAAACAGCTAATGAACCGGTCCTCCCGATTTATTTCATTAAGT
Organism: Flavobacteriaceae bacterium; assembly: GCA_040880345.1. Lineage (GTDB taxonomy): Bacteria > Bacteroidota > Bacteroidia > Flavobacteriales > Flavobacteriaceae > Planktosalinus. Next base: position 29,847 of record JBBDIQ010000006.1, read on the forward strand.
GGACTATCAGGAATTCTTGCCGGCATCTATGCAATTATTGGTGCAGTTATAGCATATGATTATTTATACCACTACCCTGGTATACTATCAATGATGAGCCCCAACTTCACAGCTATACTCATTATTTTAGTTGTTGTTGCTATGCTTAGTATTACTACAGCGGTTATTTTAACTTCTCGCAGAGCTAAAATAAATGACGAAAAAATCTGGGATACCACTACGAAAAGACTCTTGATTAATTTTTTAATTCCACTAACAACAGGTGGTATTTTCATTTTTTTTGATCACCAAAATGGCCAATTTTATGGTTTAACCGCATCCCTGATGCTTATTTTTTATGGTCTAGCACTCATTAATGCTTCAAAATATACACTTGGTAATGTAAAATATTTGGGTTATGCACAAATTCTCATCGGTCTTATTTGTGCTGCTGTACCCGGTTATGGGTTTTGGTTCTGGGTACTTGGTTTTGGGGTATTTCATATTATTTACGGCAGTTTGATGTATATTCAAGAGAAACAAAGGGAATCGTGGGAATAATTGACGGCATTAATAAATTATTTGATCATCGCATTCGTCTCGGCATAATGTCTATACTTATGGTGAATGAGGATGCCGATTTCAACAGGTTAAAAGAATTGCTTGAAGTAACAGACGGAAACTTAGCCAGTCATTTAAAAGCTCTTGAAACCGCTAATTATATCACCGTTGAAAAGTCATTCATCAACCGAAAACCAAATACCCGGTATGCGGTCACTAAACTTGGCAACATAGCCTTCAAAAAACATATTGAAGCAATTGAAAAATTAATCAATTAACTATAAATCTTTTTTTTATTAATCAACTTTGAAATTCAAAGTACTTTAAATCTTTAAATCATGAATCAAACCACAAGTAAAATCAGTTATTGGCTTCGCAATTCTATCACAATAAAAATGCTCGTAGTGGGCATTTTAATTCTTATTCTTTTAATCCCTTTAGAGTTTGTAAAAGATTTAATTTCTGAAAGATCTGTCAGGCAAAAAGAAGTCGTCAGTGAAATCAATGAAAAATGGGGCAATGAAGTAGTGCTCTCGGGACCCATTTTAAAGATACCTTACAAAACGTTTATAGAAGAAAAAGTATTTGTGGAAAGCTCTAATAAATACACAACCACACAAGAAGAAGTCATAAAAAATGCCTATTTCTTTCCCGAAAATTTAATCATTGATTCTGAGATAATTACCCAACCCCTTTATCGTAGTATATATGAAACAGTAGTGTTTCAAGCTGACATCCAATTAAATGGAAATTTTCCCGAAATTGATTTTTTAGACACGGATATTCCTATAGAAAATGTGCTTTGGGATAAAGCAACCGTTTTGGTAAAAACTTCAAATTTAAAAGGAATCAGAAATACTTTAGAGATTCATTTTAATTCAGAAACATTGAATCTAATGCCTAAATATGACACCACCTATCTCAACACAATAGAAAGTACGCCACTTTCAGATTTGTCAGAAAACCACAAAATTGCCGGTAAATTCTCCTTGTCTATGAAAGTAAATGGAAGTCAAAGTGTATCCTTTATTCCATTGGGAAAAGAAACGAAAGCCTCTATGGTTAGCAATTGGCATTCCCCGAGCTTTACCGGAGAGTTTCTTCCTGAAGACGGCTCAAGAGATATTTCGGAGACCGGATTTAAAGCATCGTGGAAGATTTTACAAATAAACAGGCAGTTTGAACAATCCTTCTTTGGTTATCTACCTGAATTGAACAAATTTGCTTTTGGAACTCAACTGATCGTTCCAGTTGATGAATATCAAAAAAATGAACGAACCGCAAAATATGGTTTTATGGTCATTGGATTGACACTTTTGGTTTTCTTTTTAATCCAGTTAATCAGTAAAATTTACATTCACCCTTTTCAATATGTAATGATTGGACTTGCCCTCATTATGTTTTATACCTTGCTTATTTCCATTTCAGAACACAGTTCATTTTTAAAAGCCTATCTCATTGCTGCTATTTCAGTGCTCGCTTTGATAACACTCTATTCAAGAACTATTCTTAATGGAATCAAATTTCCGGTATTGATCTGCTTTTCACTTGGGGTGCTTTACAGTTATATTTATGTCATCATTCAAATGGAAAATTATGCACTTTTAACAGGAAGTATCGGTTTATTCGTAATACTTGCAATCATTATGTTTGCCTCAAAGAAAATTGACTGGCAAAAATAAAAAATGAAGAAACTGTCCGGCATTTTGTCGGGCAGTTTTACTTTAGTTTTGAATTAAGATTCTAGCCATCAACAAACCCTTGCAAATAAGCAAATCGCTTGGTAAGTTGGCCGTCTTTAGTAATCAAGGCACGTTCTAAAACTCCGTTTTTATCCCCGTTGAAAAATGCGGGAATCACGTGTTCTAAAAACATCTCTCCAAAACCTTCACTAGCGTTTTTGGGTAATTCGCAAGGCAAGTTATCTACAGCCATTACTGTGATTGCTCCCGGAGCGTCAAAAGGAACTTCTTTTTCTGTGGTAGGATCATAACCATAAAAAGGGTTTGCGATGGTTGAAGGTCTTATGGTAGAAGCTATGGGGCCGTCAATATCACACGAAATATCAGCGACCAAATTGATATTAAAATCAGGTTGTTTTGCATCGGCTCTCGTAAAAAGAAAAGGCGCACCATCACCATAAAAATGACCGGTGATGAGCATGTCGCTCACTTTGGCAAAACGCATAAAATCACTTTCATAACCGGAAGGATCCTCAAAAAAAACATACTTATCACCTACCTTTCCATCGATGCGCTTGTTGTAATCCATCACGTCTATAAAACAATAAACGGCCTCATCAAAAGATTTTGAAAGATAGTCTTCAACAGAAACTTCCGGGATTTGCAAATGGTCCAGAATCTCTTTGGCACCATAAGCCACTTTTCCTCTTCCTGTTAGGACAATTTTTATGTTGGGCAGTTGTATTTTGTTGAGTTCGGCCTTTACGGCATCTAAATCTGCGAGCTGTTCTACTTTGGGCAATTCAAACAGACCATCTCTCATTCCCAAAGCTCTAAAGCCATTGTAAGCGCCCACCAAACCGGCATAACGTCCAAAACCAATAAGCCGATTTCCTTCCTTTGAAACTATGGTTTCGTGGTCATAGAGTTCAATGTTTTTTTGGAGGATTGCTTTTAAAAGGTTTCGGTTATAGGGTTGTTTTTTTATGGTATGACTAAAGAAAAAATATTTTTTGTTGGGTATTAAAGCCGGAATAGGCACTTCCTTCACGCCTATCATCACCTCACAATCGCTTATATCTTCTGAAACTTCAAAACCTTTTTCGCGGTAAGCGCTGTCAGGAAAAACCCGAATGTCTGAAGCCTCCACTTTGATTTGAGCATCGGGAAACTGTTGTATGACTTCCTGACACTTTTCAGGTGAAAAAACGACACGCCTGTCCGGCGGATTCTTACGTTCTTTGATAATTGCAAATTTTACTGGCATTTGGAATGTTTTTTGTTACATTGATATAGGTTTGCAAAGATAGAATTTTAAGCTGTATCTTTGTATTTCGCTTTAAGCGAAAACTATTTTAACGGGGTCGACTGGTTTTGACAGCGAGTCTAATGGAATAGTAAGCACGCCGAGCGCTGGGTTACAGCTCGTAAATCTCATAATTCACACTTTTTAAACGGCGAAGATAACTACGCCCTAGCTGCATAACCCGAATTATAGTAAGGTAATGCCTCGTCCGACTAGGTCGGAAAGCAGGATGTCTCTCAACGGCCTTGGTTTGCGGCAATTGATATAGAGACATCGTAAAAGTAAACCTAGAAACCACAGGGTCTTGATGTGGTTTTGAAACTCAAATGAGACTAAGGGCAACTTTGGATGTTTTTTTCCGGTGTTGTCACAAAAATTAATAAAAAACTAAGCGTGTAGAAAGCTGTTTTATTACTTGTTTGGACGAGGGTTCGAATCCCTCCGACTCCACCTTCGCCCTCCGAAGCTTTCGAATTTATGAGAAAGCGTAGGAGGGCTTTTTTTATTTCTGCATTTTAATCCCATTCCGGCTTCAAAGGGCTTCGGTGGACGCAGTCCACCTTCACGTTAAGTTTCTTTCATTTTAAATTTTTTCATACTTTTAACTAAACTCATAAAAAATAAAGATTATGTATGTAAAAACTGATTCACTTTGGTTTGTATATATTTTGCTTTGCAATGATAATTCATTTTATACAGGATGTACAGACAACCTAGAAAGAAGGTTAGAACAACACCACAAAGGTCAGGTGAAATCAACAGCTATGAAATTACCTGTATCAATTATAACACAGTTAACTTTTACCAATAAATACACAGCCTTTAATTTTGAAAAGTACTTGAAATCGGGTTCAGGGATTGCTTTTAGAAATAAAAGATTGGTTTAATAATAATGTCCATTAACTATATACAATTCTATCAGAGGGCTTCGCCCTCCGTAGCTTTTGAGTTTACGAAAAAGCGTAGGAGGGTTTTAAGACGCCAGGACCGATAGGTACGGCTGGATGCATTTCCTAATGTGGACTCCAAGGGATCATCGCTAGATAATCCTCAACTTGTCACCTATTTCACTTAGGTGGAAAAGTTGTTTTAAAACGTCACACATTTTTTCAAAAAAAGTCTTTGAATTTTTTTATTTTTATAATGTTAATGGCTAATATCATTAACAATCAACTTATTATGAAATTTATTCATATCATAATATATTTTTTATTCATTCTTTCTTGTAAATCAGCTGGTGATACTAAGGATGGAAATAATTGCGTAGAGAACACTGAATTTAAAGAAAAATTTTTTTATCATTTTAATTATATTGAAAACAATATTTCAGTTTTACAAGATTCTAAATTCAAAGAATCAGTAATTTTCATTTCAAATTATGCGCCAGTTTCTACCAATAATATTATGAATTATTCTAGAACTTATCCAATAGGTATCTTCGAAAAAGACCGTATTAAAATCTTAGAATGGTACGAAGAAAATAAATGTAATAATATCCAATTTAAAAGTACATATATTATACCTGATGCATACAAGGACTATGAAAATTAACTCCGTCACTTTACGAATTATTTCGTATTACAATGCTTCTTTTAATTTTTATATAGCAATGGGTTCCTTATACTCAGACAGGCTCACCAGCCATATGGAAATATATTAAATATGAAAAGTTTACAGATTTTATACATTTCAAGACGCCCGGACTGATAAGAACGGCTTGCTGCATTTCCTAATGTGGACTCCGAGGGATCATCGATAGATAATCCTTTTATAATCTATCTAACTCATTACCTAAGCCTTCTTCCCTCTAAAAGTCATTACCAATCCCACCACAAGCAGAATTACACTAATAATCACCGGGGTCCAGTTTGCCGAACTCACGGCAATGTCCATCCCCAAAAAACTAAAGCTTTCTGAGTCTTGCAAGGCCTGGATGCCAAAAACAATGGTTCCCAATGCGCCTAATATCACTAAAATTGTTCCAATTGATTTCATATTTATAAATTTTAGGTTGTTATAAGTTAAAGATACACAAAATAAGATTGTGAAATGATTTAAAAAATAATAATAATTATATTTAAACAAAACTAAATTTTATTTATATTTGCTTTAACTTTATTAAACAATGAATCCAAAATTACCCATCCAATGTCCCGCTTGTCAAGATGCGCTTAAGGTATCTCAATTGCAATGTGACAGTTGTGGCACAACAGTAAATGGAAACTTTTCATTGCCCCTTTTTCTAAAATTAAAGCCCGACGAACAGGATTTTATCCTTCAATTTTTAGAGAACAGTGGCAGCCTCAAGGAAATGGCGAAGCAAATGAATAACAGTTACCCCACTATAAGAAACAAACTGGATGACCTCATTCAAAAAATAAAACAAATGCAAACCGATGAAGACCTTACTCTTTAATCCCTTTGAACGATACAGCGAGCAGCAGTTGGTACTCTTTGGGAGTATTACAGCAGTTGCTGGAGTTGTTTTTGCCACGTTGACAAACACGCATTTTGACGGGGTGCTGGATACTCATTTTGGGCAGAACGTTCCTTTTAAAACAGCTGTGTTTCAGTGTATAATTAATATAGTAAGCATTGTTTTGGTTTTTTACCCGGTGGGAAAATGGATCAATTCAAAAACACGCTTGATTGATATTTTTAACCTTTCACTTATTGTAAAAATACCGGCGTATTTTATGATGCCGTTGAACATCAATAACTGGGCCTATTTAAAAACAGAACCGCTGTTAAGTGCAATGTCAAATCCTTTTAACCTGCAGTTTACACTGGAAATGATTTTGTTTTTGGTACTATCATCCATTTTAGCCCTTGTGGTTTTTGTGTGGCTTATCATTTTGTTCTATAACGGCTTTAAAGTAGCCACCAACCTAAAAGGAACCAAACACATCATTATGTTTATACTCGCAATTATTATCGCCGAAATCGTTTCTAAAGTTTTATTAATGATTTTGTAAAATGGACTTTACAAACGACCTTTTTTTAATAAGTGGAATCCTAGGTTTTATATCTATAATCACCGGATTTATTCTATTAAAATTTCCGCCTAAAAACATTAATTTCCTGTATGGGTATCGCACCAAATCCTCAATGAAATCAAAAGAACGATGGGACTTTGCTCAAAGCTATTCCGCAAAATTAATGATTAAAGGAGGGGTGTTGTATCTTGGGCTTGGTGTTTTGGTTCTTTTCCTAAACCTTTCTCACATACTCAATGTGAGTATTGGAATCGGAACTCTTTTACTAGGTTGTATTTATTTGATTGTTAAAACAGAACTAAAACTCAAACAAAAATTCAGTAACAATGAAACACTTTAAAGAAACCCAACGCTTTGATCAAAAATGGCTGCTCATTTTAATGGCTGTTGTATTATTAGTTACACTCATTCCCATTTTTTTGATTTTACAAGAAGAAACCACTTCCTCTTCTGCCTTGATTGCTTCCTCCGTTGGATTTTTCACTATTTTATTGGTAAGTCTTTTTCTGTATCTACTAAAGCTTGAAACCGGCATTGATCATCACGGCATTCACTATCGTTTTTATCCTGTAATTAGACAAAAAACAATTCCTTGGAATGAAATTTCAGAATGTTATGTTAGAAAATACAGCCCCTTAAAAGAATATGGAGGGTGGGGAATACGCTGGGGATTTAATGGAAGAGCATACAACGTCAAAGGCAACAAAGGCATTCAGGTTGTTTTAAAATCCGGAAAAAAGATTCTTTTCGGAACCCAAAAAGAAAATGAAGCAAAAAACGTTATACAATCTTATAAAGAAAACTTTTCATGAAAAATAGCATCACAACAATCGCCATCTTCGTTTTTATTTTTGGCTTTGCTCAGGAAAAAAACTACACCGAAGAAGAAATCACACTCACAAATTTAATAGAAGGAACTTTAATAGTTCCTAATACTGAAACTCCGGCTCCGCTTGTCATTATCATCCAGGGTTCCGGCCCCACAGACCGAAACGGCAATCAGCCCAATATGAGAAACAATTCGCTTAAATTATTAGCCGAAAGTCTGGCAAAAGAACAAATTGCCACATTCAGATTTGATAAAAGACTTGTTAAACTGGCGCAGCAAGGTCGTTTAAAAGAAGAAGATATTAATTTCAATGATTTTATTGAGGATGCTATCGCCGTGATGGAACACTTTCAAGATGACAATCGATTTTCACATCTAGTCATTGCAGGACATAGCGAGGGTTCTCTGGTGGGTATGGTGGCAGCCAATAATGGCGCAGATGCGTTTATCTCCATAGCAGGAGCCGGTCAGCAAATTGACAATGTAATTGTTGAACAATTGAGAAGGCAAAGCCCGGAACTGGCAGATGAAGCCCGAAAAAACTTTGATGAATTACGGGAAACAGGAGCTGTCAAAAATTTCAGTGTGGTGTTGTCTTCCATTTTCAGGAAAAGTGTTCAGCCCTTTATTTACAGTTGGATGCAATACAATCCCAAAACCGAAATCGCCAAACTGGACATACCGGTTTTAATTATAAACGGAACCGAAGACATACAAACAGATGTTGATGAAGCCCGATTATTACATCTGGCAAAACCGCTTGCTGAAATGTATCTTATCGAAGGTATGAATCATATTTTTAGGGAAATCCCAAAAGGCGATACCATTGAAAATGCAAAATCATACAATGAGCCACAAAGACCCATTATGCAGGAACTCGTTGATAAGATTGTTGTGTTTATAAATGGTCTGGACAACTAAGATTTAGTATTCAGTGACAGTGATCAGTAGCAGTAGACCGTATTTTGTGCCTCGTATTTTATTTCTGTTTCTCTGAAATCAATGGTGTACAAAATTACGTCGGTCAGCCGTCATCGTGCATAGGTCTATACATCACCCAGCATCTCACCTCTAACCTCTCAACACTAACCTCTACCTACCACTTCATAATCACACTCCCCCAGGTAAACCCACTTCCAAAAGCAGCAAGCACTACCAGGTCACCTTCGTTTATTTTTCCTTTTTCCCAGGCTTCAGTTAAAGCAATGGGAACAGAAGCTGCTGTTGTATTTCCATAATGCATAATGTTATTATACACCTGATCATCTGAGAGTCGAAAACTTTTCTGAATAAACTGTGAAATTCTTAAATTGGCCTGATGCGGAATTAACATATTGATGTCTTCTCTCTTTAATCCATTGGCTTCAAGACCTTCCATAATTACTTCCGAAAAACGAACAACAGCATTTTTAAACACAAACTGCCCGTTCATAAACGGGAAATAAGATTCATCATCAGGGTTGTTGTCTTTTAAAATATCGTTTACCCATCGTTTACCCATTCCCGGTGCAATGAGCGAAAGCTCCTCTGCAAACTCACCTTGAGAATGTAAATGTGTGGATAAAAGTCCTCTGTTATCATCTTCAGACCGGCTCAAAACAGCGGCTCCTGCTCCATCACCAAAAATGACAGTGACTCCCCTGCCCCGTGTGGTTTTGTCCAACCCATGTGAATGCAATTCAGAACCTATTACAAGTATGTTTTTGTACATACCTGTTTTGATGTATTGATCGGCCACAGAAAGGGCATAAATAAAACCTGAACATTGATTTCGCACATCCAGTGCTCCCACTGTTTTTATATCCAGCGCGTGCTGTACCTGAACTCCCGGTCCCGGAAAATAATAATCTGGACTTAATGTGGCAAATATGATAAAATCAATGTCGTCTTTTGAAATTTTGGCACGTTCAATAGCGATTTTTGCAGCTTTGACGCCCATTGTAGAAGTGGTCTCCCCACTTCCGGGGACTACCCAGCGTCGTTCCTGTATGCCTGTGCGTTCCTGTATCCACTCATCATTGGTCTCCATCATTTTTGACAAATCGTCATTAGTAACCACGTTTTCAGGAACATAACTTCCCAATCCGGAAATTTTTGAAGTATATAATTTTCTCATTTCTTATGCTATTAATATCAAGGCAAGATAAAGATTAATAACCAATGAGAGTACCGTTTTAACCCTTGTTTTGTATGCGTGCATAGGAATTGAAGTATAAGAAAAAACAAAAGAGGCATGCTCCTTTGAAGAACGTGAGCATACCTCTTTAAAACAACCTAACCAATAAATAAAAAATTCGCTGTGTTTGTGTGAAAATTAATTTTTCATAGCAATGAATTTCCCACAGTAATTATCTATGATGTAAATATAATACTGTTTACACTTTACACAAAATATTTAAACAGAATATTTTGTTAATATTTTACCAAGAAAATTATTGATTCTCAGTATAGATACGATAGTCATTAATTTGCACTTTTGCCCCCAAATCATTCATCAAATTATAGAGTCCAAAAAATGTGCGGTTGATGTATAAAAAATGCTTGGAACCTCTGTTACCGTTCATTTTTCTGATTTCGGTGTCTTTGGAATACTTATCGCTAAGCTCGGCAATTTTACCAAAAAATTCAGGGTCTGAAAAATCAAAAGTCTCACTGTGAAATGGACGGGTAAACAAACTGAGCATCTCGTGAAACAACTCTGAGAAAAATTTCAGCTCTTCCTCTGTGTCTTCTTTTCGTAAAATCTCCAAAGCCGTCATCTTTTCAGTAAAGATTTTTGGGTTGTTGATATTTTCCGGTTTTGCCAATTCAAAATAGGGATCATAAAACTCTTGTGGCACGCGTTTGATACAACCAAAATCAATAGCAATCAACTCCCCTTCCTCATTCACCAAGAAGTTCCCGGGATGCGGATCTGCATGCACACTTTTGAGCACATGCATCTGGTACATATAAAAATCCCAAAGTGTTTGGCCTATTTTGTCTGCTAATTCTTTGTCCTTGTTGCGCTTTGTAAATTCAGAAAGGTGTTCGCCCTTCATCCAGTCCATAGTGAGTATGCGTTCACTGGATAAATTTTCATAATACTCGGGGAACTTTAGGTTGGGAATATGCGCACAGGCCTCGGTTATTTCACGACTTTGTTGCAACTCGAGGTTGTAATCTGTCTCTTCCATCAACTTGTCTTCAACCTCTTTGAAATATTTGTCAGAATCTTTGGCTTTGATATTAAACATTTTGAGGGCAACAGGTTTTACCAAAGCAAGGTCACTGCTAATGCTTTCAGCGATACCTGGATATTGAATTTTTACAGCCAGTTGCTTTCCATTCAAAGTAGCACGGTGTACCTGCCCGATGCTCGCTGCATTGACTGAATCTGCTTCAAAGGTATCAAACAAAGCTTCGGGCTCCTGGCCCAGATATTTTTTAAACGTCTTGCGCACTAATGGGGCCGATAAGGGCGGCACCTGAAACTGTGCTAAGGAAAATTTCTCTACATAGGCCCGCGGCATAATGTTTTTTTCCATACTCAGCATTTGCGCCACTTTAAGTGCACTGCCTTTCATGCTTTTGAGTCCGTCATAAATATCCTCCGCATTGTCTTCATTGAGCTTATCTTTGGTCAATTCAGGATTCACCAACTTGCCTCCATAATATTTTAAATAATTACCACCTACTTTCACTCCGGTCTTAACCAATTTGGAAGCACGCTGTATTTTTCCCGTTGGGATATGGTCTAATGTTTTCATGTGTTACACTGATTTACTGTTTGACGCAGATTTGCGGATTTATACTTCTAACCTCGTACTTCTAACTTTTAACTTCCTAAGCCATTTTCTCTTTCCAAATAAACTTACCAAAGTCGATCACACTTTCCAGTGGCGTGGTTGCAAAGACATCAAAAATAGCGCGAACAGATTTTTCAATCACCACATCGGTTTTTTCAAAAGAGGGTGAATTGTCATCCATCCAAAATTTGAGGATAAATACAAATTGCAACCAGGCACCTTCAGAAAAAATCACTGCGGGTTGTTTTAGGAATTTGAGTTGTTGCTCGTCATTTTTTTCTTCGATGAGTTCGCTGGCAAAAGACTTTATTTTTTTTCGTAAAGGTGAAAGCTGTTGCATCATCTTCATTTTGTCTTTGTCTTCGTGAAGGGAAAACAACACATAGCTTCGGTTTGCGGTGAGCAATTCAAAAAAGGTATAGAAAAAGGTGAGCATTTTTTCCTGATTGGAAAAGCTTTCATAATCCTTGTTTTTTTGAGAGAGGTCTGTCGTCATCTCATAAAAAGTAGTCCAGATACCCGATTTCAAACCTTCAAAGGAGCCGAAATGTTTGTAAAAATCCTGTTCAGTAAAACCGTTTTCTTTGGAGAATTTATAAATAGATACAGGCGCTTTTTCGTGCTCCAGCACATACTGCATATAGGTATCAATAAGTTGCTGACGTGTTACTTTTTTGGTAGTGGAAGTCTTCTTTTTAGTTGCCATAAGTGTGATTTTTAATACTAAACAAAGATACGAAATGTTCAACCTATTTAGTCTATTGGTTAAACAGAAAGTTTTGTTAAATATTCACTTTTACTCACCCTGAAATGGAGAAGTTTCTTGTGTTAGATTATTAAGAACCAGTATAAATAAGTAGCAGAATTTAAAGAATGACATCTGTCATATTTAATAGGGCTATTGAATGTTAATTTTACGTGATATAATTGTAAACCTATGAAATGCCCATTAATCCTGATAATTATCGGGACAAACCAAACGAAATGATTAACAGGGCATTCCTCCCGATAGTTATCGGAATGATCTATTAAAAACAAATAAATATAAACAGATGAAAATTAAAAAGGGTAATCAGTTAAATTTTGTACATTTAGTTGTTATTTTAATTTTTGTGTTTTCAAATTTTCAAGGAAATGCGCAAGAACAAGAAGAAGATTTTAAACCCAATGGTAAAATATGGGGTTATACTTTTGGTGATGTTATATACAAAGTAGAAGGTGACACTTTGACTTTTGGTAGAAGCGAATTTGCCAAAACTGAAAAAGGAGTTTTTGGCGGAAAATTACGCCGGATATATTTTGGCTATGATTACAATTTATCCCCCAAATGGTCAACGCGCTTGTTGTTTGAGAGCAATGCCTCTTCTATTACACCAAGTGGAAACTTTGGAATAGTTGTCAAATTGGGATATTTAGAATACAAAAACTTTTCTGAAGTCATCCCCAATGCAAAAGTGAGAGTGGGTCTTATCCCGACACCGGTTTTTGCCTTTCCGGAAAAAGCCTGGGGTTACAGATCGGTTGAGAAAGAGGCACTTGACATAAGAGGCTTTGGCAGTTCAACAGACCAGGGAATCTCTTTAGAAGGTAATTTTACTCAGGAAGGGAACTCTGGATTTACCGTAATGGTAGGTAATGGCGTGGGCAACAAGCCTGAAACTAGAAAATATTTAGAGTATTACCTTTCTGTTCATAAAAAGTTTTTTGATGACAAACTCAATTTAGAATTGATGACAAACTACAAAAAAGTAGATGAAGATTTAAATCGAATCCTCCTTAGAGGTTTCGCCTCATACTCGGTGTCAGATTTCAGAGCGGGTATGGAGGTTTCTCCAAACTTGGTTGATGAAAAAGCCCTTTTAGGCGATGAATCTGTCAATATTGAAACCCAACCTTTGCTCCTATCTGCTTTTGTTTCTCCCCGAGTATTAAAAAATACCTGGCTGTTTTTGAGGTATGACTATTTCAATCCTGATATGGATTACAACGAAAATATCATTTATAGAAACCAAGCTCAAAACTATGACGAGCATCTTTTCATCGCCGGGGTTCAAATTGAAATACACAACAAATCAAATCACAATATAAACATCATGCCAAACATACACATCAATGCTTACGATAAGAAAAAGCCTGATATTATTGGCCGTGATGCAGATGTCGTTCTCAGAACAACGGTTTATTACAACTTTTAAAATCCTAAAAAATGGAAGAAAATTTAAATGCTCAAAATGCTGAAACTTACGATCAATTTGAAATAAAATTGCTCACTGAAACAGCAGATCAATACCAAAACACTCAGGATTTTTATTCGGCTATTGAATATTATACTGCTGCCATTGCATTGGATTCTAAAAACGCTGAATTGTATCACAAACGCGGCTGGTCTAAGGCGCACATTGGCGATATAAAAGGCGAGCTGGAAGATTGGAGTCTTGCAATTGAATGCAATCCTAATATTGCGCAATATTATGCAGACAGGGCCATTGCCAAAGTAACACTAATGGATTATACAGGCGCTATAGAAGACGCCGAGCAAGCTATCAAATTAGATCCCGAACAAAAAGAATTGATAGAACCCATAATAAGCAACATCTATAAAAAGATTGAAATTCCTGAAATGGTGGATGAAAAAACCGGCAATATGCCCGATAATGAAGTTCAGGAAGAAATAAAGAATTGGGGGAGTGATCGCAGGGATTTTTTAAAGCAAATCACAACAGTGGGTATGGCTACGATGACAGGTGCTCTTTTAACAGGCTGTACTCCCAAAACCCTCGAGGGTGGAAAAAAGAATGTAAAATGGGGAATGATCATAGACCTTAAAAAATGTGTAGGTTGTAAAGCCTGTACTGTAGCGTGTAAGGTAGAAAACCACACACCTCCAGGCGTTGCCTATAATGTAGTGATAGAAGAAGAAACCGGCGTTTTTCCTCATAACAAAAAAACGTTTACCCCAAGACCTTGTATGCAATGTGAGTTTCCTTCCTGTACCACCGTTTGCCCGGTTTCGGCCACGTATCAACGTGAAGATGGTATCACTGTGGTAGATTATGATGTGTGTATTGGTTGTAAATACTGTATCGCTGCCTGCCCTTACGGAGCACGATCATTTGATTTTGGTCACAACTACGGCGAAGAAGGCGTTTATCCCTGGGAAGGGCAACCAAGTCCGGAATACGGTCAAAATAGAGTGCGTGAAAACCACGCTTCGCCCGAAGGTAACGTGCGTAAATGCACCTTCTGTATGCATAGAATTTACAACGGTACCGGACCGGCCTGTGCCACAACCTGTATGGGAAATGCCATTTATTTTGGCAACCTCGCAGACCCGGATGCCGAATGTATGGTACACGGTGTTAACCTTCAAAACCTTTTGGCTACCAGAAGCTATATGCGACTCAAAGAAGAAACCGGAAACGCACCCAGAGTGTATTATCTAACTTAAAATTTTAGCGAGATGTATTTAGAAAAAGCATATTACAGTTCTTACAAACCCTCAAAAATTGCACTCTTTCTGTTGATTGCAATGACTATTGTTGGGGTAATCGCAACCTACCAAACCCTAACTAAAGGGCATATCATATTAAACTCCACACAACATATTCCCTGGGGAATTTGGGTGGCAGCATACCTCTTTGCTATCAGTTTTTCGATTGGAGCTTACTTAGTATCTGCCTTGTCTTATGTGTTTAAAATAGAAGCTTTCAAACCCATCAGACATCTTAGCTTAATTATTTCTTTGCTGGGTGTTGTTCTTGCCGGGTTTTTTATCATTCTGGATTTGGGTCACCCACTCAGGATGATGAATATCTTCCTTTCTTTTAATCCGGAATCGCCAATGGCGTGGATGGGAATCTTATACGGCTTATTTGCTCTAGGGCTAATTTTACAAATGGCAGTATCGATGGATTTGCCGTTTTTAAAATATTTCGGAAAGAAATTCAACCACATCGACCGAAAAGAAAATCGTGAAAAATTTCTGAAAACCTTAGGGGTCATCGGCATTATAGTTACGCTTTTGGTACTCATTGGTGAAGGTGGAATTTTTGCCGTTGCAAAAGCCAGACCGGGCTGGTTTGGAGGTCTGTTTCCTATCTTGTTAATCATTTCAGGAGTCGCATCGGGCGGTGGAATTATCACTTATTTTTCAGGATTTATAATTAAACTCAACCCGGAATCTAAAACCAAACTGCTCAAAAATGTTTTGAATGTTTCAGTGATCGCTTTGGTTACAACTTATGTGATGCTATTTGTTGAAATGGCTACCAAATTTTATTCCGGCGTAGCTGAAGAAATTTATCCCTGGAGCCAAATGCTCTTTGGGGATTACTGGTACACCTTCTGGATACTGCAAATACTGGTCGGCCTCATTTTCCCTCTATATGCCGTTCTAAAGCCAACATTTAAAAACCCTATAAAAGTTTATAAATGGGCAGGTTTTGCTATAGCACTGGGGCTCTTTTGTCTGCGCTTAAACATTGTAATGCCCTCGCAGGCTAATGAAACTATCGTAGGTCTTTCAGAAGCAAATACCCACTGGCGTTTTTCCTTAGGCTATGCTCCTAGCTTGATGGAGTACTTACTTATTCTGGGAGGAATAGCAATTTTTCTATGGCTTTTACTCCTTTCGGTAAAATTTTTACCTCTAAATAATGTTGCTGTTAACTCTAAAAACGATTCCAATGACTCAAAATAATAAAAATTCAAAAAAAGAAAATCAATCCAAACCCACTAACGACCGTAGGTCATTTTTGGGAAAAGCAGGTTTGGGACTTTCTGCACTTATTGCCGCACCTCATTTTTTACAGGCTGATGAAGATAGTATCGCAGAAAATTTAGAGCAAGGAGAAATCTTTGAATACGCGCATAACAATACAGAAAACTTTATTTACAGCGTCTGTTTAGGCTGCAATACCGGTTGTCCCACCAAAGTAAAAGTACAAAACGGGGCAATGGTAAAAATTGATGGAAACCCTTATACCCCTTGGGGTAAAATGCCTCACCTGCCTTTTAATACGCCCCTGGAAGAAGCCGCAAAAGTTGATGGAACTATCTGCCCAAAAGGTCAGGCTGCGATAATGACCGTAAATGATCCCTTTAGAATAAAAAAAGTATTAAAACGGGTTGGCCCAAGAGGTTCCCAAAAATGGGAAACCATAGAGTTTGACCAGGCAGTTGAAGAAATCGTTAATGGAGGCAAATTATTTTCTAAAGTAAGTGGTGAAGAAAATCGAGACGTTGAAGGGCTTAAAGACATTATGTCCCTCACAGATAAAAAAGTCGCTTCTGCTATGTCCGATGCCATAGACGATATGTGGGAATCAAAAACCGAAGAAGAAAAAGCACAAAAAATAATTGATTTTAAAAAGAAATTTGCAGATCACTTACATCATTTAATAGACCCCAACCACCCCGATTTAGGTCCAAAAAATAATCAATTCCTTTGGCTACACGGGCGTCTTAAAGCTGGGCGAAAAGAATTCTTTAAGCGCTTTATGCAATATGGCCTAGGTACCAATAACTTTCACGGTCATACCACAGTATGTCAAGGTTCGCTTTATTTTACAGGTAAAGCAATGTCACGACAATATACCTACAACGAAAAAAAACAAAAAACAGAATGGGACGACGGTAAAAAATTCTTCTGGCAGGCAGACCAACACAAAGCTGAATTCATCATTTTTGCGGGTTCTTCACCATTTGAAGCCAATTATCCCTTGCTAAGAGTGCCAAATATTATGAATGGCCTCGCAAGTGGCCGGTTAAAATATGCGGTAGTTGACCCTCGATATTCCAAAACCTGCGCCCATGCCTGGAAATGGCTGCCCAACAAACCGGGAACAGAAGCGGCTCTAGCTTATGGGATGATACGCTGGATTATCGAAAACGAAAAATACGATAAAAAATATCTAGGTGGAGCCAACAAAGCGGCTGCCAAGGAAAACGGTGAACCCACAATGACCAATGCCAGTTGGTTGATTAAAATAACCGACGGCAAACCCGGAAAATTCTTAAGAGGCTCTGACATTGGTCTATCAAAATTCAATAAAACGGTTTCTGAAAAAGGTCAGAATAAATCTTATCAAATGGATCCTTTTGTTGTGATGCAAGATGGAAAACCGGTTGCTTTCGATAATGAAGATGCTAACAAAGCCATAAATGGAGACCTTTTTGTAGCCACTACTATTAAAGGAGTTGAAGTAAAAACAGCGTTGCAATTGGTAAAAGAAGAAGCAATGTCAAACAGTATTGAGGGATGGGCAGAAATATCCGGAACCACTGAAAAAGACATTGTAGAATTGGCAGATGAATTTACCTCTCACGGTAAAAAAGCCGTTTTTGATATGCACCGGGGCGTTTCCCAACATACCAATGGTTTTTATAATTGCCTCGCCGGAAATACATTGAACCTGCTTATTGGTAACTATGATTGGAAAGGTGGTTATGTAAAATACAGCACCTATGATATTAACGGTGGTAAGGCAAAAGGGCCTTTTGATTTTGATAACTCACTCAACCCGGGGAAGAAAAAGCCATTTGGATTAAATATATTGCGTCATCAGGATTATGAAAAATCCACCTTGTTTAAGGGCTATCCTGCCAAACGCCCTTGGTTTCCGCACGCTACCGATATTTATCAGGAAGTACTCCCTTCAATCAGTGACGGTTATCCTTATAACATCAAAGCGATGCTGCTTTATATGGGAACACCGGGATATGCTTTACCCGCCGGACAAACACAAATCAATGTGTTGGCTGATATTGAAAAATTACCCCTGTTGATTGCTTCAGATATTACTATTGGAGAATCCTCAATGTATGCCGATTACATCATACCCGATTTAGCTTTCTACGAAAGATGGGAGTTTCACGGTTCGCACCCCAATAATATCTGGAAAGTACAAACCCTGCGTCAACCCGCAATGAAACCCTATACAGATATCGTAAAAGTGTATGGTGAAGAAATGCCCATTTCCTTAGAATCCTTTATGATGGCTGTAGCCGAAAAAATGGAACTCAAAAACTTTGGACCAAATGGCTTCAAAGAAGGAATGGACTTCAACAGACCCGAAGATTTCTATCTTAGAATGATCGCCAATTTAGGCTATGGTGAAAAAGCAGACGGCAGTGCTGCTGTTCCTGATGCTACCGATGAAGAAATAAGAATCTTTGAAGAGGCCCGCAGGCATTTACCAAAATCGGTTTTCGATTATGATAAATGGAAAAAGGCCATAGGAGATGAACACTGGCGAAAAGCTGTATATATTATGAACCGTGGCGGTCGTTACCAAAACTATGAAGGGGCTTACACCGGGGAACAGGTCACCAACAAATACGGCAAGATGGTGAGTATGTACATCGAAAAAGTAGCCGATTCTAAAAATGCCTTAACAGGGGAATCATTTATTGGGTATCCTAAGCATTTACCTTTAGCTGATAGCGTTGGCAATCCTTTAAAAAGAGGAGATGACACTTTACATATGATTACTCATAAAGAGATTTTCCATACCAAAAGCAGGACTCCCGGAAACAAATTGTTAAAAGAACTGTATCCGATAAATCACGTGCTTATCAACTCTATTGATGCTGAAAGACTCGGATTGAAAAATCTTGACAAGGTGAGAATCACTTCCGATTCAAATCCTGAAGGGGTTTGGGAATTACCTAATTACGGTAAAAAACATATGATTGGTCAAATAAAAGTCACCGAAGGTATGCGTCCCGGTGTGATGGGCTATTCCTTAGGCTTTGGTCACTGGGCATATGGTTCGCAAGATGTTGAAATTGACAATGAAGTGCTAAAAGGCGACCCTGAACGCGGTGTAGGCTTCCACGCCAATGCTGCGATGATGATTGACCCGCATCTCAAAAATGTATCTCTACAGGATATGGTGGGAGGCAGCGTTTCTT
>JBBDIQ010000007.1:0-1135 GCA_040880345.1 Flavobacteriaceae bacterium
ACTGAACTGGGATAAATCACCGCCTGAGATAACAAAAGAAAGCATACAAAATGTTGCGAAGGAAATTTCAGGATCAACGGTAGCCCTTCCCTATCCAACTTTTTCCTCTAGAACAGTACAGGGAAAACCATTACATATCTGGACACTAGAGAATAGATTGGATGAAATTACCATTCCGACAGCCACAACCGATATGTATAAACTGACCTGTATTGACCGTACGGTCCAAACAGCTGAAAGTTTGACTAAAAACTCGCTTGAAAAAATTGAAACTATTCCAACAGTAACAGAAGCTTCAAAGCAGCTTGGCGCAGACTTCAGGCGAAAAGATGTGCGTGCCTCATGGAATGAGTTCTATGCGGCAAATCCTAACGACACGTATACAATCGCATCATTTGAATGCATATGTAGCTCAGGGACTTACATGCGCTCACTTGCCGAATATATTGGAAAGCTTCTCGACACTCGTGCGCTCGCACTCGCTATACACCGAACGAAAATCGGACGATATCAAAAACTTCCATTTAATACAGGATTTTGGACTAAGTCGTACTAGCAGTGACCTGAAAATTGATGAGATGCATGGCACCAGTAAAAAAATGAGTGAGTTGTATTTTTTATACAGTGACGATATTTTTTACGCAGCAACAAAGCAGCTCGTAATTTTCAGGTCACTGCCTGAAAATTGACTATAAACTGGTAATCTGGTACATTTTGGCGATCATGTCACAAGACAAAATGATTCGTTTGGTAAGCAAAGGAGATGAAACCGGCAAAGGCAAGGGTGATGTCTACTATGCTCGGTACAATAATAAAAACAAAAAAGATCCAAGCGCCAAACTCTCTCTTAAGAAATACAACAAAAAACTTCGCAAACACGTTGTCTACACCCAGAAGAAATAATCTATTAAAGCCCCGCGGTACCAAAGGTACCGCGGTCTTTTTTTGTTCCGCACTATTCCTCTCCTTAAAATATAAATGCCCCTTAGTCCAATCGATTGGACTAATTTTTAAGGAGCCGTTAGGCGACTATGAAAATGGAAATACTCTTGTGGTGTGACCAATTTTTCAAGGAGCGGAGCGACTATGAAAATGGAAATACTCTTGTGGTGTGACCAATTTTTCAAGGAGCGGA
>JBBDIQ010000007.1:1235-1351 GCA_040880345.1 Flavobacteriaceae bacterium
GCGACTATGAAAATGGAAATACTCTTGTGGTGGACTAGTTTACTATCCGGTGTTTTCAAGCGACACGTTATACGCGCCTTTTTCCGCAAGTGCATTCATCTTTAGCCGATGCAGCA
>JBBDIQ010000008.1:0-43570 GCA_040880345.1 Flavobacteriaceae bacterium
ATGATGCTTCGACTTCATTCAATGTAAATGTGGAAGATACCACCGATCCAACCATTGATGCCATCGCTGACCAAACGGTCTCAGGTGATGCGTCTTGTGAGGGAACTGTGGCTGATTATACAAGTCTTGCTGTGATTGCTGATAACTGTGATGTGAGTCCGGTGGTGAGTCAATCGCCTGTGGCAGGTACAAGCTTTAGCGGAACCACTTTGGTAACGCTTACTGTTACCGATGCTTCCGGAAACGAGGCTTCAACTTCATTCAATGTGAATGTAGAAGATACCACCGACCCAACCATCAATGCTATTGTTGACCAAACGGTGAGTGGTGATGCTTCGTGTGAAGGTGTCGTTGCTGACTATACGTCCTTAGCTGTCGTAGCTGATAACTGTGATGCAAGTCCGATCGTGAGTCAAACTCCTGCTCCTGGTACAACTTTTAGTGGAACTACTTTGGTAACGCTTACTGTAACCGATGCTTCAGGAAATGACGCTTCGACTTCATTCAATGTAAATGTAGAAGATACCACCGATCCAACCATCGATGCCATCGCTGACCAAACGGTCTCAGGTGATGCTTCGTGTGAAGGAACTGTGGGTGACTATACAAGTCTTGCTGTCGTGGCTGATAACTGTGATGCAAGTCCGATTGTAAATCAAACTCCTGCTGCCGGTACAACCTTTAGTGGAACTACTTTGGTAACGCTTACTGTAACCGATGCTTCAGGAAATGACGCTTCGACTTCATTCAATGTAAATGTAGAAGATACCACCGATCCAACCATCGATGCCATCGCTGACCAAACGGTCTCCGGTGATGCTTCGTGTGAAGGTACTGTGGGTGATTATACGTCATTGGCTGTGATAGCTGATAACTGTGACGCAAGTCCGATTGTAAGTCAAGCTCCTGCTGCCGGAACAACTTTTAGCGGAAACACTTTGGTAACGCTTACTGTTACCGATGCTTCAGGAAATGATGCTTCGACTTCGTTTAACGTAAATGTGGAAGATACCACCGACCCAACAATCGATGCCATCGCTGACCAAACGGTCTCTGGTGATGCTTCGTGTGAGGGAACTTTAGCTGACTATACGTCCTTAGCTGTCGTAGCTGATAACTGTGATACTACTCCGGTGGTGACGCAGTCGCCTTTGGCCGGAACAACTTTTAGTGGAACCACTCTAGTAACTGTGACCGTTACCGATGCTTCCGGTAACGAGGCTTCGACTTCCTTCAATGTGAATGTAGAAGATACCACCGATCCAACCATCGATGCCATCGCTGACCAAACGGTCTCCGGTGATGCGTCTTGTGAAGGAACAGTGGCTGATTATACAAGTCTTGCTGTGATTGCTGATAACTGTGATGTAAGTCCGGTAGTGAGTCAATCGCCTGTGGCCGGCACCACCTTTAGTGGTTCAGTATTGGTAACTTTAACAGTAACCGATGCTTCCGGCAACGAAGCTTCGACTTCATTCAATGTAAATGTAGAAGACACCACTGACCCAACCATCGATGCCATCGCTGACCAAACGGTCTCTGGTGATGCTTCGTGTGAAGGTACTGTGGGTGATTATACGTCATTGGCTGTGATAGCTGATAACTGTGATGCAAGTCCGAATGTGAGTCAAACTCCTGCTATTGGTTCGACCTTTAGTGGAACAACTTTAGTAACTCTTACTGTAACCGATGCTTCCGGAAACGAGGCTTCAACTTCATTCAATGTGAATGTAGAAGATACTACAAACCCAACCATAAATCCGATCAGTGATAGAACTGTGGCCAGTAATGCGAATTGTGAAGCGAACCTTCCAAATTACACTCCACTAGCTGTAGTTTCAGACAACTGTGATGCAAATCCGGTACTAACACAGGTACCTGCGCCCGGAACTGTATTTACAGGTACCATTTTAGTAACAATAACAGCAACGGATGTTTCTGGAAATAATGCTTCGACTTCATTCAATGTAACGGTTGAGGACACCATTGACCCAACAATCGATGCCATTGCTGATCAGATTGTGAGTGCCGATATAAATTGTGAGGCTACAGTAGTAGATTTCACGTCTTTGGCTGTAATTTCAGATAACTGTGACGCAAATCTGCTAGTAACGCAAACGCCTTTACCGGGAACTGTATTTGCCGGAACGATTGAAGTCATTTTAACTGTTACTGATGCTTCAGGGAACGCTTCATCGACTTCTTTTGATGTCATTGTAGAAGATACCCTGGATCCGGTTATTGAATGTCCTGAAGATCTTTTAGTGACTCCGGATGAAAATGGAAATTACACTTTACCTGATTTAACTTTGGAGGCCATTGCTTTTGACAACTGTACATTGAATCCTTTGGTAACTCAAATTCCGGCACCGGGCACTGTATTTACTGAAGGTAGTATCAATACAATTACATTGATTGCAACAGATGATGCCGGTAATTCAAGTGAGTGTTCCTTCCTATTAGAGGTGGACATCAACCTTTCGGCAAGTAATCCTGCATTGAATTTAAATGATATTGTTGTATATCCAAGTCCTGCAGAAGACTACTTTATGATACAGTATAACGCAGCTATTGACTTCAAAAAACTCGAAATATTTGATATTAGAGGAAGGTTGGTTTCAACACAAACAATTGGAATTAACGGAAACTCAAAACAATATGATGTTTCTAAACTTGCCGGCGGTGTGTATTGGGTAACACTCTATGCAGAACAAGGTAAAGTGATAAAAAGACTCGTTATTAAATAAAAAAAACCGGATGTTTTTAATCAAACATCCGGTTTAAAAAAATTACACTTAGGCGCTTACTTTTTATTTTAAAAAACATAAATAAACCGTGAACAAATTAAAAATTATGAAAAAAACAACTTACCATAGGATATTATTTATTTCCATATTTCTTGGAATATCAATAAACTCCTTTTCGCAAGTGGGTGTTGGCACAACTACACCTGCTCCGGGGTCTATGCTTGATATTGAAAGTACAGACAAGGGATTATTAATCCCCAGGATTGCATTAACAAGCACAAATATTGGTGCCCCAATTACCCCTGCCCCATCTCTTGGGTTGCTGGTGTTCAACACATCAACTTCAGGTGCAGGAGCAACTGCTGTTAGTGAAGGTTTTTACTATTGGGACGGAAGTCAATGGGTGCGTTTACAAACAGCTACCAATTACTGGAAACTCGACGGAAATGATGATGCTGTTGAAGGTGTCAACTTTTTGGGTACCACAGACAACACTAATTTGGAGTTTAGAACCAATAATGTGGGTAGAATGAGAATTCCTGGAAATCGTGATCAACTTCAGGCGATGGGTGATGGAACCAACGCAAATCCTTTTTACAGTTGGTCAACCGATCCGGATGTTGGTATGTGGCGACCAGGAGACAATCAAATGGCATTAAGCGCCGGTGGAAATGAATTTTTAAGAATAAATGGCACCACAAATGAATTAATTATCAATGAGGGAGGTGCGCAGATTGATACCCGAATTGAGACTCAAGGCAATGCAAATATGTTTTTTGTGGACGGTACAAACAACAGAATTGGAATCAATACAAACACACCACAAACAGCTGTTCACATTGCAGGAAACAATCAAACCGTTAGAATTGACGAACTCAATCAGGTGAACAACGTTCATTATACTACTAGTGATTTTATGCCTGTTTATGTAAATACTGATGGGGATTTGTCTCTTCAACCTTCTCTAGTGCAAAATTTTGCTCCTATTAATATGGTGGATTTTATTAACCCTGCTATTTCCATTCAATCTGCTACCGGAGAAGGTGTATTTTCAGATATAGAAACAGTTACAATCAATTTGACACAGGAATCACTCGTGCAAGTAAACTACCAAATGAGTGTGGATATTACCCGACACGATGGCACACAAATCGTTGATGGCGCAACTCGTTTGTTCAGGTCCTGGGTGGAAGTGAACGGCACTGCTACACACATAGCATACGACTCAGGAACTTACAATAACAATCATTTGACTGGACCTTATGCAAATGAAAACTTTTATCTAAACGGAAATGGCTATATCCAGCTTTCTCCTGGAACTCATGAATTAAAATTAAGAGTACTTGGATTTGCAGGAGGTTCTGGTGGAACTCATAGTTACAGATTAAATTTTGGCGCAAACACCAATGATCGTCTTTTGATTTCTGTTCATAGATAATTCTATTCTAATTTTAAATTGAAGCTACACTTAATATTATTAATTTAACTTGATTAATTTGTAATCTTTTTCCTTAATAAGTTGTATTTCATCGAATATTTAGGTATTTAATCTATATTTTAATAAATTTAATATAGTTTAGTAGTCCCTAAATCAAAAACTATGAAATCAAAAACTACTCTAAGAGTTGTATTTTTGTATGCACTCTTAATTCTCTTAGGAACTACTTTAAATGCTCAGGTGGGGATTGGCACCACAAACCCCGCCTCAGGCTCTATGCTGGACATTGAAAGCAGCGACAAGGGTCTATTAATTCCCCGTGTTGCTTTAACAGGTACAAATGATGTAACAACCATTACCCCTGCAGCTTCATTTGGTCTGCTCGTTTTAAACACCGCCACCGCCGGTGCCGGAGCTACAGCTGTTACCGAAGGCTTTTACTATTGGGACGGGACTCAATGGGTGCGCATTCAAGCGGAAGACATCAATTGGAAAATAGACGGAAACGACAACATCATCAACGGCATCAATTTTCTTGGAACTCTGAACAATAGAGATATTGAATTCAGAACCAACAACACACCGCGATTTAAAGTGCCCGGAAACCAAAACCAGGTTTATGCTTTAAATGACGGGTCGCGTGCAAGACCTTTCTATTCGTGGGAAGATGATGACAGTATGGGCTTCTGGAGAGCCGGAAACAGACAAATGACGTTATCTGTCGATGCCACAGACTTTTTTAATGTGAATGCCAACAGTGCTATCAGAGAATTTAGTGTCAATCCAACATCAGATGTGATGCACTTTAGAATCGAAACTGATAATGAACCCAATACCTTTTTTGTCAATGGAATCACTGACAATGTGGGCTTGGGAACAAACGCCCCAAATGCAAGCTCGTCATTGGAATTGGTAAATGACAATCGTGGATTGCTCATCAACAGAGTTTTACTAACCAGCCGTGATGTTGCCGGTCCTATAACTGCACCTGCCACAGGTTTGTTGGTTTACAACACCAATACATCAGGAACAGCACCCAATAATGTTTCACCCGGATTTTACCACTGGAATGGTGCTGAGTGGATCGCTATGGACGGTACCGGAGGTAGAGACTGGTCCCTTTTAGGAAACTCTGGAACCAATTCGGCTGTTAACTTTTTAGGAACCACAGATGCCCAAGACCTGAGATTCAGAACGGATAATACGGAACGTATGCGCATTGCCGCAACAGGCAATATCGGTGTCAATCACAACTCCTTTAATAACGTAGGATTGACCGTGGATGCAGGTTCTAACATCTTTGCTCTTTACGGACTTGGAGCCAACACAGCCGCTGTTTTTGGAAGCAACACCAGCAATGGAATTGGAACCTTAGGCGAAAGTGTTTCCGGTCACGGTGTGAGAGGGTTTTCTCAAAACAGCATTGGTTCATTTGGACTTTCAAACAATAGCCATGGTAGCTGGGGACAAACTGCCTTTACGGGAGGAGCGTTCCTCACCGGTGGTGCAGTTGGGTTTGGAAGTGGTGCCAATGGCGCCAATGGTGTGCTGGCTTTTGCAACTCAACCTGCTGTAACAAACTCCAACTTTGGTATAAGAGCTGTTTCTGGTGGCAGTACCTCCATTAGTTCCTCTGAAATTATGAATGTAGCTGTAAATGCCAATGCAACTCACCTTGGTCTTTATGTTTTAACTGAACGACCCATAGATGAAAATACCGGCCTTAATACAGAAGCAGCACGTTTTCAAACAAACTACAATGATGTGCCAAATGATGCTGACGCTCGTGACCCCAGAGCGAGACTAGCCGGTTACTCACCCAATGTTAATATTCCCGGTGAAGGAACCCACAATACCTATTTTGGCGGTTACTTTTACAGTGGTGGCGATACAAATGGTGGGTATGCCTATGCAGGTGCAAGAAGAAATGGTACCAATTATAAAATCATTGGAAACGGTACTGTCTCCACCATCGTTCAAGGAACAAATCCCAATGAAAAGAAAACCATGTTTGCCGCAGAAGCGCCTGAAGTACTCTTCGAAGATTATGGAACCGGTCAACTCGTAAACGGAACCGCAACCATCCAAATCGATCCCATTTTTGCCAGAAACATCCACGTGTCACAGGAAAAACCTTTAAAAGTGTTTATCCAACTGGAAGGTGACTGTAATGGCGTGTATGTAACCAATAAATCTGCCAACGGATTTACTGTAAAAGAATTACAAGGAGGCACCTCAAACGTTTCATTCTCCTGGCACATTGTTGCCAACAGAGCCGATGAAATCGTGAATGGTGAGCGAACTGTTTATCAATCACTTCGCTTCCCCGATGCTCCCGATAAAATTCAGGAAACGGCAAATATTTCACAATCCATCCAAGAAGAAAAAATTGAAGAAATTGAACAACCTCGTTTAAGCAGTTCACAAAAATAAGTTTTTTCCTATTTTTTGATTTCAAAAGCCCAAAGCAGTAATTCGCTTTGGGCTTTAATTTTCTTACATTTTCAATTCAATTACAGTAAATTATCTGCTTTTTATCGATGCTTTATGAGTGTTTAACGAAATCTTAATGATTTGATAAAATGACAAGGGAATTTGCATTTACTTTACAATCCCTTACATCAAAAATGTCAAAACATGTTTAAGAAAATTACCCTAAGTGTTCTCACACTTTTTTGTTTTACCTCACTGCTTGTTGCTCAGGTGGGGATTGGAACGACCATGCCAGATCCAAGTGCGATGCTTGATATTGAAAGCTCAAACAGTGGTTTTTTAATACCCCGTGTTGAACTAATCGCAACAAACAGTCAGGTTCCAATTGCTGCCCCAACACTTGAGGAAGGCTTGATGGTTTTTAACATCGCCACAGATGGTACCGCACCTAATAACGTTACTCCAGGTTTTTATTACTGGCAAGGACCTCCAACGAGCCGTTGGATTAGAATCAACTCAGGAGCTTCAACAGACTGGACAATGACGGGTAATGCAGGTACTACACCGGGGACTGGAGTTGGTCAAAATTATATTGGAACTAGCGATAATGTTAATTTTATTGTTGGAACTAATGGCACACAAAGATTCAACTTCACTAATAATGGAAGATTAAGAGCCTCTGTAAATGGCACAGCGGGTCAGCCAACATATTCTTGGAATGATGATGCTAATACTGGCATATGGAGACCAGCTGCTGACAATTTAGCGTTTTCGACTGGTGGCTTAGAGCGAATGAGATTTTTGACAAATGGAAGGGTAGGTATTAACGAAATAGACCCACTAGCCTTGTTACATATTTCAAGTCCATTAACAGGGGCTGCTCCAGCAGGAGGGCCTGGTATTTTTTCTGAAATTACCGTTACAGATTCAAATTGGTCAGCAATTGAAGCATTCAATCCCAACACTGCGGGTGGGGTTGGACTTACTGGTGTTGGTGCTTTTGGGGTTAGAGGGCTATCAAACCCTGCTATCATAAATGGTGTTGGAGTCCGTGGACAGGGATATTTTGCAATTGAAGGATTTGGTGCTGAGGAAGGCGTTTATGGTCAAGGTCTTGTTGGTGTTGTTGGGGTCACTACAGATTTAGCAGCTGGTTGGGCTGGTATTTTTGATGGTGATGTATTTGTGACAGGAGAAGTTTTTGCTACTGCTTTTACGCCATCTGACAAAAGAGTAAAAAAGAATTTTAGAGAAATAGATAATGCTTTAACTACAATTAATGCTTTAAAGCCTAGTTTATATGAGAAAAACGTTAGTATAGTAAGAAATAAACATAATGAAAAATATGTACAATCCTTGTCTTTAAATACTAATAATAATATAAATCAACGCATTTCAAATTCCAATAATTCTTCTGATCAAACTGAATATGGTTTAATAGCTCAAGAAGTGGAACTAATTTTACCAAACCTTATTAAAGAAAAGAAAATAAACATAGAAGGCTTGGGAGAAATAAATTTAAAGTCTGTAAATTATACAGGGTTAATCCCAATCTTAATTCAAGGAATAAAAGAACAACAAGAAATAATAGAAAACCAGGATAGTAGAATTGCAAGATTAGAGGCTCTTGTAAACCAACTTATCAACGAAAAATAAAACAAAAAATATATCCACATTACTTTCTTAAAGCTTAACCTCCCCGGTTAAGCTTTTTTAATTACACACTTTTCAATACCACCTGAACCACTTCTTTTTACTATTCACGCATAACAGTTTGTCGGTAATATTTTGCGATTTATCCGCCAAATTATGTTAAACATTATTAAAATGTAAACTTATTCCTATATATTTGTCGCGTAACAGAAATTTAAAATTGGTTAATAAATATCTTTTACACCCTAACCGCCCGCTGCTACGGGCGGTTTTCTTTTTTTAAATACCCTATAAATGCCCAGAATTTACGGCGTTTTAAATAGTATAAGTCTGCCTCGTTGCTGTATGCCTCCCTTTCAAAACTAATGTTTCGATAGGCTTTGTAGCGGTTTCTAAAATAAAGCAACCGCAAAAGAAACTCCAATCCATACCACAAATAAAAGGGTAAGATTAATAATTCCAACTGCTGCCTCAAATGAATGCGCTCATGGTTCATAAAAACCGCATCTGTCCTTAACGCTTTGTGTTTAACAACGATAAAAGGTCAAAGTGCTATTCCGGTAAACCCTTTTGGAAAAATTGATCGTATGATGAGTACCTTTGGCATCTACTTGAACACGAATTTATTACTTTTGCTTTGTGAAGGAATCCAAAAAAAATAATTCCAAAGAAAATACTGAAAACAAACCCGAACTCCTCGGCGACGGTGACTATTACCTCACTCCAGAGGGCTACAAATGCTTCACAGAACAATACCATTTAAAAAGAGGTTATTGTTGCCAAAGCGGTTGTCGTCATTGCCCTTATGGTTATGACAAAAAAACAAACACTATCTGAAATTGGTGTTTTCCGGATCCTTTTTTAAATGTTCACTGTCCCAGGCGTGATCATTGCCCTGATCTTGTGCATACAAATCGCGTTTTAACAATTCTTCCTGCAATTCAACCTCTTCCTGTACGGTAACCAGATAAGCCATTTTGTCGTGGCGCTTTTGAGCAAGTTTTAAAGTGGTTTCCTCATCATATTTTATAAATTGTTGCCCCTGTCTGCTAGCTGTATATTTCCTAAAGCCCATCTGTACCAATGCGTCCACACCCATATGCACAGCTGTGTATAAGGTTTCCCTGTAAAAATTTTCGACACCATGATCTATTAATTCATAAGCATCCACCCGGTTTCGGGCACGGGCGAGTATTTTTAAATTAGGAAAATGCTTTCTCACAAGCTCCACTAATTTTAAATTGGTTTCAGGATTGTCAATGGCCGCTATAAAAAGTTTGGCCTTCTCGGCCCCGGCAGCTCTAAGGAGTTCAAGACGGGTGGCATCACCATAATAGACTTTAAAGCCCATTTTACGTAAAACTTCCACTCTATCAGAATCGTGATCCAATACCGTAATATCCAGTTTATTTGCCCGCAACAAACGGCCTATGGTACTCCCAAAATGGCCAAATCCGGCAATAATGATATCGTTTTCTTCATCAATATCGTGATCTTCAGGGTCTTCTTGTTTTCGTTTTACACCCACATTGGGCAAAACCAAACGTTCATTAATTAAAGTGAGAAAAGGTGTCAAAAGCATACTCAAAGCAATGATGGCAAGAATAATATTTGCCAGTTCATTAGGAACAATACTAAGCGCCATGGAAAAACTCATGATAACAAAACCAAATTCCCCTGCCTGACTTAAGCCTATCGAAAACTGAAGGTTTTGATCGGTATTTTTCTTGTAGATTATTCCCACCAAATAAAGCACAAGAAACTTGACTATAGTAAGTGCAACAACAAAGACTAAAATGAAAACCGGGTTTTCCCAGATCAATAAGAAGTTAATGGAAGCACCTACCCCGATAAAAAACAATCCCAGAAGCAAATCTTTAAAGGGTGCAATATCGCCTTCCAGTTCGTGACGAAACTCAGAATTTGCCAAAACCACTCCCGCCATAAACGCACCCAGTGCCGGACTCAGTCCAACCAATTCCATAAGGTAAGAAACCCCCACCACAACCAGTAATGCAGAAGCCGTAAAAAGTTCTTGCAACCGTGTTCGGGCTACTATGCGTAATAACGGTACAAGAATATATTTCCCAATAAAATAAATAGCAGCTATGGCACCTACCACCACAAGCGTTTGAACCCAAGCCGGAAAATCTGAAATCACCGAATGGTTCATTTCATTTGCTTGTGCTGCTGCAAAATCAGAGGCTAAAAGTGGAATAATTGCCAAAATAGGAATCACCGCGATATCCTGAAACAAAAGTACCGCAAAAGAAGAACGGCCCACTTTTGTATTTGAATTTCCTTTTTCCTTTAAGGTTTGTAAAACAATAGCTGTGGATGAAAGCGCAAGTGCCAATGCAATAGTTAAGCTTGTCTGCCAGTTCCAGTCCAGAAAAAGTTGTGCACCAAAAAACAGAACCACCGCAGTACCAATCACCTGTATAGAGCCCATTCCCAGAATAAACTTTCGCATTTTCCAGAATTTATGGGGATCTAATTCCAGACCGATAAGAAATAGCATCATAACAACCCCAAATTCTGCAAAGTGCATAATATCCTGCCCTTTTTCACCAATAAGTCCTAAAAGGGAGGGACCAATCACAATTCCGGCAAAAAGATATCCCAGAATAGAACTAAGCCCTAATCGCTTTGCAATGGGCACACAAACTACTGCCGCAGAAAGATATATAATGGCTTCAAGTAAAAAATTAGTTTCCATATTAAGTCTGTTTTTGTCTTTGAAACCAGTCATTCAGGTATTTTTCTTCTAAAATACCTTTGAATTGTAACTCGTTGTTGATTAAATAATATAAAAGGTTGTGGTAATCCTTTGCTGCATTTTGATAATCCCGGTCTTGCATTTCGTGTGTTCCGTGAACCACATAGGGCGGCAGGTAAATCATCTTACACACCTGGGCGGTTTGATTGAACGGTTCTAAAAGTTCATAAATGGTAAAACGGTCTTTCCCCAGCGAACTGTAATTTTCCTTTTTTCCGCCGGTGGTGATTACCTGAAAGAGAAATTTACCTTCCAGATACGTGCCTTTTGCTCCATAAGCCCAATTGTATTCCAGCACAAGGTCAATCCATTGTTTTAAAATGGGCGGACAGCTATACCAATACATAGGATGCTGAAAAATAATGACGTCATGTTGAGCAAGAATTTCCTGTTCTTTTCTGATATCGATGTTGAATTCAGGATAAAGTTCATATAAATCATGAAAAGTGATATGTTCAGAATCGGGTATCTGATCTACCAGAGCTTTGTGTGCCTGGGATTTTTCAAACAATGGGTGCGCAAAAAGGATTAAGATTTTATTGGTGGGCATATTTTTTTTTGGTTTTAAGATACGGCAATTGAGGCAAAAATAACAAATTCATTTTCAAAAAAAAACGAAAACAGTTCGCCGCTGATTTTTCGTAACTTTGTAATGACAGACACGCAAGTAATTTTATTTCATGACAACTTCAACTCACACAGACATAGACTTTAAAAAAGTAATTTTAGAAGGAATCCCCTCAGAATTACCGCAACCCAAACCATACGACCCAAACATCAACCACGCTCCAAAGCGAAAAGAAATCCTTTCTGCGGAAGAAAAAAAGCTGGCTTTACGGAATGCTTTACGCTATTTTGAACCGAAACACCACGCTACCCTCCTACCCGAATTCAAAGAGGAATTGGAAACATACGGACGCATTTATATGTACCGTTTTCGACCCGATTATAAAATCTACGCGCGTCCCATTACCAAATATCCCGGAAAAAGCGAGCAGGCCAAAGCCATTATGCTGATGATTCAGAACAATCTGGACAATGCCGTGGCACAACATCCGCATGAGCTAATCACTTATGGCGGAAACGGGGCCGTTTTTCAAAATTGGGCACAATATCTTTTAACCATGCAGTACCTCGCTGAAATGACCGACGAACAAACCCTGGTTATGTACAGCGGTCACCCAATGGGACTTTTTCCTTCACACAAAGAAGCACCGAGAGTGGTAGTAACAAACGGCATGGTCATTCCCAATTATTCCAAACCCGATGATTGGGAAAAAATGAATGCACTGGGCGTCTCCCAATACGGACAAATGACTGCCGGAAGCTATATGTACATCGGCCCGCAAGGCATTGTTCACGGAACGACGATTACCGTTTTAAACGGTTTCAGAAAAATCAACAAATCACCGAAAGGAGGCTTGTTTGTTACTTCAGGATTAGGCGGAATGAGCGGCGCACAACCCAAAGCCGGAAACATCGCCGGTTGCATCACCGTTTGTGCCGAAGTCAATAAAAAAGCAACACACACCAGACATTCCCAAGGCTGGGTGGATGAAGTGATTTCAAATTTGGGCGCATTGGTCAGTCGTGTTAAAGAAGCTAAAACGAAAAAAGAAACCGTTTCCATAGCTTATGACGGAAACGTTGTCGATGTCTGGGAAACTTTCGACACCGAAAATATCCACATCGATTTGGGAAGTGACCAGACTTCGTTGCACAATCCCTGGGCAGGTGGTTATTATCCCGCGGGACTTTCTTATGAAGAATCCAACGAAATGATGGCAAACCAACCCGAGTTATTTAAAGCAAAGGTTCAGGAAAGTTTACGCCGCCAGGCAGCTGCGATTAACAAACACGCAGCTAAAGGCACTTACTTTTTTGATTACGGAAATGCCTTTTTACTGGAAGCTTCCAGAGCAGGCGCAGACGTGATGAGCACAGAAAATAAAAATCCGTTGAAACCGCAAGAATTTAAATACCCTTCCTATGTGCAGGATATTATGGGTCCTATGTGTTTTGATTATGGTTTTGGACCCTTTCGATGGGTCTGCGCTTCTGGCAAACCGGAAGATTTGGAAAAAACAGATGCCCTTGCCTGTAAAGTTTTGGAGGAATTGATGAAAAATTCGCCCGCCGAAATAAAACAGCAAATGCAGGACAACATTACCTGGATTCAAGGGGCACAACAAAACAAACTCGTTGTGGGTTCACAGGCAAGAATCCTCTATGCAGACAGTGACGGTCGGATTAAAATAGCCGAAGCCTTCAACAAAGCCATCGCCCAAGGCGAAATTGGTCCTGTAATTTTGGGCCGTGATCACCACGATGTTTCCGGAACGGATTCGCCTTACCGGGAGACCTCAAACATCTATGACGGAAGTCGCTTTACAGCAGATATGGCTATTCAAAACGTGATTGGCGATAGCTTTAGAGGAGCGACCTGGGTGAGCATTCACAACGGCGGTGGTGTGGGCTGGGGAGAAGTCATAAACGGCGGATTTGGTATGGTTCTTGATGGTTCTATAGAGGCTGAACGGCGTTTAAAATCCATGCTTTTCTGGGATGTAAATAACGGAATTGCCAGACGCAGTTGGGCACGAAACGATGAGGCTGTTTTCGCTATCAAAAGAGCGATGAAAGAAAACCCTGAATTGAAGGTTACATTGCCGAACATTGTTAACGAACATTTATTCAATGATTAATTTGCGTTAGGGATTGCAGTGAAAAGCCCGGATTCCCAAGTAAACTTGGGGAGATGACTTGCAACGAAAAGCCCGCCCGAACGCCCAAAAAAAACCAGTAAAATGAAAACACTACTTACTTCCATTTTTGCGCTATTACTGTTTGCATCCTGCAGCAGTGTACGCGTGGCGTCAGATTATGACACCTCAATAAACTTCAACAACTACAATTCATACGCCTTTTTTAAGCCGGGAATTGACAAAGCAGAAATATCAGACCTAGATAAAAAACGTGTTTTAAGAGCACTGGATGCTGAATTGAGTGCCAAAGGCATGCAAAAATCAGAATCACCTGATTTATTAATCAGTTTTTTTACTAAAGCCAAAGAACGCGTGGACGTGTATCAAAACCATTATGGTTGGGGTGGTCCCTGGGGCTGGGGATGGGGACATCCCTGGGGTGGCACGACAGTTTCAAAAACCACTGAAGGGACACTTTATATAGACATTATTGATGCTAAAACCAACGAACTGGTTTGGCAGGGTATTGGAACAGCTCCTTTGAGTAGAAGTATGGAGAAAAAAGAGGCGAGGATTCAAGAAGTGGTTTCAAAAATACTGGAGAAGTATCCACCGGAATAAAATCTAAATTGTAAAAATTGTATATTTACATTAAGAAAATAGAAATTATGGAAGCTTTAGAACTAAGAGATACGGTAAAAGAGTACATAAATACAGCGGATATAAGGCTTTTAAAAATGATCAAGGCATTAGCTGAAAGTTATCAAAATGATGAGCAGGAACTTAGCTTAAGCGAAGAACAGTATAAAATGATTGACAAAAGAAGAGAATCCCATTTAAAAGGTGAAAGTAAATCTTTTACCTGGGAGCAAGTCAAGCAGAACGCAAGAAATGCCGGTTAGTAAATGACCTATGTTTTAGAAGTTAAGAATGAAGCGAATCTAGAAATTATTGAGGCCTATCTTTATTATGAAGAAAAACGTAGTGGTTTGGGTGAAGAATTTTTAGAGCATTTAGATATTTATTTTGAGAGGATTACCGCAAATCCAAAACATTTCCCAGAAAAGAGAAAACCATATCGCGAAGCGTTTATAAAGCGATTTCCATTTTTGGTTATTTATGAAATAATGAATAACCAAGTGATTGTTTATTCTGTGTTTAACACTTGGCAAAATCCTAAAAAGAAAAGGAAATAATCACCACAAAAAAACCTAAACAAAAACTACTCCCTAAACTCCAGCACATCTTTTGAATTAAACCCAATGGTAATGTGTTCGTCAATATTGTTATGCTTAGTGACTACCGTTAGATGCTCGCCGTTATCAAGCTTAATATACAGCTGGGTATCAGAGCCTAAAAAGGTTTTCTTCAATACCTGGGCGTTTGTAACATATTCACACTCATCATTAATGGCAATGTTTTCATTTCTAATGGCGTGACAGCAATCTGTCTTGAGCGGGCACTCAAAGGCAGTCTGCAATTCCTTACTCAACTGTATGGTATTTCCAAACAAGGAAGCCACATAAACAGAGCTGGGCTTGGTATATAAATTGGCTGCTGCATCTTTTTGAACGAGTTTTCCGTTTTGAAGAATTAAGATTTCATCGGCTACGGCGAGGGCATCTTGGGTGTCGTGTGTCACAAAAATGGCTGTCACCCCTGCTTTTTTTACGATATCAAAAACCTCATTGCGCAGCTGGGCCCGCAACATAGCATCCAGGTTACTGAAGGGTTCATCCAAAATAAGTAAGGACGGATTGGGCGCCAAAGCTCTTGCCAATGCCACACGCTGCTGCTGACCTCCTGAAAGTTGATGTGGATAGCGGTCTTTCATTTCAGAAAGCCCCACAAAATCAAGCACTTCCTGAGCGCGTTGCTTTTTGTTTTTTAATTTTGAGATTCCGTAGAGAATATTTTCTTCTAGTTTTAAATGTGGAAACAGCGCATATTGCTGAAAAACAAAACCGATGTTCCGCTTTTCAGGAGCTACATTTTTTTTGATTGAGGAAACAAGTTTGTCATTAATTTCAATCGTTCCGGTATCGGGTGATTCCAATCCTGCGATGAGCCGTATCAATGTTGTTTTACCACTCCCGCTCTCCCCCACAATAGCATACACATCACCTTCATTGAGCTGAAAACTCACGTCTTTTAGTGCAAAGGATTTTCCTTTGTCAAAACTTTTGGAAATGGAATTTACTTTTAACATAAATTAAATTTTCTTTGTTTTTGTGGAATAAAAACAAGATTGTAAAATTACAATTTTTAATGAGATTAAATAACCAAGAAAATATTAAAATTGAAGAGAAGTAACTTATAGCATATCAAAGAAATAAGCTTATAAAAGTTTAAGTTTAGAAAATTGTCTTAAAAAAAGTTTATAGACAATTTAAAAATGTTTTGTATTTTAGAAGGGAGTTTAAACAAAAAACAGTAATAACTTTTACAAGTTCAATAGCTAAGTTGTTAGCTTTTAAAGCAATAAGATGTTTCGTTTTGTCCCCTTTATCCTTTTTTTCCTCAGCTTGTTTTCTATTTCCACAGGTCATACCCAAAACAATAAGATTGATGAATATATTGAAAAATGCAAAACGCATTTTCGAAATTCAGATTCCCTTTTTTATTACAGCAATCTTTTGATCCAATTTGATGACAACAAAGCAAAAGCTGAAGGATATTATGCAAGGGGATATGCCCATAAAAATAATATGCAGCTAGATAGTGCTCTTTTTTTCTTTGATAAAGCCGAGACTTATGTAACAGATAATGATTTTGATTATTTAACCAAAATTGCACGACTTTCATCAATAACCGCAACTCAGGCAAGTGAATTTGAAAAAGCATTGTTCTATGCAGAGAAAATGAAACAGGTTGCATCTGAAAAAGGCGACAGTTCTGCGTATGCAACTGCTATCAATCAAGAAGGTGTTGTTTTTAAAAACAAAGGAGATCTCAATGCAGCCATAAAAAAATATACTGAAGCAGGTAAAATTCAAAAATCAAACAATTTACCTCAACTGCCCTATACACATACAAACATTGCTGTTGCATATACAGAAATGAAGCTAGACTCCATGTCACTTATATGGTTTCACAAAGCTTACAAAAGTGCATTAGAAGTTAAAGATTCAACGATTATAGTGAGAAGCATTAACAATCTTGGCACCTTTTATAAAATACAAAAAAACATTGATTCCAGTTTGTATTACTTTAATAAGCTTCTTAAAAATGAGATGAGACTTCGGGCTGACCAAAGGAGTTTGCTACATTTAAATCTGGCAGACCTAAACACTAAAGCAGAAAAAGATGAAAAGGCTCGTTATTTTTATAACAAAGCAGAATCTGTAATTAATAAGGGGCAAAATCCCAGAAGAAAAATTGAATTGTTGACCGTTTTGCTTCAAATGGAAAAAAAACAAAACAACAACGCCAAAGTATTACAAATTTCAGACTCTCTCATATCCTGGATTCAAGCTGCAAATCTCCCTAATAAATTGCTTCCTGTTTACCTTGAAAAAGCTGAAGTTTTGAAAAATCAAGGTGACTTTGAAAAAGCGGTAATTGCCCTCGACAAATACAATAGGGTAAAAGACAGCTTGAGTAGATTTCAGGATGCAGCAACCATTCAACGCATCGTTTCAGAATTTGAGTTGGCTGAAAAAGAAATGGAACTTCAGGCGTCATTGGCAAACAGTGATAACTCGTTAAAAACAATCTCTATTGTGTCTGTTGCCTCTTTTTTGATTTTACTAACGTTTTTGTATTATCTATTCCTTAATAAAAAGAATAAGATTGCTAATGCAAACGAAAAAAACAAACTCAAACAAATTACATTAAAGACAAAACGCATCTTAAATTGCAATGAAATTCTCTATGTCAAAAGCGACGGTCATTATCTCGAGTATTATTTAACCGGAACTGAACAGCCTGTGATTGAACGCAATAAACTAAAAACCACATTGGATTTGCTAAAAGATTGTGATTTTATACAGGTGCACCGCTCTTATATTGTAAATCTTACCAAAATTAAAGCAGTATATGCTTCTTCCATTCTTCTTGAAAACAATGAAGAAGTACCCCTATCAAGAAGCTTCAAACAAAAACACAAAGAAGAGAAACAGACCTTGTTTCAATAAGTCCTGCGTTTAATTTTATTCCTACAAATACTTTTTAAAGGTTTAAATCCATAAACAAACTTTATAAGGTTTGTTATTCATGTTGTTTTTTATGCATTTTATGACAAAAGACCATAAATATTGGCGCTTTTAGTGTCAATTACATAGTTTAGTTGCGTTTAAAAAAACTAGAATGTTATGAAACCAACTATTTCAATATTTGCCATTCCATTATTTTTTTTCATTTTTTTACCTACAAAAAGTTTTCCTATAAATATTAATAACAAAGAAAACAAAACAACTTTTGATCGTTGTTCTGAATGGGATTCAACCAATGAATACAAACACCTTTATACTAAACTTTGTGAATATGAAAGTGGTGGCTCCGGATATTATCAGTTTAAAAACAACTATGACAAAAACGTGAGGTTCTCCTTCAAAATTTACCACAAAAACGGAAAAGTTACTAAAGGCAGCACCAATGTAAAATCAGGTCAAACCCATAAAGCCAGCTGTTATAGCTGTGCTCAAAAAAACGGTGGTGGAAATGAATCCTATGTTATTGAGAATGTGTTTTTTGAAGGTGAGGAAGGATACTGGTAAAATAAAAATATTCAAAAAAATCATTCAATTAAATAAATCAAAAACCAAACAATCATGAAAACAACAACTAAATTCTTAATTTTTCCCTTAATTTTTTTAATTAGCTTTTCTTTTACCTCTTGTGAAGAGGAGGAAGATGATTTAGGTTTTACCGGAGACCCTGTTTGGGTAAATCAGTTTCTATATGGAAATACACGTATCAATGGGGATGATGTACTTACTTCCGAAATAGAGACCACCTCCACATTCATTCGTGATGTGGTGTGTTTTGAAAATTTACCCACAGGCTTTCTCCAAACATTTTCTTTTAATGTTTTCATTCCGTCCTCAGATGAGCTGCAAGTAGGGTTTGATACTAATGAATTTATCATTTTTTACAACGACACCTCGGTTAGTTTAGAACCCATCTTAACTTTTGTGAGAACTGAAACGATTGGTGGTATTGAATATTCAAAGTTCTTAGTGGGCGGTCAATTTTTTGAAGATGAAATCACCCGGGAAAACTTTCAACAACTCCGTTTTGGTTTTGACATGATTCACAGAGACCCTGATACTGAGGAGGAATACAATCGAGATGGTAAATTTATTGAAATTAATTTTGACCCGTGTTAAAATTAAATATGATGAATAACTGAATAGTATTGAACATCAAAATCATTAATTATAGAAAAACACTTATGAAAAGTAAAAAGTTAAGCATCATTTCAAAAACCTTTTTAATTCTCTCACTGCTATTTCAATTTAATCTTTATTCACAATTGAATATAGAAGCAGGATTTGGAGGTGTTTCAGGAGATTTAGGTGAAGAATTATCATCATCTCTACTCATCGATTTACAATATAATATTATTGACATTTATGAGAGTAAAGACGTGCCAGTAAGAAACACAGGCTATTCAGAAAGTAAAGAATCATTTAGATTTCAAACGTATTTATCTGGAGGAATAAGGTATGCTTTTGGAAAAGAAAAAGTAGCGAGTATTTTTGAAAACGATGTTGCATTTGCACCATTGGGTCTCGGTCTAAGAGTAGGGTTTTTGCCCTTTTATTTAAGTGTAAATGGAGGCTATGCTTTAAGCCTTACAGAGCAAGTTGAAGATGGTATATCTTATAGAGCATCACTTTCTGTAAAAGATTTTCCATTTCCATTTTTCAATCTCACGGTTTCTTATGAAAATATAGAAGTAAATGAATC
The DNA here is from genome assembly GCA_040880345.1 of Flavobacteriaceae bacterium. Taxonomy (GTDB): domain Bacteria; phylum Bacteroidota; class Bacteroidia; order Flavobacteriales; family Flavobacteriaceae; genus Planktosalinus. The sequence goes on from JBBDIQ010000008.1 coordinate 19,669, forward strand.
TTCTTTGGAAGTAATCTATGGTGGGTTTTTGATTTTTATTGACTAAACAAATAAACTGTATTATTATGAAAACAAAATTTATACATACAACTATTCTATTGTTGTGCAGTACAGTAGTATTGCTGGCACAAGACTTAAAGACTTTTAAAGCCCCCGTTTTAGATCCTAACTCAAAGATGATACATAATTTAATGGGACTCAAAGATGAAAACGGAAAAGTGGTCATTGAACCAAAATACATAATTGTAAGAGGTCAATTTTCTGAAGGTTTAATAAAGGTTGCTGGATTAGACAAAAAATGGGGATATGTTGATAAAACAGGGAAAGAAGTTATTCCCCTAAAATACGACTTTGTAATTGGGTTTAAAGATGGTTTGACGCTTGTGAAATTGGACGGAAAATTGGGGTATATTGATAAAACCGGGAAAGAAGTCATTCCTGTTAAGTACGATGATGTAAATTATTTTTCAGGAGGTTTAGCTCGAATTGAATTGGATGGAAAATATGGATATACTGATAAAACAGGGAAAGAAGTCATTCCTCTCAAGTACGATGGTGCAGGTGATTTTTCAGAAGGTTTAGCGGGAGTTGAGTTAGACGGAAAATGGGGGTATATTGATAAAACCGGTAAAGAAGTTATCTCCCTTAAATACGATTACGCACGTTCTTTTTCAGAAGGTTTAGCGGGGGGAGTTAAATTGGACGGAAAATGGGGGTTTGTCGACAAAAATGGAAATGAAGTCATTCCTGTTAAGTACGATGATGTAGATGATTTTTCAGAAGGAATAACAGAAGTTAAATTGGACGGAAAATGGGGGTTTATTGATAAAACTGGCAAAGAAGTTATTCCCCTAAAATATGACTATATAGATAATTTTAAAGATGGTTTGGCATTCGCTAAATTGGACGGAAAAAGGGGGGCTATTGATAAATCTGGTAAAGAAGTTATCACTCTTAAATACGATTATGTAGAAGATTTTACAAATTCTTTGGTATTAGTTAAATTAAACGAAAAGTATGGGCTTATTGATATAACCGGAAAAGAAGTTATTCCTGTTAGATACGATGATGTAGATGATTTTACAAATTCTATGGTGTTAGTTAAATTAGACGAAAAGTATGGGCTTTTTGATAAATTAGGGAAAGTAGTCATTCCTCTTAAGTACGATTATATAGGTCATTTTTCAGAAGGTTTAGCACTAGTTGTATTGGACGAAGAATGGGAAAGAAAAAAAATCGGATTTATTGATAAAACCGGAAAAGAAGTTATTCCCCTTGAATATGATGGTGCAGATCATTTTTCAGAAGGTTTAGCATTAGTCGTATCGTATTTTAAACGGGGATATATCAATAAAAAAGGTAAACAAGTTATTCCGTTTAAATACGATAATGCAGAAAATTTTTCAGATGGTTTAGCTCAAGTAGGAATTGATGATAAATACGGATTTATTGATAAGACCGGAAAAGAAATTGTTCCTCTTAAATATGATGAAGTATTGAGTTTTTCAGAAGGCTTAGCGGCAGTTGTGCTAGATGGTAAAATTGGCTTTGTAGATAAAACCGGTAAAGAAGTTATCCCACCGCAATTTCTTAAACCTAATAAGGACTGGTTAATGCCCAGGTTTGTTGCCGGTAAAGCCTTAGTTGTAAAAAGCAACAGGTTTTTTTACATAGATAAAACTGGAAAAGAAATAAAATAAACAACCATGAAAACACTAAAAACACTATTACTTTCTACAACACTTATCATAACCAGCTTAAGTGGAACTGCACAAGATGCCAATATTTTATTTGGGGCAGGAACAATAACCGGTGACAGGAGTGAAAACTATGATATGACCTATTTTTTTGATTTTCAATATTCAATACTTCAAGAAACTATAGGAAATAAAGGTTATCAAAACTCAAACATACATGGGTATTTGGTAGGCGGTATTAGATACCTATCTATAAAAAGTGAGGCAGAGTTAGATAATAACGAACCTACTTTATCTTGGTATTTTACTCCCGGTGTTGCACTAAACTATAATTTTAAAAAGCTTTTTATTGGTTTTCAGGTATGTTGGGCAGGCGATATTAGCAAAGGTGCTTTTGATGAAAACAACCAAGATAGGCCAGATATGTCTGGCTGGCAATTAAGCCCAAGAATTGGTGTTGAATTATTTAAGTCATTCAATTTTGTGCTGTCCTATGAAAATATACACGTCAACAAAAAACCATTTGAGAGTTTTAACGCAGGTTTTGTAGTAGAGCTATAAATCTAAACCTTATTTAAACCCTAATTAAAATGAAAAAAACAAATCAGATTCTTGCATTTAGTATTCTAATAACAATGTGTTCATTCAATAGTTTTGCGCAAACTAAAATTGCTCATTTTGATTTTTACTCTCATATTAAAAGTTTGCCATCTTATGCTGACTATGAAAAGAAAGTCAAAACACTTAACGAAAAATATGGAAATAAAATATATGATGCCAGTGAGAACAAAAGAGAGGAACTCAAAAAAGAGTATGATAGTGTCAATCTTAAAACATTTTCTGAATTTTGGGGCAAAGAATTGAAATATTTAGAAAGAACAGCTAAAGATAAAGGCGTTAATTATCAGTTGGACACAGATCAGTTTGGAGTCCTAAATCCGGAAAAAAACCTTCTTGCCATTTCTAAAGACTCACCATTTCCAAAAATTGGGCACATAAATGCGATTGCCTATTTTGAATCACTACCTATTCACAAAGCAACAGTAACTCAATTAAATGAAATGAAAATAGAATTTGAGAGATATGAGAAAGAAGTCAGTGAGAAATTAGATAAGCTTTCGGATGAAGAAAAACAGAAGCTCTTGCAGAAATTTGATAACTATTATGAGTATTATGAAAACGAAAGTAAAAGGATAATTGATAAATATGAAGAAGAAACTTCTATCCAAGTTCATTTATTAGCAAAAGATAATGGATATGATTATATGTTTGATTCAAATTCAGATGATATAATTGTCATCAAAGGAAATGAAATTCAAAATAATTCTGAAAATATAGCAGATGTGAAAATAGGTCATGCCAATTGGCAAATACTTTTATGGGATACTCCTAAAATATCAAAACAAATTAATGAATTAAATGAAAATATAGATGAAATGTCTAAGAGAGCAACCTCATATGAAGTATCTGCAAGTATTGAACAAGATTTTAAAAATGCTCAGCAAGAAATTATTGATGAAGTAAAAGCAAATATTATAAAGGTTGCTTCAAACAAAGGCTATGATTATGTATTTCTCTTGTCAAATAATTCTAATATAACTGTCATCGACGGCTTCGATTTGACAGAAGAAATTCAGAAAGCTATAAATAACAGTAATTAACAAAAAATTGAATGTATGAGATTTTTATTTAAATTTTCATTTGTCACTATTTTTCTATTCTGGTATGGAAACCTCTCGCTTGTAGCACAAGAAGATGTTAATTACAACAAAAAAACCCTGTTTAAATGGGATTGGAAAACCATAGGAAAAGACCATTATGATCAAATGAAAACAAATAGCACATTTAAATACTATTATCCTTTTGACACCCATCCTATGCTAAAAGCTTTTGAAAATAATTTTTTCAGAAAATTTAGTAATGGTGGTTTAAATGTAGATCTTCAATTTCATGGCAACAAAACCATGTTAGTTCATCAAAACGGGCAATACAATGAACTAAGACTTCCTTTATACCCTCGCTATAAGAATGAAGAAAAGTATTGGGATGTATTTAGAATTGATATGAGTCTAAATGATCCTCCCGCAAACTACAAAGTCCCATTACAACTAAGATTGTTTATGGATGATGAAACAGAAAACAAAGTTGAAATCACCATTAAAAATGATGGAACCATTGTGTTTTCCGCAGAAAACTCAGATGAAGAACAAACAATAGTGTTCTATGCGGGAGATAAAATTGATATCACCAAAAGATTTCTTGTGGAGTACAGACTTTCAAACAAAGGCGAGTTTGTAGTATTTGTTGATGACAAAGAGCACTTTAGAAAAACCATACCCTCAAATTTCGTTCATGATGGGTCAACAAATGGGGTTTGGTTTGAAGGAAAAACAACCTTACATGCGTTAAATCAAGAACAATGGCATAGTTCCTCAAATTTTGGAGTGTCAGATTTCAATTTAAATATGCAGAGTAAACACATTGCAATAAATTTTAAAAAAATAGCCGACCTGTTTAATGGCCAAAAGCTCAAATTATCCTCCTCAAGCCAAATGAATTTTAAAAAAGGATCTTTTAAAAAAGATTCAACCCTCACAAATCCCTATGTAACTTTTGCAATAAGAAGGAATTTTTATTTTGATAAAAATGAAAAAATGAAAATAAACTATAAAGTAGGGTTGTATGTATTTGGAACTATTGAAACCAGCAATAATAAAACAGAAAAAATAACATTCCCTGTCGTTTATGAATTTAACTTTCCTAAAGATGACCACGATTATGGCGACTGGACAGTTGATCCAAATTATAAATATAAAATTTATACAACTGACATTGAAAACCCAATTGAGATTGATAGAAACGAAATGAGATATTAAAAAAAACATCATGAAAAAAATAGTATTAATAGTAGTTGCAATTGTTGCGACAAATGTTGTTAAATCTCAAATTAATACCACTTTTATCAAAGTACAAGGCGGCACTTTTTACATGGGTGGGAACGAATTAGCTGATGAAAGCCCAATACATAAAGTAACTGTCTCATCCTTTAGAATAACAAAACACCCTATTACCGTTGGTCAGTATTATTATTTCTGTAAAGAAACAGGGCGTTCAATGCCCGATTCACCCGATGGATTTGGGTGGAGTGGCTTAGAAGATCATCCCATGGTATCAGTTACATATTATGATGCCGTTGCTTATGCTAAATGGTTGACCAAAAAAACAGGGAGAAATTCAAGATTACCCACCGAAGCAGAGTGGGAATATGCTGCTAGGGGAGGACAAAGAAGCAAAGGCAATATGCCATATTCTGGCAGTGATAATTTAAGAGAGGTAGCATGGTTTAAGGAAAATAGTAACCAAATTACTAATCCAGTAGGAATAAAAGCACCCAATGAGTTGGGAATTCACGATATGAGTGGCAATGTTTGGGAGTGGTGCAGTGACTGGTACCGTAAAAACTATTACGCCAATAGCCCAAAAGAAAACCCCAAAGGCCCCTCCTCCGGTAATATTCGAATAGCACGTGGTGGCAGTTGGGAATCTAGTTCTTTTAACTGTCGTGTTTCAAGGCGCTATGGTTTTCATCCAAATAAGAAATTTACAGATTTAGGTTTTAGAATTGTACAGCCTGTTGAAGAGTCTTCGATGGACGATGCGTGGTTTGACACCGGCTGGTAATACCGTGATTTTGAAATAAGTAAGATAGAATTTAAATTTAAGAAAATAATTAAAACATAAAAAATAACTTAATTTATGAGAACACTAAAAACACTTTTTCTAATCACATTCATAATAGGGGCATCACTGAGTGTAATTGCTCAGGAATCTCTATTTCAAGATTATTTAATAGCTGTTAATAAAGCTGATGAGACTAATAATTATGGAATCGTAAAAGAATTCAGATCTAAACTAAATAAAAGTCAACTAGAGTATCTTAATTTAAAAATGGATTACCATAATGCAATCAAAAATCGAGATGAAGACCCCTGCAGGGATGTACGTAGTAAAGCAGTTAAATCTATTTATTTAACTTATGAGACTCTTCTTTTTACTGAAAAGAACGACATCAGCTTCTTTTCTAAATGTAAATTATGGCATTCTTTGCGTTACAACTCAGGGAGCACGGCAGAAGAAAAATTAAAAGCTTTAGAAATATTGAAAGGGTTAGCCCTAAAAGGGGATGCACAAATACAGTATGATCTTGCTTTAGAATATGGTTGGTATCCTTCATTTAAGAGAATGAAATTAGAAACGGATCCAGATCAATATTTTAAATACATGAAAATGGCGGCAAAGCAAGGTTATTCTGATGCTGATTACCGTTTACATGAAGGTTATGAACACATCAAGGATTACAATAACGCTGTGATTTGGTTAAAAAAAGCTATTGCCAATGAAACTGAAGCGCTTAACATTGGTCAATACCGTTGGGAGTTAGCAAGTTATTATGAAAAAGGTAAAGGCGTTGATAAGGACATGAAAAAAGCGTTTGAGTTATACCAAATGGGAGCTGATATTTCCGCCGGCGCACACTATCACTGGTATTCTTATGAGTTTGGATTAATGCTGTATGAGGGCAAAGGACCCTTTAAACAAAATAAAGAATTAGGTTTAAAATATATCAAAAGTGCAGCGAAATCTAATACGGTTTATCAAGCTGAAAACTATTGTAAAAAAAATGGCATTTATTATTAATAATGAGCCCAACCCGCTTCCAAGACCAAAATCACCGCCTCAGTGACTTTGAAAAAGAAGTTTAGGTAGTATATCCACATTGGGTCTTACAAATCTTTTGACAACTATGGCGTGAGTAAAGAAAAATATAAAGATAAAAAAATAAGTCAACATTAATTTAAAACAAGCAATTATGAATCTACTCAAAAGAATTTCAGGAATAGCCTTGATGGTTTTGTTGTACATGCCTATTTCAAGCTTTGCACAACAATGGTGTTCAGAAAATTACAAACCAACCCATAGCTATGATATAAGAGATAGCCCTGATTATGGTAAAACGTTTACCATATATTTTTTCTCTCACACAAAATACTTTGAAGACAACAATATGTATTTTACAAACATTTTTAAAGTAACTTTTGAATTCTATGGCAGAGGCTTAACTTATACAACTCCATTAAGCGAACATTTATCTAAAACATTCTATGAATATTTGGAAGAGAATATAGAGGGTTTAAGTGATAAAATGCAACACCAAACTTATGGGTCACTTAATTGTGGAAATTATGATGACTTGAAAAAAAGACTTGCCAATAGAAAAGAATACGCTAAAGGCAGAGGGTGGAATGTGAAAGTGATGGAGCAGTTTACTCCTATAACCCTACAAATCAAAGAAGGCCCAAGAGAAGCACCCGAGCAAAACATTAGTTTTGATGTCATTAGGTAACTTATTATGACTTCAACCCGCTTCCAAGACCAAAATCACCGCCTCTGCGACTTTGAAAAAAAAGTTTGGGTTAAGTGTCCGCAATGCACTAAACAAGCGATTGCACTGCTAAGGGAAGATGATAAGGAAGTAAGACTGCATTGTAAACATTGTGGGTATAGCAAACAGAAATCCATGCTGGTGCAATACAAAGAAGGTAAATATGCAGAATTAAAACAAGCTGCTCATGCCTATTTTGAGGTAGAATTATGGTTTAAAGCACCTTTTAAAAATGAGGTATTTTGGGCGTATAACCCGGCACATTTGGAATATTTGGAACAGTATATTTCAGCAAAACTGCGGGAACACAAAGACCGCACCCATTTTACCTTACTGGAAAAACTCCCCAGGTTTTACCACGAAGCCAAAAACCGGGAAGGCTTGCTAAAAATAATCAAAAAATTAAAAGCAAAATGAAAAACACCATCTATATCCTAATTTTACTTTTCCTGAGCAATTGTAAATCAGGTACAAATTATTATATCAATAATGCTACCGACCAAAAACAAACTTTTGAAGTACATTATATCAGCAATACAGAAAATGTGAAAGAAATCATCTCACCGCCTGATAGCTTAGGGATTACAATTTATAGCGGTTTGGCCAACAAACCCTACAGTTTGTTCAGAAAAGCAAAGCAAAAAACACCTTTTCAAAAAATCAATGATACGGTTTATCAGTTTACACTTGAAATGAAAGAAAAGACCATGATTCCGTATCGTTATTATTATGACAATAGCCTTAAAAAAATGGTGATTAATCAAAAAGAAGAAATCCTTTTTACCGAGTTTCAACACGACAGTGATAGTCATATTGGATTTAAAACCAAAAACACAAAACTTGGAACTTTAGTTCAATACCAACAAAAGTATTTTATAGGAGATGATTACTACATCATACAATTTAGATAAAATGAATCGAGCCTTAATTTTAGTTCTCATTCTTATGTCTGCTTGCAAACAGCAGGATAGAAAACCTGTTCTTGAATTTGATCAAGCTATGCATTACAACATTCAGATTGAAGATCAGGTTTTATTTGAAATCGCAAGTCAAGGCACCTTGACTAATAAAGAACAGCTAAAAATCGATGTGTTGGTCAACAAAAAACCTCAAAACATATCTGATACATTGTTCATTAAAGATTTAATGGAAATAGGTTTCACCAAAAATACTGTTGCCATTGATAAACTCTCTGAACTTCGTTCAGTTTTTAGCAATCCCAATGAACAAAAAACAGAAATGAATGAGTGCGTAAAAATCTACCGGGATATTTTGGTTTTCAAGACCAATAATCAAATTACGGGAATGGCGAAAGTGTGTTTTGAGTGTAGAGATGTTCAAATGGTAAATTTGAATCCAAACTCAATAAAAAGTCTTTCAGATTACGATTATAATAGATTAAGTGAATTATTGGTTTTCGTTAATTGATTCCATAATGCAAAAATGATTTCACATTATCTCTAAAAACATATAAGATGAAATATATTTTAACAATTATTATTTATCTCAGTTTTATAAATACAGCTTTTTCCCAATTACTTTTCCAAGAAAACGATACACTTGAACATACAATCAACCAACACACCCCAAAACCCATCCTCGCCAAGTATCTAAAATCCATAAACGCCCAAGAAATCGTTTTTTCTGAAGCACTCCCGCAGTATTATAAAATTCAAAACAAAAAAGGCAAATGGCAACTTTGGAAACTTGATTATGGAGAAGAGACGGTAATCCATGATAAGGCTTATGATGAAGTGTTTTTACCTACTGTGGCTCAAGCGATTTCTAACTTTTGCATAGCCATGCATAAAGGGAGGTACGTTATTTTAGATTTAGAGGTCTGGAGGGAAGGACATCAACAACCCAAATTTGAGTTTGACTCTATTGTTTTTCGAAATAAAAAAGAAATAGAAAAGATCAATAAGGAGAACAATAAAAATGTAGAATCCACTCCTTATGGAATGATAAACCATCTGCCAAATCCAGAATTTCTAGTCAAGAAAAAAGGCTTATGGGGTCTTGTTTTACCGGTGGAAGATGGTCGTTTGTTTACCGCAGAACCTTTTATTTATAAGGACTTAAATGATGTTCCCGCCACAAAATGGGATGCAGAGTACCAACTCCCCTTTTTAGAGGATTTATATAAAAAAGAAAATATAGATTTAGCCCAACCCGTTCCTCAAGAGATTGTCTATGTCACCGGACGAAACAAAAAAACAAAAAAATGGGGACTCTACGGCGGTGAAGGCAGTTTTGAAGAACTCATCAAACCGGCTTATGATTCCATAAAAATGCACGAATATCCCATAGTTTATGAAGTATGGAACAATAATAGAGTGGGATACTACAACGAAGATTTTCAGGAAGTCCTGACGCCTGAGTTTGAAGATTTCAACTATTTCCATTTGGACTATACTAAAGGATGCGCTTTATATGCTGAAGAATTTTGGCAACTTTATGACTGTAATGATGGCAAACTCCTGGTAGAAGGAAAAGCAAAAACATTGGAAGAATTACAGGAGCTATGGCTTAATAGATAAGGCTGATTACTAAGATTTACTTACCAGTAATTTATTCAAAAATATCACCGGAATGGCAGCTGTAAAGATAATAAATAACGACGGAATAGCCGCTTCCATCACCCGTTCATCACTGGCATATTCAAAAGCTCTTACTGCAAGTGTGTTTACCTGAAAGGGTTTTAAAATCAGCGTGAGCGGTAATTCTTTTAAAACATCAACAAAAACGAGTATAAAAGCACTGAGCATTCCGGTTTTGATGAGTGGGTATTCAATTTTAAAAAACGTTTTAAAATTACCGACTCCTAGTGTTTTTGAAGCATCAGGAATGGCATTGCTTACTTTTAAAGTAGTGGATTCTATGGGATTATAAGCCACTGCGAGAAAACGCACCGCATAGGCATAAACTAGTGCAAACAAAGTCCCGTGAATGAGAAAACCGGTCGTGTTTCCGGAAAGGGATTCATACACACCCATCAACCATTTATCCAATGCTAATGTGGGAATCATAATTCCAATCGCTACAACGGCTCCGGGTATGGCATATCCCAAAATACCCAGTCTTGAAAGGTTTTTAATAAACCCAATGCGGTTCCATTTTGCCGAGAATATGAGTAAAGTAGCAAAAACAACTGTAACGGTTGCCGTTAAAAATGCGATTCCAAATGTTTGCAGCGAAAGCATTAAAAAAGAGTAATCAAACACCGAACTGTAAGTCAAAACCGCCCAGTAAATCAGTTGTGCTACCGGAATAAAAAACCCAAAAAGCACCGGAGTGATGACGATGCAAAATATGAGGAATTGTTTTCTTTTTGAAGTTTGCTTTCGGTAGATGCGTTCTGTATTAGTGCTTTCATTCGTATATTGAATTTTTCTACGTTGCCATTTTTCAAAAAGGATCAAAGCAAAAACCAAAACCAATAATAAAGCCGAGAGATAAATGGCTGTTTCAGGCTCTTCCAGTGAAAACCACGACCTGAAAATTCCGGTCGTAAATGTATTGACTCCAAAGTATTGTGCCGCTCCATAATCATTGAGGACTTCCATCAATACCAAAATCATTCCGGCGATGATGGCGGGTCTGGCGAGAGGTAAAATCAGTTTAAAAAAAGTGCGAAACTCCCCCACTCCCAGTAATCTTGAAGCTTCCAGCAAATTATTTGCCTGATTTAAGAAAAAAGCACGCGTGCTCACATACACATAGGGAAAAAGTGAAATGCTCAATACAAACGCCAGCCCAAAACGATTCATCACATCGATGCGGGTAAATTCAAGCCCAAAATAGCGTTGAATCAATTCGAGACTTCCGCCATAATCAAAAGCACCTGCATAGGCATAAGCTACAATATAAGAAGGAATCGCGAGCGGCAGAATCAACAACCACTCCAATTGCTTTCTAAAAGGAAATTCATAACGGGCAACGAGCCAGGAGGTGGTCACGCCAAAAAGCAACACCATCACACTACAAACAAGAAGCAAATAAAAAGAATTGGACACATAATCTACCAAAAGATTTTTGGCTATATGTGTCCAGGATTCACCGGGCCCTTCAAAAAGTTCAAACGAGATGGTCAAAACAGGAATCGCAATTAGAAACACCACAAATAATGTGACGACTGACCACCTGTTACTGTCTCGTTTTAACCGAAGCAGCCTGTTTTTTATGGAAAAAATATCACTACTTCCAGCTTGCCTCATCAAATAAGATTACCGCTTTTTTATTGTTTTCGCCCAGTAGGGAAAGGTTAATTGTATCTTCTTTAAAGGTACCCCAGTTTTTAAGCGTTTCCGAAATGGCAACATTGGAGTTTACAGGATACTCATAATTGGAGAGCGCAAATACTTTTTGCGCCTCTTCAGAAACCAAAAATTCTATGAATTTTATGGCATTTGCTTTGTTAGGAGCATATTTGGCAACGCCTGCACCACTAACATTCACGTGCGTTCCTGTTGTTTCCTGATTGGGGAAAAAGATACCCACAGATTCTGCAACATTGCGTTCTTCAGGATTTTCAGAATTTGTGAGTAGACCCACATAATAGGTGTTCACTATTGCCAAATCACCTTCTCCGGCAGCAACGGCCTTGATCTGATCACGATCGTTTCCTTTGGGAGTTCGCGCCATATTTTGCACGACACCTTCAGCCCAAGCCTTTGCCTCATCGTCACCTTGATGGGCAATAATTGATGCTAAAAGCGATTGGTTATAAATATTGCCGGAGGAGCGAACTAGTATTTTATTCTTCCATTTAGCATCTGTTAATGCTTGATACGTTGACAAATCTTCCGGATTTACTCTGTCTTTCGCGTAAGCAATCACACGGGCTCTTTTTGTTAGGGCAAACCAGTTTTTGTCTGTATCCATCATATGAGACGGAATGATAGAGTCTAAAATATTTGAAGAAACAGACTGTAATAAACCGGCTGTTTTTGCACGATGCAATCTTCCGGCGTCCACAGTAATGAGAACATCTGCTGGCGATTTATCGCCTTCCAAAGTCATTTTTTGTATGAGTTCATCTGCACTGGCATTTATGACATTTACCTTGATTCCCGTTTCTTCTTCAAACTTCTTGAAGAGTTGTTGGTCTGCTTCATAGTGCCTGTGGGTATAAACATTTACTTCTTGGGAGGTTTGACTGTCTTGCTCTTTTTTGGCGTCATTTTTACATGAAAATAACACAAGAGCAACGAGCGCGAGGACTATATTTTTCATCATTATTTAAATTTAAATTGGAATGCAAATATAGCTATTTAGAATTATTTTAAATAATATATTGTTTATTTTTTGAAGATAAAATAAACTGCCAAAACCAAAAATAGGAATCCTATTGCGTGATTCCATCGAAAGGTTTCATTTTTAAAAGCAATTAAAGAGAAGGCAACAAAAACAACAAGAGTGATCACTTCTTGCAATACTTTAAGCTGTATTAAGGTAAATGGACCACCATTGTCTTTAAAACCAATTCTGTTTGCCGGGACTTGAAAAAAATATTCAAACAAAGCAATACCCCAACTGATAAAGACGATAGCTACAAGACCCAGCTTGTTAAACCATTTCCATTCTGCAAATTTTAAATGGCCATACCAGGCTAGGGTCATAAAAATATTTGCCGCAATGAGTAAGAGAATTGTAAGAATCCCTTTCATAGAATCGAAAAAATTAATTTCAAAAGTAATTAATAATTCTATCCCTAGTTATGAGGTTTAAATAATTTTACAAACAAAAAACGGCTCTTTTCAGAGCCGTTTTATAAAAATTAATCAAATAATTAATTATCGTCACCAGAGGAGTCTTTCATTTTTACTTTTGTAGTATTTCCGTCCTCATCTGTTTTGACCTTAAGCTTTTTGTCGTCAGTTTCCATTTTTAGTTTGGTACTTCCATCCTCATTTTCTTTGTATTTGACGTCAGCACCTTCACTATTCATCTCATCTATAAGTTCTTCCGTTTCTGTTTTATTTTCTTCTTTTTCTCTACAGGAGTTTAGCGATGTAGCAAGAAAAATTCCTGTAAGCATAATGAACATTACTTTTTTCATAATATTGGGATTAATGGTTATTAATTAATTAGTGAAGGTACATTAAATTTACTTATAAATACCACTTTTGACATATATTAATTAGTAACTTAGTAAGTCCTCCAATTTTACCCTCACTTTTTCTGTACTCGGAATCATCGTTTCTTCCAAAGTGGAATTCAACGGAATGGCAGGCATATTTTCTGAACCAATGGTCAACACCGGCGCATCCAGATACTGAAAACATTCTTCCTGGATTTTACCTGCAAGGGCTCTGGCAAAACTGTTATTTGAAGGTTCTTCGGTAACCACCAGGCACTTTCCGGTTTTTTTGACAGATTTCATGATGGTTTCTTCGTCCAAAGGAAAAAGGGTTCGCAAATCAATAATTTCCACACGGTCACGCAGACCCTGTGTCGCATTCATCACCCAGTGCACACCCATTCCGTAAGAAACAATGGTAGCGGTTTCCACATCTTCCTGTTTCCAGATTTCCTGCAGCAACCACGCTTTCCCGAAAGGCAATACATAATCTTCTGCAGGTTCTACTGAAGTGGCTCCTTTTGTCCCCGGAACTTTGCTCCAGTACAAGCCTTTGTGCTCTAAAATCACCACCGGATTGGGGTCATAATAGGCCGCTTTGAGTAAACCTTTTAAGTCAGCTCCGTTACTTGGATAGGCAATTTTTAAACCTCTAATATTTGTAACTATACTTTCTACCGAAGACGAATGATAAGGCCCGCCACTTCCGTAAGCACCAATGGGCACACGTAGTATCATGGATACCGGCCATTTTCCGTTAGAAAGGTAGCAACTGCGGCTCACTTCGGTAAACAATTGATTGAGTCCCGGCCAGATATAATCTGCAAACTGTACTTCCACAATGGGTTTTAAACCCACCGCACTCATTCCAACAGTACTTCCCACAATAAACGCCTCCTGAATGGGGGTATTAAAAACCCGATTGTCACCAAATTTTTGAGCCAACGTAGCCGCTTCACGAAAAACACCTCCCAGTCGTCCACCCACATCCTGACCGTAAAGCAAACATTCGTTGTGCTTCCGCATCAATTCTTCTATTCCGAAAAGAGCACAATCCACCATCACCACTTTTTCAGCTCCCTCAGGAATGCGAGTTCCGGTTTCTTCTGTGATGGGTGTGGGTGCAAAATCGTGTGTGAATAAATCCTCGGGTTTTGGGTCTTCGGCTTTTAGGGCTTCTTTGTAGTGTTCACCAACTTTCGCGGAAGCGGAAGTCTCGATAGCTTTCAACTCCTTTTCAGTAAAACCATTATCCAATAATTGCTTTCTAATCTTCGGAAACGGATCACGCGAACGCGCCTCTTCCAAATCATCCCGATACCACTCCATTCTCACGCCCGAAGTATGGTGGTTCAACAATGGCACTTTTGCGTGAACCAAAAATGGCCTTCTTTCTTTACGGATGGTTTCAATGACTTTTTGAACCTGAGTATAGCTTTCGATAAAATCAGTTCCATCGATGGAAATAGCTTCGAGTCCGTGAAAACCTTTGGCATATTCAAAAGCGTCCTGAGCGCGAGTTTCAGCGGCATTTGCCGAAATATCCCAGCCGTTATCCTGTATTAAATACAAAATGGGCAATTGCTTTAACGCCGCCATTTGAAAGGCTTCGGCGATTTCGCCTTCAGTTACTGAGGCGTCGCCTAGTGAACAGACCACAATCGGCGCTTCGGTTCCGCTCAGCGACCAATCTTTAGGAGCCTGAGCGGAGTCGAAGGCTTCTTTGTACCAAAACCCCATCGCAGCTCCGGTCGCTGGAATCGCCTGCATTCCCGTTGCACTGCTTTGATGCGGTACTTTGGGTTTGTCATCATCCCTTAAACTTGGGTGGGAATAATATGTTCTTCCACCTGAAAACGGGTCATCTTTTTTTGCGAGTAATTGCAACATTAAATCTTTAGGCGTACAGCCAAAACTCAACAACATCGAATCATCACGATAGTAAGGATAGGCATAATCCTGTGGCAGGAGCTGCATTCCCAAAGCGGTTTGAATGACTTCGTGACCACGCGAAGTGGCGTGTACATATTTGGAAACCACTTTAAAATTTTCTTCATACAGTTCTGCCAAGGCTTTGGCGGTGCAGACGTTTTTGAATGCTTTTTTGAAGATTTCTTTATCAATTTTGTTCATTGTATAATTTTTTATGCTGGATAAAAATTATCTGTATCCCAATTATTGGGATTGTTGTTTATGTATTTTCTAATTCGATGTAATGCAAATGGATTTCGAATAATGTGATCATGATATAGGGATTGCCATGAAAATTTTAAATCAATTTGCCTTGCGTGTTTTGTGACAGCAGATTTATAGGATCTGATTACCGATGACAATGACCCCTTTTTAGGGGAAATTTTTGCCATTCGTTCATTTTTTGAAAATGGAATATCATTTGTGGAAATGTTGCACGCAACATTTCTATCATGGTTTATTGTTATAATTCCATGAACATGATTTGGCATCACCACAAATGCATCTAATTTTACAAATGGAAAATGATCTGGTATTTCAACCCAAAAATCGTGGGCAAATTGCCCTATTTTGGATAATTTCATTGTTTTTTGTTTGGTATGTTTATCCAAACCAATATCCCCAAAAAAACATGTTTTATCATCTGTGGAAATGGTCACAAAATAATCTGCATTGCTCCTGTAATCCCAATTGATCAATCTCATGGATTCTGTTCTGTATTTATTTTGGAATTTTTTTTTCATTTTTGATTTGGTTGATTATTAGTGGAAATGTTGCATTGCAACATTTCTACAGGATAATCATTTTAATTTATTTTTCGGGATATATCAAATTGCTCAAAATAATCAGCAATCCTTCTTAAAAAACTACCACCTAAAAATCCATCGACAATGCGGTGGTCAAACGACAGGGATAAATACATCATTTGCCGGATTTCTATGGTATCGCCTTCGGGTTTTTCAATCACCTCAGCTCGTTTTTTGATGATGCCTGTCGCCAAAATTGCTGCTTCGGGCTGATTGATAATTGGGGTTCCCATCAAACTGCCGAATGTTCCCACATTACTGATGGTGAATGTGCTTCCCTTTGTTTCCTCTGCTTTTAATTTATTGGTGCGGGCTTTTTCTGCAAGTTCGTTGATTTCTTCAGCCAGCGTTTTTAAATCTTTTTTATCTGCATCTCGCACTACGGGAACAATTAAATTTCCACTGGGCAGGGCAGTTGCCATTCCTATATTGATATTTTCTTTGACGATAAGGTTGTTTCCGTCAACCGAAACATTAATCATCGGAAAGTCTTTTACAGCTTTCGCAACAGCTTCTACAAAGAGCGGAGTGAAGGTCAATTTCTCACCAAATTTTTTCTGAAAAGCTTCCTTGTTTGCATTGCGCCAGTTGACCATGTTAGTCATATCGGCTTCTACATAAGCAGTGACGTGTGGCGAGGTATGCTTGCTGTAAACCATATGGTCTGCAATCATTTGCCGCATACGGTCCATTTCGACGATTTTTCCTGTGCCTTTGTCCAGATTCAATTGCGGAATACTGTAACCGGATTCTGCCACGGGCTGTGCAAATTGCGCCGGTCGGCCTTCCTCGATATATTTGAAGATATCACTTTTCCTCAGTCTGCCTTCTTTGCCAGTCGCAGGAATGCGCGCCAGCTCTTCAAAACTGATGTGATGCTCACGGGCAATTTTTTCAATTAAAGGCGAGTAAAATTTGTTTGTTCTGTTTGCAGGAACTTGATATGTTGATGAAACTGCCGCTGAAGGTTTTGGAACCACTTTGTTAGATTTTTGTGGTTTTGAAGGGGTCTTGGGCTTGTCCTCGCTTTGGTTTCGACTCCGCTCAACCAGCGCTTTAGGTGAACCATCTGACTGTTGCAGAATAGCAATCACCTCCCCAATTTTCACCACATCTTTGGCGTCGTACTTGGTTTCTATAAGCGTTCCCGAAAACGGTGCCGGAACTTCGTTATCCACCTTATCAGTTCCCACTTCAACGATGATGTCGCCTTCTTCAAATGATTCACCGGGTTGCACCAGCCAGTTGATGATGGTGCCTTCAGTTATGCTTTCTCCCATTCTGGGGAGTTTGAACGGAACTTCCGCGGAGGCGGAAGCCTTGTCTTTGTTACTCATAATATTTTATAATTTGAGAATTTTATTCTCTCATTAGTTCTCTATATTTCTTAGCGGGATTTGCAAGAAAAGGTTTCACCGCCTTGCGCTTCATAGCTTCAGGCGACGAAGCTGCAAAGGGCGCAAAGCTTTTTCGCAAAGATAAGCAAAGGTTTTAGGTTACTTATTTTTCTCTTTTCTAAATTCTTCCAGTGTCTTATAAAAATCCTCCTGAACTGGCCTGTTTTTGGGAATTTGCCTCAACGGCTCCACTTCGCGTAAACTCTCGTGACAGTCGGCAGGCAATTGCTGGTACAATCGTGTTCCGGCAGTTTTCCAGGCGATCATATCATCGCTCACTTCTTTAATCACTTTAGCTGGATTTCCCACTACTAAACTGCGCTTTGGAATGACTGTCTCAGCCTTAACAAATGCCATAGCACCAATAATTGATTCATCACCAATTTCGGCATCGTCCATAATCACGGTGTTCATTCCGATCAAAACATTCCGGCCGATGTTGGCGCCGTGAATGATGGCTCCGTGACCAATGTGTGCACTTTCTTTTAACACAATTAATTTTCCCGGAAACATATGTATCGTACAATTTTCCTGCACATTCACGCCGTCTTCCAGAATAATCTCTCCCCAATCACCTCGAATTGCCGCTCCCGGACCGATATAACAATTCTTGCCAATAATCACATTGCCGGTAACCGCCGCCAGCGGATGCACGAAACTGCTTTCGTGGATAACCGGAATATGTCCTTTAAAACTGTAAATCATAATCCCAATTCCCGCAAAGGCGGGAATCTCTTTATTAACATTGACTAAATTTATTTATAACTCTGCAATTTCTTCTTAGTAAACTCACTTAAGACTAACCTACCACTAATCTTAGCGCGTTCTTTCAGCAATTCATCCCAGTTTTCAGTGCCTGACCAGAATACTTTCTTCATTTCTGCCATAGCTTCGGGATTATAGGTGCACAGGTTTTCGGCGAAAGCCTGAACAGCTTCATCCAGACTTACTACATCTCCAAATATCTGCATAAACAGTCCTTTGTTTTTTGCCCATTCAGCATCGTAAAAAGAGTTCGCATCAATGGCGATTTGTGAAAAGCCACTAAGGGCAAGTTTGCGCTCCACCGCAGGGCCTACTACAAAAGGACCAATGCCAATATTTAGTTCGCTAAGTTTGATGGCAGCATATTTTGTTGCCATACAATAATCAACCGCTGAAGCGAGACCAACACCTCCACCCACGGTTTTTCCCTGAATACGGCCGATGATGAATTTAGGGCACTTTCGCATCGCATTGATGACATTGGCAAAGCCACTGAAAAAGATTTCGCCGGTTTTTTCATCGTTGATGGAAATGAGTTCGTTAAAACTGGCTCCTGCACAAAAAGTGCGGTCTCCCCCACTTTGCAGGATGATGACTTTTACGTCATCGTTTTTTCCGGCTTCTGTGATAGTATCTGCCAGTTTCGCAAGCAAATCACCCGGCAGGCTGTTGTGTGCGGGATGGAAGAACTCAATCGTTGAGATGTTGTTGATTATGTTTTGTTTTACGTAGGGTTGTTGTTCCATAAGTATAGATTAACCTTCTCAGGGTTTTGAACCCTGAGAAGGTTGCAATTTAAATTAAGTTAAACTGATTAAAATGATGATTCAAATGTTTCCGCTCCAGTAAATACCATTCATACCTGTTCAAATACCCAAACACCGCATTTTTGTTAAGTGCATCCGGATTTTCTTTGAAAAATTCCAAATATTCCTCACGGGCTTCCAGCATTTTTTGTTTTGCGGTTTCCAAATCAGGGTGCTCCAGCGGTTCAAGTTTGCCTTTTTGCATCAAAGGCATTTGAAAATCCTTTGGCATTGGTTTATAATTCCAAAGGGTTTCCTGGGTTTTTTCCAGATATTCTTCGGGCGTGGCGATATCAAAATTTTGCATTTCGCCTGAAGCTATTCTATAAGAGAATTCCAAATGCTCCACCATATGCTGTGGTGTCATCGTTCCCCATTTCGGCGTGACCGATTCTGATAATTTGCTTAGGTAAAACGGAATGCTCTCTGATGTCATTTCCGTGAAAACAGTTTGCTTTTTCTGCACCATCGTCAAAATTGTGGCAAAAGCAACCATTTCGTCATCTGTGTCAAAAACTTCCACATACCATTTTACAATGCCTGATGGATGCTCTTTTCCTTTGGGGTCGCGATCCACTTTTTGTTTGCACGTAAGGCGCACATAAATGGTGTCGTTATGATACAATGGTCGTAAAAACCGAATGTCTTCCAGTCCATAATTTGCCGCTACCGGTCCTTTATTGGGATACACAAACAAGCCCGCTGCCGCTGAAATGATAAAATATCCGTGGGCAGTGCGTTGTTCAAAAATGCTTCCATCGAGGGAGGAAATGTCTGTATGGGCATAAAAGTGGTCCCAGGTAAGGTTAGCAAAATTGACGATATCGCCATCGGTTAAGGTACGTTTATGTGTTTTGAGTGACATTCCGGGTTGGATGTCTTCCCAATGATAAGTAAACGGATGTTTTTCGGCTTCTTTATAATCAGCTTTGGGTTGGTAGATGCCTGTAATTTCAGTTAGCGTTGTTGGCGAACCTTGAATGGCGGTGCGCTGCATATAGTGCTTAATGCCTCGCATTCCGCCCATTTCTTCGCCTCCACCTGCTCGACCGGGACCTCCGTGAACGAGATTAGGTAAAGGAGAACCGTGACCCGTGCTTTGTTTGGCGCTTTCTCGGTTGATAGATAAAATTCTTCCGTGGTGGGAAGCGGCTCCTATGGTGAATTCTTTTGCTAAATTGTCATCGTTAGTGAAAATCGAACTTACCAAAGAGCCTTTTCCAAGTTTGGAAATTTTAATGGCATCTTCGATAGTATTATATGGCATTAAAGTACTTACAGGACCGAAAGCTTCGGTAACGTGAGCGGCTTCATTTTTCAAAGGATGGTCTTCCCTCAATAAAATGGGACGAAGGAAAGAGCCTTTTTCGGCGTCAGCTCCTACAGCTTCAAAGGAATCAAAACTTCCGTAAACGATGTGTGCGGTTTTGGCTATTTTTTCTACCTGCTCTCTAACGGATTCGCGCTGTGCGTGACTCACCAGAGACCCCATACGCACTTCTTTTAAACGCGGGTCACCAACGGTAACTTTATCGAGAGCTTTTCCTAATGCAATTTGGACGTCTTCCATATATTTTTCAGGGACAAGAATTCGGCGAATAGCGGTACATTTTTGTCCGCATTTCACGGTCATTTCGTTGCGGACTTCCTTGATAAACAAATCAAATTCGGGAGTTCCGGGAGCGGCGTCTTCCCCTAAAACCGAAGCGTTCAATGAGTCGGCTTCCATAGTGAAAGGTACAGATTCTTCAATTAATTGTGGATGTGCTTTCAGCATTCTGCCTATTTTGGCAGAACCGGTAAAAGTTATTACATCCTGAGACTGAACAGTATCTAAAATGGTTTTTGCCGTTCCGGATATGAGTTGAAGGCTGCCTTCAGGTAAAATTCCTGAGGCGATTATTTCTTTGACTACGGCCTCAGTTAAATAAGCCGTTTGTGGAGCGGGCAAAACTACTGCGGGCATTCCTGCCATCCAGTTGACGGCACATTTTTCCAGCATTCCCCATACAGGAAAGTTAAAAGCGTTTATATGCACGGCCACGCCTTCTTTGGGTACCAGAATGTGGTGCGCCATAAATCGTCCGCCTCGGGAAAGGTCGATGGGTTCACCCTCTACGTGATAGGATTGGTTGGGAAACAATTTTCGCAGGGAAGCATTGGCAAACAAGTTTCCAAATCCGCCTTCAATATCTATCCAACTATCGATTTTTGTGGCTCCGGTGCGGTAACTGATTTCATAAAACTGGGCTTTCTTTTTGGTAAGATACATCGCCAGTTTTTTGATCATATTGCCCCGCTCCTGAAAGGTCATTTTGCGCAGGGTGTCGCCTTTTTTGCGTCCGTATTGTAAAATAGATGGAACGTCAAGACCTTCAGTGGTTACGCTTGTAAAATGTTCACCGGTAACGGAATCCAGGATGGCGGTTCCTTCTCCCTGTCCTTCTGCCCAGTTGCCGAGTATGTAGTGTTGTGTTTTCATATAATATGCCCGCGAAGGCGGGTATCTTGGTTTTAAAATTTTGATTTTGATTGACGGGATTTCTCCCCAAGTTTACTTGGGGACGGAAAAATTTTCAATCACCGCAGCATATCCTTGTCCCACGCCAATACACATGGTAACAAGAGCATATTTCTTTCCTGTCAAAGATAACTCTAATGCGGCGGAATAACAAAGGCGTGCCCCTGTTACACCCAGAGGATGACCAATGGCAATCGCACCACCGTTAGGGTTGATTCTCGGGTCGTCGTCTTTTAATCCCCACTCACGGATGCAGGCTAATGATTGTGCTGCAAAGGCTTCGTTTAACTCGATGACATCCATATCTTTCATTGTAAGGCCTACTTTTTCCAAAGCTTTGTTGGAAGCCTCCACGGGTCCGATTCCCATAACTCTGGGTTCGACACCCACCACCGCTGAACTAACGATTTTAGCCAAAGGTTTTAAATTATATTTTTTCACTGCAGCTTCAGAAGCGATGATGGTGGCAGCTGCCCCGTCGTTCAATCCGGAAGCATTTCCAGCGGTGACTGTTCCTTCTCTTCTGAATGCTGCGCGAAGTTTTGCCAGCACTTCCTTGCTGGTCGTGGGCTTGATGAACTCATCTTCCGAAAACTGTATCGGGTCTTTTTTCCTTTGCGGAATTTCCACCGTTACAATTTCTTTGGCCAACCGTCCGTTTTCCTGAGCTTTGGTGGCTTTCATCTGCGAATTGTATGCAAAGGCATCCTGGTCTTCACGCGAAATGTTGTATTTCTCCACCAGGTTTTCAGCTGTGACTCCCATGCCGTCTGTGCCGTACATTTCGTGCATTTTGGGATTGACAAAGCGCCAGCCAAAACTGGAATCATACATTTTTGCATCGGTACCAAAGCCTGTGGAAGGTTTTCCAATCACATAAGGGCCTCGGGTCATGTGCTCCACGCCACCGGCAATAAACAAATCACCGTCTCCGGCTTTGATGGCACGGTTTGCATGAATAATGGCTGAAAGTCCGCTGCTGCAAAGGCGATTTACTGTCTCCCCGGGAACTGAAAAGGGCAGGCCTGCAAGAAGGGATGCCATTCGGGCAACGTTTCGGTTATCTTCACCGGCTTGGTTGGCACAGCCAAGAATGACATCGTCATAAGCTTCTTTTGGGATATTGGGATTTCTTTTTACGATTTCGGCAATGACCAATGCGGCCAAATCATCGGTTCGAACCGGTGAAAGAGTGCCTTGATAACTGCCTATGGGTGTTCTTATTCCGTCGATTATGTATGCGTTCATTTCTTTCGGTTTTTAAAAGCATAAAAATAAAGAAAATAATAGGGATTGCATACTAATACGGCATTAATAACCCTGGATTTTATTCCGAAGAAAAGTGTGTTATTAAAATAAACTAATCTACAATTACTGAAAAAGTATCGTGAAGGTTCATATTCCCTGTGGTATAACCTTTCATAAACCATTCTTTTCGCTGTTGGGAGGTGCCATGTGTAAAGGAATCAGGCACCACGTGACCTTGTGTTCTTTTTTGAATGGCATCATCGCCCACAGCATTTGCCGCACTCAATGCTTCATCAATATCGCCTTCTTCGAGATAATCTTTATTGTAATGTGCCCAGAGCCCTGCATAAAAATCGGCCTGTAGTTCCAAGGCAACTGAAAGCTGATTGGCTTTGGTTTTGTTTGTTTTACTCTGTAGCTCCCGAACTTTTTGTGAGGTGCCTAATATGGTCTGAACATGATGACCTATTTCATGAGCAGTTACATATGCAATGGCAAAATCACCTTTTTTTGCTCCAAAGCGATGGTGCAGTTCATTGAAAAATTCCAAATCCATATAGACATTTTGGTCTGCAGGACAATAAAACGGCCCCATCGCAGAGGATGCTGTGCCACACGCAGAAGTGACCTGCTGTGTGAATAAAATCATTTGGGGTTCCTGATAAGTTCCTAAGATATTTTGCCTGAATAGTTGATGCCAAACATCTTCGGTATCTGCCAGCACGGTAGCTACAAAATCACCTATTTCAACTTCTTCAGCAGTGAGTTCACGGTTTTGAACCTGCTGCGTTGTTTGTTGCTGTTGTGTGAGTTGTTCCAATATAGGAGCAATCGTTTGACCGGTTTCTCCTCCAAATAATTGAAGTAAAACAACTACGACAGCAATGAGCCCTCCACCAGCAACTAACTTGCCTTTACCGCTCATTCTTCGACGGTCATCAAGGTTACCACTTTTTCTTCTTCCTTTCCATTTCATAATAGGATGCTTTATTTTATTTCTAAAGATATTCTTTTTATCAATTCGTTAGAAAATAAAAATCAATTTAAAAAGGTAGAAGTTAAAATAGATTTGTAATGTTTTCTTTTAGTTAGGAAGGAATGAACTATTGTCTACCCGTTGGGTGAAATTGGATAAAACAAAAAAAGATATTGGTTAAGATACTGAA
>JBBDIQ010000009.1:0-7001 GCA_040880345.1 Flavobacteriaceae bacterium
GAAACTCTGTGCCTTCTCTGTGTGGCTCTGTGGTATAACTTTACGCAATAGTAAGCGTTCAGTGTTTTGGGTTTCGGGTTTCGTGTTCAGTGTTTCAGGTTTCAGTTAGTGGTGAGAGGTGAGTGGTGAGTTTGTGAGTTTGTGAGTGGTTAGTGGTGAGAGGATAGAGGTGAGAGGTGAGTGGATGACCGATGACGGATGAGCTTCCTGATTGAAATTAATGAATCCCCTCTGTGAAACTCTGTGTATTCTCTGTGTGGCTCTGTGGTATAACATTACGCAATAGTAAGTGTTCAGTGTTTTGCTTCCAGCCTTCGGCG
Source organism: Flavobacteriaceae bacterium (assembly GCA_040880345.1). Lineage (GTDB taxonomy): Bacteria > Bacteroidota > Bacteroidia > Flavobacteriales > Flavobacteriaceae > Planktosalinus. The sequence goes on from JBBDIQ010000009.1 coordinate 321, forward strand.
GGCACGGCGCACAGTTCGCTGCGCTCGTGTCGGGTTTCGGGTTTAAAAATTAATTAATTTAACTTAAATACAATCACGTGAAATTATTTACTGCAAAACAAATGTATGAGGCTGATAAGGCCACGGAAGCCAAGGAGGGCATCACTTCCATTGATTTGATGGAACGCGCTGCCGGGCAGGCTTTTGAATGGATTGACACCAGTTTAAAAGGATCAAAGGTTCCCATTTCTATTTTTTGCGGGATTGGCAACAATGGGGGAGATGGGATGGCTTTGGCCAGAATGTTGCTCGACAAGGGATATACCGTCAATTGCTTTGTGGTTAACTACAGTGAAAAACGGTCCAAGTGTTTTTTAACCAATTATGACCGTTATAAAAACACCACCAAAGTATGGCCAAAACTTTTAAAAAGTGAATCTGATTTTCCGGAACTCTCAAGTGAAGGCATTATCGTTGACGCCCTATTCGGAATTGGTCTGAACCGCCCGCTTGACGGTTGGGTAAAAAAACTCGTACAGCATATTAATAAAGCCGGGGCGTTTACCCTTTCCATCGATGTTCCCAGCGGAATGTTTGTTGATGCTCCCACACCCGATGTTGATGCCGTCATCAAAGCCAATTTAACGCTCACCTTTCAGGTGCCTAAACTTCCTTTTTTCCTTCCTGAAACCGCCGGATTTACCCAGTCGTTTCAAATTCTGGATATTGGTTTAGATCCCGAATACCTCCATAAAACACCCACCCAAGCCAGGTTGATTTTAAAAAATGATGTACAAGCGATGTATCTTCCCAAAAGGAAATTTGATCACAAAGGCACCTATGGTCACGCTTTGATTGCAGGGGGTAGTTATGGAAAAATGGGTGCTGTTAGCTTGGCAACAAAAGCCTGTTTAAGGTCCGGCGCCGGAAAAGTGACCGCTTACACTCCCAAATGCGGTTACACCATTCTACAAACATCTGTTCCCGAAGCCATGGTCTTGACCGATGAAAGCGAAAACCAACTCACACAATTTCCCGGCACCGATGAGTATCAAACCATCGGAATGGGGATTGGTTTGGGTACACACAAAGATACTCTGGAAGGTTTTTCAAGTTTTCTAAAAAACCATAAAAAACCTTTAGTCCTTGATGCAGATGCCCTCAATTTGCTGGGCAAAAACAAAAAACTCTTAGCGCTTGTACCGCCAAAATCTGTTTTGACACCCCATCCCGGCGAACTTGAGCGTCTTATGGGTTCCTGGAAAAACGATTTTGACAAACTCGCCAAAACCAAAAAACTCTCCAAAAAGTTGGACAGTGTTATCGTCATCAAAGGGGCGCATACCCTAACCGTCTATCAGGAAAACCTCTATATAAACACCACCGGAAACCCCGGTATGGCCACTGCAGGCAGTGGTGATGTGTTAACAGGATTCATCACCGGCTTAATGGCTCAGGGGTATGACCCGCTGGTGGCGGCTGTTTTTGGGGTTTATTTACACGGCAGTGCAGGTGACCTGGCTTCACAACATCTTGGGTTTAACTCACTGATAGCCGGCGATTTGATTGACTTTTTAGGGGATGCGTTTTTGAGTTTGTTTCAATCTGAAGAACCACGAGATAATAAGAGTTGATTCAATACTGAATTTGAGCAGTATCTTGGAAATTGAATTGTTCAGAATTAATTGATATTTTTAGTTTATATGTATTATTTGCACGCACACGACTAAAAAAACCGAACTAAAATTTAACATCTCGCTAAATTTCGTAACTTTATAATATGAAAAAAATGCGGATTTATTTTGATACGTCGGTATTCGGTGGATATTTTGACAAAGAATTTGAAGAATTTACAAAACCACTATTCGAACGAATAAATAAAGGCGAATTCAAAGTGCTTCTTTCTGCTGTCTTACAGAAAGAACTTGAACTAGCACCTGAAAAGATTATAAAACTCATAACCGGATTAAAAACAGAATACACGGAATTTCTTAACGAAGATGAAGACGTCGTGGAATTGGCAACAGAATATATAGCGGAAAAAGTAGTAGGACAAACAAGCTATGCCGACTGTCTGCATATTGCACTTGCGACAATAAATAGAGCTGATTTACTAGTGAGTTGGAATTTTAAGCATATCGTAAATATAGAGCGGATACGAGGCTACAATTCCATCAATATAAAAAATGGGTATAAACAATTGGAAATTCGCTCACCAAGAGAATTAATGAATTATGGAAACTAAAACAAAAAAAGGATTTGACGCAGTTAAGTTTTCCCGCGAACAAAAAGACAAATTAAGCGATATATTGGCAAAAATGACCAAAGAGGAAATTATTGATTATTTCAAAAAAGTCAGGTTAGAAAGCCGAATAAACCCTAGTGGCTAACAATTGGTATAACCAATAGCTTCTATTTAATTAATCCAAGGTTTTTGGATATTTAATAAGTCAAAACCAAAGGGCTAACGATATATTTGCGCGCTACTTGCCATAATAGGAGATTTTAGTATTGACATGGAATATCTAAAACAGAAAAAAATGAGTAAATCAGCTAAAAGTGTTTTTATTTATAGTGTCTTCTATGCATTTAATGGCCTGATGCTTCTATTAGCACCTAATGTTCTTCTCAATTCTCTGGGGATTGAATCTACATCTGAAGTATGGATTCGACTTGCGGGCATTTTATTGACTGCCATTGCCGTTTATTACATTCTTGCAGCTAAATATGAGCTTGTTGTGATTATGAAAGCAACAGCTTTTATTCGATTTTCAATCATTTTTTTCTTTACAGCTTTTGTATTGTTGCAACTGGTGCCTTCAAGCATCATAATAATCTCGGTGATAGACTTCTTAGGGGGACTCTGGACCTTTTTAATGTTAAAAAAAGAAGGACACTTTAAAGGGAGTGCAACGCCTGTCAGGGAAGTTCAAATGGAAAACGGAAAGAGATAAAAAGAGTTTCTTTGCGTCTCTGCGACTTTGCGTGAACCCCACAGGAGAGAAAGCAGAGTAGGATCAATAGGTTAGAAGGTAGTGGTGAGTTTGTGAGTTTGTGAGTTGTGAGAGGTTAGTGGATGACTAATGACCGATGACGGATGAACTTCCTGATTGAAATTAATGAATCCCCTCTGTGAAACTCTGTGTATTCTCTGTGTGGCTCTGTGGTATAACTTTACACAATAGTAAGTGGTCAGTGATCATTGTTTAGTTTGACAGATGACAGATGACGGGTGACCGGTTAAAGTTAGAAGTAGGAAGTTAGAGGTTAGAGGTGAGTGGTGAGAGGTTAGTGGATTGACGGATGACCGATGTGAAGTTCACTTCCCTGATTTAAATAAATAAATCCCCTCTGTGAAACTCTGTGCCTTCTCCGTGTAGCTCTGTGGTATAACTTTACGCAACAGTGAGTGTTCAGTTTTGAATTAAGACTTCAACATTCGATATTCTGTATTCGTTATTCGATATTCAACAAAAACTAGCTCCTGTAAATCAATATTTTATAAATATATCATGAAATAATCAAAATTTAATGCACTATTTAAAAAATAGTTTCGTTTTTTTGAAAGCGTAAATCCCAAATTTACAAACTTAACAACATGAAAAAACTACTTTTAGCTTGTAGCCTTTTGGTTATGAGCATTCACGCACATTCACAGTCCAAAAGATTCAATACCCTCTCGCTGGAAGCCGGTCCGGCTTTGGTTGTGCCACTGGCGCCCAATGACAATATCAGCAGGGCAAAATACATCAGCGCCTCCAATTTCAACCTGGGTGCACGCTATATGTTCACCAAGTCGCTGGGCCTCAAAGGCAGTTACCAATACAACGGTTTTCGCGCGCAAGGCAGCAAAGAGGAAGGGATCAATTACCACCGACTCACCCTCGAAGCCGTCTATAATCTGGGACGCGTCTTTCGATTATCGCCCCATTTTTATGAAACATTCGGACTCCTCACTCACGCCGGAATTGGTTATGCACGAGGAATGCCCGTAGGCGAGAGCTTCTCTGAACAAACCGGAAACTTTCAAATAGGCTTCACCCCCCAGGTGAATATCAGCAAAAAAGTAGCCATTTACGGCGACCTCACCTATGTGTTTAATATCAAACAGCACTATGCCTTTGACGGTGCCCTGCTCAACGATGAGTTTGAACACGTCACCGGAAACTTCACCACCCTCGGCCTGGGCATTATCCTCTATATTGGAGAAGAAAACCGCCATGCGGATTGGTTTTGATGTTTGGGGTTCAGTAGTGAGTTTTTGAGTTTGTGAGTTTGTGAGTGGTGAGTTTGTGAGTTTTTGAGTTTGTGAGAGGTTAGTGGTGAGTGGATGACTAATGACCGATGACCGATGACCGGTTAAAGTTAGAAGTACGAAGTTAGAAGTTAGAAGTATGTACGTGTACGTCCCTGATATAGGTTGGGAGAGAGGGAACTCCTTCGCTGAAGCTTCGGAGCTCGAAGATGGGGAGAGGGGGTGACCGATGACCGACGAACTTCCCCTGATTTTTAAATAAATAAATCCCCTCTGTGAAACTCTGTGCCTTCTCTGTGTGGCTCTGTGGTATAACTTTACGCAATAGTAAGTGGTCAGTGATCATTGTTTAGTTTGACAGATGACAGATGACGGGTGACCGATGAAGGGTGAAGTTAGATGTACGAGTTTAGATATAAAATTCAGCGTGTATCTGCGCGATCTGCGGGGAAAAGGTGAAACTTAAATCTGAGTATTAAGTATTAAGACAATTTGCCATTAACCACATTAACAGTTAACTAAATACACATATCAATCAAAAAAAGAACCTTATAAATTGAATAATTTAGCAATAAATGCTATTTTTATTGTTGCAGACTAAAGTAATACCATATACTGATAAAATTCGTGATTTGAATATAATTCAGTAGATTTATAGAAAATTAAAGAAAATGGAAACGATCCGAATTGACATAATAAACCCAAAAGCGAAAAAACTTCTAAAAGATTTAGCAGATTTAAACTTGATTAAGATTAATAAAGAAAAATATAAATCAGACTTCTCTGCTTTACTGAAAAAAATAAGAGCAAAATCCAATGATGAGATTTCGCTAGATGAAATAACAAAAGAAGTTGAGCAAGTGAGAAAATCACGTTATGAGAAATGAGAAAGTAATCCTTGATACAAATCTTTGGATTAGCTTCCTGATTTCCAAAAAATTCAATCAAATTGACGAACTTATTGAAAGCAAGAGAATCACATTGATTTTTTCAAATGAATTACTCGAAGAATTTATTGATGTTGTAAGCCGTCCTAAATTTAAAAAGTACTTTTCAAAAAAAGATATTGAAAAATTCTTAGCGTATTTTGACCAATTTGGAGAATTAGTAAAAGTTACATCTGACGTTAAAATGTGTCGAGATAAAAAAGACAACTTTTTATTAAACCTATCTGTTGATTCAAAAGCAGATTTTTTAATTACCGGAGATAAAGACTTATTGATTTTAGATAAAGTTGAGAATACCAAAATCTTGACTTTTCCTGAATTTATTAATCGAACTGAATAAAAAGGATGCGTTATAAAAGCCGTATCCATTCAGTGTTCAGTTTTTAGTCTAAAGTGAGTAAGAAATTAAGAAAATAGGCAAATAAACTATAAATTATAAACCAACACCTGTTGTACTTTCTCATCACCATAAAACCGGGTAATCTCACGCTTTTCAATAGTATTTCCCCGTTCAAAAATCCGTTGAATAACATTTTTATACTGCCTTTCCCAGTCAATGGTTTCCACATCGGTATCCCAAAACAAGGTGGCTCTCAACAGTGATAAGTCAGGTTTTGGTTTGTTTTTTTGCTTTTCTTTGTATATATCATAAAAGGCCTGTAACAAAACAACCGTACCTTCTTTAAGACCCAATGCCTGCTCAATCTTTAAAGCAAACGAAGTGGGAATGGCTCGCTTTCCTTTCGTGATCGCATTGAAAGTCTGAGGGTGCTCACCAATAGATATAGCAAAAGGCCGTTGCTTAAGCGAACGTTTTTCTAACTCACGCTTAATAATAAACCCCGGATGGATTCCTTTGTATTTTTTAAACCGCATTTCCATACTGCAAATATAAACAAAAATGTTTACATATAAACGGACTTAAAATGGGCAATCCTATTTAGGACTCCACAGTGAGTGGTGAGTTTGTGAGTTTGTGAGTTGTGAGAGGTGAGAGGTGAGAGGTTAGAGGGTAGTGGTGAGAGGATAGAGGGTAGTGGTGAGAGGATAGAGGGTAGTGGATTGACGGGTGACCGATGACCGATGAACTTCCCCTGATTTTTAAATTAATGAATCCCCTCTGTGAAACTCTGTGTATTCTCTGTGTGGCTCTGTGGTATAACTTTTTGTAACAGTAAGTGTTCAGTAATCATTGTTTAGTGATCAGTGATCAGTGTTTAGTGTTCAGCTTCTAGTCTAAAGTGAGTAAAAAATTAAGGAAATAGGCAATAGGCAATAAGCAATAATCAATAATCAATAGCGACCCCCACACCCGCGTTCTTTGCCCCAACTCCCGTAACAAGTACGGGACAAGCTCTAAAGGGTGGAACGCGACACGAGCGAAGCGAACTGTGCGCCGTGCCCGCCGAAGGCTGGAAGCAAAACCTCCCTTCGCTGAAGCTACGGAAGGCAAGCCCACAAACCCGCCAACTCGAACACCCGCCAACCCGTAAGCCCGCC
>JBBDIQ010000010.1:0-1299 GCA_040880345.1 Flavobacteriaceae bacterium
AAAGCGTTGTAACACCACTTCCTGGACCAAGTGGCTGAGGAGTGTCTGTGGCGCATACTGTATTGTTATTGGTCTCCTCCTGAATATTATTTGAGTCTAAAGTAACCGCAGTCTGTGCCAATGCTCTACCTTCAAAAGCAGCATTTGTCTGTATTGCTATCTGTGTTTGACATAAGATAATTCCACTAAAGTCAGATGTTGTTCCAAGGGTAGCTTCTCCAGCCACTTGCCAGAATATATTTGAAGCCCGAGCACCTCCAGTAAGATTAATAATAGCGGTATTGGCAATATTTAGATTTCCTGCTATTTGGAAAATCCAAACATCAGTTGGACTACCTGAAATTGTAACACCACCAGCAGAAACCAAAACATTGGTACTCCACATATAAACACCTGGAGTTAAAGTCTGTCCGGTAAGATCTCCAGCGTAAAGTTCAGTAAAATCTGCTGGTCGTCCAGCAGCGTCCGTGTAAGCAGTTTCCATATCTCCCACAGCGGTACCTAATAGTGTAGGTGTTGGCGAGGCATAGTTTGCTGCATATACTCTTCCATCTACTATCGATGAGGTTGAGAATTCACCGGAAGGGTCTAATACTAAACCAAATCCAGTTATTGCAGTGTCGTCAATAGGACTCACTCCAATATCTCCAACAATAGAAGTGGTGCCGGTTGATGTAATTCCTGATTTTGCCAGAACCACGAAGTTGCCCGCAGTTCCAATGTTTACTGGTGCTTGGGAGACTACACTAGTAGTCGCCAATAAAGCAATCGCAAGCATCGTTCCGAGAAAACGTCTTATGTTGATTGTAGGATCTTTTAAATTTTGTGTAATTTTTTTCATAGTTATTTTGGGATTTAAGTTACTAAAGATTGTGTATAAAGGTAAAGTATTAAAGTGTTAAATCATTTTTTTATTTCACAAATTTTTTATAAAATATCAATTTAAAGTTCAGATTTAGCTTTAAGGGTGAGTGCCTGAAAGACATTTAATTGATTTTCTATAGTGTTAATTACAGAGCGTATTTTTAGCAAAGTTTTGTGCTGTTTTTTCCACTTTAAATTGCCCTGATATTTTTTGTTTTACCTTTACATTCCTGATTGTTCTTTCTGAGGCTTTGTTGTCTGGAGGCACTTCCTCTAAAAAGAGAAAAGTTAAAATATATTGAGACTCTCTTTTCATTCTTTTATAAAAAGTTTCTTAGTTATTAAACTATTTTGATAAAATTTGGTTAATGGTTTTTAAAGTAAAAAACCTCTAAAACTTTCGCTTTAGAGGTTTTCCCATTAATAAAGTATTGA
>JBBDIQ010000011.1:0-1280 GCA_040880345.1 Flavobacteriaceae bacterium
AATCGATTACCTATAATCATGTCTTACGGGCGAAGAATAAGGCGGCTGATAAATTAGTAAATGAGGCTATCGATAAGGCGGTGAGGTAGGATGCACTGTTGATAATGAGTGCGTTTTTTATAAGTATTATGATGAATCGGTGTGCCTAAGATTTCGCCCGAAGATTAATCCCGCGGATTTGTATTTTTATTTCAACCACGAATGCAACCAGGCCAATACGGTCAGCACCTTACTTATGAACCACTTTTTGTTTTTCGTACTCCTGTAAGATTTTTTGCTGCTCTTTATTAGAACTTGCGATGACCTCTTCAATCATCTTCCGCCTTTTTTCTCGAGGTACAGAAGAAAAAAATCAGAGGCACTCATTGGGAGTTGTGTTTTTGCTTTTGTTTTTTTACGTAAAAGAGTTGATAAAAATTGCATCATAAGTCATGTTTTAACTGGTCTTCATTATACGGAATGTTAACATGTTTGTCGAGAGTTTTAATATCAATATTGTCCCAGTGTTTAAAATCATCTGCATCGACACTACGTTTCTTTACTGCCCACAGCTGTATGGATGTGCCAAATTTTTTCTTTATTTTCTTTATTGTTGCACGAGAGGCAAATAGCTTTGTGATAAAATCTTCTTTTAAAATTTTTCTACCTTCTATTACTTCTCGTTTTTGAGTGATATCCCACGCAACATAAGGATTTAGGTAGAGGTAAAACACTATAACTTCCCTGTCTCTTTTTAAGGAGCGGCTAATATTTTCTTCCGCCCTTTGATAGTTATACAAAGTGCCATCAAGAATGAAATTCTTTCCTTTACGTAAGCAGTAGTTGTGTAATTCGTGTACCGCTCGGTCCGTAGCTTGTTGAAAAAGATAGGCATTTCCTCCTGTATAATTAGGAATCATCTCTCGTATTTCATCCGGGTCTATACGAACAAGCGGTTGCATGGGGGTATTCGAAAATATTTTCTCAATAAGCATTTTCGAAAATTCAGTTTTACCTGCTCCTGGAGAACCTGCCATAAAGACCGAAATAGGACGATCAACCTTGAGGTATTTATCATCACTTGCAAATTTTTCAAGTAACTTGTGCTTGTTTCGCTTAATCCATTGAAGAGCCTTTGTTTGGATTTCTTTTTCTGATGCTTTGTGTTTTTTAATACTCATTATCTTTCATTGTACCACTTTAATATGCGAACAAAAAGCAATAGCCTTCTGGTTCATTAACGAATGTTACTCAAAATAACCTTGATATATATTCCAATACAGAGTATATTATTAGTTGTC
>JBBDIQ010000012.1:0-19698 GCA_040880345.1 Flavobacteriaceae bacterium
CAGTATCTTAACCAATATCTTTTTTTGTTTTATCCAATTTCACCCAACGGGTTAATTATAGTATCTATTTAATTTTAAGAAAAATTGATTATTTTTTCACTAAAGTCAACCCAGTATTACTATTGTTTGAAATACCATTTATTAAAAAATACCATAAAAAAAAGGGGTGGAATCCCTATGATGAACGTGATAAACTTTGGAATGACAAAATAACTGGTTTTAATATTATAGCCGCTGGTGGAATAATAGGGGGAGTAATATTTGGAATTTTAATAAGCAGCTTTTCGGTAATTAGTAGAGTTTTCAATTTGTATGATTATGTCCCTGGGTTCTATTTTGTTATTTTTGGGGTAATAGCTATGTTAATCGTTTACTTATATGTTTTAAAAAATAATAGATATTTAGATTATTTTGAGCAATTTGAAAAATGGCCAAAAAGCGAAAAAAGAAAAAATGTGTTCCTTTCTTTTTTGTTAATCATCGCGACTATAGCTTATTTTTTTATGGGTTTAATGTGCTGTTAATTTCCGAAATTGCGAGATTAAATCTCGTGTTTGATTGGAAACCTAACTATTTATATCTTTAGGATTGCGCTGAGTTCTCGGTAGTGCGGCAGCGGGGGTGTACTCATATTAATAAAAATATTTACGGACTAATGAATAGCGGTCAAAACAAACATAAAAATGATACTAATTCATCTGACAACTTTGATAAAAAGCCAAAAAAGAAAAGTTGGCTATTTAGAATATTAGATGAAATTATATATTTCTTTTTTCATTAAAATCAAGAAAATTTTTGAATATCTCAGCTGCCCCCGCTGCCGAACGATTGCATCGTGTGTGCCACGTGCTTAGCAAAAATTATGTAATTTTGATATGAGCAGAAACTATAAATTTCATAATCCAGAAGGTTTATACTTTGTAAGTTTTGCTGTCATTGAATGGCTTGACGTCTTCACCAGAAATGAATACAAAGACATTCTAGTTGAAAGTTTGTCATATTGCCAAGAGAACAAAGGAATGGAGATTTTTGCGTGGTGCATTATGACAAATCATGTTCATTTGGTTTTCAGGAGTGGCAATGATTTACATCCTTCAAGTTTATTAGGAGATTTTAAGCGTTTTACCAGTAAAGCAATAGTTAAAGCAATTCAGGAAAATCCTAAGGAAAGCAGAAAAGAGTTTTTGTTGGAACAATTCAAAAAAGCAGCTGCTAAGTCTTCAAATGTTAATAATTTTCAATTTTGGAGACACGATAATAAACCCATTGAATTGTGGAGCAATAAAGTGATTCACGAAAAAATAAGTTATGTTCATAATAATCCTGTTGATGCAGGCTTAGTGTATCATCCTGAGGATTATGTTTACAGTAGCGCAGCAGATTATGCTGAGCGAAAAGGATTGTTAGATAATATACTTGTTTTTGAGTATTTTGGATGAGAGAATAGAACTATAAATGAAGTGCAGTTACCACACGATGCAATCGTGCGGCATCGGTGGTATTAGAGAATACCTCAAGGAAAATGATTTATATTATGAGATACATATTAATGACGATATTTTTATTTGCTAGTCAATGCAATGGACAGATTGTTGATGAGACGGCTTTAAAAGCAATGAAGTCCGAAGAATACACAATTACAAATATTGATTCGACATATAATTTTTATCTTTATAAAGGAAAGGTAAATAAAACTGACCCCATTTTACTAGTAGTTGACAAAAAATCAAAACAACTTAAAGGTAGAACTGTAAAAGTTGGAGAGACATATATTTTTAAAGCATACAGGCTATATGATCTTTTTGCTTTTAATGCTCATATGTGCCATAATGTAGATAATAAAGAAATATGGTGTCATAATGATAAAATAGATTTACGATTTACAGATGGGATGGGAAATGAAATTTTTGAAGATGATTAGATCTTGTGGCGTATTATAAAATGTTAACTTTTAAAAGGGGCTTAATAAAAATTAGAGCCCTAACAGCATTTTAAAACCCATCAAGCCTAGACAAACAAACCCTTAAAAGATTAAAAGATTAACAAATTAACTTTCCAAATTTCAAGGATAAACTTACCTTTGTCAGTCGTACAAAAAACCAACTAATGAGTAAAGAAAGCAGCCGCAGAAGAGAAGCATTAGTCTATCATGCCAAGCCAAAACCCGGCAAAATACAAGTAGTTCCCACAAAAAAGTATGCCAGCCAGCGTGACTTATCTTTGGCATATTCACCCGGTGTTGCAGAACCTTGTTTGGAAATTGCCAAAGACAAAGAAAACGTTTATAAATATACCACCAAAGGAAATCTTGTCGCCGTGATCTCAAACGGAACCGCCGTTTTAGGACTTGGTAACATTGGCCCTGAAGCTTCAAAACCCGTTATGGAGGGCAAAGGCCTCCTCTTTAAAATCTTTGCAGACATCGATGTGTTTGATATTGAGGTGGATACAGAAGACATTGAATCCTTTATTCAGACCGTAAAAAACATCGCTCCCACTTTTGGTGGTATCAATTTAGAAGACATCAAAGCCCCCGAGGCTTTTGAAATAGAACGTCGTCTCAAGGAAGAACTCGATATTCCCGTGATGCATGATGACCAGCACGGTACGGCAATTATTTCGGCGGCAGCCTTAATTAACGCTCTAGAGATTGCACATAAAAAAATCAGTAAGGTAAAAATCGTTATCAGTGGTGCAGGGGCGGCAGCGGTTTCGTGTACACGACTCTACAAAGCCTTTGGCGCAAAGCCGGATAATATTGTGATGCTCGACAGCAAAGGCGTTATAAGAAAAGACAAGCCTAATTTAAGTTCAGAAAAAGCTGAGTTTGCTACATCCAGAAAAATAAACACCCTGGAAGAAGCACTCAAAAAAGCCGATGTTTTTGTGGGGCTTTCAGTGCAAGATATCGTGACTCCGGCGATGTTGAAGTCGATGAACAAAAACCCCATTGTTTTTGCTATGGCAAACCCCAATCCGGAAATTGAATATGACCTTGCCATCAAAACCCGTGAGGACATCATTATGGCAACCGGGCGCTCAGACCATCCCAATCAGGTCAATAATGTACTTGGTTTTCCCTATATCTTTAGAGGAGCACTGGACGTGAGAGCCACAAAAATTAATGAAGAAATGAAAAAAGCGGCGGTACTGGCACTTGCTAAATTGGCAAAAGAACCGGTACCGGAGCAAGTCAATATCGCTTATGGCGAAACCAAACTTGCTTTTGGAAAAGACTACATCATCCCCAAACCCTTTGACCCAAGATTGATTACAAAAGTACCTCCGGCAGTAGCACGTGCCGCTATGGAAAGTGGCGTAGCCAAAGAAGCCATTTTAGACTGGGAAAAATATGAAGACGAACTCTATGAGCGAATGGGTTCTGACAATAAGATGGTTAGACTGCTTGCAAACAGAGCCAAAACCAATCCCAAACGGGTTGTTTTTGCAGAGGCAGATCATCTCGACGTTTTAAAAGCCGCTCAAATTATTCACGAAGAAAAAATGGGAACGCCCATACTCTTGGGAAGAAAAGAGATTATTCTTGAGTTGATGGAAGAAATTGATTTTGATTCTAAAGACATTTTAATCATTGACCCTAAAGATGACGGTGAAGAAGAAAAGAGAAACCACTATGCAACCCATTACTGGGAACGCAGAAAAAGAAATGGCGTAACCCTTTATGATGCTAAAAAATGGATGCGTGAACGTAACTATTTTGCAGCGATGATGGTAAATGTTGGCGATGCAGATGCATTGATAACGGGCTATTCAAGGTCCTATCCTTCTGTCTTAAAACCCATGCTGGAAGTGATTGGAAAAATCGACGGCGTGGATAAAGTGGCTGCAACAAATTTAATGATTACCAAACGCGGACCTATGTTCCTGTCTGATACTTCGGTCAATATTGATCCAACGGCAAAAGAACTGGCTAAAATCACTCAAATGACCGCCTACACGATGAAGATGTTTGGAATGACACCGGTGATGGCAATGATTTCTTATACAAACTTTGGCTCATCAAAACACGACCGCGCCCGAAAGGTAAAAGAAGCTGTCGCGCTACTTCACAGATCACATCCTGATTTAATTGTTGATGGTGAAGTGCAAATGGATTTTGCTCTAAACAAAGAAATGCATCAAAAAAACTTTCCGTTCTCAAAATTGGCAGGCAAAAATGTGAACGCATTGATATTCCCCAGTTTAGATTCTGCGAATAGTAACTATAAATTGCTCAAAGAGCTTAACAATGCAGATTCCATTGGTCCCATTATGTTGGGAATGAAAAAGCCGGTACATATTTTACAGTTGGGGAGTAGCGTAGAAGAAATAGTTCATATGGCGGCTGTGGCAATTATTGATGCCCAGCAAAAAGAAAAGAGAGATTTAAAACAAAAATCAAAACCCCGAAAAAGATAGCTTTTTAACTCAATTTTTTTAAGCTGTTTAAAAAGGGATTGATAATAAAAATACTATATTTGGCGTTTAACATTAAGTTAACAAATGATAACTCACATTCAGGGAAGATTAGTAGAAAAAAATCCAACCAACGTAGTGATTGATTGTGGTGGAGTGGGTTATGAAGTGCATATTTCGTTACACACATTTTCAAGTCTGCCGCAGTCTGAAAATGTAAAATTGTTCACACATCTTTTAGTGAAAGAGGATTCTCATACACTGTTTGGATTTGCTGATCAATTTGAACGGGAACTATTTAGATTATTAATATCAGTCTCTGGTGTTGGAGCCAGCACTGCAAGAACTATGCTTTCTTCCATCCACCCCAATGCAATTAAAGAGGCTATAGCTCATGGTGAGGTTGCAACCATTCAATCTATAAAGGGAATTGGAACCAAAACCGCACAAAGAGTCATCCTTGATTTGAAGGATAAAATACTTAAAGTGTATGCTATTGATGATATTTTGTCTAAATCGAGCAATACCAACAAAGATGAAGCGTTATCAGCATTGGAAACATTAGGATTTTTGAGAAAGCAAGCTGAAAAAGTTTGTGAAAAAATTTGTAATGAAAACCCGGATGCGACTGTAGAAACGATTATAAAATTAGCTTTAAAAAATTTATAATAAATTGGGTACAAAAAATTATTCTAGAAGAAAATTTCAGGTTAATCATATAGTTTTATTTGTTAGTTTGTTGTTCCTGTCTTTAAATGTTACAGCTCAGGTGCCTGATCCTGAAGTGGAACAAGATACTTTGAGAACAGGTCATTCCATGGGTCAAATGATGCTCCCGGATCCTCCAAGCATCAAGGAATTATATACTTATGACCCCATTTCGGGAATGTATATCTATAACCGAATGCTCGGTAACTTTTCTATTTCATACCCCCTTGTGCTCACGCAACAAGAATACCAAGACCTCATCTTAAGAGAAGAAATGAGGGATTATTTTAAAACAAAAATTGATGCAGCAGACGGTAGAAAAGAGGGCTCTGAAGAAGAGCAACGCAATTTGTTGCCCAGTTTCTATGTGAATTCAAACCTCTTTGAAACTATTTTTGGTGGTAATGTTATCGAGGTCATTCCTCAGGGATCTGTCGAAATGGATCTTGGAATTCTTTACACCAAACAAGACAACCCCTCTTTTTCGCCCAGAAACCGAAGCAATCTCACTTTTGATTTTGATCAACGCATCAGTTTGAGTTTATTGGGTAAAGTGGGAACACGACTTCAAATTACGGCAAACTATGATACCCAGTCAACGTTTGATTTTCAAAACCAAATCAAGTTAGAATACACCCCCACAGAGGATCAAATCATTCAGGCAATAGAAGTGGGGAATGTGAGTATGCCTCTCAATAGCTCTTTAATTCAGGGAGCACAAAGTTTATTTGGAGTTAAAACAGAACTGCAATTTGGAAAAACAAGAGTTACAGGTGTGTTCTCTGAACAAAAATCTGAAACCCGCAATGTCATCGCTCAAGGAGGTGGAACCGTCAATGAATTTGATGTGTTTGCTCTGGAATATGATGAGGACAGACACTTCTTTTTAAGCCACTTTTTCAGAGATCAATATGATAAAGCTCTTGAACAATATCCTTTTATCAATTCAAATGTTCAGATTTCCAGAATTGAACTTTGGATTACAAATTTGTCAAACAATACTGAAAATGTAAGGAACATAGTTGCTATTCAGGATATTGGTGAATCAGACCCGGCGCGCATTGGGCTCACATTTCCTCCCGGAGGTTTTATCAATAGACCCCCAAACTCATTTCCCGATAACGGAAACAATGACTTTAACCCTTTTGGTATTGATGGTGGAGCACAATCAATTTTAAATCCAAACATTAGAAATGTTTCCACTGTTCAATCTGGCTTTGGAGGCGTTCAAGTGAGTGAAGGTAAAGACTATGTCACTCTGGAAAATGCCCGTCGCTTGATGCCAAATGAATACACCCTCAATAGTCAGTTAGGATACATCTCTTTAAATCAAAGACTAAGCAATGACGAAGTGCTTGCGGTTTCTTACCAATATACGGTCAACGGAAAAGTTTATCAAGTGGGTGAATTTTCAAATGATGGTGTTAATGCAAATACAGAGGGAGGTATTGGCACAGAACCAAACCCGGACCCCAATGGCCCCCAACCCGGTGAAGCACAGAATATTGTTGTAAAAATGCTTAAAAGTAATATCGTAAATGTCAATCAACCCATCTGGGACCTGATGATGAAAAACATTTATAGCTTGGGTGCTTTTCAACTGGAAAGAGAAGATTTTAGATTAAACATACTTTATACAGATCCTTCGCCCATAAACTTTATTACTGCAGCTCCGGGTTCCACAGATTTTCCTGCGACACCCTTGCCCGAAGATGTTGACCAAACAACACTATTGAGAGTTTTCAACCTCGACCGCTTAAACTTCAATAACGATCCACAACAAGAAGGAGATGGATTTTTTGATTTTCTTCCGGGAATTACTGTAGATAGCCAAAATGGAAGAATCATTTTTACCACGGTTGAGCCCTTTGGTGAACATTTATTTCAAAAACTAAGAAGTCCGGGAAGTTCTGAAAATTACAATGTGCCCGCTACATATAATGCCAATCAAAATAAATATGTATTCAGGTCACTCTATAACTCTACCAAAACAGTAGCTGAACAGCAAGACAGCGATAAAAATAAATTCCAGCTTAAAGGTTCCTATAAGTCCTCCGGGGCTGATGGTATTGCCATTGGAGCATTTAACATTCCTCAGGGTTCTGTAACTGTGACCGCCGGAGGAAGATTACTTGTAGAAGGTGTAGACTATACAGTGAATTATCAATTGGGTAGAGTGCAAATTCTTGATCAAGCCCTTTTGAATTCCAATACACCGATACAAATTACAACAGAAAATAACACCCTTTTTGGGCAACAAACGAAAAGATTCACAGGGCTTAACGTTGAACACCAATTCAATGAAAATTTCTTAATTGGAGCAACTTATCTCAATTTAAATGAAAGACCATTAACGCAAAAAACCAATTTAAATTCAGAGCCGCTCAACAATACCATTTTTGGGTTCAATGCAAATTATAATACTCAAGTGCCTTTTTTAACCCGATTGGTTAACAAACTACCCAATATAGATACAGACGTAGAGTCAAACCTTTCTTTGAGAGGTGAATTTGCCTATTTACAACCCGGCTCGCCCAAAGTAGCCGATTTTGATGGAAAAACAACCGTTTATGTAGATGACTTTGAAGGCTCACAAACCCTTCTTGATGTAAAAGCACCGCTTTCCTGGCAACTCGCCAGTACTCCTGTTGATTTTGGAGGTGAGCTTGAAAACAATAACCCCGCCTACAACTTCAACAGAGCAAAATTATCTTGGTACACCATTGACCCCATTTTTTACAGCTCTCAAAGACCCGATGGAATCTCAAATGATGACTTGTCAACATACACAGGAAGAAGGTTATTTATCAATGAAATCTTCCCCGATACAGATATTGTTCAAGGACAAACCCAAGCGTTATTTTCACTTGACTTAAGCTATTATCCCGGAGAAAGAGGGCCGTATAACTTCAACCCCGAAACCGGAGGAACAAATACCTTACCCAACCCGGCATCCCGATGGGCAGGTATAACACGTTCATTAACAACAACCGATTTTGAAAAGTCAAATGTCGAGTTTATTCAATTTTGGGTATTAGATCCTTTTATTTATGAAGAAAATGCCGGAAATAATGGAGGAGAACTCAGATTTAATCTGGGAAGTATTTCAGAAGACATCCTCAAAACCGGAAGAAAACAGTATGAAAATGGACTCCCGGCCGATGGTGGAACTCAAGGTACAACACCCATAGTTTACGGAAAAGTTCCCACAAATCAATCTTTGGTTTATGCTTTTGATACTGAAGGGCAAGAACGCACAAATCAGGATTTAGGTCTAAATGGTGCTTCAGATGTTGAAGAAGCAGCTTTATTCCCGGCTTTTGCAGGCCTTGAAGACCCCGCAGGTGACAATTACACTTATTTTCTTCAAGCAGAAGGAGATATTGTCAACCGATTCAAAAACTACAACGGTACACAAGGTAACTCCCCTTCTGAAGTGACTCAAACAAATCGCGGTTCAACCACACTTCCCGATGTAGAAGATTACAACCGTGATAATACTATGAACACGGTTAACAGTTATTTCGAATACACCGTTCAAATGTTTCCCGGGATGAATGCGGATAATAACCCATTTATTGCCGATGTAAGAGAACTTGAAGTAAATACTCAAAACAACGAAACCCAGCCTGTGAGATGGGTACAATTTAAAGTGCCGGTAAACGATCCAACAAGGGCTGTGGGTGGCATTACAGACTTTAGATCCATCAGGTTTATGAGAATGTTTCTAACAGATTTTGATCAAGACATTACCTTCAGATTTGGAACACTCGATTTAGTAAGAGGTGATTACAGAAGATATACCCAAAGTCTTAACCCCTCAGGAATTCTACCGGAAAACAGCAATACTTTGTTTGAAGTGGAATCTGTTAATGTTGAAGAAAATGCAAGCAGACAACCCATTCCTTATGTATTACCTCCCGGAGTGGTAAGAGAAGAATTGATAAACAACAATTCAAACATCAGGCAAAATGAACAGTCTCTTGCATTAAGAGTATGTGGATTAGAACCCGAAGATGGACGTGGTGTATTTAAAAATTACAACATTGATATGCGTCAATACAAAAACCTTGAAATGTTTATTCACGCAGAGTCATTGCTAGAAGAATTGCCTTTATCTGATGGTGAACTGGTTGCATTTATTAGGTTGGGTAATGATTTAAACCAAAACTTTTATGAAATAGAAATCCCTCTGAATCCAACAAATTTTGGCGCAACAAATCCGGAGGAAATCTGGCCCATTGAAAACAGGCTCAATTTACCACTCAAACTCTTACAAGAGGTAAAGTCCAGGGTATTAGGAGACCCTGAAGCATTTGATTTGAGCGAAGTAGTCTTTTTCAATGAATCAGAACTTGATGCCGGTACTGATGGCCCTGAAAATGAAATGCGAATTGGAATTAAAGGAAGTCCCAGTTTTGGAGCTGTCAGAACCATTATGATTGGAGTTAAGAACCCAACAGGCAACAATATTTGTGGTGAAGTATGGTTTAATGAACTGCGCCTTTCTGAACTGGAAAATCGAGGAGGTTGGGCTGCAATAGCTAGTATGGATGTGAATTTAGCAGACTTTGCAAACGTGAGTGCCGTTGGAAGAAGAACCACAGTTGGTTTTGGTTCAATTGAACAAGGACCTAATGAAAGAAGTCTGGAAGATGTACAACAATATGATATTGTTACGAATATAAATGTAGGTCAATTGTTACCTAGAAACTGGGGAATTCAAGTTCCCTTCAACTATGGAATTGGAGAGGAACAAGTCACGCCATTTTATGATCCTGAATTCCAGGATATTCAACTTGAAACCAGACTGGATAATGCAGCAGATGCTGCTGAAAGAGATCAGATAAGAGAACAATCAATTGAATATACAAAACGTCAAAGCATCAATTTTATAGGCGTAAGAAAAGATAGAACCGGTGATAAAAAACCACAACCTTATGATGTTGAAAACATAACACTTGCTTACTCTTACAACCAAGTAGATCATAAAAGTTTTGAAATAGAAGAATCACTCCAACAAAATGTAAGATTGGGAGCGACCTATGATTACAGCTTTACACCAAAACCCGTTGAGCCTTTCAAGAAAAACGATTCGTTATTTAGAAGCCCTTATTTGCAATTACTGAAAGATTTCAACTTTAATTATTTGCCTACTAATATTTCGGCAAGTACAAATATTACTAGACAATACAATGAGCAAAAATTCAGGGAGCTCAATTTATTGCCCGGGAATATTGGTGTTCCCACACTTTACCAGCGCAACTATATGTTTGACTGGCAATATGCGATGAATTATAATTTGACAAATTCGCTACGCTTTAATTTCAATGCATCCAATAACAGAATCGTCAAAAATTACATAGATGAGAACGGAATTATTAACAACGATATAGGGGTTTGGGACGGTATTTTTGATGTGGGAGTTCCAGACAGGCATTTTCAAACATTACAAGTAAATTATGATTTGCCTTTTAGTAAGGTACCCTTTTTAAAATTTGTAAGAGCTACTTATTCTTATACCGGAAATTACCAGTGGCAGCGTGGCAGTGATTTGTTTAGAAGCATAGAGTTAGAGCTGGAAGATGGCACTGTGGGAATTTTTGATTTGGGGAATAACATACAAAACTCAAATACACACCGAATCAACTCAACCCTCGATATGAATAATTTCTATCGATATATTGGGCTAACAAAAATAAGACCTACAAGAGCTACCGGCCGTGATGGTGGGGGAGATGATTCCAAGGGCACCCAAAGTGATCAGGGGCAAAAAGATTCAAAAGGCGGTGACGAGACAATTTCTGCCTTTTCAACAGGAGATGGAAGTCCTGGTGCTAGAGGAGGAGACCAACAACCCGGTCAAGGAGCACCCAGACTAAGTGGTGGTGACAAGGCATATAATACATTTGTTGACCTTATAACATCGGTAAAAAGAGTTCAATTTAATTATCAAGAAAATAATGGTATTTACTTACCCGGTTATTTACCTTCTGTAGGCTTTATGGGCTCTTTGAGACCCACCACCGGATTTGCTTTTGGAGGTCAGGGAGAAATCAGAGAGCTGGCTGCCAGAAACGGCTGGTTAACTATTTACCCTGAGTTTAATGAGCAATACACTGAAGTTGAAAACATCCAGCTTGATTATCAAGTCAATGTAGAGCCGTTTCAGGATTTAAAAATTGATTTAACCGGTAGCAGAGCTTATTCAGAATCCTTTGCAGAAAACTATATTGTAAACAATGACCAATACCGTTCCTTAACTCCACGTACTTTTGGTAATTTCAATATTTCTACAATTTTAATTAAAACAGCTTTTGCAGATAGTGATGAGATTTTTTCACAAACTTTTCAGGACTTTAGAGATAACAGATTGGTAGTTGCAAACCGCCTTGCAACAGATTTTTACGGAACTACTAACTTTCCTGTTGACGCCGATGGTTTCCCTGAAGGATTTGGAAAAAACAGTCAGGCTGTCTTGTTGCCATCCTTCTTGTCTGCGTATGAAGGCAGTGACCCCTCAAAGGTTAAAACAGGAATTTTCAGAGATTTTCCTCTACCAAATTGGGAGTTAAGATATACAGGGCTCATGAAAATCAACTGGTTTAAACAAAACTTCAGACGTTTTTCAATCCAACACGGTTATAGAGCAGATTATACTGTAAACCAATTTGAAACCAATCTTGATTTTAACAGAGAGAACCCAACAGAGGTGGATCAATCCGGTAATTTTAAAAACAGAACATTGCTGTCAAACATCAATCTTTTGGAGCGTTTTAGCCCCTTAATCAAAGTTGATTTTGAAATGCAAAATTCGGTGAGAGTGCTTGCCGAAATAAGAAAAGACCGTGCACTTTCTCTAAGTTTTGCAAATAATTTACTCACAGAAATCCAGGGAATGGAATATATCGTGGGATTGGGATATAGAATAAAAGACCTAAGAATAGGCACTAACTTTGGTGGGAACCAACAGATTTTGAGAAGTGATTTGAACTTTAAACTCGATCTGTCAATGCGTGATAATAAAACCATAATCAGATATCTTGATGTGGAAAATAGTCAAGTTACAGCAGGTCAAACCATTTATGGAGTACAATTTACTGCAGATTATGCATTGAGTAAAAACTTAACAGCCTTATTTTATTATGACCATACTTTTTCCGAATTTGCAATTTCAACGGCTTTTCCACAAACCACCATTAGAAGTGGGATAACCCTTCGATATAATTTTGGAAACTAATTTTAAAAACCTTAAACTAAATACCCTTATTAAAATATGAATATTCCGGCAAATTTAAAGTACACAAAAGACCACGAGTGGATTAAAATAGAAGGAGACATTGCAACTGTTGGCATTACAGATTTTGCTCAAAAAGAACTGGGAGATATTGTCTATGTTGAAGTAGATACCCTTGATGAAACCTTGCAGGTTGAAGAAGTTTTTGGGACTGTGGAGGCTGTAAAAACTGTTTCAGATTTATTTTTACCCCTTTCCGGTGAAATCATTGAATTTAATGAAACACTGGAGTCTGAACCAGAAAAAGTGAATATGGATCCCTATGGTGAAGGATGGATGATAAAACTCAAATTTTCTGATGCTTCAGAAATAGATGATTTACTGGATGATAAAGCTTATAAAGAAATTGTTGGGGGATAGACCCCTTTTATTTATTGCAATTATTTATACCACAATCATTACCATTGGTTCTCTGGTTAACCCGGCAACTCTACCCAAAATTGACTCCAATCTTTCTGATAAAACCATCCATATTATTGGGTATTGTTTCTTGACTGTTTTATGGGTTTTTTATGGAATTATTAAATTCAGAGATGCTGGTTTTAAAAAAATACTCGTTACTATTTGTTCCCTGACATTTCTTTATGGTATAATAATTGAGGTATTACAGAGTGAATTGACGAAAAACAGGCAAGCAGATCTTTATGATATTCTTGCAAACGGAATGGGAATTTTTTTGGCTGTATTGCTGCTGATTCTCTCCCAAAATAAAATAAAAAAGTTAAAAAGTAATTTTTAGCTTTATTATAAAATAGATTTTACATATTTTAGCAACAACTAAACAAGGACAACTATGGAGCCTAAAAAAAATCCAAAAGCCGATTTAAACAAAAGAAGTGTACTTTTTTTCCAGATAGGAATGATAGTTATGCTCTTTATTACTTGGCAAGCAATTGAGTGGAAGACTTATGACAAATCTCTTGTAGACATAGGATCCCTCAATTTGGAAGATGAAGATGAGGAAGAAATCCCAATCACAGAATTTATTCCGCCCCCTCCACCGCCACCACCACCACCACCAGCACCTGAAATCATTGAGGTGGTTGAAGACGATGAAGAAATTGAGGAAACCATCATAGAATCTACAGAAACTTCACAGTTTGAGGAAATTGTTGAAATAGAAACTATTGAAGAAGCGGTTGAAGAAATTGAAGATGTTCCCTTTGCAGTAATAGAAAATGTGCCAATCTATCCCGGTTGTGAAAATATGAAAAACAACCAGCAAAGAAAGGACTGTATGTCTGAAAAAATAGATGCCTTTGTTAGGAGAAATTTCAATTCAGAATTGGCAAATGATCTTGGATTAACAGGGAGACAGAGAATTTCTGTAATGTTTAAAATTGACACCAAAGGAAATGTTGTTGATGTTATGGCACGTGCTCCACACCCAAGACTTGAATCTGAAGCCAAAAAGGTAATTAGTGACTTGCCAAAAATGACTCCAGGTAAACAAAGAGGAAAAGCAGTAAATGTAACTTATAGTTTACCGATACTTTTCCAAGTCGAAAATTAATACTTAAAACTATTTTTTTTATCAAGCCATCAACATTTTGTTGATGGCTTTTTTATTTTTGGCACTCTTGTTGATTTATGAATACTATAACATTAAATCAACAGATATGAAAACACTTAAAAAAATTTGGAGTTATTTTGAGAAAAATAATGTAGAAAGACCAAAAAGCAAGAAGGATGCTAATTTGAAATACAACTCAACTTTGTATTTTCAATTTAGTTTAATCATATCAATTACTTTAGTTGCCATTCTAATCAATGCAACTTATGGTGTGAAAACACAAATAATTGCAAAGCCTATTCCTGAAGATACTATTGAAGTTTGGTTGAGTGATTTTGTTATAATTGAGCCAAAAGCAGAGCCCATTGTTGAGAAAAAACCCATAAAGAAGGTTAACCCAGATCGGGTTCGTATCGTTGATACCCCTATTTCAAAAGACCTTGAAATTGATACAGACCCCGAGCCTATAATCATCCAAACAGATGCACCTGTTAATGTGATTCCTGTTCCTAAGTCTGACCCCGTTGATGATAAAACCTATACGTTTGCCGGCGTGGAACGCGTCCCGGTATTTCCCGGCTGTGAATCATTAAAAGACAATAACCAAAGAAGAGATTGTTTGTCTTCTGAAATTGGAAAATTAGTAAGTAAACGATTCAATACTGGATTAGCAGAGAGTTTAGGGTTAAATGGAAATCAACGCATTTATGTTAGTTTTGTGATAAATAAGGACGGGCAGGTTGCAAATATTCAGGTGAGTGCACCACACCCAAAACTTGAGAACGAGGCAAAACGTGTTGTTAATATGATACCAAAGATGATACCCGCCTCACAAAACAATAAAGAAGTTGATGTGCTGTTCAATCTCCCCATTATTTTTAATGTACACTAATAAAATTTAATTTTTAAAATGAATCCCGGGACTTTTTGT
The DNA here is from genome assembly GCA_040880345.1 of Flavobacteriaceae bacterium. Lineage (GTDB taxonomy): Bacteria > Bacteroidota > Bacteroidia > Flavobacteriales > Flavobacteriaceae > Planktosalinus. The sequence goes on from JBBDIQ010000012.1 coordinate 14,866, forward strand.
TTTCGGGATTTTTTTTAGACTATTAATAAATCATAAAAAAACGTATCTTTCGGCTACAAATTTTAGTTTTGTTTATGATGTTTAAAGCCCTGCCTGTCTTTCTTTTTCTTTTTTGTCTCTTCGTAAATGGACAACATACAGTTACAGAATTTGAAAAATACCCGGTTTTTCCGGAATGCCAAAACATACGTGTAAACGACTTGAAGCCCTGTTTTGAATCTAGATTACAGCTATTCATATTTGAAAACTTTAAAACACCTCAACGTGTTTTTGATGAGGACTTTAAAGGACAAATTGTAGTATTTTTTGAGGTTGACAGAGAAGGTAAGTTTAAAATTCTGGCAATGGATGCTATTTTTCAGGAGCTTAAAGATGAAATTCAAAGAGTCTTTGATGAATTACCCCAAATTCAACCTGCAACCTATAATGCACGACCTGTTTTTGCACAGTTCACATTGCCCATAAAAATTCCACTGGAAGCCACATTAGAAAATTCAAAAAATGATAAGGAACAAGTTTTGAGTCTCAAAAAAGAAATGTCTAATGAATATGAAGAGATAGAAAATTTGGGATATACCAATGAAAAATACGTAAGTAACATTAATATTCCACTTTCACATCAGGATTATGCACGCTTTGATTATTATTTAAACCAAGTGGGAAACAATGCGCACACCGCTCAAAGACCTTATTTGTACAAGGAAGTAAGCAAGCATTATGATATGGAGGCCCGTGACACTTTGCTTTACAAAAACAAATCATCGTGGTTAGGAAAAAAGTGGTGGAATGAACATATGGTGAGTTTTAAGGGCGAGGGTTATTGGTTTACACTAGACCCCGGGGTTGATTTGCAATTAGGCACTGAATCTGATAGTGATTTTGACTATACGTATAACAATACCCGACTCGCGGTTGTTCAAGGAGGATTGGGTAAAAACTTAAATTTCCACGCTGTTATCTATGAAAGTCAAGGGCGGTTTGCTGAATATTTTAATCGCTATGCAGAGTCTATAGCCGCAGACACCGGTGGAAACCCTGCTATAATTCCGGGTTTTGGAATTGCCAAAGAATTTAAGGAAACAGCTTATGACTATCCATTAGCAACCGGTTACTTATCCTATAGTGCTGGTGAAACTTTTAACTTTCAATTGGGTCACGGAAAAAACTTTTTGGGTGATGGTTATCGCTCTTTATTTCTCAGTGATGTAGCAAGTCCCAGCCCCTATTTTAAGATAAATACCACCTTTTGGAAATTAAAGTATACAAATACCTGGATGTCACTGCGGGATGTAAGACAGGAAGCAACTGTTGATGGGGCATTTACAACAAAATATATGGCAACCCATTATTTGAGCTACAATATATCAAAAAGGTTAAACATTGGTTTGTTTGAAAGTGTACTTTGGGACAACAGTAACGACCGGGGTTTTGATCTTAATTTTCTCAATCCCATTATCTTTTACAGAGCAATCGAGTTTTCTACAGGGCCGCGCTCCGGGAATGCACTTGTGGGACTGAGTTCAAAATTTAAATTCTCAGATAATTTTGTCTCCTATGGGCAATTAATCATTGATGAGTTTTCTTCGGGAGATATTTTTGGTGGTGAAAAAAGCTGGAAAAACAAACTGGGCTTTCAATTGGGAGCTAAATATTTCAGGCCTTTTGATATTGATAATCTATTTCTTCAGTTTGAATACAATCAAGTGAGACCTTACACCTTTTCTCATAATACCATTATTCTCAATTATGGTCACAACAATCAATCGATGGCACACTTGTGGGGAGCCAATTTTAAAGAGTTTGTTGCTATTGCCCGCTATGAAAAAAACCGATTTTTTGGTAGTGCTAAAGTAATTGTGGGCGAACGCGGTTTTGATTTTAATGATGGCGAGGATAATTTCAATTATGGTGGAAACATTTATAGAGACGAAAGAGACCGCCCGGCAGATACTGGAATTGAAATTGCGCAAGGTAACACCACTTCTGTTTTTCACGGTGAATTTCAAGCCGGGTACTTAATCAACCCTTCTACAAACTTAAAAGTATATGCCAGTTTAATATACAGAGACTTCAACCCACAGGTTAATACAGCTACAGAATTCAAAGATTCAACTACCTGGTTCAATTTTGGAATACGCACAGATATTTTTAATTGGTATAAAGATTTTTAGAACTTCGCCTTCTATTTAGACAAATAATCTATTGTTAAATATTGTATAAGCTGGCTTCTTGCAGTATCTTTGCATCGATTTTCGGAACGGTACTTTTTCGAAGATGAAAAGCATAAAAATTGGAAACTACAAAATTGCAAGCCACTTCAAATACGCTGGTTAAAGACTTTTTAGAACTCACGAAAGTGCGTCTTTCTGTGAGTGTGGTATTTTCTTCATTAGCGGGTTATTTGCTGGGAGTTGAACAGATGAGTCCGTTAGTAATTCTACTTTTAGCAATTGGTGGTTACTTGATGGTGGGAGCATCAAATGCTTACAATCAAATCATAGAAAAGGATTTGGACGCGCTGATGAATCGCACAAAAAACAGGCCCATTCCTGCCGGAAGAATGTCTGTAAACACAGCGTTTATCATTGCTTCTGTTTTTACCATTTTAGGTATAGCAGTTTTGTATGCCATCAATCCCAAAACGGCCATGTTTGGAGCCATTTCCATTTTTATGTATGTGAGTTTATACACTCCTTTAAAGACCAAAACTCCGCTTTCCGTTTTTGTGGGGGCATTTCCCGGCGCCATTCCTTTTATGTTGGGTTGGGTGGCTGCTACCGGAGATTTTGGTATTGAAGCGGGTACCTTGTTTATGATTCAATTTTTTTGGCAATTCCCTCACTTTTGGGCCATTGGCTGGTTTTTGTATGACGATTATAAAAAAGCCGGTTTTTATATGTTGCCCACCGGAAAACGAGACCGTGGTACTGCCATTCAGGTGGTGCTTTATACCGTTTGGACACTGCTGGTTTCTCTCATTCCTGTTTTAGGCGTGACCGGAAAATTTTATATCACACCGCTCACTGCTGTTTTTGTTTTTTTACTTGGAATTTGGTTTTTGGTTCATTCAGTAAAACTATTCAAACAAAAATCACAGCAGGCAGCAAGAAAATTATTATTTGTGAGTGTGGCGTATATCACACTGCTTCAAATACTTTATGTTTTAGATAAATTTATAAGATAATGGCCTATACAGACGACACTCCCGAAGTAAAAAAGCGACGCGCAAAAAAAATGATGCTTTGGTTTGCAATGATTAGCATGACGATGAGTTTTGCAGGACTCACAAGCGCTTACATTGTGAGTAAAAGCAGACCGGATTGGATTTCCGGATTTGAAATTCCACAGGCGTTTTACATCAGCCTTGTTCTGGTTTTGGTGAGTAGTTTAACGATTTTTCTGGCCCGAAAATCAATTCAAAAAGAGAATCACAAACTAGGGATGGGATTATTAATTTCCACTTTTGTTTTGGGGATTTTATTTATTTATTTCCAGTTTCAGGGATTTTCAGAATTTATAAAAGCAGGCTATTTTTTTACCGGTAGCGAAAGTACGATTACAACCTCCTTTATTTATTTGGTAGTAATCTTACATTTGGGGCATATCATTGGTGCTTTGATAGCACTTTTGGTTGTAATTTATAATCATTTTAAACAGAAGTACCACAAGGGTCAAACCCTTGGTATTGAACTCGCTGAAACGTTTTGGCACTTTGTAGATTTCTTGTGGATCTATCTGTTTTTATTTTTCTATTTCGTGAGATAATAAAATTGCTTATTTTTGACACTTATTTAAAACCAAAATTACTCTATGGAAGCTACTGTTGTTGAAACAGGTACCGAAGGAAAAACCTGGGGAGGGGGAAATCGCCCTTTAAAAGCAAGTTATGGCAAGTTAATGATGTGGTTTTTCATCCTCTCAGATGCATTGACTTTCTCCGGATTTTTAGCTGCTTATGGTTTCTCAAGATTCAAATTTATAGATTCCTGGCCAGTAGCCGATGAGGTGTTTAATCACTTTCCGTTTTTACACGGTGTGGATGCGCCTATGTACTATGTGGCACTAATGACTTTTATATTGATTTTTTCATCTGTAACGATGGTACTTGCCGTTGATGCAGGGCATCAAATGAAAAAAAACAAAGTGGTTTTTTATATGTTCCTCACATTGATTGGAGGTATTATTTTCTTAGGCTCACAAGCCTGGGAATGGAAAAACTTTATTCAAGGAACTTATGGAGCTGTCGAAACAAAGGCAGGAAGAATTTTGCAATTTGAGGATGCTATGGGCAAGCGTGTTGGACTAAGTGACATCGCGTCAGAATCCACACAAAGAGAAGCTCTTGAAAGAAGCTCAGGATTGTGGTTCACCGGCGAAGAAGAAACACTTTCAACATACACCATCGAAGATATCAAATCCGGTTTTGCAGCCAATGAAAATCTTCGTGTAAGAATTCAGAAACTGGATGAAAATGGACACCCCATAGTTCTCAACAGAGAAGAATCTATTGCAACCTTGAACAGTGACGCAGTGAGGGTGGTGGAAGGAGCGAATTTGTACCGCAATGAATATGGACACCCCTTATTTGGGAACTTCTTTTTCTTCATTACAGGGTTTCACGGTTTTCACGTTTTCACCGGAGTTTTAATCAATTTGATTGTTTTCTTTAACATCCTTCTGGGAACTTATGAACGCAGGGGAAGTTATGAAATGGTTGAAAAAGTGGGACTTTACTGGCACTTTGTAGATTTAGTTTGGGTATTTGTATTCACCTTCTTTTACCTGGTTTAATTCAAGATTTATAATATTATGGCACACGATACGGCGCATCAC
>JBBDIQ010000012.1:19708-39827 GCA_040880345.1 Flavobacteriaceae bacterium
AATATGGCACATGGCGCAACACATGAGAGTTCTGTAAAACGCATTTGGTATGTATTTACACTCCTTTCAATTGCAACGATTGTTGAAGTCGTTTTAGGTATTATAAAACCTCAGTTTCTTGTTGAGACAAAATTTCTTTCTATGAAATTACTCAACTGGATCTTTATTATACTTACGATTTACAAAGCATATTACATTACCTGGGCATTCATGCACATGGAAGGAGAAACCAAAGGCTTGAGACGTTCTGTGGTTTGGACTGCAGTATTTTTGATTGCCTATCTTTGCTTTATCCTGCTCATTGAAGGAGATTATATCTATGAGGTTTACAAAAGTGGATTTGTAAAATACAATTTTTAAAATTAGTTAAATAAATAGTTAAAAGCCCTGTAAATAGCAGGGCTTTTTTTATTTTTGTACTCCATAAAACCAGTATCTTCTCGTGAAAAAATATATTGTACTCGGCGTTCTTTTTATACTGCCCATCACGGCATATTTGTTTTTTTCATCAGGGGTGAATCACTTTGCAAAACTTCCGGTATTAACTGAAGATATCAATGAATTTACAAACTTCACTTCCTTGGATGGTAAACCTTTAAGCATAGATGGCAAAATAACCATTCTTAGTTTTTTTGGCAGTGACATCAAGTCAAAATATGGGAATGTATTCAATTTAACGCACAAAATTTACAAACCCTATCACGAGTTTGAAGACCTTCAGTTTGTGACCGTTTTGCAAAAAGGAAACGAACCTCTTGTTGAAGAACTTCTGGTCGAACTTAATAAACTCACAAACGCCGAAAAATGGATATTTGTTTACGCTGAAGCGGAAGACATTCAATCGCTCTTTTCTTCGCTTGAAACAGATTTAGAGCTTGATGAAAACCTTGGGGCATCAGAGGTTTTTATTATTGACAAAAGCCGTAATCTGAGAGGTAGAAATGACGACAAAGATGTTGGGTTTCTATATGGTTATGACACCTCATCAGTTGCAGAACTGAACAATAAAATGAATGACGACGTGAAAGTAATCCTGGCAGAATATAGAATGGCTCTAAAAAAATACAATAAAAGACAAATTTAAACAGTGAAAAATTACTCATACATAGGCATATCCTTCGTGATTCTTGTTTTTGGAATCTGGGCAGTTAGCGAATTTAATGCGCGACTCAAAGGCCCCGATTTTTATACCGGAAGTAAGGTGCCTTCATTTTCATTTACCAATCAAAACGGTCAAACCGTAACCAATGAGACTTACGAAGGCAAAGTGTATGTTTTGGAATTCTTTTTTACCACCTGTCCAAGTATTTGCCCCATCATGAATCAAAACATGAAAAAAATTCAAGACGCCTTTTATGGCAATCCTGAGTTTGGTATTGCCTCCATCACCATAGACCCCAAGCACGACACTCCGGAAGTATTAAAAAAATATGCAGAAAACTATGGTGCAAAACACCCGCACTGGCATTTCTTAACAGGTGATAAGGAAACGATTTACAAGCTCTCCAATGAAGGATTTAAATTGTATTCTGCAGAAGAAGAAAGTGCTCCAGGTGGATTTGAACATTCGGGTTTGTTTGCGCTGATTGATCAAGAAGGGAATATACGTTCGCGCTATGACGAGTTTGGGAATCCAAAAATTTATTACAACGGCTTGGAAGATACCGAAATTGAATTCTTAAAAGAAGACATTAAAAAATTGCTTAAATGACCAATACCATCACTCAAAAGGAAAAAATTTACAACAGGTGGATTGTTGTTCTTTCCATTTTAATTCCTGTGGCAGTGGCTGTTTTATTCACCATTAAAATTGAAATTCCCGGTGTGGAACGCCTGGGGTTTTTACCACCCATTTATGCCACGATTAATGCATTTACGGCAGTTATACTAGTGCTTGCCGTCATTCAAATCAAAAAGGGGAATCGCAAAGCCCACGAAAACCTCATGAAAACGGCTATTGGTCTTTCTGTTTTATTTTTACTAATGTATGTAGTCTATCATATGACGTCAACATCGACACCTTATGGCGGTGAGGGTTCCATACGAATTGTCTATTTTGTCATACTTATTTCACATATTGTTTTATCAATCGCTGTGATCCCACTTGTTTTGATTTCATTTGTGAGAGCCTTGTCAAAACGTTTTGATAAACACAAAAAAATTGCAAAAATCACATTTCCGATATGGCTTTATGTGGCTGTTACAGGAGTGATTGTGTATATTATGATTTCACCATATTATTAATAATGAAAAAAATTATAACAACTTTCGTTTTTTTGATTCTTCTTTCCATTGAAGCAACCGCCCAATGCTCCATGTGCAGAGCCGTTCTGGAAACCGAAGCCGGTGGCGCAAAAGCTGAAGGAATTAACAACGGCATTCTCTATCTAATGGCTTTTCCGTATTTGATGGTAGGGGTGATTGGGTACTTTATTTACAAAAGCAGAAAACAAGCAAAAAAAGAGACCACTTCATAACCCGTCTTAACTTTCCACTTTTAATTAACAACACTTTCACATTATTTTGTGTAACTATCTATATTATTGTACACTAGTAAAAAAACCTTTTACTCCTAAAAGTTAAAATTATGATTGAAATCAAATCACTTCATAAATCCTATAAAACAGGAAGTACTTCATTGCACGTTTTAAAAGGAATTGACTTTAGTGTAAAAGAAGGCGAAATGGTCGCTATAATGGGCTCTTCAGGTTCAGGTAAATCTACATTGCTCAATATATTGGGAATTCTTGATGAAGCAGATGAGGGCACTTATACACTTGATGGCGTTTTAATTAAAAATCTAAACGAAAAAATCGCTGCACGCTATCGTAATAAATTCCTTGGATTTGTTTTTCAATCCTTCAATCTCATCAATTACAAAACAGCTTTAGACAATGTGGCGATGCCTCTTTATTATCAGGGCATAAAACGCAATGAACGAATGGATCGTGCCATGCACTACCTTGAAAAAGTGGGTTTGGCAGACTGGGCAACTCACTTACCCAATGAACTTTCAGGAGGTCAAAAACAACGTGTGGCCATTGCCAGAGCTTTGGCTTCAGACCCTAAAGTACTCCTTGCAGATGAGCCAACGGGAGCTTTGGACAGTAAAACCTCTTATGAAGTTATGGAAATCATTCAGTCTATAAACGATGAAGGTAAAACCATACTAATAGTTACACACGAGGAAGACATCGCCCATATGACCAAACGCATCGTTCACCTCAAAGACGGTTTGATTATTGACGACACCCCGGTAAAACAAGTAAAAGCTAAAGCGGAAGTCCATGTTTGATATTGAAAGATGGCAAGAAATATTTGAAGCGATCCGGAAAAACAAGTTGCGCACTTTTTTGACGGGTGTTTCTGTTGCTTCGGGAATTTTTATTCTTGTGATTCTCCTTGCTATAGGAAAAGGCATGGAAAATGGTGTGGCAAAACAGTTTGAAGGTGATGCAGCAAACCGAATAAGTGTCTGGACAGGAGTCACTTCACAAGGATATAAAGGCCTCAATCCCGGGAGATTTATTCAACTAAAAAACAATGATTTTGAACAAACCCTTCAGTCAAGACAAGAGCAGATTGAATACAAGTCTTCTGTTTATAGAATTTGGTCCGGCTTAACAACATACAACAATGAAAGCGGAAGCTACCGCATTGAAGGAGCACTGCCCGATTATCAGTATTTAGAAAATGCGTCCCTAACTTCGGGTAGATATTTAAATCAATATGATCAGCAAAATTTTGAAAAAGTAGCTGTGATTGGGCATAAAGTGTTTACAGATTTGTTCATTGGAAAAAATGCTTTAGGCGAATATATTGAAATCACAGGCATCAAGTTTAAAGTCGTTGGGGTTTATACAGACCCTGGTGGTGAAAGGGAAGAAACCCAAATTATCATTCCCCTTTCTACAAGCCAGCGCGTTTTTAATGCCGGAGACAACATTAGAAATTTAGCATTCACATTACACAGCACAGGAAATTTTAATAAAGATGTTGAAGCTTCTGAAATTTTTACAGCTCAAATAGAAAATCAATTAAGAACGAAACATACCATCGCTCCCACAGATACCAGAGCTATCACCGTAAGAAGTAATCTGGAACAAACAAAACGATTTTATGATTTAAACAATATGATTAGTTTGTTTTTCTGGGTCGTGGGTATTTGTACCATCATTGCAGGGGTGGTGGGTGTGAGCAATATTATGCTCATTATTGTAAAAGAAAGAACCAAAGAAATTGGGATTAGAAAAGCCCTAGGAGCAACCCCAAGCTCAATCATCTGGATGATTTTACACGAGTCTATTTTTATTACGGCTATTGCCGGTTTTACAGGCTTGATTTTTGGACTGGCACTATTAGAGCTCGCCGGTCCCGCAATAGAAACCGAATACATCTCAAACCCTACGGTAGATTTCAATATCGCCATTACAACCGTATTTATTCTGGTGATTGCAGGAGCCATCGCCGGATTTTTCCCCGCTTATCGGGCAGCAAGTATCAAACCCATAGAAGCACTAAACGATGAGTAATCTATTTAGTAAAGACAGCTGGAGCGAAATACTCGAAGCATTGAGTTCAAATGGGTTTAGAACCCTTTTGACTGCTTTTGGGGTTTTGTGGGGAATTTTCATTCTTGTCATTTTACTCGCAGCCGGCACCGGCCTTGAAAATGGGGTTAAGCAAGGCTTTTCAGGAATGGCGACTAACTCGATGTTTATGTGGTCTCAAACAGCTTCAAAACCTTATAAAGGATTGCCCCAAGGCAGAAGATACAACTTTAAAATTTCTGATGTAGAAGCACTTAAAACACAAGTTCCCAATCTAAAATATGTGTCCCCCAGAAATCAATTAGGCGGTTTTGGTGGAGCCAATAATGTGGTGAGAGGTTTAAACACCGGGGCTTTTAATGTTTATGGCGACTATCCTGAATATATTGAACAACAACCTATGGACATCACTTCCGGAAGGTTTATCAATTATTCAGATATTGAACAAAAAAGAAAAATTGCCATCATTGGAGCTTCCGTCAGAGATGAGCTTTTTGACAAAAATGAAAACCCCATTGGAGAATATATAAAAATCAACGGGGTGAATTTTATGGTGGTAGGCACCTATAGAAAAAACAGCAACAACCGCGGTGATATTGAAGAAGCTCAAAAGGAAATTTATGTTCCCTTCACGGCCTTTTCACAAGCGTTTAACAGAGGAGATAATGTGGGCTGGATGGCGATAACTGCTGTTGATCAAGCTTCTATTTCAGAATTGAAAGAAGAGGTCTTTAAAGTCATTAAAAGCAGACACACCATTCATCCAAAGGACGATCGGGCTATTGGACATTTTGATTTGTATGAACAATTTTCAAAAATAAACGGGCTCTTTATTGCGCTTAATGCCATTGCTTATTTTGTAGGCATCTTGATATTACTTTCGGGCGTGATTGGTATTAGCAATATTATGTTGATTGTGGTGAAAGAACGAACCAAAGAAATTGGAATCAGAAGAGCTTTAGGGGCTACTCCATGGGACATTCGGTCTCAAATATTACTTGAATCCATCTTTTTAACCATTGTTTCCGGTATGACCGGAATTGTTTTAGCAACAGGAGTTTTAGCACTTGTGAATAAGCTTTTGGAAAATAACACTTCTCCCGATACCATGTTTGCAAACCCCAGCGTAAACCTGTTTGTGGTGGGAGTTGCATTGACCATATTGATTATTTCGGGCTTGCTGGCAGGGTTGATTCCTGCACAAAATGCCATTAAAGTAAAACCCGTTGACGCACTTAGAACAGAATAACTTTTTATACCAAACATACAATGAAAAAATCATTCACTATTTTAATTTTAATTCTCATCGTTGTCACCTTTGCCGGCGCTTTGTATTACCTCTATCAGAAAAATGCTCAGGATCCAACAGTCTATCAAACTGAAACTGCACAAACCACTTCCATTGTCAAAAAAACAGTGGCCACCGGAAGCATCGTGCCCAGAGATGAGGTTTTGATAAAACCCAATATTTCAGGGATTATTGAAGACATTTTTATAGTGCCCGGTCAACTTGTAAAAACCGGTGATTTGATAGCGAGATTGCGAATTGTACCCAATGTGTCAAATCTTGCTAGCACAAGAAATCAAATCAACACCGCTCAAATCGCTTTGGACAATGAAAAGAAAAACTATGAACGTCAAAAAGCGCTTTTTGAAAAAGGGGTGATTGCTGCAAATGCCTTTGATCAAGCCGAAGTGGCTTACCGTCAAGCGGAACAAACTTTACTGGCTGCAAGACAAACCTTTGACATTGTAAAAACCGGAACCACTAGCGGAATAGGAAGCGCTGCAAATACTGACATCAGGGCAACCGTACCGGGAATGATACTTGAAGTTCCCGTAAAAGTGGGAAACCAGGTGATTGAAAGCAACAATTTTAATGAAGGAACCACCATCGCAGCCATTGCCGATGTAAAGAAAATGATTTTTGAAGGCAAAGTAGATGAATCTGAAGTGGGAAAACTCAAACAAGGTCTTCCACTACAAATTACCGTTGGAGCCATAGACAATAAAACATTTGATGCGGTACTCGATTACATCGCTCCCAAAGGAAATGCAGAAAACGGTGCCATTCAGTTTGAAATAAAAGGAACCATTAAAAATTTAGATTCCACATTCATAAGAGCCGGATTAAGTGCAAATGCATCTATTATTCTTGAACGAGCAGATGATGTGATGGCTCTTAAAGAAGGGCTTATTCAATATGAAGACGTCACTCAAAAGCCTTTTGTTGAAGTTGAAAACGGCAATCAAAACTTCGAAAAAAGAGAAGTGGAGTTGGGTATTAGTGATGGGATCTTTGTGGAAATAAAAAGCGGTCTTTCTCAAGACGATAAAGTGAAAGTCTGGAACCCCATTGTATCTCCTTTTGCAAATAGATAAAATTTAGTGTAACAAAATAAAGTTGAACAAGACTCATTGGTTGACAATTAAATTTGAATCAAACAAAGTGGGTTTAGAATTTTTATATAAATGAAAAAAATCACCATCACATTTTTAATAGGGATTATTTCCTTTTCTGTTTTTGCCCAAAAAAAATGGACATTAGAAGAAGCGGTTGCTTATGCGATTGATAACAACATAAGCATAAAACAGTCTGAACTGGATTTAGAGTTGAGAGAAATTGATAAAGATGATGCCATTGGTAGATTTCTTCCCTCACTCAATGGAAATGCCAGCATTACTTCAAACACAGGTGCCAACATCAACCCGGCAACCAACAGCTTTGAAAACACTACCTTTCTCTCTCTAACCACCGGTTTTCAATCTAACGTTACACTTTTTGATGGCTTGCGCAACATTAGACAATTACAAAGAGCAAAAATGCAACAAATTGCTTCTCAATACAATTTGAGTCAAATGAAAGACGATATTGCCTTGTTTGTTGCCAACTCCTACCTTCAAATTTTATTTGAAAAAGAAAACCTTAAAATCATTCAGGATCAAATTGAAATCACAAAAGAGCAACTCAACAGGACTAACGAGCTTGTAGATGCCGGAGTGGTGCCTCGTGGCGATTTACTCGAAATAAAATCAACCCTGGCAAATGATGAACAACGCATTGTGAGAGCTGAAAATCAAATAAAAATTGGTTTGATCAACTTAGCCCAAACACTGCTCATCAAGGATTATGAAAATTTTGACATTGTTGATTCAGACTATGAACTTCCTTCAAGTTCTATACTCAGCCAATCAGTTTCTGATATAGTTCAAAAGGCAAAAGAAAATCGTTTTGAGATTAAAATAGCAGAACAAAATTTAGACATTGCCGAGAAAGATCTTCAAATTGCAAGAGGAGCATACTACCCAACAATAAGTGCATTTGCAGGTTACAATACGCGATGGACAGACAACGATTTTTTAGACCGTGGTTTTATCAAACAGTTGTACCAAAACGATGGATCTTTTTATGGAGCACAACTACAAGTACCCATTTTTAACGGCTTGGGTGTTAGAAATAATGTAAAGCGTAGTAAAATAAACATTGAACGTGCAAATTATCAAAAGGAGCAAGCAGAACTTGATTTGGAATCAAACGTTTATCAAGCATATACAGACGCACAAGGAGCGTTTAAAGCTTATGAAGCAGCAATCATTGCCGAAGAAGCACAAGAACAAGCCTATGATTATTCAAAAGAACGCTTTGAAGTGGGAATTATCAATTCATTTGAATTCAGCCAGGCATTGTTGCGATATGAAAATACACAATCTGAAGCCATCAGAGCCAAATATGACTATATTTTTAAGTTAAAATTATTAGAACTTTATTTTGGAATATCACTCTATTAATCACTATCGATTATGAATAAAAAAACACTTATAATTATTTCAGTTATCGTTGCAGCGATACTTCTGCTGGTTGTTGGAAAAAAACAAGGATGGTTTGGTAAAACCGGAAATTTCAAACAAGTGGAAGTTTCTAAAATTGAACCCATCACAATCATTGAAACAGTAGCAGCAACCGGAAAAATACAACCTGAAACCGAAATTAAAATTTCTTCTGAAGTTTCTGGTGAAATCATTCAACTTCCCATAATTGAAGGACAACAAGTTAAAAAGGGAGATTTATTGGTAAAAATCAATCCGGATTTATATCAATCGGGTTTACAACGCTCTCAGGCAGCCCTTCAAAATGTTAGATCTGTTTATGATCAAACTCAGGCAAGCCTCAAAGAGGCTGAATTAAATTATGAAAGAAATAAAACCCTGTTTGAAAAGGGAATCATTTCCAAAGCAGAGTGGGACAGAGTCGTTTCAGCTTTTGAAGGAGCAAAAGCAGCAAATCAATCGGCTTATTTTAACATCCAAAGTGCCGGAGCTACAGTTAATGAAGCACGAGACAATCTTGCCAGAACGACTATTTATGCGCCCATCGACGGTACCATCTCAAAACTTGGAGTTGAGTTGGGCGAAAGAGTTGTGGGAACCCAACAAATGGCAGGAACTGAAATATTAAGAGTCGCAAACCTAAACAGTATGGAAGTGGAGGTTGATGTTAACGAAAATGACATCGTTAAAGTTTCTATTGGTGATTCTACAATTGTTGAAGTTGATGCCTATTTACGAAGAGAATTTAAGGGAATCGTTACCTCAATTGCAAATTCGGCAGAAGCAAGTTTAACTGCAGACCAGGTGACCAATTTTAAAGTAAAGGTTAGAATTCTCACAGAATCGTATCAAGATTTATTGGAAGGTAAGCCGGAGTATTTCTCACCCTTTAGACCGGGAATGACTGCAACAGTAGATATTATAACAAATAAAAAGACAAATGTATTGGGCGTTCCCATTAGTGCGATTGTCATAAAAACAGACACAACATCAAGTGCTTCCAAAGCAAAACCAACAGATTTGATAAATTCTGAACGATTTGAATCCCTTTTTGTCAAAAATGGTGATGAAGCAAAATTGAGAGTTATAGAAACCGGAATTCAAGACAATCAGTTTATTGAAATTACAAAGGGACTGGAAGAAGGCGATGAGGTTATCATTGGACCTTATAATACGGTTACTAAGTCTCTAAAATCTGGTGACAAGATTGAGGTAAAGCAAGAAATAAATAAGAATATAGATTAATTTTATTTTCTTTGTTGTTCACTATTTTTTAAAAAGAATGACTTACATCCTCTGTATTGAAACAACTACTACAAACTGCTCTGTAAGCATTTCTAATGATGGTAATGTTGTTGCATTAAAAGAGCTCAACAGTATCAATTATTCTCATTCAGAGAAATTACACATTTTCATTAAAGAAGTTTTACAAACGGCTAATATTTCTCTTAAAGATTTGAGTGCAGTTGCAGTTAGTAAAGGTCCCGGAAGTTATACGGGTTTGCGCATTGGGGTTTCTGCTGCAAAAGGACTTTGTTTTGCACAAGACTTACCACTCATTTCAATAGATACTTTACAGTCATTGGCACATCAGGTGAGTGATGATTCTGATTTTATTATTCCCATGATTGATGCCAGAAGGATGGAGGTTTATACCGCTGTTTATAACAATAAGTATAAACAACTTGAGTATACCAGTGCAAAAATACTTTCCCCGGATTCATTTTCAACTTATTTAGATATGGGAAAGGTGGTTTTTTTAGGAAATGCAAACGAAAAGTTTAAAACCATCTGCACCCATACCAATGCGGTATTTTTAGATGACAAACTACCTTCAGCAAAGGAAATGGCTTTTCTAGCAAATGAAAAGCACAAAAAAAGCGACTTTGAAAATGTCGCTTATTTTGAACCTTATTATTTAAAAGATTTTATTGGGAATTAGAAATTTTGATTGAAGTATTCAACTAATTTGATTAAATCCTCTTCTTTTTTTGGATTTAAATCTTTTGATTTAGCATATTTTTTAAGTTCATTTCTCTTATCGCCGGCAATAGCTTGTAATCTTTTGTTTTTAGAGTTTGGAAGTTCTGTTACTTCTCCTTTGCTATTTACAACATAATAAGAGCTTTCGTCAATTAGCCTGTTTGGGTGATTTCCGGTCATCATATTAACAGATTGAACTCCTTCAATAAACTTTTTTGAGGATTTTTTGAATAAATTTACCTTATCTCCCTCAACAAGAATATTATAATATCCACCTATACC
The DNA here is from genome assembly GCA_040880345.1 of Flavobacteriaceae bacterium. Taxonomy (GTDB): domain Bacteria; phylum Bacteroidota; class Bacteroidia; order Flavobacteriales; family Flavobacteriaceae; genus Planktosalinus. The sequence continues at coordinate 30,352 of JBBDIQ010000012.1, forward strand.
GTCAGATGGGAGAAGATATGTGTAAATCTCATCTCCTGTTTTAATGAAAAAATCTGTTGATTTTCTCACTGCTTGTATTTTGTCATCACCATCGTTGATATTTTGTTTTACCTGAAATTCATCGTGAAAGGCATTGTATCTCAATAAAACATTCGAAACGAGTACTCCACTTTCGTTTAATATACTACCAATTTCAAAACTTTCCTTTAAAAAAGGTGAACCGTTTGTATTCTCGTCAACATAGCGAGTGGCTCTGGATGTATAATTTTCAAGGTTTTGAGTTGAGCTTGTATTATTTTGATTTTCGTTCTCAGTATATTGTTGAGCAAATAATGGGGTAGTAATAAGTAAAGCTGTAAACAGGTAAAGGATAGTTGATTTATGCATTGTATTTTTTTTTAAGTTAAAAATATGAAAGGGGCGAATATAATATATTTATGTTGTCTGAATTGTTAAAAATATGATATACTATTGTTAAATTATTTTCTAAAAAAAAAGAGGAAGATTAAAACCTCCTCTTCTTTGATAATGCATTTTGGAAAAATTAAATTTAAATTATTGAATTGTAATAATTTACGATTTGAATGATATGATTTTCATCTTTAATGTCCAGTTTTTTGTCCTTGATAAAACTTTTGATTTCTTTTTCTTTGCTAACAAAAGCGTCTGTAAAGTTTCTGGATCTGCTTGGAATTTCGATAAATCGGCCGTCTTGTAGGACTAAATAATAAACGGCGTTGTCTGTAAATCGAGCTGGCACATCTCGGGTCATAGATGTTTGCGCTTTTTGCTCCGGAGTGTATTTTTTATTGTATTTCTTGAATAAATCAATTTTTTCACCTCTTAAGAGTACATCAAAATAACCACCTTTTTCAATTCCACCTTGATAAGGTACAAAAATGAAAACTTTACTTCCAATTCTAACATCTACCTCAGGAGACTTCATCAATGCACTTGATTCACTGTCTGGAGTTTCAAAACTGGGTTTAAACTCCATTTCATCCATTAAGGCATTGTATCTCAAAGGAATATTCTCAGCTATTAGTTTGTTGTTGTGATAAATTTCACCTGCCAAAAAACTTTCATTTTGATAGGGACTTCCCACATATTTTAATGTTTTCAGATCAACATCTTCAAACTTTGTGGTTTTATCAAATTGAAATTGTAATAAATATTCTGTAATTACTTGGCTCACTCCTCTTTGAGATTGAGCCTGGATAAAAAACAATCCAAAGATTAACGTAAGGGCAATTTTATTCATAACTTGAGTTTTAAGTTAAATTTAATTCTCTATTCTTTGACACAAAACTACAACATGTTTTTCAAGTCCAAAATTTAACAACATTGAATTTATAAAATGATGATTTGTTTTTATAAATTTAAAGAAGGTTGAGATATTATAAACAACACAAAGAGAGTTGTTTAAGTAAAAAAATATCAAATAAGTTGCTTTGCCGGTAATTTAAGTATGAATGCGTTTTTATATTTAGTAATTTGCTTTTGTTTTTGATAATTAATGTTTACTCTCAATGATGACTTTTTTTCGACGCATTTTTTTCTTCTTTTTAATTTTTTCTACTCACTCTAAGGAAGTCTATGCGATAACAGCTTCTGATATTGGCTTTGATAAAATAACCGGGGTCTTAATAAATGCAAATACAGCACTTTTACAAGAAAATTACATTTCAAATCAGGATGTAATTAAATTGTCTAGAACTTTAAATGAAGAACAAGTCACTGAATCAGTTGTTAATGAAAGTGATATCATTGAATATATAGACGAGGCTGCAAAATATCTGGATGCTTTTGAATTTAAAAAGTCATTAAAGACTGCTTTAATGGCATACAAACTTGCTAAAGAAGAGGAGAATAGTGTACTCGAAGTAAATTCGTTGTTGCTTGTAGCACAAATTAATATGTATTGGAGTAATACAGAAACAAGTTTGCTGATTTATGAAAAAATTGAGGCATACAGAAAGAAATTAAGTGAGAATTTACCTCAAAATTTGGATTTGATTCTTGACTTAGGTAAGTCAAGTGTGTATCTCAAATCGAACAACCCTAACAAGGCTTTAGAATTGATTGAACAGGTTTTTACAAATCATCAAAATATTCATCAAACTTTCTTCTATCAGGACTTTTTATGGAATTCTGGAATTGCTTATTTTCAAAAGGAGGAGTATCAAAAAGCCTTTGATAGCTTAAATAAAGTTGTCGCGATGGTACCATCAAATTATTATGAAGCACTTTTAAATTATTATACCGGAAAATTCTATGAACAAACAAAAGATGTAAATTCAGCTTTGCCCTTTTATATGAAACTCGATACTTTAATAACAGGACAAAAGGAAATTTTTCCTGAAACCAAAGAAATTTATGGAACCATAAATAATTATTTTTTGGAAAAAGGAGACAGAGTACGTCAGTTTGATTATTTAAATAAGTTTTTAAAGACTCTCACCATTCATAATGATATTTCAGATTATGTCAAAAACACAACAAGGGAACAGTTTGAAATTCCTTTACTTATCGAAGAAAAGCAATTGGAGATTGAAAAGTTAAAAAATCAAGAAATTAAAAATAAAAGAGACACTATACTAATCATAAGCGTTTTGCTATTAGGCTTATTTACTTCAATCTATTATGTGGTAAAACAACGAAAATATAAAAAACGTTTTGATAAGTTAATAACAAAAGACTTTAAGAAGTCTATATCTTCAGATGAAGAAAATATCCAACCTAATATTTCAATTGAAGTTGTAGAAGATTTGTTAAACAAATTAAACTTGTTTGAATCCAAAAAAGAGTTTTTAGCAAATGAGGTATCCCTCAACGAAGTATCAAAGCAATTTCAAACAAACTCTTCCTATCTTTCTAAAGTAGTAAATCTCAAAAAGGATAAAAACTTTTCAAACTATATCAATGATTTGAGAATTGAACATTGTTTAGAGCAATTAGATAAAGAACCAAGACTAAGAAAATATACCATAAAGGCTTTGGCAGAGGAAATGGGTTTTAATAATGCTCAGTCATTTTCGACTGCATTTTTTAAATACACCGGAATTCACCCTTCTTTTTTTATCGAGCAACTCAAAAAATCAAAAAAAGAATGATATGATTTATTTTAGAGTGTTTTTAAAAACTTAACCCGGCTTTTAATTTACAATCACTTGTTCTCCTGAAATAAATGCACATCTCTTTGCGGGAAAGGGATAACAATTCCGGCATCTTCAAGACGACTTTTAGCTTCTTCAATGGTATAAAAATGGCAATCCCAAAAATCTTCATTCATTGCCCAAAAACGCGCAGAAAGATTTACAGAACTGTCTGCAAGTTCTGCAACAAATACAACAGGTTCAGGATCTTTAAGGATGGTTTCCTGCTCTTTCATTAGTTCAACCAATACCTCTCTTGCTTTCTTAATATCGCTATCGTAAGAAATTCCGAAAGAAATCACATCTCTTCTCTTACCTTCAGAAGTGTAATTCTTGATGTTTTCATTGGATAGTTTTCCGTTTGGGATAATTACCAATTGGTTGTTTATAGTTAGAACTTTGGTATAGAAAATGCTGATATCTTTAACTGTTCCACTTTCGCCTTGAGCTTCAATAAAGTCACCTATTTTAAACGGTTTGAATAGAATAATTAAAACACCACCGGCAAAATTTGAAAGTGAGCCTTGCAGAGCCAAACCTACAGCAAGACCAGCAGCACCCAGCACCGCAATGAACGAAGTGGTTTGAATACCCATTTGAGATATTACAATAACAAACAGAACAAACTTTAAAACCCAGCCCAATAAATTCAGTAAAAATTTTTGAAGTGAAAGATCTACCTCTCTTTTTATTAATAATTTCCTCAACATTTTAATAATGAGTTTTATGATCCATAAACCCACTATAAGAATTACTAATGCACCAATTAGGCTTGGAAGATATTCCATAAACTTTTGACTAAATGTGGCAGTGTAATCTTTTAAAAGTTCCATATGATATTTTTTTAAATATTTAGAAGAATTATTTCTATTTCCGAATCATTATAACTCAAATAAGCGTATTGAAATATTTGATGATTTTTGCCAGATGATTTTCATCTTTGATGTCCAATTTATTGTCTTTTATAAAAGAATTAATTTCTTTGTTATGCTCTTTGAAAATAGTCAAAAAACTTCTTTTCTTAGTTGGAATTTCAAAGAATTTACCCTGTTTATTTATTAGAAAAAATGTGTCCTCTCTATTAAAGCGGGCTGGCTGGTCTTGTTGATAATTTGTTTCTGCAAATCGTTTTTTAATGTAAGTCACTGTGGATTTCTTATATAGGTCAAAATGATTCCCTTCAACGATAACTTTAAAGTAACCACTTTCTTCTTTATTAGCAAAGTTCTCTACAAAAACATAAACTTCATTTGCAATAGAAACAAAAATATCAGGAGATTTTGATAAATTGTTGATGTTTTCTTTTTGGGAAACTTGTGAGGTGTTAATTTCAATTTCATCTGAAAAAATGTTATAACGCATTGGGATTTTTGAAGCAACTATCTTGTCATTCTTATAAATGTTTCCGGGTTGAAAATTAACAATATCATAAGGAGATCCCACAATGTTTTTTAAATCTTCATCAGAGATGCCATAGAGATCAAAATATTGATTTACAGTTATGGATGCATCAAGCATTTTGGAGTATGCAGACTCATTTATTTGGCCAAAACTTATTGATGATATCAAGACCGTTAAAACAAAATTAATTACATTTTTCATGTTTATAGTTTAGAATATTTGTATGATTTATTAATAATAATTGATACTATTTAATTGATTTGTAAATTTCTTCAATTAAAATTTATGGCTTGTAAAGCATCTTTCACATTTATGTTGGGCAAGCCGCAACGGCCTTTTTTACAAACATAAAAAAGGGTTTTATCTTTTACAAACCTTTTGGTCAATAATGGCATTTCACTTTCATTTAATGATCCTGCAAGAAGTTTATTTGGGATGTAAAAGGTGTTCAATTCTTGTGCTTTAATTATGGCATCTTCTCCGCAAATCGCAATTTCATAAAAAGGATTAGAAAAATTTAAACTTAAATCCAGCCAGTTTGAAAAACCGGGAGGGTAGCTTTCAACTTCCGGAAGTACATTTAAAAGCATCTGACGTGCCGTATTTAAATACTCTTTGTTGTTGAAAAATGTGCCCAACCAAAAAAGGTTTTTAGCCATAACCGAATTGGAAGAAGGGATCACATTATCCCTGAATTCTGTAGTTTTTGAAATGAGCTTTTGAGAGCTTTTTGAGGTGTAATAGAACATCGATGTGTTTTCATCATAAAAATGTTCATAGCAATAATCAATGAGTTTTTGAGATCGGTCAATCCATTTCTGGTCAAAAGTAGTTTCATAGAGTGAAATAAACCCTTCAATGATAAAAGCATAATCGTCTAAAAAACCATCGATAGCGGCTTTTTCTTGGGTATAACTTCGGTATAAACATCCATCAGGTTTTACAAGACTTTCTGAAACAAATGAACCACATTTCAAAGCGGTTTCTAAAAAAGAAGGTTCTTTAAACACACGATATCCATCAACAAAGGCTTTCATCATTAATCCATTCCAGGAGGTGAGTGTTTTGTAATCAAGTCTGGGTCTGGCTTTTATTTTTCGGTGGGATTGCAATTGGGTTTTCCAGTGTTTTTTCTTTTCTGAAAGGGTATCTATAGAAATTTGGTGTTCAGAGCAAAATGCAGCATCTTCTTTATTTCTGATGAGCACATAGTTCTTTTTCTCCCACTCCCCATAGTCGTTTATGTTGTAGTAATCTTCAAAAAGCGGGAAGTCTTCTTGAAGCTGTTCCTGAAGTTCTTCTTTCGTGAAAACGTAATAAGCCCCCTCTTCAAGGACGCCATATTCATTTATACTATCTGCGTCCAGCGCATTGTAAAATCCACCTGTTTTATCAGTAAGTTCGCGATTCACAAATTCCAGCGTTTCAAAGACCACCTCTTTATAAAGGGGGTTTTGATTTTCTAAATAGGCATCACAATAAAGACTAACGAGTTGTGCATTGTCATAAAGCATTTTTTCAAAATGAGGAATGTGCCACCTTTCATCAACTGAATATCTTGAAAATCCGCCGTTGATGTGGTCAAAAATACCGCCAAATGCCATTTTGTTGAGAGTAAGATGCACAAAATCCAGTAATTCTTTGTTGTTGGTCTGAAAGCCATATCTCAAGAGAAAATGGTAATTATTGGGCATCATAAATTTAGGAGCGCCTTTTGTTCCACCATTTTCAAGGTCAAATTGCCGAGCCCAAAATTGAAGTGTTTCTTCAAAATTGAAATTTTCCATAGCGCTATCCTTGTTTAAAGAAACAACATCCATGGATCTGATACCCTGCTCAAGTTGATCAGCATACTCAACAAGTGTTTCAACTTGATTTTTGTAAAGCTTTTGTAGTTGCATTAAAACATCAATCCATTGGTCTTTATGGAGGTATGTGGCTCCCCATACCGGTCTTCCATCGGGTAGGGCGACAATGTTGAGTGGCCAGCCACCACTTCCGGTCATTAATTGCAACGCATTCATATACACTTGGTCAACATCGGGTCGTTCCTCGCGGTCTACTTTGATGTTGATGAAATGGTCATTCATCACCTTTGCCACTTCATCATTTTCAAAACACTCGGTTTCCATCACGTGGCACCAATGGCAAGTGGAGTAACCAATGCTTATCAATAGTAATTTGTTTTCTTTTTTCGCTGTAGCGAAAACAGTATCACTCCAAGCCTTCCAATTTACCGGATTGTGAGCATGTTGTAGCAGGTAAGGACTGCTTTCTAAAGCAAGTTCGTTTCTAAATTTTTTAGACATAAAAGGATTTTTAGAATCAAAAAAAGCAATACTTACTCTTCTGTCGAGTTGGTATTGCTTGGTGTAAAAGTTTGAAAACTAAATTAATTTACTTCAAATGTGATTTTTGCATTTACGCGATATTCCTTGATTTTATTGTTTTCAACCACAGCACTTTGCTCATTGATATAAACAGAACGGATATTTGATAAAGATTTAGCGGCATGAGCAACTGCTTTTTGAGCGGCATCTTCCCAACTTTTTTCTGAGTTTGATAAGATTTCGATAACTTTTAATACTGCCATAATTATATAATTTAAATTAATACTAACCTAAAGGTACAGAAAAATTTATACCTAAAGAAGTTATCAATACAATTATGTGAAAGTATTAACCATTTAATGCCTCTACTCTAAGATCATTATCATTAAGCATGTCTTTTAGCATGGTTTCAATTCCATTTTTTAAAGTCATTGTAGAAGAGGGACAACCACTGCAGGCGCCTTGTAGTATGACCCTAACGGTTTTACTTTCTTTGTCAAATGACTCAAAAGCAATATTGCCACCATCACTTGCTACAGCTGGTTTTACATACTCATTTAAAATTTCAACAATTTTTTGTGAAAAATCATCAAGGGGTATTGCCTCCTTTTTTTCGGAAGTAGAGTCCTCTTTGACTTCAGAAAGTATAGCGTCATTTAGAATCTGTTTTCCTTCTTCAATAAAAGTTCTGATAAACTCTCTAAGTTCAAGACTTACCTCCTGCCACTCAACGATATCAAATTTTGTAACTGAAACATAGTTAGCACTTATAAAAACTTCTTTGATAAATGAAAAATGGAATAAGGCTTGCGCCAGAGGAGCGTTTTTAGCCTCATCAATATTTTTGAATTCAAAAGTCCCGTCAACCAAAGGCTTGTTAGCAACAAATTTTAAAACACCGGGATTTGGTGTGCTCTCAGCATAAACTGTTACCGGAATTTTTTTAGGAGAATCAGTTTCTTCAATGATTGCTTTACCCAAATTCAAATAATTTTCTATTTGTTCAGCAACTTCTTGTTCAACATCTGTCCATTCTACGATAGAAAATTTTTCGATGGCGATAAAATTTTGAGCAATATAAACCGTTTTAACAAATGGAAGGTAAAAAAGTTCTTGTGCCAAGGGACTGGGTTTGGCCTCGTCAATGTTCTTAAACTCATAACTACTTGAACGCGTTAGGAATTGATTGGCAACAAATTTTTTTATCTCTTTGTTGGAAGTAGGGGTAATATTTATGTTAAAAGTGGGCATAGCAGCTATTTTTTTACAAATTTATAAAATAAAAAGAGAGCAATTCAATATATTTGGCAACTTAACATTTTTTGTGCTTTTTATAATGAAAGAGAAAAATAAATAAATAAATCTTATTGACTTATTGATTTACAGTCAAAAAACAGCCCCAGTATGAAAAGGTTATTACATATTATACTTTTCTTTATTCCAATAACTATTTTTTCTCAACCCTATATTACGGTTGATGAGACCACTTATACAAACGAGCAGCTAGTAACAGATGTATTAGTAGGAAGTACCTGTGCCGCGGTTGATAATATTACAAGCTCAACGGGTACTGACTTTAGTAGCTTGAATGGAATTGGTTATTTTGAAAATACCAATCCAAATTTTCCTATCTCTGATGGAATAATATTGATGACCGGAAACGTTATGGAGGCTCCTGGTCCAAATGGAAGTCCGCAAGCAAATGGAGGATGGCCTGGTGATGCTCAAATCGAAAATTATTTAAACGCCATTATACCTCCCTCCACTTATCTTGATGCATCCATTCTAGAGTTTGATTTCACTCCGGTCACAGATTCTATAAGCTTTAATTTTGTATTTGCATCAAATGAATATGGAACTTTTCAATGTGACTATTCTGACGCTTTTGCCTTTTTTTTGGAAGATATAGACACAGGAGTTGTAACTAATTTGGCTTTGGTTCCCGATACTCCCGGTGAAGTTCCTATTTCTGTAACAACAATCAGGGATCAAGCTCACAATGGAACCTGTGCTTCAGCCAACCCTGAATATTTTAGCACTTATTATGGCGCAACTGGTTTGCCAAATGTTCAGGCTCCTATTAATTTCAATGGTCATACTGTACTTATGCAAGCCTGGTCCTATGTGGTTCCAAACTCAACATACAGAATGAAATTAGTCATAGTCGACAGGCTTGACAGCGCCTTTAACTCAGCAGTTTTTATTCAAGGAGGAAGCTTTTTCTTGGGTAGTGTCGATTTGGGTGTTGATCTCACTATAGCGAATGGGAATGCTAGATGTGATGGTGAGATCTATACGATTGATACTCAATTGGGTGATGTGCCACCTGGCACCACCTTTTTATGGGAATATGAAGATCCTCTGGGTTCAGGGATTTTTGTTCCTTTTGTTCCCTCAGAAGAATCCTCAATTTTAAATGTCACCGATACCGGAAATTATAGAGTTACAGTCAATTATGCCGGTGTTTGTGAGTCTCAAGGTGAACTCTTTGTTGAATTTGATATGCCATTTCCCGTCAATGACACCCCCTCTCCTTTAATTTTATGCGACGACGACAACAACGGCTTTGGGATGTTCACCTTAAGCGATG
>JBBDIQ010000013.1:0-29332 GCA_040880345.1 Flavobacteriaceae bacterium
GGGAAGACGACAGAGAAAAGGAATTCAGAGCACATTTTACATTGAAGAGATAAAAAAAACACCCATGAACATAAAACAAAACACCTACATTTTATTTTTAGCATTAATATTTCAGTTTTCAAATGCTCAAGACGGAGTGCCCATATATTCAGATTATTTTGCTGATAACCTCTATTTATTGCACCCATCGATGGCAGGAGCTGCAAATTCAGGTCAATTAAGGCTTACTGCAAGACAACAGTGGTTTGACCAGGACAATGCGCCAAATTTACAAACCTTAGCAGCAAATGTTAGACTTGGCGAACAATCTGGAGTTGGTGCTATTGTTTTTAACGATAAAAACGGATTCCATTCACAAGTGGGCGGATATTTAACTTATGCTCATCATTTGAATTTTTCAAGAAGTGATGTAGATTTAAATCAGCTTTCTTTTGGTTTAACAGCAGGTATTGTCCAATCGCGTTTGGATGAAACAAATTTTGATTTGAGTGATTTTGATCCTGTAATTGGGGGTATTTTACAGAGTAGCTCATATTTTAATATTGATGTGGGTGCCTCTTATAATTTTATGGATGTTTCGATGCATTTTACGGTAAAGAATTTAATCTTTCAAAACAGAAATTTATTCAGTGAAGAGTTTGAATCAAATAATCAACGACGTTTTTTATTCGCAGGGTCTTATACATTTGGTGGTAAATTTTATTCAGAATGGACTTATGAGCCTTCTTTTTTACTTCAGTTTTTTGAAAGGACTAATGAATCTGCCATTGACGTAAACTTTAAAGTATATCGCAAAATGGATTTCGGTAAACTATGGGGTGGAATTTCTTATCGAAGAAGTTTTGATGGTGCCGAATTTCAATCTGGAGCTAGCGTGTCTTCACAAAAACTTCAGTTTATATCACCGGTTATTGGGGTAAATTATGACAAATTTATGTTTGCTTACACCTATTCTCAACAAATAGGTGAGGTGCGATTTACTAACGGGGGATTTCATCAAATCACTCTAGGTTTTAATTTTATGGACCGTGGAAATGCCTATGATTGTAATTGTCCTGCAATAAATTAATCTGAATTATATCGGGTAATGAAAAATTGTAATTTTAAATTTTATTACTTCGGTTTTTGAAAACACAAAAACACTAAGTTACTTTTCAGGGTTTTATTCTTAAAAAATTCTATTGAAAAATGCTTTCCACTTTCATTATTGGTTCAGCATTTAATTCACTTTAAACATTTTTAAAAAGATAAGAAGGACATAGAAATTTCATTTTCATAATCCTTCAAAAGGGTGCTTAACGAAGTGCTTTTTGAATTTGTAAAAAAATGGCAATTTGGTTTTCTTCTTTTTGTTTCCAACAAATTGTTATTTTCCAGTACCGCTTTTGTTTGCCGGGCAACTGCCCTTCCCGAATCTATAATCACAACGTTTTCAGGGAGTAATTTTTTAATTTGAGGGACTAGATATGGATAGTGGCTACATCCAAGAACCAAATAATCAATATTTGCTTCAATCATTGGCTCCAGAAATTTTTGTAATAGTTTTAAAGTCTCCGGTTTGTCAATCAAATTATTCTCGACAATGGGCACCAAGCCTTCTCCAATCACTTCAATTACATTGATTTGATTTGCATAAAGCTCAGAGGTTTTAGTAAATAATGAGCTTTTTAATGTGCCTTTTGTAGCAAGAATTCCAATTTGTTTAGTTTTTGTTTTAAGGGCAGCAGGCTTAATTGCAGGCTCAATTCCAATAAAAGGAATATCATACGTTTTACGTAAAAAATCTATGGCATTAGTAGTGGCAGTATTGCAGGCGACTACAATAATTTTTGAACCTAATGAGATAAGTTTTTCAGTATTCTTAACACTCAATAATTGGATTTCCTTTTGGGATTTATGACCATAAGGTGCGTTTTTGCTATCTGCAAGATAGATGGTGTCTTCATTGGGAAGAAGTGTATGTATTTCTTTCCAGATAGAAGTTCCTCCCACTCCTGAATCAAAAATACCTATGGGTTGATTATTCATTGTATAAAAATAAAAACTGCTCGTCAATAAACGAGCAGTTTTAATAATTATTTAAAAAGAATTTATAGTTAGATACCTAATTCTCTTTTTACAGCTGCCAATAAATCCTCTCCATCAGAGACTATTAATCCGCTTCCGGGTGTAGCGTCCATTACATATTGGATTCCTTTTTCTTTAGCTACTTTTTCAATAGCTTTTTTTGCTTTATCAAAAAGAGGGGAGAATAAGTCACCTTCCTTTTTTTGCAAATCTGTACTTGCGTTTTGTCTGTATTCACCTATTTTTCGTTCAGCAGATTGTAACTCTTCTGCACGTTTTCTGTTTTCATCCTCAGTTTTAGTATTGGCTTCAGATTCATACAAGGTGTATTTAGACTGCAGCTCTCTTAGCATAGAGCTAATTTCTGCCTCATAGGTTTTTCTTACGCGCTCTAATTCATTTTGAGCTGCTTTTGTTTCAGGCATAGCTTCAATCAATGCTTGTGTATCAATATGAGCCATTTTTTGTGCATTTACAAAACTAGTAGCGCCTAAAATAAGTGCTATTGCTACTAATAAAGATTTCATTTTTTTCATTGTGGTGTAATTAAGTGTTTAGAAATTGTTTTTAGTGATTGTTGTTAATGAGTCCCTCCTCCATCTTCCTCTTCTTCGGGTATTTGAGGGGGCTGATTGTTGTTTCTGGCATTTCTGATAGAATCTTGTCTTTGTTTTCTTTCTTCAAGAAGTTTGTTTCTCCTGGCTTCTTGTTCTGCCATTCTTGCTGATCTTATTGAGTCTTGGACTCTACGTCTTTCAGCTTGTATTTCTTCTCGCGATGGTGTGTCTGAATTTACAGCATTTTTTCCATCACTTTCTGGCTCTGATGATTTATCCCCATCGCCTTCATTATTTCGGTTTTGAGCATTTTGGCGTCTTGCGTCAAATTCAGCTTGCTTCGCTGCTCTCACAGAGTCTCTTATCCTTCTTCTTTCTTCAAGCAGTGCTTCTCTTTGTGCTTTTCTGTCTTCAAGAGCTTGTTCTCTTTCATTGAGACTCTTGTCTTGTTCATCAGAAACGGCATCTCGTGCTTCAATATCTCTTTTATCTTGTCTGCTTTCGGCCTGAGTTCTTCTGGCCGCTCGGTTAATGATTCTAATCACTTGATCGCTAATGTCATTTCGCTCAGCTGCATAGAGCATAACAACATCTGCAGATTTATCAAAAATAAAATCATATTGTCTATTGCCTGCGATTTCCTGAACAGCTGTAAAAACCTGATCCTGGATGGGTTGAACGAGTTGACGTTTTTGTATCATCAAATCACCATTGGGGCCAAAGCGGTTTTGTTGGTATTCAAAAAGTTGATCTTCTTTCACTTTAATGTCCTCCTGGCGTTCTTCAACAAGTTCTTTTGTTAATAAAACACGCTCATTACTGAGGTTGAGTTTTAGATTGTCGATTTCTTTTTGTTGATCTTCAATGTCTTTTCTCCAGCGTTGTACTCTTCCATCAAGTTGTGTTAACGCTTCTTGGTATTCAGGAACATTCTCAAGAATGTATTCCATATCAATATAACCAATTGTCACCCCTCTTTGAGAGTGGACTTCAAAGGTTGCTGAAGCGAAAAGAATAAAAAAACTGAGTAAAAATAGCTTGTTCTTCATAATCTTGGTTGTTTTAAGAAAATATCGTGCCAAATTTAAAATTGCTGCCCAATAATAAAATGTGTTTCCCAGCCATTTGGTTGAAAAGTGCCCGGTATGGGGTCAAATCCATATCCAAAATCGATTCCTAACAATCCAAAGGCGGGCATAAATATACGAATTCCTAAGCCGGCAGAACGATTAATTTGAAACGGATTGTAATTTTTAAAGCTGTCATAAGTGGCACCCCCTTCCACAAATGTCAGCGCATATATTGATGCCATTTGCTTTAATGTGATGGGGTATCTCAATTCTAACGAAAACTTATTAAAAATAGTATTTCCATCTTGCGAAGATAAGGATTGGTTTGGATAACCTCTCAAAGAAATGATTTCTCTTCCATCAAGACTAAATGCTCCAAGACCATCACCTCCCATAAAAAATCGTTCAAAAGGCGGCACACCGCGATCCAGATTGTAGGCTCCTAGAAATCCAAATTCTACCTGAGGTCTCAATACAAGTTTGTCAACGATTGTTGTGTACCAGGCACCCTTAAATTTAATTTTATAATATTCAAGCCAGTTAAACTTTTTTTGATCTATTAAACTTTGATTTGGTGTGCCATCAGGGTTTTGAAATTCAGGATCACTGCTTAAACGACTATACTTTACATCGTTGAAAAGTGAGTAGGGAGGGGTTACTTTAGCTGTGATACTGAAGGAAGATCCACCAACGGGAAAAATGGGATTGTTAAACGTGTTGTCTCTGGTTAAGCCAATGGTATAAGCAAGGTTGTTTGAAAAACCATTACCAAAAGTGAATAAACCGGTATTGTAATTTTTTAGATTGTAATGCTGAAAGCTCAAAGCGTGTGACAATACAAAGTGATCATCGGGCCATTGTAGTCTTTTGGCTAAGCCCAAAGAACCTCCAGTGATTAAAAAGCGTCTGTCACGATCTGCCTCTCTTGTCTGAAAGTCATATAAAAACTGTATGGTATGTGAAAAAGATAAACTAAACTGAACGGGTTTTTTGCCTCCCAGCCAGGGTTCAACAAGAGAGAGACTATACGTTTGATAAAAGCTACTAGCTTGTGCTCTTAAGGATAATTTTTGACCATCTCCCATAGGTAGTGGTCTGTAAGCTTTACTGTTAAAAATATTTCGTAAGGAGAAGTTGTTAAATGAAAGCCCTAATGTTCCCACAAAACCTCCACCGCCAAAACCACCTTGAAGTTCAATTTGACTGGAACCACTTTCTTCAACACTAAATTCCATATCGAGCGTACCGGAATTAGGGTCTGCGTTTAAGAAATTTGGAGTGATACTTTCCGGGTCAAAGAATCCCATTTGGCCAAGTTCTCTGATGGTTCTGATAACATCTCGCTTGCTGTATTTTTGACCGGGCCTTACACGTAGTTCTCTGTAAATAACATGGTCATTGGTCTTATTGTTTCCAACAACAGTTACATTATTGAAATAGGCTTCTCTACCTTCAAATATTCTTATTTCAAAATCAATAGTATCGTTTTGGACATTAACCTCAACAGGATTGATGCGAGAAAATAAATATCCGTTATTTTGATAGGCATTTGTTAAATCATCAGCGTCCGGGTCTGAGTCGTCAGCGATTCTTTTGTCAAGCAGAATTCCATTGTATATATCACCTTTTTTAATTCCAAGAAAGTTTCTGAGTTCCTGATCTGTATATACACTATTTCCAATAAACCGAATGTCTCCAAAATAATGCTGCTTGCCTTCTTCAATATTGAGAAATAATTCCAGTCTTTTATCATTGACAACAACGAGTGAGTCTGAAGTGATTCGAGCATCGCGATAACCGTTTTCTTTGTATTTGTTGATCAGGGAAACTTGATCTTCAAGATAAGCGTCTTTTGAGTATTTTGAGCGTTTGAAAAGGCGCAAAGGATTTTTTTGTTTTGTGTTTTTCATTGCACGTCTCAGCTTTTTATCACTGAGTGCTTCATTCCCTTGAATATGAATTTTGGAAATTTTTACTTTATTACCTCTGTCAATGTTAACATTTAAATTTTGACCAACTTCAGTCCCTGTAGAATCTATTTCTGGTGTTGTTTTTAAAGTGACATCAGCAAAGTAAAAACCGTCTTTTTTATATTTGTTTGTGATGTAATTTTTGGTGGTTGTTAATAGATTCTTAGTGATTTTAGTTCCGGAGGTTAGCTTTAATTCTTTTTCTAATTCTTTAGCTTTCCCTTTTCTGATTCCTGATATGGTAGCCTCATTTAAAGTGGGGAGTTCGGTAATGTTTATTTCCAGGTCGGCGGTATTTCCATCTATGTTTGTCACATAAATATTAACATCACTGAAGAGATTTTCGTCCCAAAGTTTTTTAATTACATTACTGATGCGTTCACCGGGAATAAATATTTCCTCTCCTTTTTTAAGTCCGGAAAATGCAATTACAGTAAGCTCATTAAAGCTTTGAGACCCTGTAACGGTTATTTCGCCAATGGTGTATTTTTTTCCGGTGTCTAATTGGTTTTGTTGAGAAAAGGCCACAAGTGGCAATAAAACCAGACATAATAAAATAATATGTAATTTTAATCTTGTTTGTCTTAAGATTAAATTAGTTAAGTTGATCACTTGTTTTTCCAAATCTTCTTTCTCTGTTTTGATAATTTATGATTGCTTCAAAAAGATGTTCTTTATTAAAATCGGGCCATAGGACTTCAGTAAAATAAAGTTCTGCATATGCAATTTGCCACAATAAAAAATTACTGATGCGTTGTTCTCCACTGGTTCTTATCAGCAAATCCACATCGGGTAAATTTCGCGTGTAAAGATGCTCATTTATAACCGTTTCGTCAATGTTTTCAATAGAAATTATATTATTTTTAACTTTAGCACTTATTTCCTTGATTATGTTGGTTATTTCCTCTCTGGAACCATAGCTCAGAGCTAATGTGAGCGTCATTTTATCGTTTTCCTTTGTCTTTTCCATGACCTCGTGAAGTTCTTTATGAACCTTAGAGGGCAATGATTCTATATTGCCAATGGCATGGAGCCTAATTTTGTTTTTTTGTAATGTATTGATTTCTTTTTTTAGAGAGGAAACCAGAAGATTCATTAGGGTTTTTACTTCCATTTTTGGTCTGTTCCAGTTCTCTGTTGAAAAAGCATACAGCGTCACAAATTTTATACCCAAATCACCACAGCCCTCAACCACTTCTTTAACGGCGTTGGCACCTTTTTCATGACCTGCTGTGCGAAAGAGACCTTTTAACTTAGCCCAACGACCATTCCCATCCATAATCACTGCAATGTGATTGGGTAATCTGGAGGGTATTATTTGATCTTTTAAACTCATAATTTTAAAAAGCGCAAAAGCAAGGCTTTCTTCCAAACATCACTGTTAAATTAATTCCGGTGAAAACATACCAGTCATTACCGTTAAGATTTCCAAATTTTAAATTTGGGTCATTTGCTTTTTCACCGGTGGGATTGCTTCCGTCCAGATTGTCTGTAAAAGTATATCTGGCTCCAATTTCGGCTCCAAAAACCAGATGCCTTCCAACAGTAATTTTATAGCCCACTACCATTGGGATAGCAAATGCCCAGTCATTTCCATATTTTTGGATTTGATTATTTTGCCCCAAAAATAAGCTTTCATAATTAAAATAAGTAATCCCTGTGTATAAATATGGTGCGTTTTGTGGTTTCGTTGCGTGAGTATTGAATTCCCAAAAAGTGAATTCAATACCTAATGAAGCTTCTAAAACCCTGTTCTTAAATGAAAAGTCTCGCTGCTGTCTGCGAGTTTCTTTTGAGTCTGCATCATCAGAGTTTAAACCGGCATACATAGCAGAAAATCTAAAAGAATGTCGTGGAGTTCTGTTCCATCTAAACAAACCGCCAATTGCTAAATCATTTGGACTGATATAATTTGTGGGTCCAACATCACCAATATAGTTTGCGCCACCAAGTAACCCACCTATTTCATAAGTCTGGGATTTTGCGATTTGAAAGGATGTTACTACTAGTAAAGCGGTGATCAAATACTTCATAAAACCTAAAAAGTTTGCAAATATAACAATTAAGTTTGGGCTGCAATAACTATTGCAGGATAGTCTCCTTTGATTAACAAACTTTGTGGGAATTTATTGTCTAATTACGCTTGTCTTCTCCCCATAATAACTTTTTTCGAAGCGTTTTGATAAAACTCTCTTCTTGCAGTTCAATCATTTTTATGGTAAACGGTGATTTTTTAATAGTGATGACAGACTCATTGTCAAAACTGGCAATTCTTGAGTCCAGAGAGACTAAATAGTTGTCTTCCCTTCCGGAGACTTTTAATTTAATTTCTGTAGAATCTGGAACAACGATGGGTCTTGCATTGAGATTGTGTGGAGCAATGGGGGTTAAAATTAAACTGGAGGAACTGGGCTCAAGAATTGGGCCGCCACAACTTAAAGAGTAACCAGTAGATCCCGTGGGAGTAGAGATGATAAGGCCATCAGACCAGTATGAAGTGAGAAACTCATTGTTTAGATACGTGTCCACTTTTATCATCGATGTTGTGTTTTTTCTGATAACACTTATTTCATTTAAAGCAAAATTGGGGGTGTGAATATCTTGATTTTTAGGCATTACTTCAATACTCAATAGACTGCGTTCTGAAATGTTGTAATTTCCTTCAAGTATTTTTTGAACACTTGTGCTGATTTCTTCTTTTTGTATACTGGCTAAAAATCCAAGTCGCCCGGTATTGATCCCGGCAAGTGGAATGCTTAAATCTTTAATGTATGTAATAGATTTTAAGATTGTACCGTCACCTCCGATACTAAAAAACAAATCAAAACTTGTATCTAATTTTTTGAATGTAGGAAATTGAAATTTTGATGATTCAATTTTTTGATTCTCAATGATGAGATTGTAAAATTGTTCTTCAATAAATATGGAAACGTTGCTTTTATTCAATACATCAAATAACAACTCAATTGATATACTCGAATCTTCGTGATAAAACTGTCCAAAAATACCAACTTTTAATGGTTTCATAAATTTTTTGTTTAACAATGAGTTATTGGTAAAAAAACCAAGTTATAAAGTCCAGTCTGATTTCACGCGAGCAAACCTAAAACCTGACACGAGCGAAGCGAACTGCGCGAAGCAAAACCTGAAACTTCAAACTCATTTTGCACTATATATTAAGGTATTTATCCAGATATTCAGAGCGCTCTTTCAAGTTGTCTGTCCATTTATCTTCCTCATGACTTGAAATAATATCATAACCATAACGCCTAAAGGTTTGAGCAATCGAACTAATTTCAGTAAAACCTACTTTTAATGTTGTTTGTGTTTTTTCGCCACTAATATCAGAGACAAAAACGCCTAAAACTTTTGTGTTATTGGACTCTACTATTTGGCAAATTTCACTAAAAGAGTACTCTCTTGATCCTTTTTCAATAACCATAATAGCTCCGGTTTCGTTTAAAAAAGGTGTGTTGTTGAACAGACTCATTATATCAGCAAGTTCAAAATAACCCAAATAAATATTAGTTTGACTTAAAACCGGCATGATGTTGGTAGCGTTTTTAGCAAAAGCCTCAATTATATCAAGCCAGTTAGTATTTTCCCTCACATAAAAGGGTTCAATGGCATATGTATAATCTGAGAGGTTTTTTTGAATGTCAAAACAATGGGCATCAGTTTCAGAAACACAACCCACAAAAACACCATCCTTAGTTACAGGTATGTGGGAATAGGTCAATTGATTAAAAACCGCCTTTACATCCACTAAAGGTGTGTTGATGTCAAAAGGGTCAATATCGCGAATGATGTATAAACTTGTATCCAAAACTTAAAAATATTTGTGCAAATTAATTAAAATTGTACAGACGGTGGTCTTCCAACTTTGTATTTTTACACTTCAAAAATACAATTTATGACAAAGCTAAGCGTAAATATTAACAAAATTGCAACGTTGCGAAATGCCAGAGGAGGTAATATACCCGATTTACTTCACGCAGCAAAAAGCATTCAGGAGTTTGGTGCACAAGGAATCACCATTCACCCGCGACCTGACGAGCGCCACATCACACGTCAAGATGCCTATGATTTAAAACCTGTGGTTTTTACCGAATACAATATTGAAGGAAACCCTTTCAGACCTTTTTTGGATATGGTGCTGGAAATAAAACCCACTCAGGTAACTCTGGTACCTGATGGAGATGACGTCCTAACATCAAACGCGGGCTGGGACACTATTAAGCATAAAGACTATTTAATCGATATCATTTCTGAGCTAAAGCGAAATAATATTCGTACATCTATTTTTGTAGATCCCAATATGAAAATGATTGAAGGTGCCAAAGCTACAGGAACAGACCGCATCGAACTCTACACTGAAGAATTCGCCCGTCAATATGAGCTTGGTAGCAAAGAAGGAATAAAACCTTATACCGAGTGTGCGGTTTTAGCAAACAAACTTGGTTTGGGCATCAACGCCGGTCACGATTTGTCGCTGGACAACATCGCTTTTTTCAAACAAAACATTCCCGGCTTGCTAGAGGTTTCTATTGGGCACGCCCTGATTTCAGAAGCTTTATATCTGGGACTTGAAAATGTAGTGGGAATGTATTTGCACAGGTTGAAAGGGTAGTTAAGAATAATTTAGAAATAGTATGAACACTTAATTTTTGTAACTTTGTTTTAAACACAAGTGCTATGGATGCGATAATGAAAAAAAAGGAATTGATTAACTGGCTGCAGTCTCTTGACGATTTAAACATTTTGCTTCAAATCGAAAAAATTAAAGATAAAGACACTGAAAAGTTTTACACTATTGATGAAGCCAGAAAGTTATCTTTATCTAAAATTGAAAAATGGAGCAAAAAGTAAGCATCCTTTTTCCTAGAAAAGTAATTGATTTTTTGGACGAACTCTTATACACTCTTTACGAGAAGAATTATTTTAGTTATACCCACTCAGCCTCAGAGTATGTTCAAAAAAATTATGATTTCATTGAGTCAAACATAACAACTTTTCCACATAAAAATACTCCAAAAGCAATACAATATTTAGGAGTACATTATATTTTCTACAAACCCAATCAAAGAACAACTTGGTATGTCTTTTTTGAGATTCAAGGAGATTCGTTTAAAATTACAGCAATCATAAACAACTATTGTAAAGAAGCAAATTTTCTTTAATAACGTGAATAGACTTTTGACAATATCTTTACGATTAAAGCTGTAACAATCAGAAAAATAATATATTAAACAGCATGAATTTGCATATTCCAAAACAATTAAAAAATTAAAATGAAAATCCTCCACGCAAACATAGAAGGTTCCGGAACCCCTTTTTTAATCCTTCATGGTTTTCTCGGGATGGGTGACAACTGGAAAACACTGGGAACCCGCTTTGCAGAAAACGGCTTTGAAGTGCATTTGATTGACCAGCGCAATCACGGGCGAAGTTTTCATGCTAATGAGTTTAGTTATGATGTCATGGCAGAAGATTTAAAATTCTACTGCGATGAGAAGAATTTAAAGAATTTCGTTTTATTGGGACACTCCATGGGCGGAAAAACCGCGATGTTGTTTGCAACCAAATACCCTGAATATGTTTCAAAATTAATAATAGCAGACATCGCTCCAAAAAACTATCCACAACACCATCAGGATATTTTAAAAGGATTGTCATCGCTTGATTTTAAAGCAATGGACTCCAGAGGCGATGCTGATGACCAATTGAAAAAATATATTTCAAACAAGGGAATTAGACAATTTCTGCTAAAAAATTTATACCGAATTGGTCAGGATGACTTTGCGCTGAGAATCAATCTTCCGGTTTTGATTGATAATATTGAAGAGGTAGGTAAAGGCCTTATTGATGACGCCAAGTATAACGGAGAGACCTTATTTATAAAAGGAGGAAGCTCAGGATACATTGAAGATTTGGACGAAATACTCATTAAAAAACATTTTCCAAAGGCTACCATTGCAACTGTTCCGGGTGCCGGTCACTGGCTGCATGCTGAAAAACCTGACACATTCTATGAAGAAGTTATGTCATTCATAAGTTGAATGTACCTTGAAGGTTTTTAATCACTTCAGGGTTTAAAAAGAATTTTTTACTATCTTTAATAACTTCAAACCTAATTAAATACTAAAAAATGAAACTAATTTTTCAATTATTATTAACAGCTATAGTGGTTCTGGTTCTGGCAGAAGTGTTACCCGGCGTTGGTGTTGATACCTTCACTACATCCTTAATTGTAGCCGTAGTCCTGGCATTACTCAATTTGCTGGTCAAACCTATTTTGGTGTTTTTAACACTTCCGGCGACTTTGATCACATTCGGATTGTTTTTGCTCGTGATAAACGCAGTAATCATCCTTCTTGTTGATTATTTGATAAGCGGTTTTACCGTTGATGGTTTCTGGTGGGCGCTTTTGTTCAGTTTGTTGTTAACCTTGGCGCAGTCTGTACTTTATTCGTTGACCGAAAGGAAATAATAATCCTAAAAACCAAACAGTTAAACCTTTTGCGGTAACCATAAATTATCGTATTTTTGCACCCGTTTTTAAGTGAGAAAGCTATCTGCTTTTCTCTTTTAAAAATGGGTTATTCTTTTAAACAAACGATACATGAATATTACAAAACAAGACATTGACAGTCTAAATGCCATCTTAAAAGTTGATATTTCTAAAGATGATTACGCGCCACGCGTAGAAAAAATCCTCACAGATTACAGAAAAAATGCCAACATCCCCGGTTTTAGAAAAGGGCACGTGCCTATGGGAATGATCAAAAAACAATACGGAAAAGCCGTATTGCTCGATGAGGTGAATAAATTGATTCAGGAATCATTACACAAATACCTTACGGAAGAAAAACTCGATGTATTGGGTAATCCGCTTCCAAAAAATGAAATGGAAATTGACTGGGATGCAGATGATTTTGCCTTCGAATTTGAATTAGGGCTTGCGCCAAAATTTGAAATCGACCTTCAAAAGAAAGCCATCACAGATTATAAAATTGTGGCAGATAAAGAATTTTTGGACAACCAAATCAAAACCATCAGAAAGCAATATGGCAAACTTATTTCTAAAAATGAAGTTGCTAAAGGCGATGAGGTTACCGGTACGTTCAAAAATGAAGAAAAAGAAATTGATAACAATGCTACCTTTTCGCTAGATAAAATAAAAGGAAAAAAACAATTGGATATGCTCGTGGGCGCTAAAGTGGGTGATACACTTACTTTAAAAACTAAAGGTCTTTTTGAAGACGATCACGACAACCAAACATTCCTGAAAGTAAATCACGACGATGCTCACGGCTTGGATATCGAAGTGACATTAACCATTGAAGAAGTCAATGCCCGAGAAGAAGCTGATATGAATCAGGATCTTTTTGACAAACTTTTTGGTAAAGACACCGTGAAGTCTGAAGAAGAAGTAAGAGCAAAAATCAAAGAAGATGCAGAAAATCAATTTCAACAACAAGCAGACCAGGTATTGCTCAATAATGCGGTAGAAAGCTTGATTGAAAATACAAAATTTGATCTTCCGGGAGAATTTCTTACCCGTTGGATACAAAAAAGCGGTGAGCAGGAACTTTCTGAAGAAGAAGCAAAAGCTGAATATGAGCGTTCTGAAAAAGGATTGCGCTACCAACTAATCGAAGGAAAATTAATGGCAGACAATAATTTACATGCCAATTTTGATGAGTTGAAAGACTACACCAAAGCAATGGTCGCTTCACAAATGATGCAGTATGGACAAATGAGTCCCGCAGAGGAAGAAATGGACAACATTGCTGCCAGAATCCTTTCAAATCAAGAAGAGGCAAAGCGTCTTGCAGAGCAATTGAACCAACAAAAAATGTTGAAATTCTTTAAGGAAAATGCTAAATTGAAGACTAAAGAAATTTCTTATGATAAATTTGTGAAGGAAGCTTATCAGTAAATCAACGATAAATTAGTTATATTTAGGGCGTTGAATCAATTTCGTTTAACGCCTTTTTAAATAAAAATAGTTCAAAAAAATATATGGATTACGGAAAAGAATTTGAAAAATATGCTACCAAACACCACGGCGTGAGCAGCACTTATTACAACCAGATTATAAGCAGTATGACTCCTTATATCATTGAGGAACGTCAACTAAATGTTGCCCAAATGGATGTATTCTCACGATTGATGATGGATAGAATCATCTTTATGGGCACACAGGTGAACGATCAGGTTGCAAATATTATTCAGGCACAACTACTCTTTTTAGAGAGTACAGATGCTTCAAAAGACATACAGATTTATATCAATTCGCCGGGTGGTGGTGTGTATGCCGGTTTGGGAATTTATGACACCATGCAATTCATAAAGCCAGATGTAGCTACTATTTGTACTGGAATGGCTGCTTCAATGGGAGCCGTGTTGCTTTGTGCTGGCGCCAAAGGAAAACGCAGTGCATTGCCACATTCAAGAGTGATGATTCATCAGCCTATGGGTGGAGCACAAGGACAGGCTAGTGACATTGAAATTACAGCGCGTGAGATTCTAATACTCAAAGAAGAATTATACCGCATCATTGCAAAACATTCAGACCAAACCTATGAAAAGGTCTATGAAGACAGTGATCGTGATTACTGGATGAAAGCAGACAAAGCTCTAGAGTATGGAATGATAGACGAAATTTTAACAAGAGAGAAGAAATAAAAAAACCAAAGTCCCTCTCTTTTGGAGAGGGATTTAGGGAGAGGATAAACCAGAGTTATGGCCAAAGAAAATTTAGAATGTTCCTTTTGTGGACGTAAAAAAGCCGAAACCAATCTTTTGATTGCAGGCCTGGACGCACACATTTGTGACCGATGTATAGAGCAGGCTCACGGAATAGTGATGGAAGAAGCGACACATTCTTCCAAAACTCATTTATCCGGTGAGTTAATGTTGAAAAAACCAAAAGCCATCAATGATTTTTTAAACGAATACATCATCGGTCAGGAACATACCAAAAAAGTGATGTCTGTAGCTGTTTACAATCATTACAAAAGATTACTACAACCAGACTCTGATGATGACATTGAAATTCAAAAGAGCAATATCATTATCGTGGGTCAAACCGGAACCGGAAAAACCCTCATTGCAAAAACCATTGCCAAAATGCTCAACGTGCCACTTGCCATTGTTGATGCAACAGTTTTAACTGAAGCCGGTTATGTAGGAGAAGATGTCGAAAGCATTTTAACCCGCCTTCTTCAGGCAGCAGACTATGATTTGGAAAAAGCTCAAAATGGGATTGTTTTTATTGACGAAATTGATAAAATTGCCCGTAAAAGTGATAATCCATCAATAACCAGAGATGTTTCGGGTGAAGGGGTTCAGCAAGCCTTGCTAAAACTCCTTGAAGGAACCACAGTAAATGTTCCGCCAAAAGGAGGAAGAAAACATCCTGACCAAAAGTTCATCGAGGTCAATACTGAAAATATACTTTTTATTGCCGGTGGTGCTTTTGACGGAATTGAAAAGAAAATCAAGCAACGTCTCAACCTTCAGGCTGTTGGCTTTAGCGCTTCAAAATCTGAAGATGATATCGAAAGAGACAACCTCCTTCAATACATCATACCAAAAGATTTAAAAGACTTTGGATTAATCCCTGAAATTATTGGGCGACTTCCCGTTTTGACCCATATGAATCCACTCGATAAAGAAACCTTGAGAGCCATTTTAACCGAGCCCAAAAATGCAATCATCAAACAATATGAAAAACTGTTTGAGATGGACAGCATAGCTTTCAGTATAGATAATGAAGCACTTGATTTTATTGTTGACAAAGCCATTGAATACAAACTCGGTGCCCGTGGTTTGCGCTCACTATGTGAATCTGTATTGACAGACGCTATGTTTGAAATGCCGGGAACAGAGGATAATACCTTAGAGGTAACAAAAGAATATGCAGAGCAAAAGCTTAACAGTTCAGCTATAAAAAAGTTGAAAGCGGTTTCATAAGGAAATAAAAACTAAATTTCTCTTTTTCTCTTTCTTGATTTGATGTAATCTTCAACTGCATCTTTAGTTGTTAACCAGTTTCTTCCTTCTTTATAAGCATCAATTTTACCTTGTCTGGCCAAAAGACTTATATATTCCTGTCCATAAGGCATTTGCTCATCTTCAACCAAATCTGAGATGATTCTATAATCCAAATCAGCTCCCGGAAGTGACTGCAAATATATATTCAAAGTGCGCTCCAGTGCCTGAGACATCAAAAGCATCAACTTGTCATAATTACCATTGTTTGCACTATTTAATGCATCGTAGTATTTTTTTCGGTCATTAGTTAAAATAATGGCAGGCGGGAAACCCTCCTTCATTAAAATCAAATTCATAACCAGTCTTACTGTTCTTCCGTTTCCATCAAAAAATGGATGAATCCACACAAATTTATGATGAAAAACCGTTGCTAGCTCAATAGTGTTTAAGCCCAATTGGTTTGTATTGACAAAATCAATGAGCTCATCAAGAAGTTGAGGTACTTTCAAAGCATTAGGAGGTACAAAGTTTGCACCTGAAATTCTTACGCCTCCGGTTCTTAATCGTCCTGCAAATTCATCTTCAATACTTCGAAGTACAAGTTGGTGCAAGTCAAGAATGTCTTTGATGTTTAATGTGTAGTCAACAGAAACTAAATCATACAAGTAATTGAGTGCGGTTTCATGATTTTTAGCTTCAAAATGTTCTTTTAATGATTTTCCTTTTACGGTAATCCCTTCCTGAAGCACAAGTTGTGTTTCTCTTAAACTAAGTGTGTTGCCTTCAATACTATTTGAATTGTAAGTCCATTCAATAGAAAGAGCTTCCTTTAGTTTTTGTAAAGCCACTTGGGGTAAGGGTCTGTTATTTTTTAAAACTAAAAGCTTGTCAAACAACCTGTCAAAAGTAGTTTGCAGTGTTTCTCTATATGTTAAATCTATTTCCCACATAATATCGGAAACAAATATATAGTTTTTATCCGATGTTAAAAAATTATTCAAATAAAAAAGCCTCAATAAAATTGAAGGCTTTTTAATCTTAATATTGGGTTATGCAATATTTTTATGGTGCAGCAATAATTGTGCGTTGTTTTTTCACAATTTGTTGTTTTACGATTTCCTTTTTTGCTTTTAGCGTAAATGTTACTTCTTTCGTTTCATTTAAATTGTACTCTTTTGTAACACCACAAGAAAATAATGAGGTACTAAAAAGAATGGTTAAAACGATATAAATTACTTTTTTCATGCGAATTGTATCTTATTTGGTTTTACAAACTTAAGGCGTAAGAAACCTTCTCACAAAACTATTAGTTGAAGTTCGTAGAAATTCGATGAAGTGTTCAAAATATTAAAAAGAAGAGTAAATAATGAAAAATCAATAAGTTATGAATGTTTTTTATCGAAAAATTAAGCATTTAATCGACCCCTGTTTTTCCCTTAAAGATTCAATTTGACTAATTCTTCAAGAAAATCTCTGGAGTTAGACAATCGAGGAATTTTATGTTGCCCTCCTAGTTTGTCTTCTTTTTTGAGCCAGTCATAAAAAAGATTTTTTCGCGCAATGTTGAGTTTTAATAAATTTAATGTGGTGTTGTTAAATCGCTTTGCTTCATAATCACTGTTGACATCTTGTAGCGCTTTATCGAGTAGGTTTATAAATTCACTTAAATTACCTGGTGGAGTTTTAAATTCAACCATCCATTCATGGGCTCCTTTTTCTTTACCATCCATAAAAATGGGGGCCACTGTATAATCCACAATTTCAGAATGTGTTTTGTTTGTTACTTTGCGCAAAGCTTCTTCAGCATTTTCAATGATTAATTCTTCACCAAACACATTGATGTGATGTTTAGTTCTGCCTGTAACCTTAATACGGTGGGGAGATGTTGAAGTGAATTT
This sequence comes from Flavobacteriaceae bacterium, assembly GCA_040880345.1. Classification (GTDB taxonomy): domain Bacteria; phylum Bacteroidota; class Bacteroidia; order Flavobacteriales; family Flavobacteriaceae; genus Planktosalinus. The sequence continues at coordinate 17,565 of JBBDIQ010000013.1, forward strand.
TACCGTATCTCCAATTTTATACCTCCATAAACCGGCATTAGTCGAGATGACAATTGCATAATTCTTCCCAACTTCAACTTCATTTAAAGGAATTATTTTTTCTGAAGAAGTACTATAAGTATCCATTGGGATAAACTCATAAAAAATTCCATAATCAAGCATCAGGAGTAACTCTTTGATGCTGTTGCGGTCTTGTATGGCAAAAAAGCCTTCTGAAGCATTGTAGATTTCGTAGTAACGAAAATTATCTCTGGGTAAAATTTTATTATACTGTTCAATATAAGGGTTAAAACTTACCCCACCGTGAAAATACACCTCCAGATTGGGCCAGATGTTAAAAAGAGAATCTTCTCCGGTGGTTTCCAATACCTGATTGAGTAAAACCAGCATCCATGATGGAACTCCTGCAAGACTGGTCACATTTTCCTGAACAGTTTCATTGACGATGGCTTGCATCTTGGTCTCCCAATCGGCCATTAATGAAACCTCGTTGCTCGGCGTGCTGCTGAATTCTGCCCAAAAAGGCATATTGGCAATCAAAATAGCCGATAAATCACCATAAACAGTGCCATTGTCTTTGTACAACTCTTTGCTTCCGCCAAGACGTAATCCTTTACCAACAAATAATTGTGACTCCGGATTGTTATTTAAATACATACACAAAAGGTCTTTGCTCGCTGCATAGTGACATTCTTCAAGTGATTCTACACTCACGGGTATAAACTTACTTTTTCCGGCGGTTGTGCCACTGGACTTCGCAAACCACTTGATAGGTGTGGGCCAGAAAATGTTGTTTTCTCCCAAACGGGAGCGTTCAATGCTGGCTTCCATATCTTCGTATGTTGAAATGGGAACACGATCGCAAAAAGTCTTATAATTGTTTATTGAAGAAAAATCATATTTGGTGCCAATCTCCGTATTTTTTGCTGTTTTAATGAGGTTGTTGAGCAGCTCCATTTGCACCTCATTGGGATATTTGAGAAACAATTCAATTTGATGAAATCGTTTCTTTAAAAACCAGGAAGCTATCGAATTGACAATAGGGATTGGCATAAAAAAAGTATCTTTAGTGCGATAAAATGCTTTGTAAATTTAAACTTAATTTTTTGTAATGCAATACCACGGCGTCTTAACCAAAATGCAAACCGAGTTCACTAAGCCCATTCAATACTACTTAGTGTTTGAGAATGACTTTCTTAACCTCAATCAGGTACTTGAAAAAAAAATGAAAATTCAGTTTGCAGGCTATCAGTGTTTGTCCTGCGGACTAGACAAAAAAATTTTCAGACAGGGGTTTTGCTATGATTGTTTTTACAGCACACCGGCAGCAGGTGACTGGATTATGAAGCCCGAGTTGAGCAAAGCGCACCTCGATATTGAAGACCGTGATCTTGAGTATGAAAAAAAGGTGCAATTGCAACCTCATATTGTCTATTTGGCAAACTCAAGTAATGTAAAAGTGGGTGTTACCCGAAAAAGCCAAATCCCCACACGATGGATCGATCAGGGCGCTCACGAAGCCATAGAAATTGTGGAAGTGCCCAACCGCTACCTCGCCGGAATTACTGAAATCGCATTAAAAGACCACGTTTCTGATAAAACCAACTGGCGAAAAATGCTTACCAATGTGGTGCTGGATTTGGATTTAACAGAAATCAGGGATACACTAAAACAATACATCCCTAAAGAAGCTCAAGAGTATTACATCGCTTCAAATTCAGAAACCAACATTCATTTCCCGGTGCTGCAATACCCCAAAAAGGTAACGACCTTAAACCTGGAGAAAACTCCGGATTATGAAGGTGTTCTAAAAGGTATTAAAGGGCAGTATTTACTTTTTGAAAACGATGTGGTGTTTAATGTGAGAAGTAGTGAGGGGGTTGTGGTGGAAATTTCAATCGCTTAAGTTGTTAGCAGCTAATTTAATTAAAAATCAGCGTTTATCCGCTAAATCCGTGTTATCAGTGTGCCATAACTATTGGCAAATAGAACGCAGATAACGCGGATTTAGCCGATTTTCACGGATAAATTCTTATCAAACATTTGAAAATATTAATTTCTATATTTGCTGAGTGTTTAAAAGGCTTTTACAATAACAAAATCAATCAATCAACCGCTTCTCAATATAATTGGAATTCATCACCCCAAGTGCGCCCATATAACTCATTTTAAAGGTAACCACATCACCCACTTTGTATTCTTTTTTGGTATCGGTCACATTGAGCACCAGCATGTCGGAGCTGGCGCCAATAAAACTCAACTCAGAATCAACCGCTTTTAAGAATTCAACTTTTGTTATATCGAGTAAACCGATATCCAGTATGGCTCGTTTTTGAAGCGTTCCAAATTCACTTTCGTCAATTTCAAAAGTTTCACCGGAGGGGTTGGCTTCCATTTCGCCATAAGGAATAGCAGGTTTTTCAGTAATTTCTATGATTTCAGAATGAAGGAGAAACACATCGTCTTGCATTCCATCAATGGTTTTATTTTCAAAAAGATCCACGCCAAAAAATAAGGTTTCGCCAATTCTAAAATGATTCACACCCATGGGCACCAGTCCTTTCATCAACAAAGGAACCATCACAGAGGAACCTCCTGAGACCCCAATGATTTTCTTTCCAAACTTCGCTTCAATCAACTGCTCATACAAACTCAACTGAATCAATTTATCTTTACTGGGCATCACACCACTCAAACAGTTGAGGTTGGAACCAATACCTACAACCTCTATGTTGGGCAGTTCAAATACTTTTTGATAAAAATCAATCAAATCTTCACCCATAATACCTTCACGAAGGTCACCCAATTCAATCATAATAATAACCCTATGAATTTTATCCTGCTTGACAGCTTCTTTGGACAGCCACTTGATGGTACTGTATTCGGTATTGAAACTCACATCGGCAAACCTGATAATATCGGGAATTATTTTTTTTGCCGGAGGTTTGATGTAGATCGTTTCTTTATGAGGCGCAAGTTCCTTAATGGTTTTGAGGTTCCCGAGACGGGCATCACAAACCTGTTCGGGGCCGAGGGTAAGGATGTAGTCGAGGTATTTTTCGTTTCCGCAAAGCATTTTTAAAACAGGAGCCCATTCAATATTATTTTCACCAAATAACTTTTGAAGGAATCGGTAGTTGTGTTTTAGAGATGATTTGCTTAACGTGACAAATGCCATAGTTTATGTGTTGTGACCAAAAGGGTCTATTTCTTAATAAGTAAATACAAAAATACGGAAATTAAAACGCCTATAAGAATCGGATCAAATCCAAAGGGAATCTCAATTTCTAAAAAGGTAAGCAATAAAGTTGAAAATCCACCCGAAAGCATTGCAGAAAGTGCTGCAATTGGTTTTTTCTTTTTAGACCAGAGCATGCCCAAAACCGGCACCAGCAATCCTGATACCATAAAGGCATAAGAAAGCAACATTAAGTCAAGAACACTGGTCATATAACTGGCGATGAGCACAGCTGTAAGCCCAATAATAAAAGTAATGATTTGTGAAATAAGAATCGCTTTTGGATTGTCTTCCTTCAAGCCCAGTATATCGGTAATAAAATTTCCGGAGGATGCCAGTAAACAACTATCGGCGGTTGACATAATTGCAGAAAAATAGGCTGCCATCATCAAGCCCATCAATCCTGCAGGGAGAATGTTTTTAAGTAAGAGTGGCAAGCCAATTTCAGGATCCATCGTGGCGACTTGGGCAAAGCCGTCTGCGATAAAAAGACCTTGTTCTGCACCCACGCGGGCGAGTAAACCAAGGGCAATTCCCATAAATGCCATCACAGGCCACTCAAAAAGTCCGGCGATATACCAAGCTTTTTTGGCCGTTTTTTCATCTTTACAGGCATAAATGCGTTGATAAAGTGTCATACCCACAAACCAAATGGGGACAATAGTGATAAACCAGTTTGCAAACTGAATCCAACTAAGATTTGTTAGCGAAAAGAATTCAACAGGCAGCGCACTTTGGATAGCTTCCCAGCCACCCAGTTTAAAATAAGCAATGGGGATGCCCACAAAAATAAGCCCAATCATTAAAATCGCCCATTGGAAAGTATCTGTATAAATGACTGCTTTGATTCCGCCAAAAACGGTGTAAACTACGGCAACGGCACCCATAATATAGAGGGCGTGAAGCAAGTCCAGTTCGGGAAAAGTTCCCACAGCAAGTTTAGCTCCGGCTAATAATTGTGAGGAGGTAAATCCAAGATAGCCGATAAAGGATATAATACCCGCAACAAGTGCAACAGTAACGCCATAGTTCTCCTTGAGCAACTGCGGAAATGTCAAAAATCTGTATTTGTGCCCTTTATGAATGACTTTAGGGATGAGTAAAACGGCACTCAGCCACGCACCAATCAAACCGGTAAAAAGCATCCACGAACCTGAAAGGCCCATGACAAAACCAAGCCCGCCCAAACCAATTGAAAATCCGCCACCTACATCTGTGGCAACCACAGAAAGGCCCACATGAAGGCTTTTCATGTCTCTTCCGCCTACATAATAATCGTTTGTATTTTTATTTTTTCGATAGAAATAGAAACCAATTCCCAGAACGAGAATAAGGTAAATGATAAATACAAGAATGTCTAAAAAAGGCATAACCTATTTTTTTAGCCGCATTTCAAGGTATTTGTTTGTAAAGCCAAGCTTTTCGTAAAGTCTTTTAGCGGGATTGTCGGGTTCGACGTGAAGAGCGATGTCACCTTCAGCCAGGACGATGGCTTTATCCATCAATGCTTTGCCAATGCCTTTACCACGTGTTTTTTTGTGTACAGCGATATACACAAGAATGTTTTCGGGAATAAAACCAGACATGCCAGTTTTGTTTACAATAGTGACGCCCAGAAGCTCTTCTTTCTCATAAATTGCTAGCGCAAAGCCTCCTTGAGCAGTGAGTGATTCCATTGTGGCAAATTCCAAACAATTGAGAATATGTTCTTTTGGATCACCATATTCTCCAAGATGATTGTATAAAAAATCGACAATCTCTTGCTTTTCATTTGCATCGGGTTTAATATTATTGTTATAAATTTTAAACGAGTGCATAATGAGATGATTTTAGTTGTCTTCTTTGTCTCTCAAGCCTTGAATGTATTCGGCTTTTTGAATTTCTTTTCTTCTTTTGACAGATTTTTTTGTAAAATGCTGATTTTCACGAAGTCTCTGAAGCACTTTTGTGTTTCTAAATTTGTTTTTCATACGCTTCAAAGCGCGTTCAATGTTTTCTCCGTCTTGTACTTTAATTTTTAACATATAAAATTATTAATTCTTAAAAGGCTTTATTATTCAGAACTTTTCTGATTTGAACCAAGTTTTCAATAAAACTGATAAGCAATTATCATCAAGCCCGAATGGCTCTAAAAAGTAGCAGTTATTTTGGAGGTGCAAATTTACAAAAAATAAATAAGAATAACATAGAACACATGATGAGCATTTAGAAAAAGAAAGGCAACATTTAAATAAAAACAGACCTTTTTTATAATTAAACCAACGTCATTATTAGCTGAGTTTAAGTTCCTCACCAAATTGAAGTCCAAATCTTTTTCTTAAAAAATGGGTGCATAGATACAATAAAGGAGTGTCAAGAGCTGCTACAAGTACTTTAAAAAGAAATCCGCTTAGTAACAGGCCGCCAAATAAAGACCAGTCTAATTTGCCAAATACCGATAAAAGTGCCAGTACAGTAAAGGTATCTACAAACTGAGAGGTGAAAGTCGAAAAATTATTACGTAACCATAACATTTTTCCCTTGGTTACTTTTTTCCAGAAATGAAATAACTGTATGTCGATATATTGCGCTAAAAGGTAGGCCATCATCGAAGCAAAAACTGCAATGCCTGTAGCGCCAAAAACTTTGGTAAACAAAGAGTCATCAATGGGTGACCATTCGGTTGCAGGCACATAATCTGCTGCTATTACAATGAGTAGCGAAAAAAACGAAGCAAAAATACCGGCAGTTACAATTTGGTTTGCCTTCTTTTTTCCATAGACTTCTGAAATGATATCCGTTATAAGAAAAGTAATGGGATAAGGTAGAATGCCCACCGAAATTTCAAAAGTATAGATTCCAAAAAAATCCCAAGAAAAAAACTTTTGGAAAATAAGATTGGAAACCACCAGTGAGCAAATAAACAAAGCGCCCATAATCAGGTAAATGTGGTAAGCCTGTCTAAAATCTTTTTCTTTCAAGGTGGTATTTGTGAATAACAAATTTAGGGATACTGACTTTCTTTTTCTTAATTTGCGTATAATTTTTTTAAATACTCCTATTTGATTCTCTATAAAAAAGAGGCTCTTTTAAAACGATATGAATCAACATCAAGCATACATTTCACTGGGCAGCAATCAAGGAGACAGATATCACTATTTGCAGGAAGCTGTACAAGCAATTTTTACTGAAATTGGAAGTGTTCAAAAAATCTCACCGGTATATGAAACGGCTTCCTGGGGTTTTGAAGCCAATGATTTTTTGAATGCGGTACTACTTGTTCAAACACACCTTTCAGCAGAGCAGCTTTTAAAAAACGTATTAAAAATTGAAAGCAAACTCGGCAGAACCCGAACTAAAAATGATAGCTATGAATCCCGAATCATAGACCTTGACATCCTTTATTTTGATGATGCAGTTATTGCATCAAAAGCGTTGCAGGTGCCTCATCTCAATCTTCATAAAAGGAAGTTTGTACTACAACCCCTTTGTGATATTGCTCCGGATTTTGTTCACCCGTCAACAAGGGAAACCAGTCTTCAAATGCTGAATTCCTGTGAAGACGAGACCAAGATTCACAAAATGCAACGATGGTTAAAAAACCCTATTTCTGAATATAATTTATCACGGTTCAGTTATGTAGCCATTGAGGGAAACATCGGTGCCGGAAAAACCACGCTTGCAGAAGCCATTTCTCAGGATTTTAATGCAAAGCTCGTTCTGGAGCGTTTTGCAGACAATCCTTTTTTACCCAAATTTTATGAAGACAAAAGTCGCTATGCGTTTCCGCTTGAAATGTCATTTCTGGCCGATCGCTACCAGCAGGTACACGATGATTTAAGTCAACTCGATCTCTTTAAAGACTTTGTTGTGGCTGATTATGACATCTATAAATCGCTCATATTTGCCAAGGTCACACTTCAGCAAGAAGAATACAAATTGTACCGCAGGTTGTTTGAATTGATGTATAAAGACATTAAACGCCCCGAGTTGTACGTGTTTCTTTTTCAGTCAACAGATAAATTGATTGAAAACATCAAGAAAAGGGGCAGGGGATATGAACAAAAAATTGAAACAGACTATTTAGAGTCCATCCAAAGGGGTTACCTTGATTTTATCAAGTCACAATCTGAGAGCAAAGTAAGAATAATCGACATCACCGAAATGGATTTTGTCAAAAACCGTAAGGATTACCTGGAGATTCTGAGGCAGCTTGCAGACTAAGAAATCTTATTTCTTTTTTATTTCGTCAATTATACGTATGTTTACCGTAAAACATACAAAGATGATACCTCAACAAAAGAAAAGAAAAGAAGTTTCACTAGACAGTGAGACCTTGACACTTCTTCAATTACAAGCCGAAAAGGAAGGAAGAAAACTCAAAAATTACATGGAGCATATCCTTAAGGAAAAAGCAAATGATTTTGAGTTAACTGATGAATATAGGGCGATGATGGACAGTTTGCTTGAGCAACACAAAAAAGGAACAATAGATTATATAAGTAAAGAAGCATTTTTTAAACGCATCAGCAAAAAATAAATTATTCATCCTAAAAACACTTTAGCGCTAAAGAAAAATATTTAAAAAAGAGATTCTCGGTGACCTTAAAAAAAACTTACTAAAAAGGCACATGAAATATACCCTAAAATTTAGAGTACAAGCAATTGATGACTATCAAGATAGTGTAGCATTCTATAAAAATATTTCTCAACAATTGGCAGAAAAGTTCTTTATAGATTTTAAGGCTACAACAACTAAAATTGAAAATAATCCGGTGCATTTTCAAATGAGGTATCAAAACATCAGGATTGCTTTCTTAGAAGTTTTTCCTTTCGGAATTCATTTTTTTCTAGAAAAAGATACTATTCACGTATTGAGAATATTACACACAAAAAGGTTTTTTTAAACATTTTATTAGTTAGCCCCCTTCGGGGGTTTGGGGGCTTTCATCTTTGAAAACAAATCCCACACAACCACACCGGCGCTCACCGAAATATTTAATGAATGCTTGGTTCCAACTTGCGGAATTTCAATGACCACATCTGATGCGTCCACTACTTTTTGAGCCACTCCTTTTACTTCATTTCCAAAAATCACGGCATATTTTTGATGTTCACTGGGGGTAAAGGTATCGAGCATCACCGCGTTTTCAGCCTGCTCTATAGAAAGGATTGTAGTATTTTCACCTTTTAGTTTTTCGACCAGACTCAGTGTGTCTTCAACATATTCCCACTCCACTGTTTCAGTGGCCCCCAGAGCTGTTTTATGAATGTCTTTGTGAGGTGGTTTTGCAGTAATGCCACACAAATAAATTTTTTCAACCAAAAAAGCATCTGCCGTGCGAAAAACCGAGCCAATGTTGTTCAAACTCCTGATGTTGTCCAGCACTATAATCAAAGGGGTTTTTTCAGCCTCTTTAAATTCGCTTTCGCTTAAGCGGGGGAGTTCGCTGTTTTTTAGTTTTCTATTTGACATTGTGCAAAATTAAGGTTTTAAAACGAAAGTCTCGCTAAGATTGATCTTCCGCTCTTTTTTGGAGTGGGGATAGGATTTTGTTGATAAAACACAAATAAAAAACAGAAAGCGATTTCAAAAACGCAAAGAGATTTTTTAACTTAGCCTCTACAGAAATTTATACCATGGCCAAGAAAGAAACCCCTTTAATGAAGCAATACAACACCATCAAGGCTAAGTATCCTGATGCTTTGTTGTTGTTTCGCGTCGGGGATTTTTATGAAACTTTTGGTGAAGATGCCGTTCGTGCTGCCGGTATTTTAAACATCACACTCACAGCCCGAAACAATGGCGGCGACCAGACAGAACTGGCCGGTTTTCCTCACCACTCACTCAACACCTATTTGCCCAAGCTTGTCAAAGCCGGTTGCCGAGTAGCGATTTGTGACCAGCTGGAAGATCCAAAACAAACCAAAACCATTGTAAAACGTGGCGTTACAGAATTAGTAACTCCCGGTGTGGCATTCAGTGATGATATCCTTCAGTCAAAAAGCAATAATTTTTTGGCGGCACTTCATTTTGGTAAAGACACGATTGGTGTGGCTTTTCTTGATATTTCAACCGGCGAATTTCTTACTTCTGAAGGGGACAGGGAGTACATCGACAAACTATTGCAGAATTTTCAGCCCAGTGAGCTCTTGATTCAAAAACAAAAGAAGAAACACTTTTTTGAAAACTTTGGAGACGATTTTCACTTGTTTTATCTCGATGACTGGGTCTTTCAAAACGATTATGCTTCAGAAACGCTCAATACACATTTCAAAACCAAAACACTGAAAGGCTTCGGTGTGGACCATCTTGAAAATGGTATTATCGCTTCAGGAGTGGTATTGCATTATTTAAGTGAAACACAGCACCGCAAGCTCGATCACATCATCCATTTGCAACGTATTGCCGAGGATGCTTATGTCTGGATGGATCGTTTTACCATTCGCAATTTGGAGTTGTATTATTCCAATGCTCAAAACGCGGTGACTTTATTGCAGGTTATTGATAAAACCATTTCGGCGATGGGAGGGCGGTTGCTCAAGCGCTGGCTAGCGCTTCCGTTAAAGAATAGTGACAAAATAGTGGAACGCCACGAGGTGGTGAGTTTTCTGCTGGATAACCCGGCGCTGTTGCAAAAAATTCAGCAACACATCAAACGCATAGGCGATTTGGAGCGATTGATTTCTAAAGTGGCAACCGCAAAGGTAAACCCCAGAGAAATCATTCAGTTGAAAAACTCTCTGGAAGCCATTGTTCCCATAAAATCTTTGGCTGAAACTTCAGAAAATGATGCCCTAAAAATTATTGGAGAACAACTCAATTCCTGTGAAAGCTTACGCGAAAAAATCAAAGAAACCCTCAATGAAGATGCTCCCGTCAATATTTTGAAAGGAAATGCCATTGCACAAGGTTTTTCTGAAAGTCTGGACGAACTGCGAGCCATTTCAAAAGGTGGCAAACAATATCTTGACGAAATGGTTGAACGCGAAACCAAACGCACCGGAATCACTTCGTTGAAAATTGCATCAAACAATGTTTTTGGGTATTACATCGAGGTGCGCAACACCCACAAAGACAAAGTACCCGAAGAATGGATTAGAAAACAAACCCTTGTTAATGCCGAGCGATACATTACTGAAGAACTCAAGGAATATGAAAATAAAATCCTGGGTGCCGAGGAAAAAATAAGTGCACTGGAACAGGAATATTTTTCAAAACTAGTCCTTTGGATCACCGATTATATCAAACAAGTACAACAAAATGCAACAGGTATTGCCCAGTTGGACTGTTTGTGTTCTTTTGCGCAACAAGCCAAAGAGCATAACTACACCCGCCCTTTGCTTGATGATACTTTTGAAATCGATATCAAAGACGGTCGTCACCCTGTAATAGAAAAACAATTACCGCCCGATGAACCCTACATAGCCAATGATGTGTTTCTCGACAGAGATGAGCAACAAATCATTATGATTACCGGTCCCAATATGAGTGGTAAATCGGCTATTTTGAGGCAAACGGCTTTGATTGTTTTATTGGCGCAAATTGGGAGTTTTGTCCCTGCAAAAGCGGTGAGAATGGGCTGTGTGGACCGCATTTTTACACGAGTGGGTGCCAGTGATAACATCTCGATGGGTGAGTCCACTTTTATGGTGGAGATGAATGAAACGGCGAGTATTCTCAATAATATTTCAGAACGCAGTTTGGTATTGCTGGATGAGATTGGAAGGGGAACAAGCACTTATGACGGTATTTCAATTGCCTGGGCGATTAGTGAATTTTTGCACGAGCATCCAGGCAGGCCCAAAACTTTGTTTGCCACTCATTACCACGAGTTAAATGAAATGGCAGAAACTTTTCACCGCATCAAAAACTACAATGTTTCGGTAAAGGAATTAAAAGACAATGTGCTTTTTCTTCGAAAACTAACTCCGGGTGGTTCTGCACATAGTTTTGGAATACATGTCGCCAAAATGGCCGGAATGCCAAGACAAGTATTGCACAGAGCCAACAAAATGCTTTCAAAATTGGAAAAATCACATTCCTCAGAAGCCTTAACAGAAAACATCAAACAAGCCGGAAGGGAAGATTTACAACTCAGTTTTTTCAATCTGGACGATCCATTGCTAGAGGAAATTAGGGAGGAAATCCTTGGTTTAGATATAGATACATTAACACCGGTTGAAGCTTTGATGAAATTAAATGAAATTAAGAGAATGCTGGTGCGCAAGGATAATTTGAGGTTAAAAAAATAGCGTGATTATTTACTGCACTTTTTTTTGAAAAGCCTTTGGTATTGCTAAAAAAGTTTTAAATTTGCATCCGCTTGTAAAAGCTAAGAGGCTTTAAGTTCTAAGATACTATTGACGAGATACCCGCTTACGCGAGTATTCAAAACGCGAAAATAGCTCAGTTGGTAGAGCGCCATCCGCCGAAGGCTGATGGAGGTTGCGTTTAGTGTTGATATTATATTGATGTTCTGAAAACATATTGAGGAGATACCCGCTTACGCGAGTATTCAAAACGCGAAAATAGCTCAGTTGGTAGAGC
>JBBDIQ010000013.1:29432-38220 GCA_040880345.1 Flavobacteriaceae bacterium
GCCACCTTGCCAAGGTGGAGGTCGCGGGTTCGAATCCCGTTTTTCGCTCGACTTGACTTCCGCTTGTAAAGCGGATTTTTTTTCTCCACGCTCGAGTGGTGGAATTGGTAGACACGCCGGACTTAAAATCCTGTGGGCATTTGCCCGTGCGGGTTCAAGTCCCGCCTCGAGTACTTAAAAAGCCTTATAAAGTAATTTTATAAGGCTTTTTTTATTTGCTCGTCAAGAAATTTATTTAAATATCGTCACTAAACATTTTTTTGATTTCTTCCTCTGCATCATTATCCAGTGTGTTATTTGATTTTCTTATGCTGAGTCGATGTGATAAATATCCCATAAAAAAGAGAATGGGCAGTATAAAAGGCAGTGCATCCCAAAAATCATATTCATCCATATATTTGACTTTATAGCTTATCACTCCGGAAAGTTGAAAAAGAAACATAGTAAAGGGAACTAGAATCGCATACCGCCACCATTTACTCGATGTTAAAAACCACAATCCGGTTAAAACAACAAATGTAATTTTGGTAAACAAAGCATGCATGTAAGTCTGAACATTACTAAAGGCACCCGACTCAAAAGTCCCTAAAAAAGTATCCCAACTTGTTTGATCAGCGGGAGCATACTTATATATATAAAATAAAAAGGGCGTAGAAATCAATATAATTGAAATTACGCCACCTTTTAATAATTCTTTTTTCCTATCCGTTTGGCGGTATTTCATATTTCGCTTTGTCAAGGTTTTGTTCGTCAGATCCAATAGACTCCGGTGTGCAACTTGCAGTTAAAGCAAGAATGCCTAAAATAAACATTAATTTTTTCATGGGAATGATTTTTAAGTTAGAATATGATGCTAATAAACGATAAAAACTGCATTTGGACGGTTTAAAACATCAAAAAATATTATAACTTATCAACAATGTTAAAATTAGGTGTAAGTAAATTCCTGTTTAGGCATTGGATAAGTTCATATTTGTGATGATATTTTAACTATGGGAAAGGTGTTCAAAATTTTTCATAAATGGTACTTACTTGAAGTATTAGTTTGTTTTTATAGGAGATTGAGTTTTATTTTCATGATAACAATCAGAAAAGTAAAGACAAAAAAAACTCCTAAAAGGAGTTTTTTTTGTAAAAATCAATAGTAATAATTAATTTTTATAGGTTACATCTTTAGAAGCGTTACAAGCTTTGCCAATGGCTTAGTTAGCGGCATCTTTAGCACTGTCTGCAGCTTCATTAGCAGTGTCTTCCATACTTTGAGCGGCATCATTCAATGCTTCATCGGTTTCTTCAGCTGCATCTTCAACTGCATCAGCTGCATCTTCAGCTGCTTCGTCTACCTTTTCCACAGTGTCTTCCATTGCATCTTCTGTTTTTTTCTCTGTATCTCTACAAGAGGTAACTGCAAATGTGAAAACAAGTACAAAAATACTTAGAAATATTTTTTTCATTTTTAAAAAGTTTTAATGGTTATTAGAAAACAAATTTATTATTTTTTTTCAAAACATTAACATTTCTTTTTGATTTGTTATGGATCCTAGTATAAAACACCAAATAATTCCATTAAAATATGGATTATATCCAAAATATTATTTATTTTTAGCGCAAAATACTATTTATGAGCTCAGAACTTTCAATAGATGCACAACGATTTAAAATAATAAGAGAAGAGTTTCGATATACCCAGCAAGCTTTTGCAGAATTATTGGGGATTCCCTCAACAACGGCAGATATTGAGAGAGGAAAAACAAAAATTGCCGGTTATGTACTTGTTGCTTTAATGAAGCATTTTCAGATAAATCCCTTGTGGCTTTTTGGCGAAAGCCAGGAAAAATTCATCAAAAAGTCAACACAACATTCTATTTTACCTAAGGTGATTACCCTCAATTCTCAAAACACCGAAAATATTTTATTGGTCAATGAAAAAGCAGCCGCAGGCTATCCTCATAATCTTCAGGATCCACAATGGTATGAACGCTTACCGGCTTTTGATTTGCCTTTGCCACAGTTTAGAAATGCCTCCTACCGGGGGTTTCAGGTAGAAGGTGATAGTATGCTGCCCAATATAAAACCCGGTGAGTGGGTGATTGGCAGAGCGATGAGTAGTTTTAATGATATCATAAACAACCGGGTTTATGTAGTTGTATTGACTGACTCTATTTTGGTTAAAAAACTTCAAAAACTACCTGAGAAAAACAAAATAAAACTTATCTCTTTCAATGAAGGTTATTTGCCTGTTGAAATTCATTTTAATGAGGTTCAGGAACTTTGGCTGGTCAACAGTAAGCTGTCTTTTGGAATCGATGAAATGTCTGAAAGTAATCTTTTAAGAGAGTTAAAAGATTCTATGCGAGAGTTAAAAAATCAATTAAAAAGAATAAACTAGTGCAAACCGAAGTCTGCACTAGTTTAATTTTGCATTCATTTACTATTAAAGGTGATTAATTGTCGTCGCCAATTTTATCAATCGCTTTGTCAATTTCTTCATTTACTTCTTTGTCTGCTTTTTCTGCAGCGCGCTCCATAGCACCTTTTGATTCAGTCGTTTCAACTCTTACTTCTTTTGTTACTTCTTTTGTGGTTGTCTCACGACACGAAACAAGAAATATACTAGCTGTAAATAGAACAGCAATCATTAAAATTAATTTTTTCATCATTATTGGATTAAGTGTTTATGTCCTGCAAGGTATTATTTTTTTTAGTATAAATAGATAATATAAAAAGGTATAATTCAAAAGTTTACATTTTATCTAGAATCATTTGAGTAGCACCCGTATTATTTTGAACAAAATGCCCGTTTATTATTCCTGTTTTTTCCCTGAAAGATTTATTCTCAATCAATTTATCCAGAATCGTCTCTAGCTCTTCTTTGGTTGCCACCGAAAACAATCCCGCACGGCTTTGTAATGCATTGGCCTCGGGAAAATTGTCATAATTTTTTCCAATGACAATAGGAATCCCAAAAGTCGCTGCCTCCAGAATGTTGTGGAGTCCGGTGCTACCCATACCGCCACCCACATAGGCAATGTCTGCATAGCTGTACACCTTTTTTAGAAGCCCTATAGTGTTTAAAGTAAACACCTTAAAGTCACCTAAAGGCTTTCCATCCATTTCAGTAAACCGAACTGTTTGTTTAGTGAGACGCTTTTCAAAAGCATCAATCTGGTCTTTTTTCAGGTTGTGTGGGGCTATTATAAATTTAATGTTTTCCGGAGATTGATTGATGTAATCGATAAGAATTTCTTCATCTTCCGGCCAGGTGCTGCCGGCGACGATGCACAGCGATTTACTTATGAATGTTTCAATAAAATCGAGATTGTTATTTTCTTCAATTTGCTTAGAGACCCTGTCATATCTGGTGTCTCCGCTCACTGTAACCTGTTTCATGGAAATGGATTCTAAAAGTTGTTTTGATTTTTCGTCCTGAACGAAAATATGGGTAAACGTCTTTAAAACCTTCCGCATCCAAAAACCGTGAGATTTAAAAAAGAGCTGTTTTTTTCTGAATAATGCCGAAATGAGAAAAGTGGGCACCTTTCGCTTTTGCAATTCCAGCAAGTAATTGGGCCAGAATTCATACTTCACAAACACTGCGATTTCAGGTTTGACCAAATTTAAAAACTTTTTCACATTGCCTTTGGTGTCTAGCGGAAGATAGACTGTCACATCAGCTATCGAACTGTTCTTCTTATTTTCATAGCCTGATGGCGAAAAAAAAGTTACCACCAGTTTATGCTTTGGATACTTTTCTTTCACTCCCTTCATCACAGGAAGGCCTTGCTCATATTCACCCAGTGAGGCACAATGAAACCAAATCGTTTTATCAGTCTCAGAAAGATGTTTTTTAAGTGTTTGAAACACCGTTTTTCTTCCATTGACAAACTGCTTCATCTTCCCCGAAAACAAACCGCTCACAGGTAACACCTTTTCAAAAACCGCCGTCAAAGTGGAATATAGGAATTGCATACTATTATTTCTTTCGCTAAAATACGTTACTTTATAAAATTACATTGTTTCCCGATGTGAAAATTCCTATTTTTGTTGTCCTACCTTATTTAAAATCTATGAAGAAATTACAAATGGTTGACCTAAAGGGTCAATACGAAGGCATAAAAGAACAAGTCAATCAATCCATTACCGAAGTTCTTGAAAGCAATGCATATATCAACGGACCTCAAGTACACGGTTTCCAAAAAGAATTGGAAGATTATCTCGATGTAAAGCACGTGATTCCTTGTGCCAACGGTACAGATGCTTTACAAATTGCTATGATGGGACTTGATTTAAAACCGGGCGACGAAGTCATCACAGCCGACTTTACCTTTGCCGCAACTGTTGAAGTGATTGCTCTGTTGCAATTGACTCCCGTTTTAGTGGATGTCTATCCTGATACTTTTAATATAAATATAGAAGCCCTTGAAAAGGCCATTACTTCAAAAACAAAAGCCATCGTGCCGGTGCATTTGTTTGGTCAATCGGCCAATATGGATGCGATTATGGCTGTCGCCGAAAAACACAATCTTTATGTGATTGAGGACAATGCTCAAGCCATTGGCGCCAATTACACCTTTAAAAACGGAAGCAAAAAGAAAGCCGGAACCATTGGTCATGTGGGAGCTACCTCCTTTTTCCCATCAAAAAATCTCGGTTGTTATGGCGATGGCGGCGCCATTTTTACCAATGACGATGACCTGGCACATACCCTGCGAGGCATCGTTAATCACGGAATGTATGAGCGTTATTACCACGACGTGGTGGGCGTGAACTCACGTTTGGATTCCATTCAGGCCGGCGTTTTGCGAGCCAAATTGCCCAATCTCAACAAGTACAACAAAGCCCGTCAGGAGGCAGCAAGAAAATATACAGCAGCATTAAAAGACCACCCGGCCATTGAAACCCCGGTGACCAAAACAAATAGGGATTGCTCTAAAACCAACGGTATTTGTGACACCTGTGATTGCCACGTTTTTCATCAATACACCTTAAAAATCACCAACGGAAAGCGTGATGCTTTGGCAAAACACCTTCAGGAAAAAGGAATCCCACATGGAATTTATTATCCCATTCCCTTACACAGCCAGAAAGCGTATAAAGATGCCCGCTACAATGAAGCCGATTTCCCGGTGACTAACCAATTGGTGAAGGAAGTGATTTCATTGCCGATGCATACTGAGTTGGATGATGAACAGATTGGGTTTATAACAAATACTATTATAGAATTTTTAAAATAATCTATTCCCCCTCCTTTGGAGGGGGTTAGGGGTAGGACTATGAAAATACTAGTAACAGGAGGTTTAGGTTACATCGGTTCACACACGGCAGTTGCTTTGCAGCAAGCCGGTTTTGAAGTGCTAATCGTGGACAATATGTCTAATTCGTCCATTGACGTTTTGGAAGGGATTGCACATATCACAGGCAAAACGCCACAGTTTAAATATCTGGATTTGCGTGAAAAAGAAGAGGTGCATCACTACTTCAAAACCCATAAAGACATTGACGGCATCATCCATTTTGCTGCTTCCAAGGCGGTGGGTGAAAGTGTGGAAAACCCTTTGTTGTATTACGAAAACAACATCCATACCTTGGTCTATCTGCTTCAGGAATGCAAAGCAAACGACATTCAAAACCTGATTTTCAGTTCGTCCTGTACCGTGTATGGCGAGCCAGACAGCCTGCCCATCACCGAAAATGCGCCTATCAAAGTCGCCAACTCGCCATACGGAAACACCAAACAAATCAGTGAGGAAATCATTTTTGATACTACCAAAGTTTCTGAAATCAAAGCCATTGCTTTGCGGTATTTTAATCCCATAGGCGCTCATGAATCTGCTGAAATTGGGGAATTGCCTTTGGGCGTACCACAAAACCTGGTGCCTTTTATCACACAAACCGCTATTGGGCTACGCGAACAACTTTCCGTTTTTGGAAATGATTATCCCACTGAAGATGGCAGTTGCATACGGGATTATATTCACGTGATGGACCTGGCTGAAGCTCATGTGTTGGCACTGCAACGCCTGCTTGAAAACAAAAACAAGGAGGCCTTTGAAGTCTTTAATGTGGGCACCGGAAAAGGCTCTTCAGTGTTTGAAGTAATACAGGCTTTTGAAAACGTTGCCGGGAAACCCTTAAACTACAAAGTGGTGGATCGCCGCCCCGGGGATGTGATTGCCGTTTATGCCGATACCACTCTTGCCAACAAAGAACTGGGATGGAAATCCAAACGGAATCTGGAAGAGGCTTTAAGTTCAGCGTGGAAATGGGAGCAGCGGGTGCGGAAGGAATAAGAAATAGTTGCCAATACAAATAATTTAAAAGATAAATCCAATGAAAAATCTAATTAATCTTACCCTGATCTTCTTTACAACAGTTGTCTTTTCCCAAAATACCTATATCCACTGCGGCAAATTGATTGACACTCAAAACGGAAAGGTGCTTACTGAAAAAACCATTGTGGTTTCCGGAAAAACCATTCAAAGTGTTCAAAACGGTTTTATAAATCCGGCGAATGCTTCTGACAAAGTCATCGACTTAAAAACAAAAACCGTGATGCCGGGATGGATTGATATGCACGTGCATATTGAAGGCGATCCGGGACCTACAAAATATTTAGAGGCCTTTACTCTTAATGAGGCAGATGTAGCCTATAATGCTCAAGATATTGCCCATCGCACTTTGATGGCAGGCTTTACCACCGTGAGAGACCTGGGGGGTAGCGGTGTGAATGTGTCTTTACGAAACGCCATAAACAAAGGAACAGTGACCGGTCCGCGTATTTTTACTGTTGAAAAATCACTAGCCACCACCGGCGGTCATGCTGACCCCACCAATGGAAGAAAAAATGAATTGATGGGAGACCCGGGTCCCAAAGAAGGAGTGGTGAATAGCATAGAAGATGCCCGAAAAGCGGTGCGTCAACGCTATAAAAACGGAGCCGACTGGATAAAAATTACCGCAACAGGCGGCGTATTGAGTATGGCAAAAAGTGGGTCAAATCCGCAGTTTTTTGAGGAAGAAATTGCCGCGATTGTTCAAGTAGCCAAAGATTATGGTATGAAAGTAGCCGCTCACGCTCATGGAGACGAGGGGATGCAACGCGCCATCAAAGCCGGAGTCAAAACCATCGAACACGGCACTGAGATGAGTGCAGAAACCATGGAATTGATGAAAAAACACAACGCCTTTTATGTTCCCACGATTTCGGCAGGGAAATTTGTCGCTGAAAAAGCAAAACTTGAAAATTATTTTCCGGCCATTATAGTGCCAAAAGCTTTGGCTATCGGTCCTCAAATACAAGATACTTTTGGGAGGGCTTATAAAGCGGGTGTTTCCATTGCTTTTGGTACCGATGCAGGTGTGTTTCCTCACGGCGAAAATGCCAAGGAGTTTATCTACATGACCGAAGCCGGTATGCCGGTGATGAAAGCAATCCAATCGGCTACAGTGACCAATGCAGATTTATTGGATATGAAAGGCAAATTGGGTCTTATAGAAGCCGGCTATATTGCTGATATTATTGCCACCAACGAGGATCCCACACAAAATATCAATACCGTTGAAAATGTGGTGTTTGTGATGAAGGATGGGGTGGTTTATAAGGAATAGATATTAGACGTTAGACATTAGACGTTAGATTTGAAGGGTTTTCCCGCAGATTTCGCGGATTTTCGCAGAATTATGCAACCCTCTCAAGGTTTCATCCCGAAGTGTCGGGACTGAGAGGGTTTTTGTTTTATTCAAATTTTGCTGCATCTGTCACAGCGTCTTTATGTATTTTTTTTACGAGGCCTTGCAATACATTTCCGGGTCCGACTTCGATGAATTTTGTAGCACCGTCGCTTACCATGTTTTGGACACTTTGGGTCCATTTTACCGGAGCTGTTAGCTGGAAGATGAGGTTTTCTTTTATTTTTTCGGGGTCGGTTACTGCAAAAGTGCTCACGTTCTGATAAACCGGGCAAACCGGCGTTGCAAAAGGAGTATTTTCAATGGCTTTGGCGAGTTCTTCACGGGCCGGTTCCATTAAGGGGGAGTGGAAAGCACCACCTACAGGAAGCAACAAGGCACGCCGTGCTCCGCGTTCTTTTAAGCGTTCACAGGCTTCTTCAACAGCTTTTACTTCGCCTGAAATCACCAATTGACCGGGACAGTTGTAATTTGCCGCCACAACAATTCCATCCACATCGGCACAAACTGCTTCTACCACCTGGTCTTCCAAGCCGAGAACGGCTGCCATTGTGGAGGGTTGCATTTCGCAGGCTTTTTGCATGGCTTGGGCACGTTTGGAAACCAACAATAAGGCGTCTTCAAATTTTAAACATTTGTTAGCCACTAAAGCTGAAAATTCGCCCAGCGAGTGTCCTGCTACCATATCAGGTTTGAAACTGTCACCAAGCACTTCAGCGAGAATAACGGAGTGTAAAAAGATGGCCGGCTGGGTCACTTTGGTTTCTTTGAGTTCGTCAGCGGTGCCTTCAAACATGATTTTGGTGATGTCAAAGCCCAGGATTTCGTTGGCTTGTTGAAAGCGTTTTTTTGCAATTTCTGAATGGTCGTAGAGGTCTTTGCCCATTCCGGTGAATTGGGCGCCTTGGCCCGGGAAAATATATGCTGTCATTGGGTTTCTTGTTTCAGGTTTTGCTTCGCACAGTTCGCTGCGCTCGTGTCAAGTTTCAAGTTTGTTTGTTCTGTTTTGGGTAAACCAACTTTATAGATATACAAAAATACTAAAATAACCCGTTGGGTGAAATTAAATTATTTGAGTTTTAATGTTGTTTAAAGGTCT
>JBBDIQ010000014.1:0-153922 GCA_040880345.1 Flavobacteriaceae bacterium
GCGACTTGTCAGGAACGACGATAGAGAACGACGAGCCCACAGTAATTGAGCTATGTCAGGATGCAAAAATCGCACTTGTAAAGAGTGGAGTATTTAATGGCGAAGGCGATTGTGCAGAAGTTGGTGATACTATCACATACACTTTTGAGGTAAGTAATCAAGGAAATGCTCCTTTAAGTGATATTGTTTTAAGCGACCCATTGTTTGAAGATCCTAACCCACTGGTAGATATTGAATTTGTTGAAGGTGATACAAACAATAACGGATTACTTGATATTGATGAATTATGGATATATACTGCAATTTATGTAATCACTCAAGAAGACATTGATGCAGGTGAAGTAATTAACCAGGCGTTTGTTGAAGGATTGGATCCTAATGGAATACCCGCAAATGATGTATCAGGAACTGCCATTGATAATGATGAGCCCACAGTAGTTGAGCTTTGCCAGGAGATGGGAGTTGCTCTTGAAAAAGTAGGTGTTTGGGATGACAACAATGGCGATAATTCAGCTCAGGTTGGAGAGACAATCACTTATAGCTTTACAGTAACCAATACAGGAACTGTGACTCTCTATAATATTACTATTGATGATCCACTAGTACCGGTACAAGGAGGTCCGATTGTAAGCTTAGCTCCCGGAGAATCTGATAGTACTACGTTTACTGCGGTATATGTTATAACTCAGGAAGATCTTGATGCAGGTGAAGTAGTAAATCAAGCAACAGTAACTGCTGAGGATATCAATGGAAATACTATCGAAGATTTATCAGATGATCCTAACGATCCAACAGATATTGATATCAATGGAAATGGAAACCCTGATGATCCTACAGTAGTAGTCTTGCCTCAAGTTGAAGGTGCTGCCTTTGAAATATTCAACGGGATAACACCAAACAATGATGGTTTGAATGACTTCTTTAGAATTGAAGGTATTGAAGATTATCCAGATAATAATGTACAGATATTCAACCGTTGGGGTGTGTTAGTTTTCGAAAGAGACCGTTACAATAATGCAGAAAATGCATTTAGAGGTGTCTCTGAAGGAAGAGTAACTGTAAAAGAAGACGATGAACTACCAACAGGTACTTATTATTATATTCTAAGATTCTTTGGAGATGAAAATCCGGGAAAAAGCAGTTATTCAGGATATATATACTTAAACAGATAAAAAAAACATTGCGGTGTATTTGAACACCGCAGTGTTATTCATTAAATAGAAAATACAATGAAAAAAAGTTACATAGCAATAATCGTCTCAATTTTATTTGGGAGTATATTTTCAAGTTCTGCTCAGCAAGACCCGCAGTACACCCAGTATATGTACAACACTCAAGTGGTAAACCCTGCTTATGCAGGTTCGCGAGAGTCCCTTAGCATAGGTGGATTATACAGGTCACAATGGGTTGGTCTTGAAGGAGCTCCTAAAACTTTCACTTTATCTGGTCATTCACCTATAGGATTCAGTAATTTAGGATTAGGGCTTTCATTAGTGAGAGATGAGATTGGACCCTCTACAGAGACTTGGGCAAACGTAGATATATCTTACACTATACAGACATCAGATATTGGAAAGTTGGCGTTTGGAATTAAGACTGGTGCTAGTTTTTTAAATGTAGATTACACTAAATTGAATATTTCAGATCCGGGAGATGTTTTTGAGACAAACATTGATAATAAAGTTAATTTTCAAATTGGCGCAGGAGCTTTTTACTATACCGACCGTTTTTATGTAGGATTATCAGTTCCCAATTTTGTTGAATCAACTCATTTTGATGAGGCAAGCATCGAGAACACAGACACAGATGCTCTTGGTAAAGAACGATTGCATTATTTTTTAATCGCTGGTCATGTTTTTGATTTATCAGAAAATGTAAAATTCAAACCTTCAGTTTTTACCAAATTGGTAACAGGATCACCTTTACAGGTAGATGGTTCCGCTAACTTTATGTTTTATGATAAGTTTGTATTGGGCGGCGCTTACCGATGGAGTGCAGCCTGGAGTGCAATGGTAGGTTTTCAAATGACCGATGAGATTTTTCTTGGATTTGGATATGATAGAGAGACTACAGATTTGGCGAAGTTTAACGACGGATCCTTTGAATTTTTCTTACGATTTGAACTATTTAAGAGCCCGGAACGTATTTTAACACCTAGATTCTTCTAACCCAGAAAACTGTAAACGATGAAAATAATATATAAAATTAGCATGGTATTTTTAGTGATATTTTTAAGCACTGAAATCAGCTATGGACAAAGAACACAATTAAAGAAGGCTGAAAAAGCGTATGATGAGTATGCTTACATTGATGCTCAAGAAATTTATTTAAAAGTAATTGCAGATGGATATCGTTCTGCGCAGATTTTAAAAAAACTTGGTAACACCTATTATTTTAATGCAGATTATCCCAATGCAGGTAAATGGTACCAGGAACTCATTAAGGATTTTCCTGAGGAAACTGAACCAGAATATTATTTTAGAGCTGCACAATGCTTAAAGAGTACAGACAATTATAAAAAGTCTGATGAATTGATGAACACTTTTGCTATAAAAGGTGGACTCACCCGTGTGATTCAAAATTACAAAGACAATCAGGATTACTTGAGTGATATTCAGAGCATGTCAGATCGTTATATTTTAGAGTCCGTTGCTATTAACACCACTAATTCTGACTTTGGACCTTCATTCTTTATGGGTGATAAGATAGTTTTCGCCTCTGCTATGGATACTGTGGTTGATGGAAAGTTAAGATTGCACGATTGGAACAACCAGCCCTTTTTGAATCTTTATATGGCAGACAGAAATGAAGATGGGAAACTTTCAAATACAACCAAACTAACAGGCGATATCAACACGAAGTTTCACGAGTCGTCAGCAGTGTTTACTAATGATGGGAACACGGTTTATTTTACCAGGAATAATTATGTAGAAGGTAAGAAGCGAAGAGATAGCGATCGCTATATTCGTTTAAAGATATTTAAAGCTACAAAACTTGGTGACAATTTTTGGTCTAATATTCAAGAGCTTCCCTTCAACAGTGATGACTACTCTGTTGCACATCCGGCCTTGAGTTCTGATGGAAAGCGACTCTATTTTTCATCAGATATGCCGGGGACAATCGGGATGTCAGATTTGTGGTATGTTGATATTTTAGGCGATAATACATACAGCACACCAGTAAATTTGGGGTTAGGCATCAATACAGAAGCCAGGGAGAGTTTTCCATTTATCAGCAAACAAAATCTACTGTATTTTTCAACAGATGGTAGAGCTGGTTTAGGAGCTTTGGATATATTCTATACAACTTTAGATGAGAATGGAATTCCCACAGAAATAGAAGCGTTAGGAGATCCGGTAAATAGCAATAAAGACGATTTTGGATTTATTATAGATGAGGAAACAAATATGGGGTATTTATCCTCAAACAGAGATGGAGCAGCTGGAAGTGTGGGTGATGATATATATTTAGTGCAACGCATTTGTGAGATTACAGTATCTGGGCTTGTGACCGATATTGATACACAAGAATTACTACCCGGCTCTATAGTGATTGTTTTTGATCAAGACAACAATGAAGTAGCCACAATGACTGTTGGTTCAAATGCACGCTATAGTTTTAACTTAGAATGTGATAAACAGTACACTGTAAGAGGAGCAAAACAAGGTTATGAGCCAACAGAAAAGGTGATTAATACACCCAATGAATCCTCAACGATAGACTTACCTCTTGAATTGAAGTCAAGTGATGAATGCCCTCCAAATGATTTGGGATGTCGATTGGATTTACAGCCCATCTATTTTGATTTTGACAGATACAACATTCGTCCAGATGCAGCGATAGAACTGTCCAAGATTCTTGCAGCAATGCGTGAGTACCCAGAGTTGATTATTCACATAGAGTCGCATACTGATAGTAGAGGAAGTGATGCATACAACGAACTCCTTTCTGAGAGAAGAGCACAGTCAACTCTTGAATGGTTGGTTAGCAAAGGCATAAGCAGAGACCGATTGAGTGCCAAAGGCTATGGTGAATACCGTTTAATCAACGAATGTGCAGATGGAGTACAATGTACTGAAGAAGCACATCAACTCAACAGACGATCAATGTTTATTATACAAAATTAAGTGACTAGTTAAGTTTAAGTTTTAAGTTAGATTTAAGCGTCTCAAACTGATAAAATTCAGTTAACGAGACGCTTTTTTTGTTAAAACTAAATCCGATTTTGTACTTTTGAGAAAAAGAATCTGCTATGCCCGAAGAAATGGTCATCCTTGTCAATGAAAAGGATGAAAAAATAGGTTTGATGCCCAAACAAGAAGCTCACGAAAAAGCGCAACTTCACCGAGCCTTTTCAGTTTTTGTTTTTAATGATAAAAATGAGTTAATGCTTCAGCAACGGGCATTAGACAAGTATCACTCACCCGGTTTATGGACAAACACCTGTTGCAGCCATCAACGCGATGGAGAAAGCAACATCGTCGCCGGAAAACGCCGTTTGCAAGAAGAAATGGGCTTTGTGACAGATCTCAATGAAACCATCTCATTTATCTACAAAGCACCTTTTGACAATGGGCTAACCGAACATGAATTTGACCACATCCTCACAGGTTATTTCAACGAATCCCCCAATCCAAATCCGGCAGAAGTTGCAAACTGGAAATGGATGTCAATTTCGGATATCAAGAAAGACATTACTTTAAACCCTGAAAGCTACACAGCCTGGTTTAAAATTATTTTTGACAAATACCAAGAACACATCTAATTATGGCACTAACCGTTTATAGAAAAGCCCATTTTAACGCTGCACATCGCCTTTTTAGAAAAGACTGGAGCGAGGAAAAAAACAATGCCGTTTTTGGAAAATGCAACAACCCCAACTTTCACGGTCACAATTATGAGCTCATTGTGGGCCTTAGCGGCGAAATTGATCCAGAAACCGGTTACTTAATTGATTTAAAAATCCTAAAAGACCTAATTTATGAGGAAGTTGAAAAACCTTTCGACCACAAAAACCTCAATCTCGATGTGCCTGAATTTAAAAACCTAAACCCCACAGTTGAAAACATTGCAGTGGTTATTTGGAACAAACTTAGAAAAAAGCTTGAAGACAAATTCAAAATCACGGTAACACTTTATGAAACACCGCGAAACTATGTAACTTATACAGAAGAATAACATGAGCATAACAATAGGAGACACCATACCCGATTTTAAATTGACAGATCAAAACGGAAACGATTTTGATAGTTCTTCTGTAAAAGGAAAAAAGAAAATTGTCATCTATTTCTATCCAAAAAACTTCACGCCGGGTTGTACCAAAGAAGCCTGCAGTTTTCGCGACAACTATGCCGATTTTGAAGCTCTTGGAGCAACCGTCATTGGCATTAGTGCAGACTCTAAAAAATCTCACGAGCGATTTGCAAAAAAATACAACTTACCATTTACCTTGCTTTCTGATGAAACAGGAAAAGTAAAAAGAAAATTTGGCGTTAAAAATGACCTTTTGGGTCTCCTTCCCGGAAGAGAAACTTATGTGGTGTCACAAGAGGGCAAGGTGTTGTATGTTTTCAATTCAATGAACGCTGCCCGGCACATCAAAAAGGCGCTTGAGGTTTTGAAGAAAACAAATTAGATTATGGATTTACCTGTATATCCAATCAAGTTTCAACCCATACTAAAAGAAAAAGTTTGGGGCGGAACCAAGTTAATGAATCTTCTCAAAAAAGACTCATCAGCCTCTAATGTGGGTGAAAGCTGGGAAATTTCAGGTGTAGAAAATGATATTTCGGTGGTTGCAAACGGGGTGGTAAAAGGTCAATCACTCTCACATCTTGTTGAACATTATAAAGAAACCTTGATGGGGCAACACGTCTATCAACAGTTTGGGAATACATTTCCGCTTTTGTTTAAATTTATTGATGCCAAGGAAGCACTTTCCGTTCAATTACATCCGGATGATTCTTTAGCCAAAAAACGTCATAACTCTTTCGGTAAAACCGAAATGTGGTACATCATTCAAAACGATAACAATGCCGAATTAATCATTGGTTTCAATAAAAAAATAACAAAGAAGCAGTTGGTTGAACATGTTGAAAAAGGCACTATTGAATCGATTCTTCACCATCAAAAAATAAAAAAAGGAGATGCTTTTTATATCACCCCAGGGCTTGTTCACGCGATTGGTGCAGGGACGTTGCTTGCAGAAATTCAGCAAACATCAGATATTACCTACCGCATTTATGACTGGAATAGACCAGACACCAATGGTCAATTAAGAGAACTACACACCGACCTTGCCATTGATGCTATCGATATTGATGCCAATGTAAAAGAGAAGTTCCTGACAAAAAAGCAAGATTCAGATTTACTGGTAAGCTCTCCTTACTTTTCTGTGAGTGTTTTTAATACCAAAGACAAACCTAAAAGAAACTTATCAGATATTGACTCATTTGTTGTTTATATGTGTGTGGAAGGAAAAACGACTATTTCAATTAACAAAAATCTTGAGGACTTTGAAATGGGGGAAACAATTTTGATCCCTGCCTGTGCTAAAGAGGTTCATTTTCAGGAAGATTCGGCTAAAATTTTAGAAGTATTTGTTCCATAAAGTCAATTAAATGAGTACTTTTGCAGCCAAATAATAAAAATTATGGCAAGCGTAAAAAATTTAAAGAAAGATATCAATTATGTACTTGGTGACATCATCGAGGCTGTGTATGTTTGGGAATTGACAAATTCAGATAAGGATACTAAAAAATCTGAAGGAATCATCGATGAGGCTATTGCGGTTTTTGATGAATTGGTTGAAAAAGTAAACCAAAAAGATGTTGAAAATAAAAAGAAACATTTTAAAGCAATCAATAACGAACTTGAGGAAAAAGCCTCAAAACTTATCGAAAAAGTAAACAAACTTTAAACCACTTCAATTTGGAATAAAAAAAATCCCTTGAAGTTTCAAGGGATTTTTTTTATTGATTTATTTCTAAAGCCTTTCTTTCTTCAATGTATTTTTCCAGTTGTTTGCCATACATTGATTCTTTTACTTTGGGAGTCAGTTTATTAAAAATAGTGTCGAGATATTTTACATTGGCATCATAAATTTCGCTTAAAGCCAAATAAGGAGCCACTTCATAGTCACTGTGATTGATTGCAAAGTTAATAGTAGCGATATATTTACTTTTTATAAGTGATTCATATCTTTGATTGATTTCAATTTTTTTGGCCTCATTACCATCTTTATCAGCTTGAAAATCTTCAGCAAATAGTTCGAGATTTTTGTCATTGTATCGCTGCATTAATTTTTGATATTCCGCAAATTTATCGTGATTGACAGAACCGCTAACTTCTGCATTTCCTTCAAAAATATTTAGAGAAGTTTTGATATCGATTGAGCCCGGTTCTGCAAAAAATGCAAGTCCATCTTCAATGGGGACTCCATTAGTTTTTCTTAAAAATAGATAAAGCATTTCAGGGCTTTGCAGTTGTATTGAAAAAGAGAAATCTTCTTTGCCACTCATAACGAGTGAGTCTATAGTTGTCATCAGGGAGTCTTCAATTTTTTCAAGATAAAGAACTCCTTTTTTGAGACCATGAATTTTTCCTGTAATGGTTGTGTTAGTTTCTTCTTTGGAACAAGAAACCATCAAAAGTAAAACAAAGCATACGGTTAAAAAATACTTCATAAGTGCTGCGAATTTAAGTGCGCAAATATCTTAAAATTAAGATTAGCGCGAAGGTTTTATGAGAATATATTTTATTTATCCATTAAATAATAAGTAGGTGCTTCAGGGCCCACAGGCATTTCCAGCACAAATACCCATAGATAGAACAACAGCATCCAACAGATGTAGAATAAAATACTGTAAGGCAGCATCATACTTATAATGGTGCCAATGCCGATGTCCTTTTTATATTTTGCGGCAAAAGCTAGTATGAGCCCAAAGTAGCTCATCATAGGGGTGATAATATTTGTGACTGAATCGCCAATGCGATAGGCTGCCTGTATAACTTCAGGGCTGTAACCAATAAGCATAAGCATAGGGACAAATATGGGAGCTGTCACGGCCCATTGCGCTGATGCCGAACCAAGCATCAGATTAACCATGGCAGAAACAGCTATAAATCCTAAAAAGACAGCAGGACCCGTGAGACCAATTTCAGTTAAAAACTCGGCTCCCTTTACGGCAAAGATTTGGCCCAAGTTACTCCAGCCAAAGTATGCCACAAACTGGGCAGCAAAAAACACGATTACAATATAAAGGCCCAAAGTTGACATCGCATTTGCCATGCCATCAATCACACCTTTGTCATCCTTCATGCTTCCTGTAACTTTACCATACACGAAACCGGGAATCAAGAAGAAAATAAAAATGAAAGTAACAATCCCTCTTAAAAAGGGGGAATTTAATATTTCGCCGGTTTCAGGATTTCGCAGTACCCCATTTTCAGGAACGATGGTGAGTGCCAGTAAGCCTAAAATAACCAAGACGGCAATTCCTGTTATCCTTAATCCTTTTCTTTCTAGGGGTGTTAACGGGCTCATCATAGACTGGTCAGAAAGATCTTCTGAGGCCTCTTTTGGATTGTAAACACCTAATTTTGGTTCTACAATACGCAGGGTTACAAAAGTACCCACAATTGTGATCATAAAGGTGCTTATAAACATAAAGTAATAGTTCACCGCTGCGTGAACAGTATATTCGGGGTCAATGATATTGGCGGCTTCTTGTGTTAAACCCGCAAGAAGAGGATCGATGGTCCCTATCAAAATATTGGCACTATAACCTCCTGAAACACAAGCAAAAGCACAGGCAAGTCCAGCCAGTGGGTGTCTTCCCATGGAGTGAAAAATCACCGCTGCAAGGGGCACTAAAACGACATAACCCATTTCAGAAGCTGTGTTTGAAATCACAGCGGCAAAACAAATAGCGATGGTGACTAAATTTTTTGGTGTAAGTATAAAATTTATGGGCTTTTTAAGCAAAGCAACAAATCCTTTACCTTTTGATTTTGGTTTAAAAGAAGCAGCTTTTAGAACCAAGCCCCTAATACACGCACTTATTAATCCTGATCTTTCTGAAACGCCCACACCCAGTAAGGCAACCAATACTACACCCAGCGGTGCAAAGTTTGTGAAGTTTGAAACAAGGTTTGCCACAATACGCCTTAATCCTTCACCATTTAGTAAACTTACGGGCTCAATAATTCCATCGGGGGCACGTCCGGGGGCTCCTTCAGGTCTTGGGTCAATGGCATTCCAGTTCAGCCAGTCTGCAACACCACTCAGTAAAACAACCCCCAATGCAAAAATAGCAAAGAGTGTTACCGGGTGCGGAAGTAAATTTCCAAGCCATTCCACAAAGTCTAAAAAGCGAGTAAAAAAATTCTTTTTTTGAGGGGTGTTTTCAGGTTGAGGTGAGCGGTTTTCTTCAGTTGCCATAAAGGTTATTTTAGCTGCAAATCGATGTAAATTTGTTAAAAAGCGTTATGGATTGGGGTAAACCAATCCATACAACTTTCAGGCAGCTAAAATATAAAAAAATATCAATTAGACCTTGAAGGTTTCTAAAACCTTCAAGGTCGATGAATATTAGAAGAAACCACCTCCACCTTCAGCTTCGTTGGCTTCACGTTGTTTTCTGGAAAGTGCCCGATACTTTCCGCCTCCAAAGCGGTAATTGATGCCCACAAAAACAGTTTGGCTTTCCCAGTTCCAGTTTCCTTCCTGTCTGTAAGGTCTTTCACCTGTAAATTGGGCTTTCATTGTGTCAAAAATGTCGTTCACATTCAAGGAGAAAGTGCCATTTTCAATAAAATTATAACGCATTCCAAGATTTACCATTCCCATGGCTTTTGAATTGAATTGAATCCCATCTTGTGGACTTCTGTAAAGGCCAAAGGCTGAGAAGGATAATTTGTCACTCACTTTAAAATTATTGAATAAACGACCATTAAAAGCCACATTTTCAACAGTTACGTTTTCACTTACTATGTCATCAAGGGTAGCTTCACTGGCAGGAACTGTAAGTCGTTCTGCAATACTTTTTTGGGTTCTTGAAAAGAGATCTGCACTGGCATTGATGCTCCACCATTTTGTGGGTCTTATGTTTGCAGAGGCTTCAACACCATAGGCTGTGGAATTGTCAAAATTTCCGTTACTCAAAATGATTCTGTTTAAGTCAGCTCGGTCAATGAACATAAATTGATTGATTTCGTCTTTGATCAATCTGTAAAAAACGCCACCTGTGATACTCCCTTTTTCAAGCTGTCTGGTGTAATTTGCTTCTATTGAATTGGTAAATTGGGGCTGTAAGTTAGGATTTCCAAAACTGGATGCCAGCGGTGTTGTCCATTCAGGAAGTGGGTTGAGTTGACCGGGATTGGGTCTGTCAACACGTCTGCTGTAACTCATTTGATAGGTTCCTTTTTCTGTAGGCGAATACGTAATAAAAGCAGAGGGGTAGATTTCAAAATAATCGCTATCGAATGAAAGTGTGTTTTGAGTATTTGTAGTCAAATCTGTTTCTAATGCAATTCCTTTTTCTTCTACACTTTCAGCTCTAACTCCAATTTGATAAGTCCATTTTTCAAGTTTATTTCCAAAGGTGGCATAAGCAGAATAAATGTCTCTTGTAAAATCATAATTTGTTGAAGAGGGAATGTAGAGACCTTCACTGTTTTGAGAACGGGCATCAGAAAAATAATCTGTTATAGAATTAAAAAGTCTTGCTTCTGCGCCCAATTCCAACTTCGCAGTTTCTGAAAGCGGATTCACATAATCTAAATTTATAACAGATTGCTCCCTGTCTGAATTTGTTTCTTCCAGATAATTGGGACGATTTATATTTCCAAAAAAAGTATTGTTGTTTTGAGATTCAGATTCAAAAATATTGTGGTCTGCCTCAAGTTCAAGTGTGTGATCCTCTTTTTCAAATTCAAGCTTGTAAGATAGGTTGTACTGTTGTGAGTAGTTGTCTTCAACAGCATCAAACTTTTGATTGATGTCAAGTGATGGTACGTTTAAGTTTTTGATGAAGGTGTCGCCAAATATTTTACCATCATAAATATTTTGGTTCGTGAAAATCGACAGGGTATTTTTTTCATTGATATACACATCGAGTCCCACTTTATAGAGTTGTGATTTTCTGCCAAATAACAAATCAAATTCTTGCTCAATATTATCATCAATTCTCAAAAAAGAGCCGAAATTGTCATTTTTAGAAATATTATTACTGAGGTTTCCATAAAAATTAAACTTCCCGGTTCTGTAGTTCATATTGAGTGAACTGTTGAATTTGGGTTCAACCTCATAAGCAAGCCCCACGTCTATACTTCCGTTAAAACCGACAGTTACATTCTTATGAAGAATAATATTGATGATACCGCTCATCCCTTCGGGATTGTATTTTGCTGAAGGATTGGTGATGAGTTCAATTTGCTTGATGGCATTTGAGGGAATTTGCTTTAGCAACTGTGCCACGGGAACACTTGAAATTTTTCCATCCACCATTACGGTTACATTTTCATTTCCTCTAAAACTCAATGCACCACTTTGTTCATCAACAGACACAGATGGCAGATTGTTCATAATGTCTGAAGCAGTGGGTCCGGCAGTTGTCAGGTCTTTTCCCACGTTAATTACTTTTCTATCTACTTTTTGTTGAATGGTTGATATTTCTGCAACGACAACAACTTCGTTAAGGCTGGCAATGTCTTCCTCAAGTGCGATCGTACCAAGATTGACGGTAGGACTGGATTTTGAGATTTCAATTTCTTTAGTGTAAGGTTTAAAGCCAATGTATTGGATTTTTACATTGTAAGTGCCTTCTGCGAGACTATTTACTCTAAAATTACCATCGTTGTCTGTGATGCCGCCTGTCAATGTTTCACCGGCATTATTTTCGATAATCACGGTTACATAAGGTAAAGGCTGGTTTAATTTAGCATCAATGACCAGACCTTCAACAGTCCCAATATTTTCTGAATAGTTGTCTGTTTGTGTTGAGATGTTTTCGGCAGATGGCTGGGCGAAACTTCCCAGAGATGCAATCAAGATGCATAGTGTTACTAATTTCTTCATTTTTTGATTGATTTTATTGATTAGATTGTTTAATAAAATACCTTGTTATACCTAATTGCTTGATGAGAACAACAGAAATTGTACAACAAGATTTGTTTGTAAGACTCTAAAAGTCTTTTTTTGTTACAAAACGGCTATAAATTTTAACATTTAAAAACTCGGAGCTTTAAAACTCCGAGTTTTTTGGCTTTCCGATTCAAATTAACACTAACCATCAACGTAAACAGAATCTGAGAAAGCCTGAAAAAATATTTCTATCTTAAAGACGATACAAATTTATTCCTGTTACAGTGGTTTATATTTTTTAACTTTACCAAATGAAGAAAAAAACACTAGTCATTGGCGCAAGTACCAATCCGTCTCGATATTCCTATCTGGCAATCAGCAGATTGGTTGAAAACAATCATTCTGTTGTAGCAATTGGTTTGAAAAAAGGAACTGTTTACGGGGTTGAAATTTTAACAGATAAACCCCACTTTGAAGCAATCGATACGGTAACGCTGTATGTAAACCCAAAAAATCAAGAGGAGTACTATCAATACATTATTGATTTAAAACCCAAAAGGGTGATTTTTAACCCGGGAACAGAAAACCCTGAGTTTTATAATTTGCTCAAAGAAAATGATATAGAGGTTGAGGTTGCTTGTACTTTAGTGCTTCTTGGTACGAATCAGTACTAATCCCATAAATGCAAGAAACCCATTTAAAATTAGGATAAAAAAGCCAAATTCAAAGCCAAACCATTTCAGGCTGTTTACACTTATGATATAAGAAAGTATGGGTGAAAGTATAGCCACAATGGGAACAAATTTGTCCTTAACCTGAAATCTTGTAAACAATCCAAATGCATACAAAGCTAGCAGGGGTCCATAGGTATAACCGGCAAAGACAAACAGGCGTTCAATAACACTTTCATCTTTGATGATGTATTCAAAAATGAGCATGGTAAGAATAAAAACCAAAGCAACTGCTTTGTGCACCTGCTTTCTTATTTTTTCTTGTCTCTCTTGCGTATATTTTTTTTCAATATCCAGTATGTCTATACAAAAAGAAGTAGTTAAAGATGTCAAGGTACCGTCTGCACTTGAAAATGCTGCCGCGATGAGACCCAAACAGAAAAACACTGCCATCACGATTCCCAAGCCACTTTGAGTTGCAATCACCGGAAACAACAAATCGGGCCGGTCAACTGCAATATTGTTTTGTTGTGCAAATGAAATCAACAAAAGTCCCAATACCAGAAAAACCAGGTTGACTAAAACCAAAACGATGGTAAACCAAAACATGTTTTTTTGAGCATCTTTCAGGTTTCTGCACGTGAGATTTTTTTGCATCATATCCTGGTCAAGACCTGTCATCACAATGGTTATAAACGCACCGCTTAAAAACTGTTTCCAGAAAAAGTTGGCGCTTTTATAATCTTCAAAAAAGAACATTTTTGAAAGTTCGCTTTCACTTACAAAACCAATGAGTTCAGAGCCTGCAATTCCCAAACTATCAGACAAATAATAAATAGCAACCCCGGCAGCACTTAGCATAAAAAGTGTTTGAAGTGTGTCTGTCCAAACAATGGTTTTTATACCACTTTTAAAGGTGTAAAGCCAAATTAAAAGTATGGTGATAGAAACCGTTGCCCAAAAAGGAAATCCGGCGGCATCAAAAATCAGGGTTTGAAATACAACAGCAACCAGATACAACCGAAAGCTGGAACCAATCAATCTGGAGAGTAAAAAAAAGGAAGCACCGGTTTTGTAGGATACATTTCCAAACCTGCCTTCAAGATAGGTGTAAATTGAGGTGAGGTTGAGCCTGTAATACAAAGGCAGTAAAACCAAACCCACAACAAGGTATCCCAAAATATAGCCCAAAACGACCTGGTAGTATCCAAATTGCGAAGCTTCAACCCAACCGGGAACAGAGATAAACGTGACTCCGCTCAAGGAAGCACCTATCATTCCAAAAGCGACAAGGTACCAAGGTGATTTTTTTCCGGCTTTAAAAAAATCGGCATTACTACCTCCTTTATTGGTAAAATAAGAGATTAAAAGTAAGGTGCCAAAATAACCGAGAATGAGAAAGACAATGTGAGAGGGCTGCATGATTTGCTTTGAATATTAAGCCATAAAAGTACAAATTATGTTCACTTATGAGAATTATTTTTTTATTTTTGATAAAAATTATTGCTATGGAAAAACTTCCAAAAATATTCATATTCCTCTTTTTCTTTACATTTCTTATTTCATCTGAAATCCATTCACAACCAGATTATCTGTTAATGATTGATGAAGGCACCTACAAAGTAGAGGATGTCCAACAGGCTGCAGAAACTTATTTTCAAGACAAACCAAAAGGAAGAGGCTCGGGCTATAAACAATACAAACGATGGGAGTATATGGCTTTTAGAATGATGGATGAGCAAGGGTACCTTAAATCTTCAGAGTTTTATATTAACGAGTTGAATCAATTCAATGCAGCGTTAAATTCAAATGCAAACAACAGAGCTGCACTCAATGACAATTGGGAAGAAATGGGACCTGTTAACTGGAATGCCACTTCCGGCTGGAACCCGGGCGTTGGAAGAATCACCGGATTTTCCATTGACGAAACTAATGAAGATCACATCATAGTGGGAGCACAAACCGGTGGTGTATGGAAAACTACAGATGGTGGTCAGAATTGGCAACCCCTCTTAGATTTCTATTCAAATATGTCTATTTATTCAACCGCTATGGAGCCTGGTAATTCAAATGTGTACTTTTTTGGATCCTCAAATGGAAGAGTATATAAATCTATTGATGCAGGTGCAACCTGGAATCAAATTGGGACTGCAGGAAATTCTGTAATCAATAAAATACTCATTCACCCCACAAACACCAGTTTGATGTTTGCCAGTTCCCAAAACTCCGGAATATATCGTTCTACAGATGGAGGAGTTTCCTGGACAAGCATCGTTTCAGACAATCGTGGATATGATATAGAGTTCAAGCCGGACGATTTAAATACTGTGTTTGCAACGGGTAACTTCTATCACAAATCAACAGACGGTGGAGCTACTTTTACGACCATAGGAGGTTTTGATAATACCGGAGCAAAAATGATGGGCGTCTCTGCAGATGACCCAAGTGTTGTATATGTAGTTGAAGCAAACGGTTCTACTTTTAATGCTTTTTATGTTTCAACAGACAGTGGTAATAACTTTACCAAATTAAATCATGCCGGTATGAATTATTTTGGTTACAGTTTAACCGGTCAGGATAATTCGGGTCAAGCTCCCAGAGATATGGACATTGACGTGAACCCAAATGATGTAAACGAGGTTCATATCGCAGGTATTCATACCTGGAGGTCACTCAATGGTGGTGTTTCTTTTGTGCCAACATCTCATTGGATTCCGGGTACGGCAGCTTCAAATAATATTGGGTATAACCACGCAGATGTTGACATCATACAATTTTATGGATCAACACTCTACACCGGTACAGACGGTGGTATTTTTAAAGCAACAAATACAACAAACCTCAATAGTAATTATTATACAGATATCACCGAAGGACTTGGAATTCGTCAGTTTTACAAAATAGGTATATCTCAAACAGACCCGGTTATTGTTTCAGGAGGTTCACAGGACAATGGGACTTCCTTTTATACTGTTTCTGAGGGTTGGAGAGACTGGCTGGGTGCAGATGGTATGGAAACATTTATCGATAAAAGTAATTCTAATACTATGTATGGAACTACCCAATTTGGACAATTGTACAGAAGTACAACAGGTGGGTTGTCTTACAATGGGCTCAATGAACCCGGTCCCGGTCAGGGTAACTGGGTGACTCCTTTTGAGCAGGATCCTTCAGTAAATAACACGATTTATCTGGGGTACAACCAAGTTTACAAATCAAGCAATTCCGGCGCAAGCTGGACAGCTATATCACAAAATTTTGGAGGAAATCTGGATCACCATAAAATAGCACCTTCAGATAATGGTGTGATGTATGCATCAAGGGGAAATCAATTGTTCAAAACGACAACCGGAGGTGGTACCTGGCAACAACTTTCAGGTTTTGGAGGTGTTGTGAATTCAATTGCTATTCATCCCACAAACCCTGATAAAGTAGCTCTGGCAACGACAAGCTCCTTAAAAGTTTATCTTTCTGACGACGGGGGTCAAACCTGGCAGGCTGTTTCTAGTGGTCTTCCAAACTTTCAAGCATTGGCAGTTGTCTGGCAGGATAACGGACTTGACGGCCTTTATCTAGGGATGAATTATGGCATCTATTACATTGACAATACATTTTCAGAATGGCAAGTATTCAACAACAACTTGCCCAATGTGATTATCAACGAACTTGAGATAAATTATGCAGAGGATAAAATTTATGCAGCCACTTATGGAAGAGGCCTTTGGGTTTCTCCTGCTTATGATGGTACTTTGAGTATTGATAATAATGATTTATTTAATTCATTATCTGTTTATCCGGTTCCGGCTGAAGATATTCTCAATGTAAAATGGAATGAAAATTACATTTCAGATTTAAGGTTGTTTGACAGCTCAGGAAAATTAATCTATTTTGATAAAGAAAAATCTTTAAACAGCTCCCACCAAATTGACATTTCAAAATTCAGTGCCGGGATTTATTATTTGAGAATAAACAATGAAAAAGGTGTTGCAACCAAAAAAATAACAATCAAGTAGCTTATTGCTTATGGACTTTTCTTCCAAATTGCTTGAAAATGCTGTTCATGAAATAGCGCAGTTACCGGGCATTGGAAAACGCACCGCCTTACGACTCGCGCTACATTTACTCAGAGAGCCTTCAAGCAAAACATCATCGCTCTCAAAGGCTTTGAACGACATGCGTAGCGAAATAAAATTTTGTAAAAACTGCCACAATATTTCAGATGTTGATCTTTGCGAAATTTGCAGTAATGCATCTCGCTCCGGCGAAATTGTTTGTGTGGTCGAGGATATCAGAGATGTTTTAGCAATTGAAAATACCAGTCAATACAGAGGTCACTACCATGTTTTAGGTGGAAAAATTTCACCTATGGACGGCATTGGCCCAAATGATTTGACTATCAATTCACTCGTTGAAAAAGTGAAATCCGGGACTGTTAAAGAGATTATTTTCGCTTTAAGCTCCACTATGGAAGGAGATACCACCAATTTTTATATCTTCAAACAAATTGAGCCGTTCAATATAGTCACCACAACCATAGCAAGAGGAATTGCTGTGGGTGATGAGTTGGAGTACGCAGATGAGATCACATTGGGTAGAAGCATTATAAACCGAATCCCTTTTGAAAATTCCTTAAAAATTTAAATTGAAGATGCTTTAAACATCCCGAATGAAACTATCTGTCATTATTCTCAATTACAATGTATCTTATTTTTTAAGACAATGCATCCTAAGTGTTCAGGAAGCTTTGGCGGGAATCGAGTCAGAAATTATTATCATTGACAACAACTCTCAAGACGATAGTTGTGAGATGGTCAAGACACATTTTCCTCACTTAAAACTCATTGAAAACAAAGAAAATGTAGGGTTTAGTAAAGCAAACAATCAGGGAGTAGCAATCGCAAAAGGCGAGAATGTTTGTATTTTAAATCCCGATACCGCTGTAGCGAAAGACACTTTTAAAAGTGTATTAAAATTTGCCGAAACCAAAACAAATCTAGGAGCAGTGGGCGTTAGACTCATTGATGGCACCGGAAATTATCTCCCCGAAAGCAAACGCAATATCCCAACACCACAGGTGGCGTTTTATAAAATATTCGGATTCAAATCAAAAAAGCAAAACTACTATGCGACTCACCTTGCTGAAGATGAAACCGGAGAAGTAGATGTGCTTGTTGGAGCTTTTATGCTTTTAAAAACAAGTGTTTATAAAGAAGTAAACGGTTTTGACGAAGATTATTTTATGTATGGAGAAGACATTGATTTGTCTTACAAATTGTTAAAAGCAAATTATAAGAATTATTATTTAGGAACTGAGACGGTGCTCCACTACAAAGGGGAAAGTACCACAAAAGATGCCAACTATTTGAAACGGTTTTACGGGGCAATGCATCTTTTTTACACAAAACATTTTAAATCCAACAGCATTTTTAAAACCTTTGTTTTTATTGGGGTTTCGGTTGCCAGATTTGTTAGTATTTTTAGAATAAATAGTTCCCCAAACAGGCCTCAGAACATTGAAAATTACTTTTTGTTGAGTGACAACATAAGTTTTCTAAGAAAATTAAGTGATGCAACACAAATTGAATTCAAATCACTTTCAAAAAGTGCCGCATCAGATGATAAATACTTTAATTCTCACTTTGTTTTTGATGCCAATTATGTTTCTTATGAAAAAATCTTCAAAATAATGGAGGATCATAAAAACAAAGAAAATTTCTTCAGGATTCGACCGATAAACACAGATTATGTTGTTGGAAGCGACAGCAGCCACAGTAAAGGAGAAGTTTTCGACTTTTCAAAGGAAGTTTCCTAGCTCGATTTAACCCTTCAATTCAGAATAAATCCCAAAAACCTCTTACAAGGATAAAAAAATAATTAATTTTGCAGTCGCACAATCAATTGGATTTTCTAAAAATACTATGGCAAAATTTGAATTAAAACTTCCCAAGATGGGAGAAAGCGTCGCAGAGGCAACCATTACTAACTGGCTTAAAAATGTGGGTGATACCATTGAAGCAGATGAAGCAGTCCTTGAAATAGCAACAGACAAAGTTGATTCTGAAGTACCCAGTGAAGTTGACGGCGTTTTAACCGAAATTCTTTTCCAAGTAGATGATGTTGTTCAAGTGGGCCAAACCATTGCCGTGATTGAAACCTCTGGTGAAGGTTCAGAAACACCTTCTGAAAAAACTGAAGAAACTCCCACAGAAACCCCAGCACCGGAAGTTGTAACTGCCATTGAAGAAAGTGTAAACACTGCCAAAGAAACCATACAAAACGCCATACAAAATACATCAGAGCGATTTTATTCGCCCTTAGTAAAAAGCATAGCCAAACAGGAAAATATCTCTCAAACCGAATTAGATGCTATCCAGGGTACAGGTAAAGAGGGTAGAGTTACCAAAAATGATATCCTCAGTTATCTTGAAAATAGAGGCGCTCAAGCCACTGCGCAACCCAAACAAGCTCAAGCTGCTGTGTCTCAACAACCCGTTCAGAAAGCAGCACCTGTTTCTATCAACGGTGGAGATGAAATCATAGAAATGACACGAATGGGCAAAATCATCGCTCATCACATGGTAGAAAGTGTACAGACCTCTGCACACGTTCAGTCTTTTATTGAAGTTGATGTTACCAATATCTGGAACTGGAGAAATAAAATGAAAAAAGAGTTTGCGAAGCGAGAAGGTGAAAACCTCACCTTTACACCCATTTTTATGGAAGCTGTTGCAAAAGCTATCAAAGACTTTCCAATGATTAATATCTCTGTTGACGGCGATAAACTAATCAAAAGAAAAAACATCAATTTGGGGATGGCAGCTGCTCTGGCAGATGGCAATCTTATTGTTCCGGTTATAAAAAATGCAGATCAGCTAAACCTTCTCGGAATGGCAAAAGCAGTCAATGACCTTGCTGAAAGAGCCAGAACCGGAAAATTAAAACCAGACGACACACAAGGCGGTACATACACAGTAACAAATGTGGGTACTTTTGGTAGTATTATGGGGACACCCATCATCAATCAGCCACAGGTAGGTATTCTTGCTTTGGGAGCCATTAGAAAAGTACCCGCGGTTATTGAAACGCCGGAAGGAGACTTCATAGGGATAAGACATAAAATGTTCCTGTCACACTCATACGATCACAGAGTGGTTAACGGTGCTTTGGGCGGACAATTTGTAAAACGGGTCGCAGAATATCTGGAAGCTTTCGATGTAAATCGAAACATTTAAATATGTAAATTATTTACAAACGATTTAATTAATAAAAGACCCGGATGCTCAGTGTTTGGGTCTTTTCCTTTGAATAAGTCATCTTTTTTAAATTCTTTTTGCCCCACAATTTTAGTTGCTTCGGGTATGGAAAGTTTTTTGTAAGCCATAGACCATTCCTCAAATTGGCGTTCTTGAGCCTGGCCCTCAATGAGAAGAATAATATCTTGATGTCGTCTGTCATTGACTATTTTTGAATATAAGGGATTCAAACTTTCTTCAGGACCTTCCAGAAATTGCACAAAAGTACCGTCAAAATATATGAGCATTCCTGTAATTCCATTTCGGGTATTTTTGGTTCTGCAACTCACCAAAAGATCTGAAATATCTCCATCTGAAAGAATGTAAGATTGACGACTTACGTAAGCAATATAATTTATCAAGGCAGTTAGGTTTTGGTTTTAAATTTAACAAATAATATTCAAATTTCACAACATATTATTTTCAAGCCTATTTTATCAAAAAATAGAATCTTTTTTTAAAATAGCGCAAAGCTATCAATGAATAATAGTAATTTTGTTTCCAAACAAAAAAAATAATGGAATTAAATCTAGACAAACCTCTCTGCTTCTTTGACCTCGAAACCACCGGCACCAATATTGCCAACGATCGAATTGTTGAAATATCTATTTTAAAAGTTTTTCCAAACGGAAACAAAGAAAGTCACACCTGGAAAGTAAATCCTGAAATGCCCATTCCGCCAGTTGTCTCAGCCATTCACGGTATTACAGACGAAATGGTTTCCAATGAACCTACATTCAAAGAACTTGCTCCAAAAGTGTATGCAATCATAAAAGATTCAGACCTTGGTGGGTTTAATTCAAATCGTTTCGATATCCCGTTACTCGCTGAAGAAATGCTCAGGGCCGGTGTGGATTTTGAACTTAAAAACACACACTCTGTAGATGTGCAAACTATTTTTCACAAAATGGAAAAACGCACGCTTGAAGCTGCATATAAATTCTATTGTGACCAAGACTTAACAGATGCTCATAGTGCCGAAGCAGATACCAATGCAACTTATGAAGTACTCAAAGCACAACTTTCCAAATATGACGAGTTGGAAAACAACACCAAATTTTTAGCTCAGTTTAGCTCCCATAAAAAGTTTGCCGATTTTGCCGGATTTATTGGTTATGATAAAAATGGAAATGAAATTTTTGCCTTCGGAAAACACAAAGGAAGTAAAGTAGAAGATGTTTTAGAAAAGGAACCCGGCTATTTTGGATGGCTGCTCAATGCAGACTTCCCCTTGTACACCAAAAAAATCCTTACCGGAATAAAATTGAGAAAACTAAATAACAAACTTGATTAATCAGAACATAAAAAATGAAACTCATTTGCATAGGAAGAAATTACACAGAGCACATTGAGGAATTAAAAAATGAAAGGCCTACAGATCCTGTCATTTTTTTAAAGCCAGATACTTCAATTCTGCTCAAAAAGCAACCCTTTTTTATACCCGATTTTTCTGATGATGTACATCACGAAGTAGAGCTTTTAGTTAAAATTAATAAGGTGGGAAAACACATTGAAGAAAAGTTTGCTCACACCTATTACAATGAAATAGGTTTGGGTATTGATTTTACAGCAAGAGATTTGCAATCAAAACTCAAAGAAAAAGGACTCCCCTGGGAAAAAGCAAAAGCATTTGACGGAGCAGCACTTGTGGGAGATTTTATTCCAAAAACAGAATTCCCTGATTTAAACAACATCAATTTTCGTCTTGAAAATAACGGAAAAGCTGTTCAAAAGGGAAATTCCTCTTTTATGTTGTGGAAAATAGACGCGTTAATCGAATATATTTCAAAATATTTCACATTAAAGATTGGAGATATTATCTTTACAGGTACTCCTGCAGGTGTATCAAAAGTAAACCCCAACGATCAACTTGTGGGGTATATAGAAAACAAAAATGTCTTTTCAGTAAAAATAAAATAGCGAAAAATGAGCAAAACATATTCTTTAGACAGTCTTCAGGAAATCGCCGGTGGTGATGAAGAGTTTATGGCTGTCATCGCCAAAACATTTCTCGACGAAATTCCACCAGACTTGGACGCATTAATTCAAGCAGTTGACAACAACAATAAAGCA
Organism: Flavobacteriaceae bacterium; assembly: GCA_040880345.1. Lineage (GTDB taxonomy): Bacteria > Bacteroidota > Bacteroidia > Flavobacteriales > Flavobacteriaceae > Planktosalinus. Next base: position 22,125 of record JBBDIQ010000014.1, read on the forward strand.
CTTGCTTACCAGTTTGCTCACAAAATGAAACCAAACCTGGAAATGCTGGGGCTCAACCTCACTAAGGATGTAACGGCCATTGAATCTTGGTCAAATACCTCAAAAAACAAAGCGGCAGTTGATGCACAAGTGCAAAAAATAAACACCATTTTAAAACAAGTTTTCAAAGAACTCAAAGCAGACTTTAACCTCTAATGCTTGCAGAAATTATAACCATAGGTGATGAAATACTCATCGGTCAGATTGTGGACACAAATTCGGCTTACATAGCCACTGAACTTAATAAAATTGGGGTACAGGTCGTTCAAATTACATCTGTTCAGGACGAAAAAAATCACATACTTGAAAGTCTTGCCAATGCAGAAAAGCGTGCAGATATTGTCCTAATCACAGGAGGTTTGGGGCCCACAAAAGATGATATTACAAAAAAAACGCTTTGCAAGTATTTTGAGGATACATTGGTCTTAAACGAAAAGGCACTTCAAAATGTAAAAGAACTTTTTGAGAAACATTTAAACCGAACACCAAATACTCAAAATTTGCTTCAGGCACATTTACCATCAAAAGCTGTTGCCCTGGAAAACAAATATGGAACCGCCCCCGGAATGTGGATCGAAAAAAACAATACAATTTTTATTTCGATGCCCGGTGTTCCTTATGAAATGAAAGGATTGATGCAGCACGAAGTGCTTCCCAGAATTCAAAAGAAGTTTAAAAGACCCATCATTGTTCACAAAACAATATTAACTACAGGAATGGGCGAAAGTGCTATTGCTGAAATTATTGAAGATTTTGAAAACAAACTTCCAAATGACATCAAACTTGCTTATTTACCGTCACTTGGAAGAGTGAGACTACGCTTGTCAACAAAAGGAATCAATGAAGCCGCACTCCATGCGGCGATTGATAATCACGTAAAGCAATTGCAAGGACTCATTGGAGATATTATAATTGGCTATGATGAAGAAACCTCTATTGAGGAAGTGGTCGCAAACCTGCTTGTCAAAAACAATCAAACCCTGAGCCTTGCAGAAAGTTGCACCGGGGGTCAAATGGCACGAAAGATCACAAAAATGAGCGGTGCTTCAAACTATTTTTTAGGCGGTTTTGTAACCTATGCAACCCAAAGTAAAACAAATATACTAGGTGTATCTAAAGAGCTTATTGATAAACATACCGTCGTTAGTGCCGAGGTAGCAGAGGCCATGGCAAAAGGGGCAAAAGAACGCTATAAAACAGATTATGCAATTTCAACAACCGGAATTGCCGGTCCCACAAAAGGAGATGCCAATGAAGAGGTGGGGACAGTCTTTATCGGAATTGCTGGTCCCAAAGGGGTTTATTCAGAAAAATTTAATTTTGGAAAAGACCGGCAGCGAGTCATTACAAATGCAGCAAACAAAGGCTTTGAACTCCTAAGAAAAGAAATTTTAAAAAACTAAGAGTGTTTTGTTGTGCGACACATAAAAATGTATTAAATTTGCAGCCTGTTTTAAAATAACGAATAAAGAGAATAGAAATGTCAAGAGTTTGTGAACTTACAGGAAAAAGAGCACTGGTTGGAAACAATGTTTCTCACGCAATGAATAAAACGAAACGTAAGTTTCAAGTTAATTTGCTAAAGAAGAAGTTTTACATCCCGGAAGAAGATAAATGGATTACCCTTCGTATATCTACGTCTGCTTTAAAAACAATCAATAAAAACGGTATCTCTGCTACAATCAAAAAAGCGAGAGAAAAAGGTTATTTAACTAAGTAATCTTCTAAATACAGCACACAGAAATGGCAAAGAAAAGCAAAGGAAATAGAATCCAGGTAATTTTAGAGTGCACTGAGCATAAAGAATCAGGCGTTAACGGGACTTCTCGTTACATCACTACTAAAAACAAAAAGAACACTCCAGACAGAATGGAATTGAAAAAATTCAATCCCATTTTGAAGAAAATGACCGTTCACAAAGAAATTAAATAATAAGAGATTTTTAATCTCAAAAAGATATACGTCATGGCAAAAAAATCAGTTGGTACCATACAAACAGGATCTAAGCGTTTAACCAAAGCGATCAAAATGGTAAAATCTCCCAAAACAGGAGCTTACACTTTTGTTGAAACCATTACTGCTCCAGAGCTGGTTAATGACTGGCTAAGCAAACAAAAATAGACTCAGAAAAAAATAGAGTTAAGCCGTCTGCCTTTTGGTGAGACGGCTTTTTCTTTTTACGTATATTTACACCCTGAAAAATTAGTTGAAGTTTTAATGTTATTCAAGTAATAAACTATTAACTAATACCAATAACAATTAACCAAAATGAGTTTTTTCAAAAAAATATTCTCTTCAGAAAAAAAAGAAACCCTCGATAAAGGCCTTGAAAAATCAAAGTCCAGCTTTTTAGGTAAACTAAGCAAGGCTGTCGCCGGTAAATCCAAAGTTGATGATGATGTACTGGATAATCTTGAAGAAGTGCTTGTTTCTTCAGATGTGGGTGTGAACACAACACTAAAAATCATCGAACGCATCGAAGCACGCGTCTCTAAAGACAAATACCTGGGTACAGACGAACTCAATCTTATTCTTCGAGAAGAAATTGCCGGTTTGCTCTCTGAAGTAGATTCCGGTAACGCAACCGAATTTGAAGTTCCCGAAGGCAAAAAACCCTTTGTCATTATGGTGGTGGGTGTAAATGGAGTTGGAAAAACTACAACCATCGGTAAACTGGCACACCAATTCAAAAAAGCCGGAAAAAGTGTTGTGTTGGGTGCTGCAGACACCTTTAGAGCTGCTGCTATCGACCAATTGCAAATCTGGGCAGACCGCGCCCAAGTACCCATTGTAAAACAAAGTATGGGCAGCGACCCCGCCTCTGTGGCTTTTGATACATTACAAAGTGCCGTTACCCAGAATGCCGATGTAGTCATTATCGACACTGCCGGTCGATTGCACAACAAAGTCAACCTGATGAACGAACTCACCAAAGTAAAACGCGTGATGCAAAAGGTCGTGCCGGATGCTCCACACGAAGTTTTACTGGTACTTGATGGCTCCACCGGTCAAAATGCTTTTGAACAAGCCAAACAATTCACCGCAGCCACCGAAGTTACCGCGCTGGCAGTAACAAAACTTGATGGTACCGCAAAAGGCGGTGTGGTCATCGGAATTAGTGATCAGTTTCAAATACCCGTAAAATACATTGGCGTGGGAGAAGGTATCGAGCACCTTCAGGTGTTTAACAAATTTGAGTTTGTGGATTCGTTTTTTAAATAAGCTTTTGCGTAGGCGGATATCTCGTCATTCAAAACTCAAAATAAACTTTTAAAATAAGCCCTTTCAGGGTTTTGAACCCTGAAAGGGTTAAAAAAATATATGAGAACAAAATCACTCAAAAAGAACAAAATCAACGTAGTCACATTAGGCTGCTCCAAAAACGTCTATGACTCTGAAGTTTTGATGGGTCAGCTAAGAGCCAACAATAAAGAAGTAGTCCACGAAGAGGAAGGCAACATTGTTGTCATAAATACCTGTGGTTTTATCGCTAACGCGAAAGAAGAAAGCGTCAATACCATCCTTGAATATGTTCAGAAAAAGGAAGATGGAATCGTTGATAAGGTTTTTGTTACCGGCTGCCTTTCAGAGCGCTACAAGCCCGATTTGCAAAAAGAAATTCCTTCTGTTGACCAGTATTTTGGTACCACAGAACTCCCCGGACTCTTGAAAGCACTGGGTGCCGATTACAAACACGAACTCATAGGTGAGCGTTTGACCACCACTCCGAAGAATTATGCCTATCTTAAAATAGCCGAAGGCTGCGATAGACCTTGCTCGTTTTGTGCGATTCCCATTATGCGCGGGAAACACCGTAGCACGCCCATTGAAGATTTAGTAAAAGAAGCTGAAAACCTGGCGGCAAACGGTGTAAAAGAACTCATCCTCATTGCGCAGGATTTGACGTATTACGGTCTTGATATCTACAAAAAAAGGAACCTGGCTGAGTTGTTGGAAAACTTAGTGAAAGTGGAAGGTATTGAATGGATTCGTCTGCACTATGCATTTCCCACCGGCTTCCCGATGGATGTACTTGACGTGATGCGTGAAGAACCTAAGATTTGTAATTACATTGACATTCCGCTGCAGCATATTTCAGATTCCATTTTAAAATCAATGCGTCGCGGAACTACACATGCTAAAACCACAAAACTATTACAGGACTTCCGTACTGCGGTTCCCGAAATGGCCATAAGAACCACCTTGATTGTAGGCTACCCCGGTGAAACCGAAGAAGATTTCCAAACCCTGAAAAACTGGGTACAGGAAATGCGCTTTGAACGTTTGGGCTGTTTTACTTATTCCCATGAAGAAAATACCCACGCTTACAATCTGGAAGACAATGTGCCCGAAGAAGTCAAACAAGAACGCGCCAACGAAATTATGGAAATTCAATCTCAAATCTCCTGGGAACTGAATCAGAAAAAAATTGGCAAAGAGTTTAAAGTAGTGATAGACCGTAAAGAAGGCAACTACTTTGTGGGCAGAACAGAATTTGATTCTCCTGATGTGGATAATGAAGTGTTGATTGACGCTTCAAAACACTATCTAAAAACAGGTGATTTTACCAATGTAAAAATTACCGAGGCAGCCGATTTTGACTTGTATGGAGAACCAATTTAATTCAATAAGAATGAAACACTTACTGCTCTTAACTATATCAATGAGTTTGTTTTTATTATCGTGTAAACAGGAAAAAGAAAAAGCAACTTCAAATTTTAGCGAAATTCAATTTCCGAAATTGGATAATAGCTCGTTACCCTATTTATTTTCAGATGGTGAGGATTTATTGCTCTCCTTTGTTTCAGAAAAAGATAGTTTAGCCACTCTTTATTACTCTAAATTAATTGACAACTCATGGTCAACTCCTGAAGCAATAACCTCAGGGTCAGACTGGTTTGTCAATTGGGCCGATTATCCGCAGATTGCAAAAAACAGAGGAAATTATATTGCGCACATCCTTCAAAAATCAGACACCGCCACTTTTGCTTATGATGTGATGGTTACTCAAAAGCAGGAGAGAGGCTCCTGGTCAACGCCATTTAAAATCCATGGCGATGCAACTAAGACCGAACACGGTTTTGTTGCCTATACACCTTTCGGCGAAAGCCAATTTTTAGTCAATTGGCTCGATGGCAGAAACACTTCAGGAGGACATCACGATCACAGCGGCGGAGCGATGACATTGCGAGCTGCGATTGTCAATCCCGATGGCAGCCTTGAAAATGAATTTTTGTTAGACGAAAGGGTTTGTGACTGCTGCCAGACTTCATCGGCTATGACGGCAAACGGTCCGGTGGTGGTTTACAGAGATCGCTCTGAGGAGGAAGTGAGGGACATTTCCATCGTAAGATTTGAAGCCGGGGAATGGACAGCGCCGGTTCCTGTTCATCAGGACAATTGGCAAATTCACGGTTGCCCGGTGAATGGTCCCAGAGTTGCTGCTCAAGGCGAAACGGTTGCAGTGGCATGGTTTACTGCTGCCAATGGAGAAAGTAAAGTGAATATTGCGTTTTCTGAAAATAACGGTAAATTCTTTAATGACCCTTTAAGAGTTGACACCGGCGAAACTTTTGGGCGGGTAGATGTTGTTTTGATTGATGAAAAAACGGCCGTTGTTTGTTGGATGGAGGACAAAGTTGACGAAACCTTTGTCTATTTCAGAAAAGTTTCAAATGATGGTACCCTTGGAAAAGTGATAACACTTACTTCTACAGACGCATCTCGATCTTCCGGTTTTCCGCAAATGGAAGTTTTTAATGGGAATGTATATTTTGCTTGGACAACTTTGGAAAATGAAAAGCTTTCGATCATAACAAAATTTATAAATATAGATAGTTTATAGATAGAATAAATCTCTTTGTGAACCTTTGTGTCTTGGTGCCTTTGTGGCCTAAAAAAGTTATGATTTTATGCAAAAACTCCTCATAATAGGCTATACCTGGCCCGAGCCCAAAACCACGGGTGCCGGTGTGCGTATGATGCAACTCATTGATCTTTTTCTTAAAAACGATTTTCAAATTACTTTTGCTTCAGCTGCTGAAAAATCAAACTATTCTGTGGATTTTAAACCATTGGGAATACAAGAAAAACCCATAAAACTCAATGATTCTTCTTTTGATGAGTTTTTAAAATCACTTAGCCCAGACATCGTTCTCTTTGACCGTTTTTACACAGAAGAGCAGTTTGGATGGCGTGTGGCTGAGGTTTGTCCCGGTGCCATACGAATAATCGACACCGAAGACCTTCATTTTTTGAGAAACGCCAGACAGCATTCGTTGAAAAATCAAAATGAACTCAACTTTTTAGATTCAGACATTGCCAAAAGAGAATTGGCAAGTATCTATCGCTGTGATCTTTCTTTGATTATTTCTGAGGTGGAAATGAAACTGCTTCAAAATGAGTTTAAAATAGATACTTCATTACTTCATTATATACCTTTTCTTTTTAATAAACAAGCTGTTTCAGCTAAGGGGCTTCCCACTTATGAAAAAAGAAAAAATTTCATCTTTATCGGAAACTACAAACACGCGCCTAATGTTGATGCTGTTTTGGAATTGAAAAAAACAATCTGGCCGCTTATTTCAAAACAACTTCCGGAAGCTGAAATGCATTGCTATGGTGCCTATGCAGACCAACAAATCAGCCAATTGCACAATTCCAAAGAGCGTTTTTTTATTTCGGGTTGGGCAGAAGATGCAGAAAATGTAATTGGAAACTCCCGGGTGATGCTAGCTCCCATCCGTTTTGGTGCCGGTTTAAAAAGAAAACTACTCGAAGCTATGCAATATGGCACACCGAGTGTTACCACAAAAATCGGGAGTGAAGGGATTTCAAGCGGAATACTGTGGAATGGTTTTATTGAAGAAGAGTCAACTAATTTTGCCAATAAAGCTGTCCAATTGTATTCAGATAAAAGCAGTTGGCAGGAAGCACAAAAAAATGGATTTGAAATACTCAACACTAAATTTGAAAGTTCAAGTTTCGAAAGTGGTTTTTTAGAGAAAATAAGGTTTATTCAGAAGCGCTTGACAAAACATCGAAATTCAAATTTTGTCGGTTCGGTTTTGATGCATCATAGTTTGCAAAGTACAAAGTACCTAAGCAAATGGATTGAAGAAAAAAACAAAACTAAAAAGTAACCCTAAAGGTAAAGTTGGGTGTAAACCCAAGACCTGTTTGATCGATTTTTTCGAGTTCAAATTCCCTGTCAAGTCTGTAAAACGAATTGTACACATTCTTATTCCCCAGGAGGTTCCAAAGAGAAACGCCGGTAAATGCCTTCACGCCGGGCATCAGATTAAAAGTATAAGTTGCAGATAAATCTATTCTAAAGTATTCAGGTAATCTGGAGCTATTGGGTGTATTGTATTGAATTTCATTATTGATTACTTCTTCATTTTCAACCGGTAATGTGGTGGGTCTTCCGGTATGCCAGTTAAAACCTGTAGATAATTTAATGCGGTTAAAATCATAAGAAAGTCCAAGAGCAACTACATTAGTGATGTCAATATTGTTGTGAAAATACTGTGGGTCTAAATCTTCAAAGAAATAATTATTTTCTGAAATGGAATAACTTAACCATCCGGAAAAGCCATTAAAATCCTTGTGTAACAAAAAGTCGATTCCCATCACTTCATAGCTTCCGTGCGTCCTGATGAATTGGAACTGATTTTGGAAGCCTTGGCTTTGCGTTGTGATACCATCTATTTTTTTAATATAAGCTTCGGCATTTAGCAACAGGCCGTTTTGTTTGTAATTGAGGCCTAATGATAATTGATTGCTGATTAAAATGGGTATTTCATCGGGTTTTGACAATACCCATCTTCGGTTTTCAACACCCAAAAAATCTGTTTGAAAGTCTATAACCTGTGAAGTGGTTTGACTCTTTTTTTCTGCAAGAACTTCCAATGTAAAAAAGTTCCAAAATCGTTGATTGAAACTCAATCTGGGTTCAAAATGAACACTGTTAAATTCAGAAATATGATTGGCTCTTGCACCCAGCCTGAAACGTGTTAACAGATTTGAAGACACATAATTTATTTCACTGTAAACACTGTGAGTCAAAAGCGTTTCTCTCAATCCTGCAGGGTTTCTGTTCCCTGTGGTCTCCTCAAAATTTGTAATAGCCGTTTCGTTAATTTGGTAGCCTGTTTTTAAGGAAAAAAGAGTGTTTAATGATATATCTGTACCCAATATAGCTCCCCATTCCTTCACGTCATTTTCCTGTGAGAGTTTCTGTTCTGAAATTACATTGAGATTTGTTGCTTCAATGGTATAGTTTGAGCCATATAGCTGAACATTTGACTTTAATTTATCATTCCATTTGCGCTCATAAAAAATACCGGAAGCAAGGTTTGTTTGCTTTAAGTTACTTACTCTTGACTGGATTAAACTGGTTCTAAATTCGTCCTGCTTTACAAACAAATCATTGTTTGTATATAAAAAATTGGCTCTTAAAAAGTCTTTCGACGAAAGTTGAAACAACCCCCTCAATGACGTGTCAAAAAAAGAGAAATCATCTTGTCTGTCTGTGGCATTGGCAATACTGTTTGTTACGTCACTATTTTGAAATACTTTATTAAAATATTGCCGATATGTGGGAGTTTCAAGCAAATCATTGTATGAACTGCGGGCTGCAAGTTGAATCGATGCTTTTTTACTTAAGGGGGTGTCCAGATAAATATCTGCATTGATCATATTCAGGCCGGCACTCACTTTCAAACTATCATTTAGTTCCTGGCTTGTTTTCATAGAAATCACACTTGAAACACCATCGCCAAAAACTACACTACTTCCGTTTTTTATAAGACTTACTTCTTCAGTGAGATAAGGGTTAAACGCTGATATCATTCCGAAGAAATGTGAAGTTTGATACATTTTGATGCCGTCCCACAAAAATAAATTTTGATCGTGCGTGCCTCCTCTCACATTGAGATAGGAAACGGTTTCATTACTACTTATAATGCCCGGGAGTGCCTGTATGGTTTGAAGGACATCAGGTTCAACGAGGCCGGGTAATATTCCAAAATTCCTATAACTTATTTGTAATTCGCCGGTACTTGTTTTTGTAATTCCTTTGGTGATATAATTTTGGAGGAATATAAGATCAAGTGGTTCTACTTGTTGTACCAGATAGAAACGTGGGCAGGAAGTATTTGAAAAGTCATCAAAAGATAATTCTAAAGATTTAAATCCAATATAATTGACAGTAACTTTATCGGCGTTTTTTGGTAATTTTATAGTGAATTTACCGGAACTATCTGAAAGTACTTTTTGACCGTCACTATTAATAGAAGCTCCTGAAATGGGTAAGCCTGAAACCAAATCAAAGATAAATCCACAGTAATTAAGGGTTCCATTTACAGGGCTTACGGCAATTATGTTGTCTCTGAGCAAGGTATAATCAAAAGGGGTGTTTTTTTTAAGAAAATCAAGCGCTTCCTCAAGGGATTTATATTTGCCGGGATAATCTATAAAGATTCCTTCAACAGCTGCGTCAGCATAACTAAAGTTACTTGAAAAGTCCTTTTCAATTTCTTTTAAAAACTGCAATAGAGGTACAGATTCACCGGCATCTTGACTGTATGTCGTTAAAGTCTGAAGACTAAAAAATATAAAAATTAAAATACTCTTGAATTTACTCACTCGTCGCTAAAATTACTGTACCGTTTTGTTTTTGATAGCTCAGTTGCAAAGGTAAGGTAATAGACTGTAAAGCGTTGTCGATGTCATTATGAATAAAGCTTCCTGTGAAGAGTTGATTTGTGTTGATGTTTTTTAAGCTAAAAGTGATGTTGTATTGTCTTTGGAACTCATCAAGCACGTGCTTAAAAGAGACACTTTTAAAAGTAGATTTGTTTTCCATCCAGGAGGGTAGTTTGAATAGCATTTCTTCGTGAATTACCTTTCCGTTGTGGTATTTGTAAGAATTAAGAGCAGGCAGGTTTAATGAGCTATTGAGATGATCCACTCGAACTTCTCCTTCATAGCAGTTCACTTCAAAGAGATCTTTGCGACTTTTAACATTGAATTCAGTTCCCAAAACACGCACTTTTCCGTGTGAAGTTTGAACCTCAAAAGTTTGACCTTTTGCCACTTTGAAAAAAGCTTCACCGTCCAGTTTTAATGTTCTGTCTGAAATCCAATTTTTAGCTTTAAATTTTAATTGTGTTTTTGCATTGAGTGTCACTTGAGAATCATCAGGCAGGGTGATTGTTTTGCTTTCTGCGGTTTGTGTTTCAAAAACAGTGTATGGATTATTAAAAAATGCAAAATAAACCCCAAAACTAATAGCAAAAACAGCTGCAATCCTGGTGGCGTATTTAATGAAGGAATTTTTTGGACTCGCTTGTTTCTCTGAAATTTTAACTTTTAGGTTATTGAGAGAAGCATCTGAATCAAAAGAGGGAGCCTTAAACTTCTTGGCACTTTCAGATAGTTTAATGTAAGAATCATAGGCGTCTAATTGCTTAAACGCCTCCAATTCTTCTTGGTTAAGTTCATTGACCAACCATTTTTTAACTAACTCTTTCTCTTTCATAGCATTCGATTCAACTATATAACAACTTTAGAGTCAAAATTCCTACCTGATTTACCTTAAATTCCATCAATTTCTTTTCTCAACTCTTTCAAAGCACTGTAAATACGCTTTTCGACAGCCTTTTTGGAAATATTTAGAAGTTTGGCAATTTCTTTATGTTTTTTGCCCTCCACCCGGTTTAATAAAAAGGCAACTCTTTTTTCTTCCGTCAATTTTGAAAGAGCATTTTGGTATTTTTTTAAATATTCTGCTTCTTCCAAAAGAAACTGGGGATTTTCATTGTTTACTTCACTATTTGAAGATTGTACATATTTTAATTTTACTTTTTCGTGTTTAATCTCATTGAGAGTGGTATTGTTTGCAACAGAAAAAAGAAATGCTTTTGCTTTTTCAGGCACAATTTTACCACAGTTTTCCCATAATTTTAAAAAAGCCTCCTGTACTTTGTCTTTAGGTTTGTATCGCTCACCATATTTATAATAAATAAAATCGTGTAAATCTTTTGCAACACTTTTATGTATTGTTGCAAAAACACTTTCGTCACATACGGAATCAAAAAGATTCTTTTTCATTGAATTCTGTTAATTATATTTTAAAAATCCTTGAGTTTTATTTGTAAATGATTTTTGTAAAAGTATAAAAATATAATAGCCTCAGGCATTGTCTTAGTTGAAATTTATAAATATTGAGAACTCAATTTATAAATTTCATCAATGTTAAATTTATACTAAACTAAAATTTAAGGGTAGGATTTTATGTTTAACAATTGTCATATTTGTATAAACAAAAAAATATAGCTATGAAAAAACTCAATCAAATTTTTGCAATCATTTGTATCGCTTTGCTTTTTGCATCGTGCTCAAATGATGACGATGGCGGAACGCCAACGCCTGAAGGTGTAACGATATCAGATTTTGTTGCATCCAATGAAGATTATTCTTCACTTGCCGCTGCTCTTGATGCAGCCGGATTAACAGCAACGCTTGCCGGTCAGGGAGAATTTACTGTCTTTGCACCAAACAACGCTGCCTTTTCAGCTTTTTTAAGTGATAATGGTTTTGCAAGTTTGGATGATGTTCCAGTTGATGCTTTACGCGAAATCCTATTAAATCACGTTGTTGATGGCATCAACCTATCAAGTGATTTAACCACGGGTTACATAACATCCTTAGGAACTGGTGCAAGTTCAACTGAAAACTTAAGCTTGTTTATCAACACAGCATCAGGAGTTGAAATTAATGGAGTTTCTGAAGTGACTCAAGCCGATATTGCTGTTGATAATGGAGTGATTCACGCAGTAGATGCAGTAATTGGAATTCCTAATATCACCACTCAGGCATTGGCAAATCCACAATTTTCTGTATTAGTTGACGCTTTAATAGCCGCAAGTGATTCAAATACTAACTATGTTGATTTACTTTCAGGAACTGCGGCATCACCATTTACTGTTTTTGCACCCACAAACGATTCGTTTACTGCTTTATTAGCTGCTTTAGGGTTAAGTTCTTTAAATGATATTCCTCAAGATCTATTACAAATCGTCTTAAATTATCACGTGATTGCCGGAGCAAATGTACGTGCAGAAGATCTTGTAAATGGAGGAACAGCAACTACTTTCCAAGGTGAAAACTTAACATTTGACCTAACAGGCGGAGCTAAAATAATTGATGCGACTGGAGCTCCATCAAATATTATTGTTACAAATGTTCAAACCGGAAACGGAGTGGTACATGCACTAGATAAAGTGTTACTTCCACAAGCAGCTATTGATATTGTTGACCCAACAATAACCGGCCTTGCAATGATGACTCCGGAGTTGTCTATTCTTGCTGAGGCTCTTCAAATAACAGGTTTGGATGCTGCATTAGATGACAGAAATGCTGAATTTACTGTTTTTGCACCTACCAATGCGGCATTTAATACTTTCTTAGGAGGTACATCCATCAACGATGTACCCGTAGATGTTTTAACTCAGGTGATCCTAAATCATGCTCTTACAGGTATCTTTTTATCTACAGACTTGACTACTTCCTATACTACAACATTAGCCACATCTGATGGGACAGATAACAATTTAAGTCTTTACATCAACACGGACAGTGGTGTTACATTAAACGGAATTTCAGATGTAGCAACTGCAGATATACCTGCTGCAAATGGTGTTGTTCACGTGGTAGATGCTGTGATTGATTTGCCCACAGTGGTCACTTTTGCGGTGGCAGATCCCACATTCAGCAATCTAGTTGCTGCTTTAACCCGTCCTGATCAACCTGATTTTGTGAGTGTCCTCACAACTCCAAACGGAACCAGTCCGGCACCTTTCACAGTGTTTGCTCCCACAAATCAGGCATTTGCTGATTTATTGGTTGAATTGGGTGTAAGCAGTTTAGGCGACATTGATGGTCCCACACTAACTGCGGTTTTAAACATGCACGTGATTGCCGAAGCCAATGTTAGAGCAGAAGATCTCGTTGACGGAACTGTAACCACTCTGGGTGGTGACATAACGATTGATGCCACCAATGCAACCATCACAGATCCCAATGGACGCATAAGTAATATTATAGTTGTGAATGTTCAAGCAGCAAATGGTGTAGTTCACGCTATAGATAAGGTAATACTTCCATAATTTGGTTTTATTAAATTTTAGTTAATTAGGAAGAGGCTGTCTGAAAAGACAGCTTCTTTTTTATAAAATTATTCCTAAAATCCATCTTTGATACTCAACAACATATCCTTATCTTTGTACACCTTAAAATGAAGTATATACTATGTTTGATAACCTAAGTGAAAAATTAGATAAAGCCCTTCATGTCCTTAAAGGACATGGAAGCATCACCGAAGTCAATGTTGCTGAAACACTCAAGGAAGTAAGACGTGCGCTACTCGATGCCGATGTAAACTTTAAGATTGCCAAAGAATTTACCAATACTGTAAAAGAAAAAGCGCTGGGTCAAAATGTGTTGACAACACTACAGCCCGGTCAACTTATGGTAAAGCTCGTTAAAGATGAGCTAACCCAACTCATGGGAGGAGATGCAGAAGGAATCAACCTGAGCGGAAATCCCACAGTTATTTTAATGTCTGGTCTGCAGGGTAGTGGTAAAACTACCTTTTCAGGTAAACTGGCCAATTATCTTAAGACCAAAAAAACAAAAAAACCACTTTTAGTAGCCTGTGACGTTTATCGTCCTGCGGCAATCAATCAGTTGCACGTGGTGGGTGAGCAGATAGGGGTGGAGGTCTTTAGTGATGAAGGAAATAAAAATCCGGTGCAAATTGCACAAAATGCCATTGCACATGCCAAGCAAAATGGATTTAATGTCGTGATTATCGATACTGCCGGTCGCCTCGCTGTTGACGAAGAGATGATGACCGAGATATCAAACGTTCACAAAGCGGTAAAGCCCCATGAAACACTCTTTGTTGTAGATGCTATGACAGGGCAAGATGCCGTGAATACAGCAAAGGCTTTTAATGACAGGCTCAATTTTGAAGGCGTCATTCTCACAAAACTGGATGGTGATACACGAGGTGGTGCAGCCATTTCTATCAAAAGTGTGGTCAACAAACCCATCAAATTCATCGGTACCGGTGAAAAAATGGATGCCATTGATGTGTTCTATCCAAACCGTATGGCCGATAGAATTCTGGGAATGGGAGATGTCGTTTCTCTTGTTGAAAGAGCGCAAGAGCAATATGATGAAGAGGAAGCCCGAAAAATTCAAAAGAAAATTGCCAAGAATCAATTTGGATTTGATGACTTTTTAAGCCAGATTCAGCAAATCAAAAAAATGGGGAGCATGAAAGATCTGGTGGGAATGATTCCCGGCGCCGGAAAAGCACTCAAGGATGTTGATATCGATGATGATTCGTTTAAACACATCGAGGCCATCATCCACTCGATGACACCCGAAGAAAGAAGCAACCCAACGTTGATTAATTCCAGCAGAAAAAAACGCATCGGAAAAGGAAGCGGAACTTCTGTTCAGGAAGTCAATCAATTGATGAAGCAATTTAACCAAATGAGCAAAATGATGAAAATGATGCAAGGTGGCGGCGGGAAAAAGATGATGCAAATGATGGGGAAAATGCGATAGGTATAAAGTTTATAGTCTTTTAAAAAAAAGAAGCCACGAATGCACGAATAATTTTCTATTCGTGTGGCATATAAATCTAGATTATGCCAGATCTTATTCTTAAAAAAGAAAGTTATTCACTTCTGGGTGTTTTATTTGATGTTCATAATCAATTAGGGTCTGGTTTTTCAGAAATTGTTTACAAAGATGCTCTTGAGTACGAATTTAACGCCTTAAACATTCCTTTTGAAAGGGAGAAAGAATATAAAGTAAAATATAAAGACACAGTTTTAAAACACAAGTTTTATGCTGATTTTGTTGTCTTTGAAAAAATAATCCTTGAAGTAAAATCTTGTGAAATATTTACAGATTCTCATATCGCTCAATGTATAAATTACCTAAAGATTTCAAACAATAAATTAGCTCTATTAGTAAACTTTAAGCAAGACAAATTAGATTATCGAAGAATTGTTTTATGAAATACCTAAATCGTAACTTTTGGAATTGTTAAAAGTGAAAACTAAAACAAAGAAAATCATTTGTGCATTCGTGGCAAACCCTTGAAAACTTAAATTAATTGATAATGCTACAATTACTCCAAATAATAATAGAACAATATAATTGATAAAGATTTAGATAAAAATTCATAAAACCCCCTCAAAATGACACTACTCGACGGCAAAAAAGTATCAAACGACATTAAAAATGAAATAGCAGTAGAAGTTGATCAAATGAGATCCCGAGGTGAAAAAGTGCCTCATCTTGCTGCTGTAATCGTGGGAAATGACGGAGCAAGTTTGACTTATGTTGCCAGCAAAGTAAAAGCTTGTGAACGTGTGGGTTTTGAATCTACTATGGTGAGGCTTCCTCATACAACAAGCGAACATGAATTGCTTCAAAAAATCAAAGAACTCAACACAAATGACGATATAGACGGATTTATCATTCAATTACCACTTCCTCCACAAATCAACACTCAAAAAGTTTTGATGGCTGTGGATCCTTCAAAAGATGTTGACGGTTTTCACCCGGAAAATTTTGGTAAAATGGCTCTGGATATGAGTACGTTTATTCCGGCAACACCCTTTGGGATTTTAGAGCTTTTGGAACGATATAAAGTAGAAACCAATGGAAAACACACCGTTGTAATTGGAAGAAGCCACATAGTTGGCAGACCTATGAGTATTCTTATGGGAAGAAAAGGATGGCCCGGCAACTCAACAGTTACACTTACTCACAGCCATACAAAAAACATCACTCAAATTACCTCTCAGGCAGATATCATCATTTCAGCACTGGGCGTGCCCAACTTTCTAAAAGCAGAAATGGTTAAAGACGGAGCTGTCATCATTGATGTTGGTATTACCAGAGTCCCTGATGAAAACCATCCTAAAGGTTATGTGATTACAGGAGATGTTGATTTTGAAAACGTGAGTAAAAAAGCATCTTTTATTACACCTGTTCCCGGCGGAGTGGGGCCTATGACCATCGCGATGTTGTTGAAGAACACATTACTTGCTCGCGAAATGAAAAGACAGGCCTGAGTTAATCAGTTTTCGCTTTTTGTTTAACATGCTCATTTTCTTCACGTGCCTTGCTGTATTCTTTTTTATAAATTCTTAGGAGCAATAAAAATAAGCTGATAAGCAGCGGTCCAAAAATCAATCCCATAAATCCAAATAACGGAATCCCAATAATAACACCAATAAGTGTTATCAATGGGTGAATATCTGCCAGTCTCCTTTGAACAACAACCCTAAAAACATTATCTGTTGAAGCGACAACAATTAAACCATACAGTAACATTGCTATTGCCTGCCAATTTTGACCTGTCGAAAATAAAAGAATAACAACAGGAAGAATTCCCAAAGCTGTACCAACAAAAGGAATCATGGATCCAATAGTGGTAATAACAAACCAAAACCACGGGTTGGGAACCCCAAACATATAGAACCCAATAACAGCCACGAGCCCTTGCAAAATAGCTACCAAAGGAATTCCTACAGCATTTGACTTCACGATGCTTTCTATGTCTTTCCCTATAATACTAATGTTTTCAGGGTGCATAGGCATATAGGTGTAAAGTGATTCGATAAATTGCTTTCGATTTACCAGCATAAAATACAATAAGAAATACATGATACTTATAGCAATAAAAATATTGAAAGTGTCTCCTAACAGACTTTGAAGACCGTCTGAAAGCCATTTTGAGCTTTGTTCAGAATCTATAGATGATGTCAATTCTATTCCTAAATTGTTTTCTATCAAAACCACTTGGTCTTTTACAACTTGAATGGCAGAATTGGCTCTTTCAAGACCCCTCTTAAATTTGGATAAAAGCATCATTGATACCAAGCCAATCGGTACTAATATGCCAATAAAAGAAATAAGCATTAATAGAATTGCAGACAAAGAAGCATTCCAGCCTTTGTGGACCATCTTTCGCATTATATTTCTAAATAATATATAAAAGGTAATTGCTCCCAACAAGCCGGTTAGATAGGGAACTAACTCTATAAAGATCATTAACCCCAATGCTACTATGAGCAAAAGCGTAAATATCTGACGAATAACTGCTTGATTTATCTTTTGCATAATTAATTACCTTTAATATAGTGTATGCTTACAGTAGCTATATCGGAATCAGGATACTGAGAAAAATTTTCCGGAATACTTTTCAACCCTATTTCTTTGATAACTCTTAAAAATACATCCAGTTCAACGATGTATTGGTCAGAAAAACCGTGTGTGGCGTCATAAGCTGTAACAGCTGTTTTTCCTATATTTTTTGATGAAATTTCCGGGGGTAGTGTATGAAGTTCTATGAGGAGTAACCCAAATTTATTGATGAAGGGTTCCCATTTCATAAAATGCTCTTTTAAATTGAGTTCAACTTCTTTGTTTGAAAGTTTTTTTCCGCGAAAAGCAAATGCACCTGTTGAGGTTGAGCTGTTTTTAGTGATCTTTTCATTGGGTTCAGACCACATTCTGTTATGGTCTAAAAAAGTTCTTACGTTGAGTAAATCATTTAAGTGAATTGCATAATCCTCAAAAATATCTTTCTCCAGTTGCTCCGGGTTTCCAATATCCCCCCAAATCACTTTGGCCCAGATATCTGCATTCACAAGATTTGCTCTTGTAACTTTTAATGCTTCTTTGTTATAATCTGCACCCACCAAAAACAAGGGGTAATCTTCCAGCATAGTGCCTCTCAGTGTGCGTTGTTCAATCACATCAAAAAGGTGGATTAAAAAGGCGCCGTTTCCACAGCCCATATCGAGAATTCCTTTGGGCTGTTCTTCAATGGGTTTGTTGAATATTTCAATAATTATGTTGTCAATTTGTCTGAAGTATGTGGTATGTGCCCCTCCGCTTCCCCAAACATTCATCACGCGATCTACGTGAATTTCTGCTTTGTTTTTTGAGGTTTCCCTCAAGGATGAAAAATCACCAAACAATAAATCTTCAATGTTGTTAAAAGTGGGTATATAGGAAACGGTAACTCCATAAGCACTGGCTCTTTTGGCAAAAAACAATCCCTTTTCAGTAAATCTGTATGTGTTTTCTTTTTTGGTAAACCATTGCAAATGGGTGTAAAAGTCTAGGATTTTACTAAAACTTTCAGGGTCTTCATGGTATTCACCTGCTCTGAATGAAGCCTCCATAAAATATTTATGAAAAAATCCATTCATTGCCAAAGCAACTGTCAAAGGGCCGCAAATAGCGCCTTCAATATGCTTTTTTATTTGGTTTTGAATCTCCGGGTCTTTTGATTTGATTGATTCAAAACTTTTTGGATTTTGAAAATCTTCAAGTATTCTTTGGATTTTGTAAAAATCTGCCGGATTTGATTTCCTGGGGTGGAATGTTCTTGAAAGTTCTAAAAAATCTACGGCCATTTTATAGTATTCAAACATAGAAAAAGCAATCCCGCTTTTTTCGTTAACAAGAACAGCCACTTCATTTGTGGAATTATCAACATGATAGTCAATCCATCCCTGAGAAGCCAATAAGCGCAAAGCAACATTTAGATAGCCATCATTGGCATTATATAACTTTGTAAGCTCCCTGAGGTTGTGGTTTCTTTTTGACAAGAGTTGTTGCGTGATACCTTTTTCGTGTAAACGAAAGGCTACAGGAGCTATGGCAATCCCATCAAGATGCCTGAATAATTCACTTCGGTATTGTACTTTTTCCTCCTTTGAAATCATATTAAATTGAGTGATGAGTCTCTTAAAGATAGTAATAATAACAAAACTTACTTGTAGTATTCCATTCTGTATGTATAAAATTCTATGTTAAATGTTGAAATGAGATATAAAAGGAGACTTATTCCAACAAGTTTTATCACATCTTGATTGATTTTTTGTGGGAATATGAATGGGAGGTTGACCTTATTAAAAACAAAAAAGATCCTAATCTATTTTATGGATCAGGATTTTATTTCGTCAGTATCTTTTTTGTTTTTTAATAAACCTATTCCTGCAAAAAAGAAAACAATTCCCAAGATTCCCATGGCCCAAGGGCTCAATCCGGTTTCAAAATTTCCAAAAACACCCATAATCCCAAAGACCAGAGCTATAGCACCGCATATAGTAAAAATAAAACCTAAAATCTTGATCATAATATATTTTTTATCAGTTAAAGTGTTAAAAGTAGTTTAAACCCTAAAGAAACAACTAAGATTAACACAATATTCTGATGAATTCACTTAATTCCCTTCATTATCTTTTTCCCAGCCCACCATCAGGAATTTAAAAGTGGCATCGTCGGGTATGTCTTTTGACTCTACCTTAGCTCCAAACTGATTCCTGATCTCTTCAGGAAGCTTTTCTTTATCAATGGTTACATATAGTTCTGTTTCAGCAATAGAAATAACAACTGAGTTCATCGTACTTGAAATAGACGTTATGGTGTAATTGTCCTTCAAGTCTTTAAAAGTACTGTTTAAATGAATGCCTTTTTCAGTTTTATATCGTTCATCAAAAAGCTGAATATGAGCGATTTTAGATTCTGGGTCCTGTCCACTTTTTGGCGTAAGTAAAAGCAGTTTTTTACCTCCCTTTTCATAGACTTCAATTTGTTCAGATTTTGAAAATAGGTTTGAATCTGCTTCCAGTTTTACAATGGAATCCTGAGCAAAAATGGAGTCGAGCTGCTTGACTTTCATTTCTTTTGTTAGGTGCCCAATAGCATCTGTTGTGATTAAAAATGGGTCTTTTTCCTTTGAACAGCTCGCAAGGAATAAACTTATAATACTAAAAGCGATGAGTGTGTTTTTCATAGATGGAGTAATTTTTTTTATGGTTTTATTTGAATATTTTTACTAAAATCCCCAAGACACTTCTAATAACTGTGGGGCTTGACAATACTTTTGTGATTGGGTTTTGGGTGGTTCTTCTTCGTGTTGTGGTTTGCCTTCTCTGTGTACCCCTATTTCTTGTTGAAGTTGATTTTGAAGCAGCCTCTCTTTCTTGTTGAGCTTTTTGTTTTGCTTCCGCAGTTTCAGCCCGTTCAATTTTTTGATTTAAGATTTCATAAGCACTTTCTCTGTCGATGGGTTCGTTGTATTTTTTTACCAGTTTTGACTGTTGAACAAGGTTTTCAATCTCAGAAGGTTCAAGAATATCCATTCGGCTCATAGGAGCTCTAAGCATTGTGGCAGCAAGAGGAGTGGGAATTCCTTTTTCATTTAATGCAGAAATCAGTGCTTCTCCAATCCCCAGTTTCGTCAATACTTCATCGGTTTTATAATAATCAGAAATGGGATAGTTTTCTGCAGAAAGTTTAATCGCTTTCCTGTCTTTTGCCGTAAAGGCACGCAATGCATGTTGAACCTTTAAACCCAGTTGACTCAATACTGCTTCGGGAACATCTGTTGGGTTTTGGGTCACAAAGAAAATACCCACGCCTTTTGACCTGATGAGCTTTACAATAGCCTCAATTTGATTGTGAAGTGCTTTTGATGCTTCGTTAAAAATAAGATGTGCTTCTTCAATGAAAATGACGAGCTTGGGTTTGTCACTGTCACCCTGCTCAGGGAAGGTGGTGTAAATTTCAGCAAGCAGGCAAAGCATAAAGGTTGAAAACATTTTGGGTCTGTCCTGTATGTCTGTCAAACGAATGATGTTGATATATCCCATTCCATTTTCATCGGTTCGCAATAAATCATTGGGTTCAAAAGACCGTTCACCAAAAAATAAATCCCCACCCTGATGTTCAATCTCCACTATTTTTCTCAAAATGGCACCGGTGGATGCAGAGGATATTCTTCCATATTCTTTTTCTAATTCTTCTTTACCCTCATTGGTGCTAAACTGAAGTATTTTTTTCAAATCTTTTAAATCCAAAAGAGGCAAATGGTGGTCATCACAATATTTAAACAAAACAGAAAGAATCCCTGATTGAACATCTGACAAGTCCAATATTCTGGAGAGAAGAACAGGTCCAAACTCTGAAACCGTAGCTCTTAAACGAGCACCTTTTTCTTCAGAAAGCGTTAATAGTTCAACAGGAAATTTTTTAGTTTCATAATCCAAACCAATTTTTTGGTGCCTGTCTGTGATAAACGGTTTTTCCTCACCGGGTTGTGCAATACCACTTAAGTCACCTTTAATATCCATCAATAAAACGGGAACGCCTTTAACAGAAAGGTTTTCTGAAAGAACCTGAAGTGTTTTTGATTTTCCGGTTCCTGTAGCGCCGGCTATTAAACCATGTCTGTTTAATGTTTTTAGAGGAATTTTTACATGAGCGTTGGTAATGGTTTCTCCCTCAAGCATAGCCGCTCCCATAGTGATAAAATCACCCTTTGTGGTGTAACCCGCCTGGATGTGGTCGAAAAACTGATCTTTTTTTGACATTGCTGGAAATTTACTGTAAAAATAGGAATTGTATTTAATGTGAGGGCGTATTTAAGAAAGAAAAATACATCAATAAAATATAAATAATTAAGCAATAAAGAGGTGAACTGACACAGATAGCAGGAATATTTCAAAGCGAAAACCTAAATAACAATTTTCAATAATTTTTACTTAGGAACGAAGCAAAATGTATCGAGACGTTACATTACCAATCGGTCTCGATACGATTTTAGTTTTTGTTTCGCTTCGTTCACAAAACCTAAAATCACTCGACCTGACAGGATTTTTTAGCTGAGTGATAACGTTAAGTCACGTCGAGCCTGCCCGTCGAAGCTTTTCATCCCTTCGTAAAACAAAAAAAATCCGCTCTAAAAAGAGCGGATTTTCTGCTTTAAGTGTCCTCGGTGTGAGAAAAAACACACCTTCACAAGATACATAGATACTGAAAAGGAAGAGTACGTAGCCGAAAACGTCGGCAAATGCAACAGACTCCAAAAATGCAATTACCATTATCCTCCAAAGGAATATTTTGAAACCGTTGCAGTCCTTTCTGGTAATTCTCAAGAAAAACACCAAGGAATCAAAATTCCCCATAAACTACAACTATCCAACCTCAATGATAAAGCAAACCTTCCTCCTTCATTAATACCTGAAGATTTATGTTATAAAAGCCTTAAAATCAAAAATGAAAACAATTTCCTTTCTTTCATTGAGAAGGATTTAAATAAAGAAGCCCGAAAAGAAGTAACGAATAAATACAAAATCGGAACCTCTAAGAAATGGAACGGTGCCACAGTTTTTTGGCAGATAGATGAAAATTTTAAAGTTCGCGCAGGAAAGCTAATGCTCTATAATAAAAAGACTGGCAAGAGATCAAAAAAAGTGAACTGGGTTCATTCTGTCACTAAATTAAAAGATTACAACCTTAAACAATGCCTGTTTGGGCTTCACCTGTTAAACTCTGACACCACAAAGAGCATAGCTATAGTCGAAAGCGAAAAAACAGCAATAATCGGCTCCATTGCCTTTCCTGCGTTTATTTGGATGGCTACCGGAAACCTCGGCAATTTAAAACGCGATCTAATTAAGCCTTTAGCCAACCGCAGGGTTATTCTGTTTCCTGATGCCGGATGTTATGACATCTGGAGTAACAAGATAAAAGACTTACCTTCTAACGTGTTTTATTCGATCTCTGATCTTGTTGAGAAAAAATCCACTGCTGAGCAAAAGCAGGAAGGCTGGGATCTTGCGGATTATGTTTTAGAGATTTGGAAGGAGATGTAAACTTATAGGTTTGTTCTATACTTTTAAATTGTACTATTTTTGGGGGAGCTTACAGTTGACAAGTAGAGTTTTTGTTATTTGCTTGTTTCGTTAAATTTAACTAACTTTCAATGCTATAGCAAGTTACTTTCCCCACTTAACTAAATTATTATTTTAATTGTAGAAACATGAAAACAATTTACATTTTCTTTTTGTCAACGGCTTTATTGAGTGTAAGCACCATTTTAAATGCTCAAAATTTTTATTTACACACAAACGGTGTAACCTGTATGTGCCCTGACGCTGCAATTGGTGAAACCGGCATGGTTAACGGTGTTACTTATACTAAAAGAACAAAAGAACAAATAACAGTTCAAAACGCAGAGACTACTTGCACGAGTGGAATAACAGATATGAGCTATATGTTTAATTATCAAGTGGAATTCAATGGAGATATTAGTAGTTGGGATGTAAGCAATGTTACTAATATGAGATATATGTTTCGACGTGCTCTGGATTTCAATCAACCCTTAAACTTTTGGGATGTAAGCAATGTTACAGATATGAGCAATATGCTTACTGGATGGCCTCTAGATACGGAAGAAGTTATGCAATTTAATCAGCCATTAAATAATTGGGATGTTAGTAATGTTACTAACATGGAAAATATGTTTGGTGAAAATGCTAGCTTCAATCAACCTTTAAATAATTGGGATGTTAGTAATGTTAGCAACATGGATTGGATGTTTTGGATTGCAGAAAACTTCAACCAAACTTTACATAATTGGAGCGTAAGCAATGTAACCACTATGAGAGCAATGTTTGCATCCGCCTCAAGTTTTAACCAAGATTTGAGTGATTGGCAATTTAATATAAATGTTCAATTTACAGATCAGTTTGAAGGAGGGCTTATATCAGAAACTAATGTGAGTATTGAAAATTATGATGCTTTATTACAAAGTTTAAGTGATCAAAACCTAGTTAACAAAAATTTTAAAGCAGATAATCTAATATTTTGTAATAATTCAGCAAGGGAGGATTTAATCAACAACAAGGGTTGGACTATCACTGGTGATACAACTATCCCAACATCGATTACTGCACCAAATAATATCTCGGTTAATACTGATCCAGGAACATGTGTGGCTACATCCGTAGATTTAGGTTCTCCAATTACGGAAAGTTGTTTAACCTATACAGTTACCAACAACGCCCCTAGTCCTTTTCCACTTGGCACAACTCAAGTTATATGGACTATAACTGACAGTCAAGGCAACACAGCTCAAGCAACACAAATTGTCACAGTAAATATTCAAGTCGATATTGCTTCAATTTGCTATGTTTCAAGTGACGATGTAGAAATTACAAGAAACCGGATATTTATTAACAATCAAGACTGGAGCAATGTTGAGCATTATCAGGTATTGAGGGAAACAAGTGCGAATGTTTTTGATCCTATAGGTTTAATTCCAGTGGGTGAGACCTCATTATTGGACTTAACGTCAAATAACTCGGCACAAACTTACAGATACAGGGTTAGAACATTGGATATATGTAATAACCTGTCTTCAAGTTCAACTATTCACAGAACCATCCTTTTGCAAAGCAGTGTTTCAACAAATAACAGCGTCAATCTACTGTGGAATGCCTATGAGGGTGTTAGTTTTGGGAATTATAATATTTACAGGAAAGTAAATGAGGAAGACTTTGAGATTATAGCGACTGTGCCCTCTAACAACTTTACATACAACGACACTCAAGCCAATGTTTTAGAAAACACCTATCAATATTATGTTGCTATAGAAATTCCGGCTTGTGTAACCGGTTTAAATACTGTTGAAATTAAATCAAACAGGGAGATTTTAGACCCAAATATGAGTGTTGTTGATGTCTTGTTGAATAGTAAAGTTATTATTTATCCAAATCCTTCAAACAGCTGGATTACTATTCAGCTGAATGATGACATTCAATTTTTTAAAGGAGAGGTTTACAATATTTTAGGACAAAAGGTTTTGGATGTCGATCAACCAAAATTTTTAATTAAAAATCTTGCTGCTTCAACATATTTTATTAAAATATACACCTCAGAGGGTCAAGCTGTAAAGCAATTTATTAAAATTTAGTTGCCATCAGAAGTGTCAATCAAATGAATTCTTAGAGTAAATTTAATTTATTTATCTAAAACCCACCGCTTGGTGGGTTTTTTAATAAAGTATATTTTTTTAAGGTTTACTTTCAAAAATTACAGATTGCATTGCGATGATATACTTTATATTTGGTTTATTATTAGCTTAATAAGAAAAGAAAGTGAAGAAATTCAAAAATACGGCAACACAATGGGCGGTACAAATGAATAAAAAAATCCGCAAGTAGCTTATTATTAGCTATATGCGGACTTTATCGGTGACCTCGACAGGATTCAAACCTGCTTTGTTAACTATAGTGTTTATAGGGGTTTCAGTTTGTCAAAATGTTAAAACTGACGGCAAACTGACATTTTTTTTAGACTGTTTTGGTGCTGTTTGACTTTCAAGAACTTGAGTTAAATATACAAAATTTAGGTTAATAAATTAATCAAAAACTGTTTAAAATTAATGCCGTTTAATCTAAAATAAACTCCTCTACCAACTCCTTTTTTATTCCCGTAAAACTTGCAAATTCTTCTGTTGTGATGAATTGGTGTGGTTCTTTGTTTAAATACTCTCTGATTTTGGAAAGGAGGTTCCTGGCGTGTCTTTCACTCTTGCCGGTGATACGCTGTATATCTTTTGGGTAAATACATATTCTTTTTGAATACCTCATACTTTATCTATACTTCATCTACGCTTCAAAGATACAGTATAACAGGGGGTTAATCAATGTTTTTGTAGGTTGTGGTGGTGTTTTTTTGTGAGGGGGACTATAGTTTCATCTGTTTTGGTTTGATTTGGTATTTGCGGTTAAAATGGTCTGTTTCGGAAAAGATGGTTGATTTTGGAAGTGGGGTTCTTTGGGTGGTGGTTTGTGCCTATACTTTTGGGTTTTATTAATCAAAAAATCGAATAGTTATGGCAAGACAGACCGGAATTATCAGATTGAAAGGTACCATTGGAGGTGTTACCTTTTACAAGACCACCGATGGGCATTTAGCCCGTGAAAAAGGTGGTGTGGACAAAAACCGAATTGCCAACGACCCGGCGTTTCAAAGAACCCGTGAAAATGGGGCTGAGTTTGGACGTGCCGGTGCCGGTGGTAAATTGGTAAGAAAGGCCATTCGTTTGCTGTTGCAGAATGCAAAGGACAAACGAGTGACCAGTAGATTGACACAATCACTTATGAGAGTGATTAAAACGGATGCCACGAATGAGCGTGGATTGAGAACCATTCCTGATGGGGATATGGCATTGATTAACGGGTTTGAGTTTAACATTAACGGGAAGTTTGGCACTGTGATGTTTGCTCCTTACACTCCAACTCTGGACCGCGTTGCCGGGACATTGGATGTAGAAATCCCGGTTTTTACTCCTAATGCGAGTATCGATGCTCCTGCAGGGACTACACACTTCAAAATCGTGAGCGGGTTGGCTGAGGTTGACTTCGAAAACGAGGAGTTTGTTTTTGACAGTCAAGAGACTGCGATTCTGCCTTGGGATGCTCAGGCGACTGCATTAATCAATCTTGTCTCTACGGTGACAGCTAACTCTACACTGCCGTTGTTGCAGGTGCTTGGAGTGAGCTTTTACCAAGAAGTGAATGGTGATATGTACCCGTTGAAAAACGGTGCTTACAACTCCCTCAGTTTGATTGGTGTTGATCAACTGTAATTGTGATTTCATAGGGTGATGGAATTGCAATTGTTCAGGAATCAGTTTGAAGGGGGCACCAATGGTGCCCTTTTTCATCGAGGGAAGTTTATCTGTTTTATGATTGAATTGCCCTGGAAGGAGAATGCGCGGAATGTTTCGTGTATTCCTGATGGGCGGTATGAACTGGGGCTTTGGTTTACGGACCGGTTTAAGCATCATTTGGTGGTGAAGGATGTTCCCGGGCGTTCGGGGATTTTAGTGCATCCGGCGAATGATGCGGTTAAAGAGCTTCGGGGGTGTTTGGCTCCTGTTACGTATTTAACAGGTATTGGTACCGGAACCCTTTCGCGTAAAGCGTTAGACAAACTTTTGATGTTTATTGAACGTTGCCGAATGAAAAAAGAACCCTTGTTTTTAACCATTACTTCAGCGGTGTTTGATGCCGGCCAGGAATTTAATTAGCTAATTTAATTTTGATTTGCGTTATGAATTTACAAGAACGATTTAGAAAACCGACTCCCAAATTTTTCAGGACTTTGCGAAATATTGGGATAGCGCTGACGGCTGCAGGTGGTGCCATACTGGCTGCTCCTGTGGCGATTCCTACTGCTTTGTTTACGATTGCTACTTATGTGACTGTTGCGGGCACTGTTGCGACTGTGGTGAGCCAGGCGGTGGTGAAAGATGAAGACGACGACGATAACAACGAACCCGGAGATTCTCCGGAACCGGCTTTAGGGATATAGGTATGGACACAGATTTTTTTCATAGGGCAAGTTTTTGGGGTGGTGCTTTTTTTGGGGTGTTGCCAAATTTGCCCGTTGAAGATATCCTGGTTACGGTTGTGATGGCATTTATTGGTGCTGTGGCGAGTTTTATTGCTTCGGTGTTGCTGCGGTTTATTTCCCGGCGTTTTGGGAAGTAGGTTTGGTTTGGTTGAAAAGCCCGGGTTTATGGTCCGGGCTTTTTTGTTTTTAGACAGGGCCCCTTGCCCTGTTTTTAATTTAATTGTGGTTCATAAGACCTCATCATCAAGATTTTGTAGTTCTTGAGGTTTTCTGATTGTCTCCGGAGGTTTTCTTCTGCAGCTTCGAGTTTTTTGAGTTCCTTGAAACGTGCTTCCCAGTGGCGGCCGTCATACCTGATAATGCATACTTTTATCAGTTTTTTGACATCACCGATGTGAATGAAGGGAATGACGGAGCCGTTGAGGTAGGGTTTGAAAAAGTTACCTGCGTGGAGGATGGCACATATCCAGAAGATTTTCTGAAGGTCTCTTTGGTTGTTGCAGTAAACGACGAAAGCGTTTCTGTAGGGTTCAAATGAAGGTTTTCCGGCGTTGTTTCCTTTGTTTAGGAGGAAGAAGTGCGGTGTGTTGTAAAACTTTCCGTGTCTGTGGGTTTTGATTTTGAAATTAAACATAATTAAGGATTTAAAAATTAATTATGCTTATGGCTCGCTACGCTTCGCCCTTATATTTTTTTCGGAACAAAAGAAAAAACAAAAAAAAAGAAAGCCGATTCTTTGGGGGCGTGGCTGCGCTGTCAAGGTTTTTGGAAAAAATACTACCCGGCTTGATAGTGCCTAATGTTCAGTAGCAGTGAAAAGTTTATTTAAATGTAGAGGTTTTGAAAAGGACGAATCGAGGGTGGAGATTTTTTTCAAAACCGGAGGCTTGACCTTGACAGTGCTTTGGCGGCTGGTGGAGGGAGCCCCCTATCTTTGCTTCCTTTTTATTTGTTTTCGGAACTAATATTTGAACATTTACACATCTTTTTAGTGTATTGCTTTATTGTGCTTTAATTCTTTTGAAGAAATTAATATTCTAACCTATTTCGTTCTGCCTCTTCATCTTCTCTTTGAGCATCTTGAAGATAACCAACAGATAAATTCTTAAAAATTTCTGATACATTGGGGTATTTATTCTTAAAATCGTATGCTAATTTTTCAAAATAAGTTGATTTTTCTCTTTCAATGGTACCTCCATCGAATGGACCTCTTGATGTGAAACTTCTTTTATTAAATAATGCAGATGAATAATTCCTCTTTATGCTAACCGTGTTAATTTCTTCAATAATTTTAAAGATAGTTTCTTGTGGCCATTCCGGAATATTTTCTGGGTATTGAGCTAATATTTTTCCAATTTGCATATCAGCAACTTCTATTCTGCTTACATTTTTAGCAAGATCTCGTACTTTTTCTATCCAAGTTCTTAATTCTAATTCATTAATAGAATTATCTTTTTTCATACCAGGTATTTTTTTCCAAGAATTAAGTAAGTGAAAGGATTGTTTAGCTCTATTTTGAATGACTTCATCTTTAATACCTTTTCTTTCTTCCTCTAATAAATTTTTATCCTCAGGGAGATAAATCCACTTTAGAACGTCAATAAAAAAATCAGGATTATTCGCCAACTCCTCTTCTAGTTTTATA
Source organism: Flavobacteriaceae bacterium (assembly GCA_040880345.1). Classification (GTDB taxonomy): domain Bacteria; phylum Bacteroidota; class Bacteroidia; order Flavobacteriales; family Flavobacteriaceae; genus Planktosalinus. The sequence goes on from JBBDIQ010000014.1 coordinate 51,130, forward strand.
GGTTTTCTTCTCGTGCCGTATGAATCTAAAATTGGAAGATATAGCCATTCTAATTGAATAAGAGTTGAATTTTTTATATCGTTTCTATTATCAACTTCTTCAAAAATTCGTTCAATTTCATAACCCTTATAACGTGTAGGTTCATTAGATACTTCAATTGCTGCTCTTCTAAGTATTTCTGAAAGAAGAATAGATGGAATGACTTTAGGAAAGCGTGAAGCAATTTCAATTGCAGAAAAAAATCTTTTATGAGTTAAAAGCATTTCAATACCAAATGATTTTTCAGCATCTGAAATATGATAAAAATTAGGTTTCATATTTTGCCAATATAAATTCTCAATTTCATCGTTTAAAGTAGAAATGAAATCCCATAATTCCTGATTTTGGTTGATAGGTATTAATACATTGGAAAGTGCTTGATTGCTGTAATTTCTTTTTTGCAAATCACTAAATAAAGATTTTACCCAATCAAAGCCCTCTTTAATAGACTTGACGTAAATAAAACTATGAATGAAACCAATCTCACTTTCTTCATCATATAAGCATTTACAAATTGTAAGAATATCTTCTTGTAGGTTAATCACAACCGCTAAGGCATGACCAAAAGCCCATAATTGAGATATTTCATTTCTGAGTTTTAAGGTTCTGTCTAAACCTAACTCGGAAATAAAATTTATTATCGCATTTTTTCTTGCAACATCAACTCTTTTTTGCTGATGATCGTAACGCTTTTCAGACTCATTATCCTTATATTCAAACCCTTCAGGAAACTCTGGCCAATGGTCATTAAACACCCAAATGTATTTATCTAAAATAGAAACAGGTTGAAGTTTATTATACAAAGCTTCCAACCTTTTCAATACAGATTCTGGCAATGACCAATCAGTGACTGGATGGGACCTATGATGATGTAATATTTTTCTTATTGTAGACCAAGTTGAGTAGTTTTTTTGTTCAACTTTTGAGCATACCTCATCTGCCCAATTCAAAACCCTATTTCTGTCCTTAGGGTTTAAATTTGTGGTTTCATTAATTAATTGAGCGTATTTATTTTCATCATAATCAAAAAGGTTAAAAAGCATTTCAATTACTGTTGAATGTGTATCGCCAATTTCCTGATAAGTATATTTTAGGTTGGTGTTTTTATCAAACATTCTCCAACGCATTTTGTGAGTTGGGTGTGCAACACCATGATGTTCAGGAAGCATATTGACAAGGAGAGACCAACCTGTTTTTTTTTCTTGCTCTGTAACATATTTCAATACCTCAATTCTTTCATCAAAGGATGCAAGGGTTTGATAATGCCACGGTTTAAATATTTCCGTAATACTATTTAATGGCCTGTTGGATAAATTTCCACCAGGATCGAGCCTTGAAAGCTTTAATAAAATTAAACTAACATCTCTTAGGTATTCGGGTAGCCAAGCTAGATTTTCAAGAGCCCAAAGTAAGCCTGTATGATGACTTGTTTTGTGAAGTAAACTATCTTCTTCCTTGAACATATCCATTATTTCAGGTTCTTCCTTAGCTAAAGAGTTATTAACTGATTTGATGAAGCTATATGGAGAAGCTTCTGAAATGAGAGGTAACTCGTGGTCTACCGAAACCCAAGACTCACCGGAAGCATTGTAAAGCAAATCGAGAACAATACTGTCAACCCAATTTTGGGGTCTATTAAGGTTTGGGATTTTTATACTGTCACCTAAACGCCCAACTAAAATTAATGATTGCGTTAAACCTTCTCTAGCCCAATTTGAGTATTTATTTTTTTTATTAAAAATGGCAGTAAAGCTATTTTTATCATCAGGTTCTATAATTGGGTTACCTTTTTTAAATGCTTGAAAAAAACTTTCCTGGAGATTTTGAAAATCATTTTCAGTAAGCTGAGGAGAAAGGTTCGTCCATAAATCTAAAGGGGAAGTTAAACGCCAAGTTTCTCCAATTTGGATAATTGGTGATACTTCAAAGTTCATCCATTTATTCAGAGTAATTAAATAATCAGCGTATTTTTGTTTAGATAAATGTTCTAATATCTCAATATCTCCTACAAATGTTTCATCCCACCTTCCTAATAAAAGTGCAGGTATGATTTCACGAATGTCTGCTTTATCTAACCATTTTGCTTTGTTGTGAGGAAAACCTAGTAGTTTTTTTAAGATAGTAATATTTCTACCTGACTCTCTAGAAAATTTTTCAGCATCTTCTTTTGACAATCCACCTTTGACTAAAGAGTCGATTTGCCCATCTCTATATATTGTAGGCAGTGTTATTGTATTTTTATCAAAGTCCTCATCTCCACCTAAAGGAACAATAACGTGGTGGTTATTTGAAACCGCAGAGTACATTGGTAATCTGTTTTCAAAAGTTGGGATTAGAATTAACGGAGAAACATAATTTGAAGAAACTGTTTTATATGCCTCCTCCGTGTGCACTACCAATGCTTTTGAGAAGAATATTTCTGAGTCTTTAATAGGAAAAAGTTTTGCTGTTGCAATAATAAAAGCAATAGCTTCATTCTTTGAAGCAGCTTTCAAAGAGGTTATACTTGGCTGATCATTAAAGAATTTGAATATTTCCACTTGTTCTTTTTCACGACCTGAAACTATGGATTCAGGTAGGAGCCTTATTCCATCATACTCTGACCAATACTTCCAAAATAGCTCAGCTATATCAACTCCATTGAGAGGAGCTTTTCTAAGATAATTGGCAAACCATCCTGAAACATAAACTGCAATATCAAGCCATTGTTCTATATCAGATGAATCATAGGCTTTTACATCCTTCCAAAAACCTTCGGATTGCTTTTCTTTAACCCATTTATCCTTAAATTTCCAAAACCTAGGTGTAATAAAAATAAACACACATTCTTTCGGGACATAGCCAAGTGAATCTTTTTTTCTTTTATCATAATCTCTATCAGCTTTACCCTTTGGATTACTTTCTGTACCAAATTCATACAGAGAAATTCCTTTGGGTACATATGCTGTCTTTTCTTCACAAACAACTTCTCCATCCCAACCACTAACAAATGTTGTACTTCCATAAGGGAAATTTACTTGAGTACTTGTCGGTGTTGTTGCTCTTACCAATTTTGAAATAAGGAATGGTAAGTCAGTTTTTGATAAAGCTGTACTCGCCCAATCTTCTATATAAACTCTTGTGACAAGTTTCATACGTTAGTTTTTTTTAGACTTTTAGGTTGAACACACTATTTATATAAAAACCAAGCACATAGGATAAAATGCTGTTTTATAGTTTTTCTATAAAGCACTGTTGTTATAATAAACTAAAATACTACTTTCTACTTAAAGAAACGGATTAAGGATTTGATTTATCGTATCAAATTGATACATCCTGGTAGGTAACCCGGTTGATAATATCTGGGGTGTTGCTGTTGATTTTTGGGCTGAAGAGGATTTTGCTTACGGTGTATGGGTTGAGCTCTTCTTCGGGATAGGTGTTGTTGATGATGGCTGTGATCTCGTTTTCGCTGAGGTTATCTGAGAGCCATTGTTGCTCGTGGGTTTGTTGCAGGAGTATGGGTTGTCTTTTCTTTTGGTTGTGGATTTTTTCGAATAACGGGGATGCTTTTTTTGTTAGGATTGAAAAGGTGGGTATGCCTTCTATGAGTGTGTAGATGCCTGCCAAGCCTATGCTATCTTCGTTTTTTCTTGAAATGTAAAAGGGGTATTTTTTGCCCTTGTGATCGTGGGGTTCATAGAACCCGGTGACGGGGATGATGCAGCGTCTTGTGGTTGCAGATTGTTTGTATAGAAAGTGATTGAACAGTTTCTCAGATTGCGCATTGAGGCCTCCACCGAATTTGACAGCTTCTTTGTAATAGCTTTCAAGCTGGTCTCTTTTTTTGTTTTGTGGCACTATGCCCCACTTACCGGGTACTAAAACGGATGGTTCTTCCTGTAGGATGATGAGCATATCGGGATGAGCGAAGCCGTTGAGGTGATATGCGGGGTTGTCAAAAACGAGGCGCAGGGACTCTTTATGGAGCGTGACTTTGAACCTGTTCTCCAGTGTTGTTGTTTTTTTGGTTTGGGAGGTGTGGAAACACATGGGATTGGAGATTAACGATTAACGATTGATGATTTGCATCTAAGATAAGGAATTTGTTGATGTAGTAAATAGTTCTGATTGGCACGTAAAGTGTAATACAAATGAATGTTAACGATGTTTGTAGTGATTTTTAAAAATTGATGTATTTTAGTAATATGAACAAGATTCAAAAACTTATTATCAAAAAAATGGCTGATGGTTATACTCAGCCTGAGGTATCGCGTTATTTGAAGGAAAGAGAAATTTCTCCCAATAGTGTAAGTATGATTGAAAAAGAGCTTAAGAAATTAAGAAAAGAACACGGGGCGCATACTTTGATTCATCTTTTTGCATTGCTTATTAAGAAGGGTCATCTGACATTGTGATTTTACTTTTAATTTGATTGGTTTTAATGGAAACTTACGTTGTAAACTTTTTTACTTTCTTTCCAGAGTTTTGAATCTCCTTTAATTAATAGTTACATCCTGGTAAGTAACACGGTTGATGATTTCGGGGGTGTTGCTGTTTATTTTTGGGCTGAACAGGTCTTTGCTTACTGTGTATGGGTTGAGTTCTTGTTCGGGATAGGTGTTGTTGATGATGGAAGTGATATCTTGTTCGTTGAGGTTATCTGAGAGCCATTGTTGCTCGTAAGATTGTTGCAGGAGTATAGGTTGTCTTTTCTTTTGGTTGTGGATTTTTTCGAATAATGGGGTTGCTTTTTGGGTTAGGATTGAAAAGGTGGAAAGCCCTTCTATGAGGGTGTAAATGCCTGCTAAGCCTATGCTATCTTCGTCTTTTCTTGAAATGTAAAAGGGGTATTTTTTGCCTTTGTGGTCGTGGGGTTCATAGAACCCGGTGACCGGGATGATGCAGCGTCTTGTGATTGCTAATTGTTTGTATAGAAAGTGATTGAAGAGTTTCTCAGATTGAGCATTGAGACCTCCACCGAATTTGACGGCTTCTTTGTAATAGCTTTCAAGTTGGTCTCTTTTTTTGTTTTGTGGCACTATGCCCCACTTACCGGGTACTAAAACGGATGGTTCTTCCTGCAGGATGATGAGCATTTCGGGATGGGCAAAGCCGTTGAGGTGGTATGCGGGGTTGTCAAAAACAGGGCGCAGGGATACTTTGTGGAGCGTGACTTTGAACCTGTTTTCCAGAGTTGTAACTTTTTTGGTTTGGGAGGTGTGGAAACACATATCTTTTGATTTAGGACTTCAAGACTTAAGACATAAGACAAGATTTAGCTAAGGTACCGAAATTGTTGCAGGTTTGTTTTGAAAGTAGGGAATTTGCTGGCGGGGCTTTTTGAGTCTGCAAACCTTTGATTACAAATTAATTATTGCGTTATAGGTACTATTTATTACTTCAGTCATTTTGTTGAAATCAAGTGTTTCAATTGTGTCGGTTTCCATATGGTAATTAGGGTTTCTTAAAAAAGAGGTGTTGTTTATCATTAAAGCTTTGTATCCAAATTTCCAGTAATTTCTTTGGTCAGAAAGACCTGCTAATCCATCCTTATCAGGCAAGCTAACTATTTGTGTATCGATTTTTTTATTTTCACACATAAGTCTGTAAATTTTATTATTAAACTCAGCATACTCCTGAATGCCAACAACAAAAATGAAATTTGCAACGCTTGGATAGACTTCAGCCAAGTCCGGTGACGGATACGGTTGTGAATTTGGAGCATCAGAAAAATAACCAATCATCTCATAACAAATCATACCTATTAGATCCATTTTGCTATCATATAACTATTTGGCGTGTATGTAACTACCCATTTCATTCGTGCCAAAAAAAGGTGGCTCTTCCAGGCAATAAGCGACAAATTCAATTGCGTAATTTGTATTGGGTTTATTTTGCCAAATTAGTCTTGCTGTTTCAAGCAACCCGGCCACTGCACTTGCATTATCATCAGCACCCGGCTGATAACCATAAACATCATAGTGTGCTCCTATTACTAATCTTTTCTTCTTGTCTTCATTATAAATGGCTATTACATTGGTATATTCTTTTCCGTCTGCTAACCATTTCTGCTCTTTAACTTTAAACCCAGCATTTTTGAATGTTTCTTTTATATATGAAACAACCAGACCCAAACTTTGTAAGTTTTGGTAATTACGAAAAGGTCTCAACTCTGTTAAGAATAAAACATCATTATAAAGCCGGTCTTTTTGTGCTTTCATATTTTTTTTAATAAAAGTAATCATTTCAATTTTTACAACCGTGTTGAGGGTTTAGAATTATTGTTAATTAAAGTTGTGTTATGGGGATATGTGATGAAATCCAGCACGAGGCTGGTAGGAAGGCATCAGCGGAGTAGGAGGATTGTGAACCGCCGTATAAGAGACTCTTACGAACGGTGGTTTGAGAGGCAGACTCTGTTACTGTTTAGGGGGCAGAGCCATCTACTCGATAGGCAAACGTTTTATTATTTTAAGCAGTTCTGATGTAAAGTAATTCCAATCAGGGTAATGTGGTATTTTTAGTTCTTCATTCCAAACATCACTTATAATATCTGGCCAATTATTTAAATCATTATTAATTATTATATAATTAGAATAGCTATTTGATATTTCTAAAGCAAATGGAAATCGAGTAGAAATTATTTTTTTTCCACAGGAAATACCTTCAGAAATAATACCTGAAACTGTTTGGATTTCAGTAAAATAAGGGCACAGTATAATTTTGGCATTCTTAATGACTTCATTCCATTTTTTTCTAGTTAGTTCTCCTTGTGAGATTTTCCAAACTAAATTTTGCATTTCTTTTGATAAATAACTATTTGAAGAATGAAGCAAAACTTTTATTCCAATTTTTTGCAATGAAATTAACATTTTTCTGATTGATTCAGATTCAAAGTCCTTTTTAAGTCTTTTAATTCCTCCTATGAAAACATAATCATTATTAGCAGTTGATTCACTAATTAAAACTGATTGGTTTACTCCAGGGTGCATTAATACAAAATCTTTAGTAAATTGTATTTTAGGGTACCATTTTTTAAAAACTTTATGGGTTGAATGTGATAAGAATACTAGTGCCTTGCTATTTGAAACAATAGTATCCAATTGTGATTTATGGTTTTCATTAACGGTATCGCCCATATAGTTAAACTTCCCGTTTGGATAAATACCGTGTATTATAGATATGATGTTTAAATTATCATTAAATATTTGAGTTATTTCTTTTGAGTAGTTTTTGTATAAACTTGGCACATAGTGAAATATTAAAATTTTACTAGAACTTTTTATATTTTGGATGATTGAAAAATCATTAGTTTGTACATTATGTTTTTTTAAGGAATTAGTTAAATTAACATTAAATAAATTTATCCCACAAGGTTCTTTCTTTTTTAATAGTAAGGTTGAAATAGTCATTTTATAATGTTGATTTATTTAAAAAAAACAAATAGAAAGAAATCCTATGTAACCAGTAATAACTAAAAGTAAGTATAATAATGTACCACTAAATTCAGCAGTAATAAATGGGATATGTTTAATGCTAGTAATTATATTTACCTGTGTTTCTTTAAACTTATCAATAAAATCTCTTTCAGACTGTGATTTTTTCTTAATTTTTTTTGGTGTTTTTATTTTCCCAGCGTGATATGCAGAGCGTTGAATTATGAGAAAACAGATGTATAAGTTTAAAAAAGAAATCCAAATTACAGTAAACAATGAATAATCGATTTTTTCCGAACCTGAAATTAAATAACCATTTAGTCCCAACGCAGTAGCTGTAAACCAAAAGTGTTGGTCAATTATTTTATTTCTGCTTTCATACTTTTCTTTATCGTCTATCATTTTTTTTTAATGTTTGCTAACATATTTAAATAAGACAAGACTTAATTTGTATTACTGATATATTGCTATTGTAAGACCAGCCTCAGCGATATTTTTTAACTAAAGTAGTACTTTCTGTTTAAACAACCGGAATGGTGATTTGATTTTTTGTGAGTTGAATAAAAAAACAATTATTGTCATTTGTGATTGGATTTGCGATTTAGACGCACTCCAGCAATGGACTGTTCTTAATTTATAAGAGGTTTTGCTCTATGGCAATTAGTGCAATACCTCTTAATTGATATTTCACTAATTTCCCTTCTGTTTTTCTCAATAAAAGATTTTTATCTTTTAATTGGGTTAAATAGTTATGAAGGAAATCATTTTGTGTATTGATACCGAAAGATTTAAAATCTTTAAAATCTTTAACACCAACTGATTTTTTTTCTCCTATTAACCTTAAAATACCCTTTATTTCTTGGCTTAAATTTAAACCATGAAAATTTTCTGTTATTAGTTCTTTGAGAAGTTCATTACATTTTTTTTCTCCTATTTCTTTCTTAACAAAATAATTTCCCATTAATTCATTAAAAAGTTGTTCACCCCATCCATTATTAATTTTTTGCATTTCAGTTCTAACTTTTTTCACAAGACTCAAGCATATATCGTGGCAATATTTAAACACAAATCTTATTTCTCCATTAGATGATTCAAATAATTTAGTGTAGATTACTTCAGGTATTGGACTTGACCCATTTTCTTGACCAGAATGGAATTTATCAACTCTTTGGTCTACCGCTCGTTTTAAAGCTTCATCTGTAATTGGTTTTAAATCTATACTAGCTGATATTCTTTGTGAAATTCTTGGGTCTTTAGTTTCGATGAGACTATTTAAACCTGCTTGTCCTATTAAAATCCACCAAACATTGTCAAGTGAAAAAAGTGTATCTCTAAATGTTATTAAAGATTCACCTAGTTCATCTTCTTGCAAATTTTCGATATTATCTAGAGCTATAAAGCACCCTTTAAAATTCAAAACCGAGACTACTTCCGACACCATTACCTCAATTACTTCGACCAAACCTTCATAAGTAGTTTCTTTTATTGATGAAACTGTTATTTGTCGTCCAAAACTACCGCCGTTACCTAAAACTGTTAAGCCAAGTGAATAGTTAGCTGTTGAACGTTTATTTATCCACTCTGAGATTTTTTTTGTCTCGGGTGGAAGAGTTCCCCCGGTTATACTACAATATATTTGAATTGATTTACAAAGGGATTGAACACATCTTTCAGCTATCAGTCTTGGCTCGTCATAAGGGTTAACTGGACAAAGTTGTCTCGCAGATAAAAGTCTTGGTCCAAAAGGTGCATCTCCACTCTCTAATAAAAATTGTTGAACATTAAAAAAGCTTGTTTTACCTACTCCTGGAACACCGGATAGAACCAGTATGCCATCTTTATTTGAATCAATAGCATTTAAGAACTCTATTTGCTCGTCATTTCTACCCATTAAAAGGTCAACGTCGCTAGAGCTTACATTTAGTGGTTTAGTGTTATAGGGGTTTTCTCTAAATCCAAGTCGTTCCCAAAAATCCATATTTATAGTAATTTAATTTTATCATCTCGTTTTTTAAATTGCACATAATTTGAATGCAAATTATATGTTTTAAGGGTTTATAGCTTTTATTTTGCGCTTCTACGACAGGTTATGTTGATAATCATCTAAATTACTAATTTCCATCAAAAGAATCGGGGTGAGCTGAATATATTTTGAGTTGCAATTTTGTTTATATGTAATAGTTATGAAATAACTGAAATGATTTCTTTAATGTTTGTACTGTAGCGTGGGGAACGTTTTTCTTGTTTCATTTTCCATTGGCGGCCGAGGGATTGGGTAGCGAATTTGATTTTGTTGTTACCGTAGGCTTTGTTGAGTTTGTCCACGATGTGCATGATAGTGGGGTGTTTTGGGTTTTCGTTTGTGAACAGGGTGTATTGTTTCTGTGTATCGGGGGTGATGTTCATCACGATGACGCCGGCTTTTTTGTAGTGATAGCCAGGTTTGAATATTTTATCGAGTCCATCAATTGCCAGTCGTGCGAGGTCGATGCTTGAGTTGGTTGGATATGGGGTTTGTATAACGATGTTTCTACCGTATTGGGGCAAGTCTTTCCGGAAACCGTTGGTGTGCAGAAATATCATTAGACTGTTGCAGTGTGCGTTTTGTTTTCGGAGTTTTTCGGCACAGGAGATGGCGAAAGTGGCCACGCGTTCTTTGATGTCGGGGAGATGGGTGTACATTTTTTCAAAGGATCTTGTGGTGGCTATCATTTTTTTCTTAGCCGGGGTTTCGAGGGCGAGGGTTGAGATGCCTTCGAGTTCGTTTTTTAGTCGTAAGCCGACTACTGCCATATTTTTTCGGACCCATTGGTCGGGGAGCTGGGTGAACTGGTAGGCATTGTGTATGTTATGGTTTTTGAGTCGTTTGCTGTGTTGCCGGCCGATTCCCCAGACATCTTCTATGGCCAGCCATTTGAGTGCTTTGATGCGTTTTTCTACGGTATCGATGCTGTACACACTATTTGTTTTTTCCGGGAACTTTTTGGCAATACGGTTGGCGACTTTCGCCAAGGCTTTGGTTGGTGCGAAACCGATGGAAATTGGGATGCCGGTACCTTTGGTGACTTTGTACCTCATCTCCTCTCCAATTTGCTGCAGGTCGAAGAGATTGAAGCCGTTGAAGTACAGGAAGGCTTCGTCGATGCTGTAGATCTCGATATCGGGTGTGAATTCGGAAAGTATGTTCATTACCCTGCTGCTCATGTCGCCATAGAGGGCATAGTTTGAGGAGAAGACGTTTACGTTGTTTTGCTCGAATAGCTTTTTGTATTCGAATGCCGGGGCACCCATTGGTATGCCGAGAGCTTTGGCTTCGTTAGAGCGTGCGATGACGCAGCCGTCGTTGTTGGACAGGACCACTACCGGTTTGTTGTTGAGTGCCGGGTTGAACACGCGTTCGCAAGAGGCGTAGAAGTTATTGCAATCGATCAGGGCGTACATTAGAGGTATTTTATGACGTTTATGACGATACCCCATATAATGAAGTCGTTGTCTTTGGTGACTTTTATGGGTGGGTAGTCTTTGTTTTCGGCGATGAGCCAGACGATGTCTTTTTCGATTTTGATGCGTTTTACTGTGAACTCGCCATCTACAAAGCATACTGCAATTTTGTTGTTTTTGGGTTCCAGGCTTTTGTCGATGATGAGTAAATCGCCATCGTGTATACCGGCATCGATCATTGAATTGCCTCTCACTTTACCATAAAAGGTGCTACTGGGGTTTTTGATAAGGTGGTTGTTAAGGTCGATGTTCAAATCAAGGAAGTCGTCTGCCGGGGATGGGAAACCGGCGCTTATGCCGTAACTGACGTAGAGGAGTTCCAGAGCTGTTTTGACCTCAGCCTTGTAGAAAATGATGTTTGGGGTTTGATGTAGTTTTTTTAGTTGCATAGGGTGTAAAATTAGTTTGTATTTTGGAATATTTCCAATTTTTTGTGGAGTTTAACTTTTCGGAGGTTTGTTGATAATTGTGAAATATTGACGTGGTTGCTTCGCTACGCTCGCAATGACTTTTAATTTTTACTTGACCCGGGACTGTTTGCTCAGAAATGGGCAATGACTGGTGTTTTGAAGGATTGAATGGTGTTTGAAAAGGGTGCTTTTTTAAAATTTAAGGAAGACAAAGCTTTCAAATATTCGAAGTTTGAGGCTGGCGGCGCGCACTGCCTCACCCCCCAGCCCCCTCTCCTAAAGAGAGAGGGGGAGCATAATCGAACATGTTATTAGAATTTTATTAGCGTGTGTGCCGGCGGCCGTTGTGGAAATTACAATCTTTATTTTAGGATGCACTTTTAAAAAAGCACTCTTTTACAGCGGTGCTAAAGGATAGCATGTAGAAGTGATGAATTTGTGATGTATTGAAAATTTGCCTTTTGAAGAACGAGATACCCGCCTACGCGAGTATTGCTTTCCTTTTGCACATTTGTGGTGTTTAAATGCATTGCCCATTTCTGAAACCGCTGAATTGGGTGGGTTGGATTTTGGAGACGGAACTGGAATGATAGCACAATCTAAAAAGCCTTCTGGATAGATGGATTGTTAATGAAAAAACGAAGCTGCGCGGCTGGGAGCGGCTATTTTACATAATTGTGTTACAGCTTCAAAAAATACCGCTTGTTTTAAATTATTAAGGCGTTTTTTGAACTGTAACGCCCAATTATGTAAATATAGCTTGGGGTGGTTTTTTGTGGCGGGATTTTTGTTTTTGGCGGCTGGGCAGCTCTTTGTGGCATTGCGCACCTGACGATGATAAGATTGCTTCGCTACGCTCGCAATGACGCAATGTGCTGCTTTAGTGTGGGCAAAAATCGTGACGCAAAAAACCACAGAAGTGGGGGAGCGCGGAGGGTTGCAAAACACAGAGGTAGCCCGGAATGGATAGAAAATTAGAACTTTAATGCATTAAAATTTTGAATTTAAAAGACGAGATAGCCGCTTACGCGAGTATTTAATGAGGGCGCTGGGTTTTGCAACCCGGGGAGGTGAGATGAAAGGTTGTTTTTGATTGATAATTTTCAATTGAAGTTACTGCAACTTTAAAATATTAATTTGTTTTTGAACGGAAGGGACTTTTTTTTGGTTCAGCAACATTTTTCGTCTTGTTGTATGGGTGGACACTTTACACTACCAAAACTACAATATACACAACAGTCTCCTTGTTTTGGTTTTAATATTGTTTTACAATTTTCACATTCATAAAAAAATTGGCAGGCCTCAGAAGGCATTGTTTCTTCTTTGCGGTGACCGCAGTTGGGGCAAGTGATTGTTGATTGTATAATGACTTCCATTTTAATTTTCTTTTTTGTGGGTTACAGAATATCCTGTTGAGTTAATTGCTTTTTCAATTTTGGTGATGCTTGTTTTTGAGTTGTCAAATTGAACAACGGCATTACCGTTCTCATAAGAAACTGTTGAACTTATTATTCCCAGGAGCTTATTAACTTCATGATTTATGGGTGCTTCACAACCTGTACAAGTCATGCCATTAATTGAAAACTCAATAGTTTGTACATTTGCTTTGTCAACAACAAGAACTTGTTTTTCTGAGTTCTGATATAAAACTTGGGAATAGTATGGAAAGGCGAGCATTAGCCCTACAAAAACGGTTATGATTCCTAAAAAGCTTTTACTTTGAATAAATTTTGGTTTCTCATCTGTATCGCAGTTGCAGTCAATTTGTTTTTTAGGTTTCAATTTTTGATACCAAGTAAATCCAAGCACCAAAATTGTCAAGCTGATTAAATATGGTCTGAAAGGTTCAAGCCAAGAAAAAGTTGAAGCAAGCCCGCTTGTACCTGCTATGAGAGCTAAGACTGGTGTAATGCAACATAATGAAGCTGCAATTGCTGTCAAAAGCCCAGCACCGATTAGTTTTTTGTCTGTTTTCAAAGTGTTACCGAAATTTTATTTTCAATAAGTATTTTAAAAAAGGGTATTAATAATTCACTGTTAATCCAACACCAAAACCCATATCACTGTCGTAATGTGTTCTAAATCCAAAGTTTTTACCTGCAATGTAGTTCAGCCCAACCATATATTCTGTGTCTGTGTTAACCATAAATGCGGCTCTAAATCTTTTGGAAATCGGAATATCTTCTCGTCTTAATTGTATTCTTATATTTCCATCGTGATAGATTTCTGTTTGTAAAATCAAAAGCATTGGTAAAGTGTAAGCAACGCCCAAACTAAATTGTGTACGGTTGTCCTTAGTGTTTCTTTGTCCGAATAGATTTGTTTCAGCATCATTTTGACCTAATTCTCTATAGCGCCAATCAAAGCCGACAAATGGCATTAGCCATTGCATTCTGCCAATGTATCTCCCAATATGTGTTTCTATCTCGTAACCGTGCATATCATTATAACCTAAACGCCATTCTGTGCCAAAACTCCAACGGGCATTTTGCAACATTGCCATCCCGTCATTTCCATTAGATGCAAAGTCATTTTGGGCCATAAAATGCAGCTGGTTGCTCTCTTTTTGTAATTTTTTATAAGCCCATTCCTTGTTTGGGAGCAAAGGATTCGGGGCTTGGTTTTCGGTGCTGAACACACGGTTCATTCCTGCCATCATATGGTATAGAATATGACAATGAAAAAACCAATCGCCTTCCAAATTTGCATTGTATTCAATGACGTTGGTTTCCATTGGCATCACATCAATCACGTTTTTAAGAGGTGCGTAATCGCCCTGACCGTTAAACACCCGAAAATCGTGGCCGTGCAAGTGCATCGGGTGGCGCATCATTGAATTGTTGAAAAGGGTAATCCTTACATTTTCGCCTTTTTTAATCAATATTTTATCCGTTTCGGAAAGCACTTTGTTGTCCAAACTCCACACATAGCGGTTCATATTACCTGTTAATTCGAATCTCAATTCTCTAACAGGTGCATCTGCCGGAAGTGTCGTTTTTGTAGGCGATTTTAGCATTGCATAATTAAGCGTTATTATGTCTGAATTTGTAGTGGTATGATTTCCGTGAATAGAATGATCGGTGCTGTCCATTTTCATTTCAGGCATTTGCATTTGATCCTTGTCGCCTGAAATTTCCGGGTACATTACCGTGTTCATATCCATTTGTTGAAGACTCATATCCATCCCCATATCTTTCATATTCCCTTGCATGTCCATCATATCGTTCATCATCTTCATTCCTTCAAAGTATTTCAGTTTGGGTAATGGGCTTGCCAACTGTCTTATACCTGAACCGATATAAATGGAAGCTGATTTGGTTCTGTCTTCTGGTGTTGCCAAAAATTCGTAGGACGTATTTTCTGACGGAATTGTAACAATCACATCATAGGTTTCTGAAACGCCAATAATCAATCTGTCCACATCCACAGGCTCAACATCATTGCCATCATTGGCAACTACCGTTATTTTACCGCCCGCATAAGTGAGCCAAAAATAAGACGATGCACCACCGTTTGAAATTTGTAATCTTACTTTATCACCTGCTTTGAATTGAGAAAGTTGGTTTTCTGATGTTCCATTGATGAGAAATTTGTCATAATAAATATCGCTCACGTCCATCGCCAACATTCGTTTCCATTCGTTGGTTATTTTGGTTTTAAAATGTCCTTCTCTAATGGCTTCAGCATAGCTTTGTGTTGTTCCTTTTTTAATTGCGAACCAATCAGAAGCAGTGTGCAACATGCGGTGTACATTTTCAGGTTTGTAATCTGTCCATTCGCTTAAAATAATGGGAACAGTTGGCAAATCGTCAATGCCTTTTCTGAAAGAAGGGTCGTCTTCTCTTTTCTTTAAAATCATTGACCCATACATTCCGATTTGTTCTTGCAAACCGCTATGACTATGATACCAATGTGTTCCGTTTTGAATAATTGGAAAACGATAAATGTGCGTTGTGTTTGGTTCAATAGGCATTTGGGTCAAAAAGGGAACACCGTCTTCTTTGTTTGGCAAATACAAACCGTGCCAATGCAACGAGGTGCTTTCTTTGAGTTTGTTATGCACGTGAATTTCTGCTGTGTCGCCTTCTGTAAATGTTAGAGTAGGCATTGGAATTTGTCCATTGACCGCTATGGCTCGTTTTTCTTTACCTGAAAAATTTACAATAGTGTCTGTAACATAGAGGTCATACCGCATCACTTTTTGGGCGATAAGCTTTTGAATTGACAGTATTCCCAAAATGGCGGTCATTATAATTATATATTTTTTTGTCATTACTTCTGTTCTAAGCGTTTTATCATTGCTTTCATATCTTCAATTTCTTTACGTTGTGCTTTAATGATGTCCTCTGCTAATTTTTTAACTTCTGGGTCTTGAATATTTGCTCTTTCACTTGTTAAAATAGCGATAGAATGGTGTGGTATCATTGCTTTCATCCATAGAATATCGCCAACAATAGGTGCTTGGGCTCTTACCAAGCCGAGTGCGCCAATAAAGAGAATAAAACTTCCTAATAAAATAGCAATATTCTTTTTCTTGTTCTGATACATTTTTCGCATAAAAAAGAACATAATCACTGCCATTGCCGCGATACCCAAACAACTCATATAGAATCTTGTTAGGCTGAAATAAACGTGGTCTATTTCATAGGTGTTCAAATACATTGTAATGTACATCGCAACAAAGGAGGCGGCGAGCATTAAAATGAATTTTGTGTAATTGTTGTTTTTTGAATGTTGATTTGAATTTTCCATAATAATTTGATTGTTAGTTAAACTTTAATTGTTCTTAATCTCAATGCATTTGCTATCACAGAAACCGAGCTAAAACTCATTGCCAATGCTGCTATCATCGGTGAGAGAAGAATTCCAAAAAAAGGAAATAATACACCTGCTGCGATTGGCACGCCCAATGTGTTATAAATCAATGCAAAAAATAAATTTTGTTTAATGTTTTTCATCACAGCATCACTTAAATTTCGTGCTTTTACAATGCCGTGTAAATCGCCTTTTACCAAAGTTATCATTGCACTCTCAATGGCTACATCTGTACCTGTTCCCATTGCAATTCCAACATCACTCTTCGCTAATGCGGGTGCATCATTAATTCCATCACCTGCCATTGCAACCACATTGCCTTTCTTTTGTAGTTTTTCAACTTCTTTAAGTTTGTCTTCGGGCAACATACTGGCTTTAAAATCTGCCAAATTGAGTGTTGAAGCTACTGCTTGTGCTGTGTCGTGATTATCGCCTGTAAGCATGATGACTGCAATGCCTTTTTCTTGAAGTTCCTTAATGGCTTTTGCACTTGTTTCCTTGATTTTGTCACCTATGACTACATAACCGACTACTGAATTTTCTATTGCTAAATATGAAACCGTTTTACCCTGCTTTTGAAATTTTTTAGCTTCCTTTTCCATTTCGGAAGTGATTTTGGCATTGGCATATTCCATCATTTTGGGATTTCCCAAGGCTACGGTTTTATCATTGATTGTGGCTTCAACCCCTTTTCCTGTTACGGCATTAAAATTATCCGATTTAATGATTTGAGCATTTTGTTCTTTACCATATTTCACCGTTGCTTCGGCTAATGGATGTTCACTATTATGGTTTAAGGAAACAATGTATTGAAGCACTTCGCTTTCGCTGAAACCGTTGTTGAAAGTACCTATTTTCTCTACGGTTGGTTTGCCTTCGGTAATTGTTCCTGTTTTGTCAATGATTAATGTATCTACCTTGCCTAACTTTTCAAGAGCTTCGGCATTTTTAATCAACACACCATTTTGTGCACCTTTACCAACGCCAACCATAACTGACATTGGCGTTGCCAAACCCAATGCACACGGACACGCAATGATTAAGACCGCTATCGCATTGACTAGAGCATAAACATAAGCGGGCTCTGGACCCCAAATTGCCCAAACGGCAAAGGTTAGAATTGAAATAATGACCACCACAGGCACAAAATATCCCGATACTTTGTCGGCTAAATTCTGAATAGGTGCACGACTTCTACTGGCGTTATTGACCATATGAATGATTTGAGAAAGCAAGGTATCGCTGCCTACTTTTTCGGCTTTCATCAAAAATGTTTGGTTACCATTGATAGTACCGCTGCTTGCTTTATCACCCACCGTTTTATTAACAGGAATAGGTTCTCCCGTAATCATTGATTCGTCAATTGTGGTATCTCCTTCGGTTATTTCACCGTCCACAGGAATTTTTTCCCCTGGTTTTACTTTGAGAATATCATTTAATTCTATTTTGTCAATAGTGACTTCAACCTCTTGGCCATCCACTATTTTTATGGCTTTGTTGGGTGCTAATTTTAACAACTCTTTCACAGCCGAAGTGGTTCTGCTGTGTGCTCGAGCTTCTAAAAGTTGCCCCATCAACACCAATGTCAATATAACGGTTGCTGCTTCAAAATAAACGTGAACGGCTCCCGATTCTGTTTTAAATTGAGGTGGAAAAACATCAGGGAAAAGCATACCGACAACACTGAACAGCCAAGCCACACCCGCACCAATTCCAATAAGCGTAAACATATTGAGGTTCCACGTTTTGATGCTTTTGTAAGCACGCTCAAAAAACATCCAAGTAGCATAAAACACAACAGGGATGGAAAGAAAAAACTGCACCCAATTCCACTGTTTTTGTGCCATTACATTATATAAAGGATTGTTTGTAATCATTTCGCTCATTGCTATAAAAAAAATAGGCAATGTGAATGCGGTTGCAATCCAAAACTTTTTTGATAGTTTTTTATATGTTTTCTCTTCTGCCGAAAGGTCGGGTTGCATCGGAACTAAATCCATCCCACAGATAGGACAAGAACCCGACTCATCTTTTACAATTTCAGGGTGCATTGGACACGTCCATTGTTCAGATGAATTTGCAGATAAATTTTGTTCTTCCACCAAATCCATTCCACACACCGGACAATCACCTGCTTGGTCATACGTTTTATCGCCTTCGCAGTGCATTGGACAATAAAAAGTTCCTGATCCTTTTCCTTTGTTTTTTTCGGGTTGTTTGGGTTCTGAATGATGATGATGTTCCCCTAAGTTGTGAATGCTGTATCTATTACTATCTTCCCTTAAAGCTTCTTGAAAGGTTTCTATTGCAATGTGATTTTCCATTTCAATGGTAGCTTCTGCTTTTTCTAAATTAACTGTAGCCTTGTAAACTCCTTTTACTTTTGAAAGCGTTTCTTCTACGTGGTTGCGACAACCGTTGCAGGTCATTCCGTGTATGTGATATGTGTGTTTCATTTATCTTAATTTTTTTCTCATTGGATCCGAAATATTTTCGGCATATACGCCATAGGCATCTACTAATAAGCCTTTGATTCCTTTTTTGGAAGATATGGCATACAGCACACTATTATCGTCAGTGCTACTCATACCCTCGAACCGATGGATTTCATCAACGTCGAAATCTTCTGGGTGTAATTTTAGTTTTAGCGCATTGCATTTGACATGTCCCACGCATAAATTAAAATCATACGTATAACCTTTCTTCTGCAATCGTTCCATAATTTTTGAAAGTGTGTCTTCTGTTTTCAAATTAACTTCATTATGAAAAAAAAATCGTTTTCTTTTTGTGCTTGACTCAGAGAGGGTTATTAAATAACCAATCAATTAAAAAATCATTACCTTCCCAAATCGGAACTTTTATTTTAAACTGCTTTTTATTTGCTTCATATACCCTATGACCAATTCTTTTTCAGTTTTAGATAAAATGGCGTTTCTATGTATCAAGGTGTATGCGTACAGTGGCATTTCATTATCTTCAATTTGATTGATGATTGATTTTAACTTGCTGTTTTTTCTTCTATTTGAATAAGTATCCCATTCACTAAAGTTCAACTCACCTTTTCCCTCTTTGATATGGTTTTCCAAAAGCCAAGCAACGGGCTGTACTTTATTGTACCAAGGATAACGGGTGTTGTTGCTGTGGCAATCGTAACAGGAAACCTTCAATTTGTTTTGAATGTTTACCGGGACATCGTTTACCAACATAAAGTCAGTTTTTGGAACCACATCACTTTGATTTCGTTCAGTGGGCAAAAACTGTATGCCCACGAACGCCACCAATAAAACCAAGGATATGATTTTCACAACTTTCATTTAGTTTATTGTTTTTTGCACTTCTCCACAGTTAAGCATTTTACTTCCATAGTAAGGATTTTTTATCTCATTGCTCATACTCAACCAAGAACTTCCATTATCATACATAGGGCAAAATTGCTGGTATATAGTGGTTTCTGTTCCTGTAATGGCCACCATATCAATCATATCTTTGCTCAATATTTTGAAATGTTCGCGTTGGTGGGCAATATCGCTTTTACCAATATGTTCTGCGTGATCGATTGCATCTTCAATAATGTCTTTTAACTCTCTTTGTTGCTCGACAGTATAGCTGCTTATATTAAAACCGTTCAAGGTGTTTTCCATTTTTTTCCCGGCTTTAGCAGCTTCATCTTTATTGTCTGTCACTAAAGCATCTTTAAGAATCATATAATCTACCAATACTTTTTTGACATCGGAAGTCTGTGTATCGGAATCCATTGTATTGTTGGTTGAAACCGATTTATCGTGTTCCATTCCCGAATCCACATCACCGTGATGATACCCATCTTCAGAAGACATTTCTGTAAGTGTGCCATCGTGAGAACTTTCCTTTTTATCATTTTTACAGGACATAGCTGTTAGGATTACAAGAGCCATTATTATAATTGTTGTTATACTAACTTTTTTCATTTTGATTTTCATTTAGATTAATATTTGTTTTTAGAAGTAGTCATTTGTTAATTTTGGCTGAAATTATTATTCTATTGTTTCCACCGTTTTTCCACAA
Source organism: Flavobacteriaceae bacterium (assembly GCA_040880345.1). Taxonomy (GTDB): domain Bacteria; phylum Bacteroidota; class Bacteroidia; order Flavobacteriales; family Flavobacteriaceae; genus Planktosalinus. The sequence continues at coordinate 71,357 of JBBDIQ010000014.1, forward strand.
GAAAGCATTTGCGAACCGTAATAAGGATTTTTAACCGCATTTTCCTTGCTCAACCAATTTGCACCTTTACCACCATTTGCCATTGGGCAATGTTGGTAATAAACAGGCTGTTCATAGTTGGAAACTTTTAGTAATTTGTACACATTGTCAGATAAGGTATTGAAATGGTCACGTTGATGACCTGCATCTTTGGTTTCTTCAATATGTTCAGTATCAAACGCCAAATCTTTCATTACTTTCATCCAAACCGTATGTTCTTCGGTTGAGAGTTTCCCCATTTCTACTGCTTTTATTGAAGCAAGTAATGCTGCGGCTTTGGTAGAAGCCAAATTTCCGTCAGATTTTACCAAAGCATCTTTTAAAGCAAAGTAGTTATCAAAAACTACTTTCAGTTGATTTACTTCTTGCTTTGTTTCTGTTGGCTTGTCCTTTGTTTCATTGTGATTGTGCATAGAATGGTCTTCCATAGTTTCTGTTTTTGTCATTTCCGTTTTGTTCACACGGTCGTATTGGCAACATCCTGGAAGTTTATTATATACATCATCAGGTGCAAGAAATTGGTCGCTGTCATAACCTGCCAATGCAATGCGTTTCAAGATTTCTTCTTGATTGGTCTTGCTTGTATCATAGGTTAGGGTAGCTATTTTGGTGTCTTTATTCCAATCTACTTGGGCTATTTTTTTCAAATTTCCTGCTTTTTCAATCGTGCTTTCACACATTCCACAGTTACCGTAAATTTTTACGCTTTCGGTAGTAGCGTTTTTGATTTGAGCGTTTACCGCTGTGAGAGATAGCAATACAGTAATTGCTATCAATATTTTTATTGACTTCATTTTATTAAATTTTAGTTCTTGAAAATAATTATTTGCGAAAACGATATAATGCTTTCGCTTGGACAGACCTATGGCTGTCAAGGTAGGAAATTAGCTTATTTTTGGCGGTAGCCAAATAGAAGTAAAGCCTGATGAGTAATAGGTTTCTTGGTAGTAAAATTTTGGTTTGCTCAAAATTATTTTCGTTTGTGAAAGTTGAGCAAAAAAAGGAATTGTAAAGCTTATACTACTTGATGGACAATGGCAATTAGAATTTCCACATTTTCCGTCACAATCTTTTTCATGTTCACCACATTGTCCTTTTTCTTTATTGCAAGAATCATTCTTTTGTAAACTCTCTTTGTTGCTATTGTTGCTACTTATTTCTGTTTCATTTGATTTAGAGCTACAAGCATAGGTAACTGTTGGTGTCATAATGAAACCAACCAGAGTGAAAAATGTTATGTAGAAAAATCTTGTCATATTGTTAACAAACGAAGTTATGAATTATTAGTTTGTGTGCTGTTAAATTTTTATTAAATATGTGGTGGCAAAAAAAAACATAGCAAAGGGTAGCTTGTTGGCTTAAGTGCAGTCATATAGCTGTAGAATCAAACTTGAGAAAGAAAACAAATTCTTATATTCAAACATATAATTTTGGAATAACTTAATTTTTTAAACACTGTTATTTTTTTTAAACTACAAATGCCTTTACAAAAAAGTTCTAAAATACAGGCTTGCTTTTTTGTTGGATATTATCAACTCTACCTTGTATTGAAAACAGGCCTCTGCACACTATAAATATGTATTACATTCATCTATTTTTTTATTATGTTTATTTAGAAATATGAAATAGCCTTCTCAATTTAGTTAATTAAGGACCCTATTTTTCTAATTGTCTTCCTATATATTATTTTTTACCAATCTTCCTTTTAAGCAACTGTGCATTTATGGCCACAATAATGGTGCTCAAACTCATAAATACAGCTCCTACGGCTGGTCCTAAAACAAAACCGGAAGAATATAGAACACCGGCAGCTAATGGAATGGCGACCACGTTATATCCTGTTGCCCAAATCAAATTCTGAATCATTTTATTATAAGTAGCTTTACCAAATAAAATTAGGTTAGCGATATCCTGCGGATTGCTATTTACCAAAATAATATCGGCTGTTTCAGCAGCAACGTCTGTACCTGAACCTACAGCGATCCCCACATCAGCTTTTGCAAGCGCAGGGGCGTCGTTTACGCCATCTCCCGTCATCGCCACAAACTCTCCTTTGTTTTGTAGTTCATCTACTATTTCTACTTTTTGATGCGGCAATACTTCGGCATAATAGCCATCTAAGCCCAGTTTGTCGCTCACAGCTTTTGCTGTTTTTTCGTTATCTCCCGTTGCCATCAAGACTTTGATATTATTCTTTTTAAAGACCTTTATGGCTTCGGCGGATTCCGGTCTTATTTCATCGGCAAGAGCAATGTACCCTGCTAATTTTCCATCAATCAATACAAAAACAACAGTTTCAGCAGCATCACTGTAGGCATCTTCAGGAATGTCTATTTTTTCATCCCTTAAAAAGCCAGGGCTTACTACTTTTACTTGCATACCTTCTACATTGGCTTCTACGCCTTTGCCTGTAATTGCGTTGAAATTTTCAGGTTTCGGAATAGTAATATTATCTTCTTTTACCTTTTTAATAATTCCAACAGCAATGGGATGTTCGGAGCTTTGTTCCAAAGCACTTGATAGCCTTAATATTTCCTCTTTTGAAAATTTATCATCTACAGTTTCAATACGCGTAACTCCAAAATCCCCTTTGGTCAGAGTACCGGTTTTATCAAAAAGTAATACAGAGATTTTTCTTGATTCTTCAAATGCTGTTCTGTTACGAATCAGCAATCCGTTTTGAGCAGAAACTGCCGTGGATATTGCCACAACTAAAGGAATAGCAAGCCCTAGTGCATGTGGACATGCAATGACCATTACGGTTACCATTCGCTCCAAAGCATATACAAACGGAAAACCTAAAATCAACCAAACTGCAAGTGTTCCAAAACCAATGGCCAAAGCAATATAGGTTAGCCATTTTGCGGCTCTATCGGAAAGGTTTTGCATTTTGGACTTTGTTTTTTGCGCTTCCTCCACCATTTTTATGACTTTGTTGAGATAGCTGTCTTTTCCTGTATGTTCAACTTTTACTTTTAGTGTGCTATTTCCATTTACCGAACCGCCAATAACCTTATCTTTTTCTTCTTTTTTTACGGGTTTGGATTCCCCAGTAAGCATAGATTCATTTAAATAACTTGAGCCTTCAACAATGATTCCATCAGCTGGTACTTTCTCTCCCGGCTTTACCAATATCACGTCATCTTTTAATAAATCTTCGAGTGAAATATCCTCAATAGTATCGCCCTTTACCCTGTGTGCTTCTGCTGGCATCATACTTACTAAAAGTTGCAATGCTTTTGATGCACCAAGGACGCTCTTCATTTCAATCCAATGGCCTATCAACATAATGGCAATAAGTGTGGCTAGTTCCCAGAAAAAGTCAACTCCTTTTAAACCAAAAACGGTAGCAGAACTATAGAAATAGGCGACTGTAATTGCCATAGAAATAAGGGTCATCATTCCTGGCGCCCCTTTTTTTATTTCAGACCAAAAACCTTTTAAAAATGGCCAACCACCGTAAAAATAAACTACAGATGAAAGCGCAAAAAGGACATAGGAGTTACCCGGGAGTAAAAATTCATACCCAAAAAATTCCTGGATCATTGGCGAGAAAAACAATATAGGAATGGTTAGCACAAGCGTTACCCAAAACCGTTTCCTGAAGTCGGCAATCATCATTTTATGATGGTCGTGTCCCATTTGTCCGTGACTCGGATTATGACCGGAATGGTTGCCTTTTCCGTGGTTCATTTTAGAGTGGTCTTCTTTTTTGTGTTTCATTTTGGAATGATCCATTTTCGAATGGTCCATTTCTTCGTGATTGTGATGTTCGTGATTTTCCATTATTGGTATGTTTAAGTGTTATCGTAATTTTTTTCTCATCGCTTCCGATATGTTTTCGGCATACATGCCATAGGCATCGACCAAAAGACCCTTTATTCCGTCTTTTCCTGAAATTGCATAGAGAACGCTATTGTCATCGGTACTGCTCATTCCTTCAAAGCGATAGGTTTTATCTACTTTAAAATCTTCGGGCTGGATTTCAATTTTCAGCGAAGCACATTCCAGGCATTCAGGCTTCAAGTTGAAATCATAAATATAACCATTTGCCTGTAAGTCGTTTATGGCTTCTGAAAGCGTATCGTAATTTTTCATTTTTTTTTTCATTTATAGTTCATTGTAAAATAACTTCCATCTTCTTCGGTGAATTTTTGAAAGGTCAATAAGCCGTTACTGTTTAACTCTTCATTGACAGCATAGTTGAGTTGCTTGATGCGAATACCCAATGCATAGGCTTTGATATTGATTTTTGATTTAATACTGTTTTTGCTACCGTCCAATTTTCGGTCGTAAATCTTTATGGAACTCTTTGAACCAAAGAAATTCAACAAGCCTGAATCAAAACTCATTTCCAGTTCAATATCTTCTAGATCATCCAAATTGTATAGTTCTTTAAAGTTTTTTGAAGTGGTGTTGATTTCGGTTTCCTTTGATTTTGGGTTGGAAAATGGAAATGCCATTACTATTATACTGGCCTCATCGGGTTTACAGCGATAGGTGGTTGTATATTTATCGGTCGATTGCTTGTCTTTGCCAAACAACTCTGTGATTACTTCAATTTCATAGTATCCGTTCTTCTCGACAAGTTTTCCTACTTTAAAGGTTTGTTTGTTCAAAAAGGCAGCATCTTCATCAAAATTTTCACGAATGACCAATCTATTCGATAATTGCTCGATAAGCATCTCGTTTTGGGCCCTTACACCCGTACAAATAAATAACATGAAAAGAAATAAATAATGTAAAACAGAAGCAGAATTATACTTTTGTTTCTTTTTGCTATTTGACATTTTTCTATACATTTTTTAAAATATATTTAACTCTTTCTAAAGGTGGCAAAACAGGAACAAAAACAATTGGAAAACCTAAATTTTTATAAACATCAATTATTAATTGATGAATTTTTTTTTGATCATCTTCATTTTCTGTTCTGGCATAGTCTTTTGTAAGAGGTAGTCTATCTAAAATGAAAATTTTTTTATAAGAGGTTTCTTCTATTGCCTTTATTAATTTTTCATCATAATCTAGTTCCAAAAATTGATAATAGGCTAAAGCATCTGGAATGGCTCTATCCAAAAAAACAATGTCTTTTGTTTTAATTGAAGCTTCTTGTTGAATTTGCATATCTAAAACTCCTAATTGAAACTTTCTTTTATTATTTCTAATTTCTTCAACGGAATGTCCTTCATTGCGCATAGTATCGATGTAATGTCTTGCATGTTCTATTGTAGTAGTATATCCTTGTTTTTGCAGCAAATCAATTACAGTTGTTTTACCAGTGCTTGGACCGCCTGTGATAACATACCAGTTGTTATGCACTGCGTTATTTATTATACGATTCATGGCATTAATTTGATTCAATATTAAACTTTTTCAATACTATACAATTGTGGGATTTCGGCATCCCAATCATAGGTTTCCTTGATCCCTTTTTGCAATGCTTCTGCACTTTCTTTTTCACCGTGAACAATGAAAATCCGTTCAGGTTTGTTGTGTATTTTACTCATCCAATCTATAAGCTCTGGGTGGTCTGCGTGTGCTGAAAGACCTTCAATTACCGCTACTTGCATTTTGAAAGGCACCGATTTTTCATATACTTTTAGTTCCTTATCGCCTTCCAACAATTTTCTGCCGAGCGTTCCTTCAGCTTGATAACCTACAAACAGCAAAGTGTTATTGGGGTTTTGTGCTTGGGTTTCAAGATAGTTGAGCATTCTGCCTCCTGTGAGCATTCCGCTTCCTGCAATCACGATTTTGGGTTTGTTATCAGTTCGTAATTCCATAGTTTCACGGTAACTGCTTACGACTGTAAAATGCGAGCACATTTCATCACATTCATTGTCTTCTAATCGATGCCAATCTCTGGTGCGATGGAACAGTTCCAGTACATTCGCTCCCATTGGACTGTCCATAATCATTTGCACTTTGGGTATTTTGTGCTCTTTGAGCAATCTCCAAGAAATAATCATTTTCCTGTGTGTCAATTTTGCCTTGACATGGATGTTTCATCTTATTCGTATATATTTAGTGACCGCCACAGCACGAAGGGGTGTTTCCTTTGTCTTGGTTCGTTTTACCCAATTCCACTATTTCATTATATAGATTGCGGGAATCTTCTTTTATAAGAAGTGCTAATTTCTTTATGGATTTAGGCTCAAAGTTTACCACCCCCAATAATATTTCAAGGGCTTCTTCAAGTAGTTTTGGGTCATCTTCCAAGGCTTGGTAAAATGGTTCTAAATTTATGCTGTTCTGTTTTTGCTGTACTTCTGTTTTCATCTGTATTGTTTTAAGGATTAATGACTGTTTATTTTAATAACTTTTTACATTAATGTGCTTTACATAATTCTTCTGAATCTTCCAAAATCTTTTTGTGTCTTGTTTTATCAATACCAATTTGATTTAATAAAGAAGGTGTTTCGTGAAGCTCTTTGCATAGCACAATGCCTTTGTCCAATAATTTTGTTTTTTCGGCTTTGGTCAGGGTTATTAATGCTGTTAATGGATGTAGCCCCGATTTGTCTATTCTGTCTTTTAAACCATTCCCCATAGGATAATCCCAGCTTGTTAATAATAATCCTACACATTTACCATATTGTATCGCATCAGTAGTAAGTCGTGTATTGGTGTACACACCGCCTTTATGCAGTTTAGCCTCATGACCTTTTTGATGTTCCCATTGTTTTTCCACATCTAAAAACCGTGAATGGATGTACAACGGAATCTTGACATTGCAAAACCGTCCTTGGTCACTATGGTATTTGCACTCAATCATATAATGCATATTATCCTTTTGGGCAATTACATCTACTTCGTGCTGCACACAATTACCTTGTACAATAACTCCCACTTTAGTTTCAAAGCCTTCGTGTGCCAAAAGTTTTCCCACTAATTTTTCAAATGGAAAACCGGAAGGGCCTAATTCCATCAAGGCTTTTTTGAGTTTGTATTTTGATGCGCTTACCCTGGATTTACCCTTTAGCATTTTAAATGCCATTTGGTAGATTTTTTTTGTGGTAATCCCTTCATAAATTGCAGACTCAATTTGTGTTACTATTTGCTGAATTACATCCTCACTTGCTTGGGCACGTCGTAATGAATCTTTGAGTTTGTCAACTTTGAAAGGAACACTATCTCCCGAGTGTTTTATTATGTTTATTGAATTGTCCATTGTTTAAATAGGTATAGTCATTACCGGTAATATGGAATGATTGGTTATGCCTTCAGCGATGCTTTTAGAAAATAGACTTAAAAACCCTGTCTTGCCATGTGTAACCATTGCAATCAAATCTGTGGACTGTTGTTCTACAAACGTATTGATTCCCTTTTCTACTGAAGGTTCATTGTAAACAGCCACTGAATAGTTTTTCAATTCGGGAAAGTTTTGTAAAAGTTGTTGAATTGGATTCAAGCCGAGTTCAATACTGTTAAAATCTGTTTGTGTATTGATACGCAGCAAATGAATATGAGCATCACATTTATTGGCAATGGAAATTACTTGTTTAAATGCGTTGGTAACATCCTCTTTAAAATCTGAAACGAAGGCGATATTCTTAAAAGGAAATGTTGCCTCTTCGTCTTTAACAACAATGACAGGGGCATTTGCCTTGCGCACAATTTCTTCCACGTTACTACCCGTAATTTCCCTGATAATCCCTTTAGAGCCACGACTACCTGTAATTATAAAATCGTGCTGAAAATGGCCGGAATGCTCTAAAATATCTTTTTGACCGGAATCAAACTGAAGAAAGGTGCGGCACTTAATCCCATCGTGTTCAGCCATTCTTTCCAGTTCACGCAATTTGGCTTTAGCAATACCAATTTGCTTTACGGTTTCAGGATAATTTTTTTCTTTGAGTTTATCGAGTTTTACCCAATCTACGGGTGTAGTCATTAAATACAAAAAGTGTATTTCAGCATTGTACAGTTTGGCCATTTCAATACCAAGATGTGCTGCTTTGGTACAATTTTCAGAGAAATCGGTGGGTACGATTTTGTTTTTCATTTTTCTATATTTTACTATTTATAATAATTATCAGCTATTTCAAGCTACTGTAATTTTAGCATCCAGATAAATACTTTGTATCACATTGATTAATTCCACCCCTTCAGCCAATGGTTTTTGAAATGCCTTTCTTCCCATAATCAATCCTGAACCTCCGGCTCTTTTATTGATAACGGCCGTAATTACAGCTTCGGACAAATCTGATTTGCCTTTGGAACCACCACCGGAATTAATCAATCCTATTTTTCCCATATAACAATTGGCAACTTGCAACCTGCATAGGTCAATGGGATGGTCTGTGGTAAGGCTTTTATACATTTCATCATCAAATTTTCCAAATCCTATTTCTTTAAATCCGAAATTATTGGTCGGTAATTTTTGTTTGATGATATCTGCCTGAATGGTAACGCCCAAATGATTGGCCTGTCCGGTTAAATCGGCAGCGGCGTGATAGTCTTCTTTTTCTGTTTTAAAAGCTTCGTTACGGGTGTAGCACCATAAAATGGTAGCCATTCCCAGATTGTGGGCTTCTTCAAAAGCTTCGGCAATTTCTTTGAGCTGTCTGTTACTTTCTGCCGACCCAAAATAAATGGTTGCACCAACAGCAACGGCACCCATATCCCACGCTGCTTTTACCTTGCCAAATAGCGTTTGGTCATACTTGTTAGGATAGGTAAGTAGTTCATTATGGTTAATCTTGACGATGAACGGAATTTTATGCGCATATTTTCGAGCGTTCAGTCCCAATACCCCAAATGTTGAAGCTACACCATTGCAACCTGCTTCAATAGCGAGTTTTATAATGTTCTCCGGGTCAAAATAATCCGGGTTTTTGTAGAACGAAAAGGCTGCACTATGCTCAATACCTTGATCGACCGGAAGGATACTTAAATATCCGGTACCTCCCAGATTTCCGTGATTGTACAATTGAGCAAGACTTCGCAGTACTTGCAGATTTCTGTTGCTATTGCCAAATACCTTGTCAAGACTATTCTTGCTGGGGGTTTGCAATTCATCCTTTGTTATTTTTTCACAAACGTGCTCCAAATAAAAGGAAGCTTTTTCTCCTAAATGCTTTACAATACCATCATATGTTTTCATACTATCTTTTGTTTAATAGATACTTAATTTTTCGTTGGTTTTACATACCACCTGAAATCACACACTTTAGCTCCACCTGCGATGCTTCCAGTTCTTTCTAACTTGGCATTCCACATTTCTGCTAATGGGTAATCCAATGCACACCAGGTAGCTGTACAAAATTTTGACAAACCTTTCTTTTTAAAGTATTCGGCAACCGGGCACTTCAAGCAATCAAACCCCACTACATTTTTATCTGTATTTACATCTTTCCATTGGTATGAGGGACTGTTGAACGGAAATGCCCTGAAAAGTTTTGTGGCTTTCAGTAGTTTGTTATAATTGTTTTTATTACCCCATCCTGCCAGCCACCAGGAGAATTTGCCCATTTTCTGATAAACCTTCCAAGCAACGTCATAAAATAGTTGAGTGGTTTTTTCCTTGTTTTTTCCTCTTGCTGTTAATTCTTGATAGAAACCGGTTGACATTGCGGATAAATGCAACATAAGCGACCCCCCCATTGTAGGCATTTTGGGAACTTCGGGTTTAAGTAGTAAATATCGCTGCCAATATCTATGTAGAATGTCCTGCACTTCAATATTATTGAAATGTGGTGCAAGTACATTCATTGCTGCTTTCGCTGCTTGTATTTTAAACCAGTATAGTATCAGCCTTCTCATGTTTTTTCAGTTTATTCCCAAACTTTTATTGGTTTTGCGTATGGATTTCTCTGCACTTTCTTCAATTCCCGTAAGTGCTCGTATGGCATCTATAGTTTCAGGAATAACAATCGCTTGGTTATCGACTACATAAGCATAGAACAGTTCATCGCCCACTACTTTCAGCATATCTTCCCAAAGCGCCACTTCATACATATCGCCCCAAGGTCTTCCCATATCCAAAAACATTTCCTTGATGGTATTGTTGGAAACCAAACCTTGGTCATAACGTATCAATTTAATTCGGCTAGACGTTTTAAATGCCTTCAACACGTCTTCTTTTGTGGTTTGTTTTTTTAATTTCACATTCCAGTAATGCAGGTGGCTCAAGGTTTCCGGTACTTTTACTGCGGAAGTGATGACATCCAAGTCAGGGTCAACACTTTGAGCATCCGGCCCTTGATGGCTCGGAATATCTTTTTCAGGAACCATAGTGTTCATAATACCTCCGAGATGGCTTTCCCAGGGGTCTGTTGCTCTTCTTAAAAGTGTGCCTCTGGCATAATCCAATAAGTCGGCTCTTTTTAAAGCGGTCAATGTTCTTAAGATAGAGGTAGTGTTGCAGGAAACAACCCTAGTTGCATCCAAATTTATAGCGGATTTGTAATTGTTTTCTGAACTAAAGGAATGACCCGTAGTTTCGTGTTTTTCGCCACCTTGAACAATAAATTTGAGCCCTATTTCTTTATACATCTTTATATTTTGAGCTGCGATATTTTTAGGTGTACAATCCACGACTAAATCTACCTTTTTTAAAAGGTCTTGAATATTGCCTTTAACCGAAATTCCTTCAAACTTCATTCTATCAGCAGCGTCTTGAGTAGCTGCGTAAATGTCATATTCCTTTCTTCCGGCATTTTGAATGCGCCAATCACTAATAACATCACAAATGCCAGAAAGCTCTATATCATCCTGTAGATTTATGGCGTCTGCCACTCTTTTTCCAATGACTCCGTATCCTATTACTGCTATTTTTTTCATACTATTTAATTTTTATTTTTTCCATAGCCATCGGCATATTGCCATCATCGTCTGTATGCTCATAATAATACGTTCCACAACATTAATCAGAATAATACCTATTGATGAAATATTAGAAGCCGTTTTTTATCAGTTGTTTATAAGTTGATTTAGCATTTTGAATTTCTCGGACTTACTTCACATACTTATCCCAAAGGCCATATTTTTCGTTGATTTTTCCTTTTGAAAAGGAAAGTGCCATTACCAAAAGTCCTGTTAAACTTGTGCTTAACGTAAACGCTATATTGACATCTTCAATAAACCATGGCATTACGGCAAGTACCAGGCCGAGCAATACATTTAAGTACCGTAAGCTTCTAATTACTTCGGCCATGGCCATTACCGCAAATACAATTGCAAGTGCCCCACCCAAATGATTTAAATCGGCAAATGGAGTCTCTATGCCAATACCGAAAACCGTTGGAGAGACCATCAACCAAATCCCCAAAATTGTTGATAGCGTCAACATCCATGGGAAGGACATTCCCCAAATTGAAGATTTAAATACCTTCCAGGGATTGTCATTAAATTCTGCCATCTCTGGTGAACGTTGATCTGTTTCAGTGGACAATGCATCGCCTCCTTTCCAGAACACTTTCCATAAGGAATCCCCTTTTTGTTTTCTTTGAACCATATGTTGCCACATGGCAACCACTTCATCTATTTGTAATGGGATCATTGGAAGCATAACTATAGCTGAAAACAGGCATATTGAACACCAGGCCCCTACTGAAAGCGGCTGTGAAATAATTAAAAATATACTCACGAATCCCAGTGGAATCACCAAAATCCCAAAAAGGGTGACCATCCACGGCATGGTACGCCAACGGGAGGTTCCCCCCATATATCCCATCAGAAATTCCAAGGTATATGCAAGTGTTCCCAATGCAGCATCAGATATTGGAAAAGAGTGGGACATATTGGAATCTAAAACGGTCATGGTGCCCTCACCAAAGAAAGGGTCCCAAGCATAGTCTATATACCCCAATTGAAAAGCCCCCAGATACCGGGAGGCCAGCCAGCCTACAAATGCCAACCCAATCATAATGGAGCGTTGCGGCCAGCTTGAGGGATTATAGCTCCAACCTGTAGGTACGTCACCGCCCATTTTCATAAACTGGATCATGTTTGGCATCCCGGGTATGAGGATGGTCAATGCAATAATCAAGGCACCAACCACGGTGCCGTTATAATAGGCGACAGCCGTTGGCGCCCAGAAAATAAAGGGAGCCATACTGATCCATATCCCGATAAAACAGAGAATCCAGACGCTATAGGGGCGGTTAGGTTTAAGGGAACGCCATCCAAAAAACACCAGCAATATCCCGCTTATGATATCGCTCCAGCGCATTGCTGCTATTCGATCGGCAAGGGAAAGCCATACATCTCTACCGCCACTGGGCTCGACCACATTCTTTCCATAATCAAAAGTGAGTGGAGCAGCGATCATCCAAAATCCCAGCAATACCACTGTCCAAAAGACCCAAAGGGTTTGCTTATGATGATTCTTCAGCATTTCCATCCGATCCTCTGCACTCATTTTCATGGCACCCATATCCATATCCATGTGCTCATGGCCTTTTTTGTGTTCGTGGCTCTCCATGTCCATCATTGGACGGGTGACGCCTCGTGTGCCCATACCTTCCATTTTGTGGCCTGACATTTCATTTTCTGCTTCTTCTTTTTTCACCAGAGTCATTCCACATTTTGGGCATTTACCCTGTTGATCACTTACCACCTCAGGGTGCATGGAACATGTGTATTGTATCTTTTTTGAAGATGTATCCCCATCACCTGAATGGGACTTTGAGGAAGGATTATTTTTTTTCATAATGCGATTGGATTAGGATTAATGAATCTTCATTATTTATTCAAATTATTCACTTGATAAAATTTCTTTGGATCAGACTTTAAGTTTTCAACCATTTTGGGCAAAGTTTCCCGCAAACCATGTTTGGGTTTCCATCCCAACAATTTTTTTGCCCTGGAGCTGTCCATTTCAAAATGGTCATCGGCCAAGTCGATCATCCATGGTTTTATGAAGGCTTTACCAAATAGGTTTTGCATAAATGCCCCGGCTTTGGCACACCATTTTGGGATGGGGATGATGGGGATTTTTTTGCCATGAATTTCGGTGCTAATAATATCTTGTAACTCCTTATAGGTAAGGGTTTCATCATCACCTATATTCAATATGACTTCCTTAGGAAGGTCATTCCGTTTTTCAACAGCAAGGGCCATCGCATTGATGACGTCATCTCGATGCACATAAGTGCTACCATGAGCCGTATTGGCAGGGTAGAGCCGTGCTGAAATTTGCTTTTCATAAATACGTTGCACCTGATTGGTGATAGGGATTGAACTGCCCTCTTCACTATACACCCCAGCAATACGCATCATTACTACAGGAATTTCACCTCGTTTTTCTTGTATTACTTTTTCAGTCGTGACTTTAGATTTCGGATAATCCCACTTTGGTTCCAATGGCGATTCTTCTGTGATTAACACCCCTGGTGAAGAAGGTTTATAAACCAGCATACTACTTGAAAAAATGAATTGCTCCACTTCAAAATCCTGTAAGTATTTCAGCAACCGCTCAGTACCTTTTACGGTCACTTTGTCGTATAGGTCAGAGGGTTTCCCCGAAAAATCATAATAGGCGGCCAGGTGTACTACCGCTGCTATTTTGCTACCGTAGGCGTAACGAACTCTTTCAAAGGCAAAGGCCATTCGAGAATTGCTAGTGAGGTCTACACAGACACATTCAGCTTCTACCGGTGGAAATGGATAGCCATCCTGGTCAAATCCTATGACATGGTATTTTTCAGCAAGCTTATGAATTAAGGCGGATCCTATCATTCCGCTGCTTCCTGTCACTATTACTACTTCGTTTTTATCTTTCATTTTTAACTTTTTTAACATTTTTTATTTACTTTTAAATCAACTTGGTTCGGTTTCCTTCACCAGCCTTTGCCAATACACGTGTTCATAAAGACTGCTCCAAAACATTCCAAACGAAAAGGCAAAGAGCAGCTCTCCCAAAGGCACGCCCCAAACGAAGACCTGAGTTAAGGCATCAAGGTTCCAGTAGCGCTTTACATAATCAGGATAGAAAAGCAGGATGCTTCCAAAATAAATGAAGTAGAGAACCGTGAACAACAGCCCTCCTACCCAGATTTTACCTTTGAGATCAGGGCGGCAATACATTGTGGCAAGTGCACCGGAAAACATGGCTATAATACCACAATAAATATGGTTGAGCGGAGTGAAATAGGCCAAAATCAGAAAAACTAGGGCAGGTGTCCAGAGAATATAGCGGTGTAAGAGATGACGCCTATGTGCCCTTTCTGTGGCAGTAATGGCTATTACTTCTTTCCGGCACAGCAACTTATAGATGACCGTTCCAATGCCACCAAAGGCGATGGAGAATACCAGGCTTTCGATGTCAAAACCAGTTTTTTCAGCAAGGCTAAACAGAGAAGGTGGTGACCAATACTCGGGCACAAATAAAGGTTCGGTAAGGCCAATAGGCAGTGTGATAAAGCTCATCTTGAGCATCCCTTGCCTGTACTTTGGTTTGAGCCAATAGATCAGAAACCAAACTGACAGGAGGATAAGCGACCATATAAACCAGACGTATTGCATAAGTCTTATTTTACTCTTTTAACTTTATTTGCGCATTATAAAAAGCACCAATGCAAGCACCTATAAGCCATCCTAAAATGAACGTTTGTATAATGCCAAAGAACGCTTCCAGCAATGGTACATCCATTCTAATAATGCTGGTAGTGTCCAAACCATGTATTAGGCTGTTGAAAAAAGTAATTGTTCCTTCCTGTCCTGCTGTTGACATAACTATCATACAACCCAAGTAAATTAATGCTCCCGTCAAACCGAAAGCAAAACCGAGTTTTTTTACATTTAATCGATACATAATTTTATAGTTTTGAGTTAGTTGTCTGATTTTAAAATCTTTTTTGATTCTTCAAATTCTTCCTTGGATATTTCACCTTTTGCAAAGCGTTTTTTAAGAATATCCAGAGGACTGTCTTTCTTTGTTCTTTGATATGGAATATCTGCCGGGATAAAGAATATCCAAGCAAGAAAGATGATCCATATAATCCACCATATTAGGTGCATTCCTCCAAAATGTCCGTCGAAATAATGCATAATTTTAAATTTTAAGTTGTTATTGATTTATTTTTATGATTGTATAACCATTAAGCCCATCAAGCTGCTTTTGTAACTCGGCAACTGAAAGGGGTTCTTTCATCGTGATAAGAGTAGCCCCTTTTGGCGCCAGGAAAATTTCTGCTTTCTCGATGTTGGGATGTTCTTCCAAAGTCTTCTTGACCCTCGCTACACATCCACCACAATTGATTCCATTTATTTGAAATTTTTGTTTCATTGTGTTTGGTTTTTATGATGTTGATTTTCTTTTCTTTTTTCTGTTGAATCATCGCTTGACTGCTTTTGATTATGGTCGTGACCATTATGGTTTCCATTATTGTGTTTGTGCCCTCCGTGGCCGTGAGACCCGTGCGGCATAAACAGATGGATAGCGAACATAAAGAGTATAAAGATGAAAAGATAAGAGCCCCCACCTATACCAAAAGATGGCGCTAAAAAAATGAACAGTAATGGTAAGCCACAACCGATGACCATCCATATCCAGTGATTATTTTTCATTGTTTTTGATTTTAAAATGTTAAAATTAATGATGTTCGGTATGGTCTTCATTGGTTGGTTTATCCATGTCATTCATCTTATTCATTCCTTGCATATCCATTCCTTTTTCACCCATCATCTTTGAGCAGGATTCCATACAGTCCTTGCTCATCATCCCTTTTTCGTGCATCATTTTCATCATAGTTTCCATCATTTTTCCGTCATTCATCATTCCATTCATCATTGAGTGCATCATTGTACTGTCTTTCATCATCATTTGCATGCCTTCTCCTTGCATCATAGAACCCATCATTTTTTTGTTGCCTTGCATCATTTGCATGGTGTGCTGGTTGTTTGGCATACTTTCCATAAACTCGGTCATATAATCGTCATTCTGGGTAATGGTATTGAAAACCTCTGTGCGGGTTTCAGGATTATCCATTAAAGCTTGAGGATTTGTTTCTTGATTGCAACTGTTTAAACTTAAAAGCCCAATTGCAGAAAAAATAATTAGTAGTGTTTTCATGATTTATTATTTATTTAATTTGTTTTGATTTAAGTTTGTGATTATAATTTGTTGTTTATCTATTTTTTAAAAATCCTTACAACTTTTCAATTACATTTTCCAACATCGCAGTTATTTCATTAGCTATATCGTTCAATTTTTCATTTTCTACAGCCTGCATAGAAGCCATTGGGTTTACCGCGGCAACCTCAATAACTCCGTCTTCAATTTCCTGTACTATGACATTGCAGGGCAACATGGTTCCAATTTTATCTTCTGCTTGCAAAGCCTTATGTGCATAAGGCGGATTGCAAGCTCCAAGTATCCTGTACTTTTTAAAATTCACATCCAGCTTTTTCTTTAAGGTTGCTGTCACATCAATTTCTGTGAGTATACCAAAGCCTTCTGCCTTCAATTCTTGGGTAACTTTATCAATGACTTCTTCAAAAGTTCCTTTTACCGTTTTATTAAAATAATAGTTCATTGTTTTTTAATTTTTAGTGTTCAACGTTTGTTTTTGTTCTTCATATTCTTCTTTGGATATTTCGCCCTTGGCGTACCGGTTGTCCAAAATATCCATAGGATTTTCTCTCTTCACGGTATTTTGTCTATTTCTTCCATTGTACAGAAATATGCCCAATGCAAATACAGCCGGTATTACTATCCACCACCACATCATAATCGTTCCATTTTAATTGTTTTTATTTGTAGTAATCCCGCTCTTTAGGACAGGGATTTATTGTCCTTTATTTTTCATTTTCCCTTTCATCTTGTTCATCATTTCAGGATTTTTTTCCATCATTTTCTGCATCATTTCTTCCATCATTTCAGGGTTTTCATTCATCATTTGCATCATCTTTGCTTTCATCTGATTCTTCATCATTTTGTTGTTATGGATTTCATCCATCAGCATTTTACGGCTCTCTTCATTCTCCATCATTTTAACGAGCATTTTGGATTGCATCTTTTGCATCATTTCTGGATTTTTTTCCATCATCATCTGCATATGGGATTGCATTTTTTCTTTCATTTCAGGGTTTTTCTCCATCATCATTTTCATATTTCCAGATTCCATCTGTTCCATATGAGCCTTCATCAGTATCTTTTTGGTGGCTTCATTTTTCTGTGCCTCGCTGATGAAATTGGTAAAGTGAACAGGGTTTGAAATGATTTCTTGATAAATGGCATTTCTATTTTCATCAACCTGCAATGTCTCGGTGGCATTGAAAGTTGATTTGCAACTGTTTAAGCTTAAAAGCCCAATTGCTGATAAAACAATTAGTAGTGTTTTCATAATTTATTATTTTTATTTAGTTAAACATTTATGTTAATTTTTATAAATCCATTCCCAACAATCCATATAACCATAATTAAGTCAATAGGTTATCTGTTATTAGTTGGCAGATTTTAAACAGGTTTTCATTTTTAAAAGTTATCAATATTAAGTGTTAGGCAGATTCTTTGTCTGCCTAACTTTCGTTCTTATTTATATAATTTCGTTATAGAAATTCCGATTCCAACTTTCTGTATTTTATAATCGGTCATACTCATTCCCATGACTTCCTTAAACTGTCTGGATAAAAGGTTGACACTGCTATATAGCCTAAATAAGTAGTGCTTTGACCATAATAGAATGAACAGATTGAAGAGTTCAATCCACCACTAAGAAAATCAAATTAAGTAAGTCTCGTGTAGAATCTGTATGTCCTTGAATAGTAAGGGTGGCCTATATTGTTTAGAGGGAACTATATTTTTCTCAAGCCCTTCAAATAAATTTATATAAGCGTAAAAAAAAGTATTAAAGAAAATTATGGATTCAGCCTCAAGTTCGATGTTGGCCTTTTTAATAGTATCATCTCCTTCTTTAACAATGGTTTGATTACTACAGCATTCTTTCTCTTGTAACGTAGTGCATTGTTTATGAGGTGTATCTTTTTTCTGAACTTTATCCTGGCAGACTTTTGCTTTGCCTATGATGGACATATCTACTAATTTATTACAGCAAAAGTGCATATCTACTGTAAAGGAAGAAGTAGAAAACAGTATTAAAACTGCTAAAAAATAAGCCAATATTTTAGTAAAGAAAGGTTTCACATTGTTGAAATTAATAAATGCTAATTAGCATTTCATTTTTTTACACTAGGTTTTTTAAATAATGGTTTAATTTTCAGGCATTTGAAATATTATACTAATATAGTTAAAAAAAATAATCAAAAAAATGACTTTTATCATATTTTAATTTTTAAAATATTTTTTTCAAAAATTGTCGGGGGAACGCGGAGGGAGTTGAATTGACGAATTACAATTTTTTTGATGTTATTTACTTTTAATGACGAGATTAACTGCGCTGAACCTTCGATTTCCCGCCTTCTTAGGTATTCTGGGCTTTGGGAAAAAATAAAACTATATTGTAATGACAATTTAATCCCATTTCATCTTTTGCAACCTCACAGCATTTAAAATAGCCAATAAAGCTACACCTACATCTGCAAATACAGCTTCCCACATCGTGGCAAGACCACCGGCTCCCAAAATTAATACGATTGCTTTAACACCAAAAGCCAACCCAATATTTTGCCAAACGATACGACGTGTGGAACGTCCTATTTTTATGGCCTTTGCACAGTGAAATAGATTGTATTCAATATAACAAAACTAAAAATCCAATCATAATTCATATATTTGCAACTAATGCATAAAGCAAGCAAAATATCCGCGTTTTTCTTTTTAGGCTTGTTTAGCCTAATGCTGCTGCATCAAATTTTTCCTCATTTACACCATCAGCACGAAGATTCGCATTCAGATATAGCCCATTCAGATGAACATCATCATCACGATAATAAGCAGGAAAAAGAAGAACCAACTTACGGTTTCTTTGATCTCTTTATGGATGTGCACTCGCACTCTTCTTTTTCAAGCGATATTGTAGTACTTAAAAGGAACACAGTCGAGCAGCAGACTATTGTTGATAAAAATGTGGCAAAGACTTCTTTTAATATTCAACTCGTATTTTTAATTGATTACTGGCAAAATAGCAAACCGCCTGTTTATCATCCACCTAACAACTATTTCAATCCTTATCTCTCATCCCTCGATTTGCGAGGCCCACCATCTTTAGGTTAATCGTTTAGGAATTCTTATCCTACATAGGTATTCCATTTTACAAATTAAGATTAAACCTAAAATTTCAAACAATGAATAAATACATCGTATCCGTAATTTGCGGGTGCCTGTTCTTTGTTGCTGGTTTCTCACAGACTAAAAATGTAGAGGAACTGCTACACGAAATAGAACAGAACAATATAGAGTTAAAAGGGTATCAAGCTTTTATTGATAGCCAGCAACTCGAAAACAAGAGCACCAACAATTTGCCCGACCCACAACTCTCTGGATATTATTTGCCTTTTGGCGAAAATGCAACCGGAGATTATACCGAATATCAAATATCACAATCTTTTGAATTCCCTTCTGTTTATGGGGCACGTAGTAATTGGAACGAATCTAAATCGCAACAGTTAGCAACAGCCTATTCGACAAAAAGACAAGAAGTTTTATTGCAGGCAAAAGCAATTCTTTTAGAACTCGCTTTCTTACAAAAACAGAAAGCGATTGAAACAGAAAGAAAAACCCAAAGCAAGCAGGTTTACGACCAAATTCAACAACTTTTTGACAAAGAACAAGTAGGCATTTTAGATTTGAACAAGGCGAAAATTGCCTGGATTCAAGAGCAATTTATAGTGCAACAGATTGAAAGCGAAATTCAAATTCAACTGGCTAAACTCAAAACTTTAAACGGTGGAAAACCTATCGACGGTATTTCATCACAAATAGTTTTGTCCTCTGATATTGGAACGATCGAAAATCTCTGGCAAGAAAAATTGACAGCAGACTCTCAATTACAAGAATTGAAAGCCAACGAAGATGCTTCGCTTCAAAAAATAAAATTGGAAAAAAACAAAGTGTTGCCCAATTTGGCACTTGGCTACAATTATCAAGGGGTAAGTGGCAGCAACTATTCCGGATTTTATGGTGGTGTTTCCATACCACTTTGGAGCAGTAAAAATAAAGTAAAAGCTGCTGAAGCAAATTATGAGTATCAGCAATCCAATACGGAAGTAATCACAGCTTCGCTTTACGCACAATTTCAAGAAACCTATAATCGATACGAATTGATGCTCGAAAAATTTAATGAGTATCAAAGCACAATGGGCAATTTAGATAGTGAGCAATTACTGTTTAAGGCGTATCAATTGGGCGAGTTTTCCTTTATGGATTATTACCTGGAGCTTCAGTTTTACCGAACCGCCAAAGATAAAATGCTGCAAATGGAAAAGGAATTACAACTGCTTCAAGCACAATTATTAAAACATCAATTATAAATTTTAAAACATACAATTATGAACATTTCAAAAATAATATTTGCAATAGCAATCACATCAACTTTCTTGATAACCTCTTGCAGAGATGCAAAAAAAGAAGCAACAGACGACCACGGTCACGAACACAATGCTGATGGCAGCCATATGAACGACGTAAAAGTGGAACAAGAAGAATTTCAGGTTGAAACAGATTCAATGGAAATGGAGCAAGAAACACATACGCACGATAATGGCGATGAACATCACGAACACTAAAAAACAAAAACATTCAAAAGATGAAACATCCATTAGAGAAACTTTCTCACACAAGAGAATGATTAAATGGATGTCGCATCTGTCCGCTAAAACAATAATATAAACAGATGAAATATATACTAATAGTGCTCGCCTTTTTGGCGATGTCTTGTAATGACAAGGCAGAAGATGCACACGCACACAACCCTGATGGAACACACGAAGGAGAAGAAATGCCCCGCTTGAACCACACCATTTGGACAGATAAAACCGAATTATTTGTAGAGTTCCCTGCCTTAATAGTGGGTAATTCCAGCAGGTTCGCAGCTCACTTTACGGTATTGGACAAGCACCAACCCGTCCGCAAAGGTTCGGTAACGGTTAGTCTTATAAAAGGAGATAAAGGTTTGCGCAATACTGTAGAAGAACCTTCCTCACCGGGTATATTCTCGCCAACCATTCAACCTAAAGAAGCAGGAGAATACCAGCTTGTTTTTGAATTGAAAACGCCTGAATACTCGGATAAGATTACGATTAATGACATTACCGTTTATGCAAGTACCGATGAAGCCATAAAAGCATTAGGTACAGCCGAAGAAGATGGAAGCATTTCATTTTTAAAAGAACAGGCCTGGAAAATCGATTTTCAAACAGCACCTGTGGTTTCTGGTAAAATCTATGATGTTATCAATACTTCTGGAGTTTGGATGCCATCACCGGGTTCGGTAAAATCCCTGGCAGCAAAATCTAATGGCGTGGTTGATTTTAAAATAGATAATCTTACGGAAGGTGCCGCAGTAAAACAAGGCCAGCTATTGATGAGTTTAAACAGTCAAGGATTGGCCTCTAATAATTTGAGTACCGAGATTGCCAATGCACGAGCCAATTATGAACAGGCAAAATCTGAATACGAGCGGAAAAAGGAGTTGTATAATTCTAAAATTATTCCAAAAGCTGAATTTGAAAAAGTAGAAAGCAACTTTTCAATAGCAAAATCCAATTACCAATCTTTATCATCAGGAGTTTCCGGCGGAAGCAAACAAATACGTGCACCTTTTGATGGTTTCATTAAATCTATTACTGTTTCCAATGGCGACTATGTAGAGCAAGGGGTTGCGTTGGTTTCCATTGGCACGCACCAATCCAAAGTATTGAAAACCCAGTTAGCACCAAACTACGGACTTTCAATGGAGAATGCACAAGATATTTGGTATCAAACTAAGGATGGACAATGGAAAAATATAAAAGATGGTGAAGGAAAAATACTTTCTATTGGTAAAGATGTAGAACGGGAAAACCCATTGATTTCAGTTTTTGCACAAGTAAATGCAGAGGTCGATATGCCAGAAGGAAGCCTGACACCCGTTCAAATAGCGATGGGAAATGCCACGCAAAATACAATGGTTTCTGTAGATGCTTTATTGGAAGACTACGGAAGTTATTCGGTTATCGTTCAACTTTCCGGCGAAAGTTTTGAAAGACGACCCGTAAAAATTGGAAAACGAAATGGCGAAAATGTAGAAATACTGGAAGGTCTGGAAGTTGGCGAAGTGGTTGTTACTGCGGGAGCTTACCAAGTAAAAATGGCTTCAATGTCGGGTTCAACACCTGCTCACGGTCACGAACATTAAAAATAGAAGCGAATGTTAAATAAAATATTATCTATTTCACTTCACAATAGATTACTCATTCTATTGGGAGCAGTTGCGTTGAGCGTATTGGGTATTTATTATGCCCGAACAATGAACGTAGATGTATTCCCAGACCTTACTGCGCCAACGGTTACAATACTTACCGAAGCGCACGGAATGGAATCTGAAGAAGTAGAAAAATTAGTTACCTATCAACTCGAAACAGCTTTAAATGGTTCGCCAAATGTGAGAAGGATTCGTTCTTCATCAGCGGCAGGAGTTTCTATTGTTTGGGTAGAATTTGAATGGGGAACCGATATTTATCGAGCCAGACAAATTGTAAGTGAACGCATCCCGATGGTTCGTGAAAACTTACCGGAAGGTATTGGAGCGCCCACTATGGCACCCATTTCATCCATTATGGGCGAAATAATGCTATTAGGAGTAACGTCAGATAGTTTGTCGCCGATGGAGTTAAGAACCTTATCAGACTGGACAATTCGTCCGCGAATTAAGGCGATTGGAGGTATTGCTAACGTTGTAGTTATAGGAGGCGATTATAAGCAATACCAGGTATTTGCCAACCCTGAAAAGATGAAGCATTACAATGTGAGTCTTTCTGAATTGGTAGAACAGGTCAAGGAAGCGAACACCAATGCACCGGGTGGCATTATCAATCAATATGGGAATCAATACATCATCAAAGGAAGCGGTAGAGCTTATGCCTTGGAAGATTTGCAAGAAGCGGTATTAAAAGAAGTCAATGGTCAAACCATCAAAATAAAAGATGTGGCAACCGTTCAAATTGGTGCTGCCGATAAAATTGGCGATGGTTCTTTAAATGCAAAGCCTGCGGTTATTTTAACAATTTCAAAACAACCTGATGTCAATACATTGGAATTGACAGACCGATTGGATGAAGCTATTGCCGACCTGGAAAAAACCTTGCCAAAAGGTGTAAACATCAAAAGTCAAATCTTTAGACAGGCGGACTTTATTGATGCGTCCATCAGCAATTTGAATCAAACTTTGTTGGAAGGTGCATTTTTTGTAATGATTATTCTGTTCATTTTTCTAATGAATTGGAGGACAACTCTTATTTCATTGTTAGCAATTCCAATTTCATTATTGGTGTCCATCATCATCTTAAAATGGTTAGGCTATACCATCAACACAATGAGTCTGGGAGGTATGGCAATAGCCATTGGTGCCTTGGTAGATGATGCGATTATCGATGTGGAAAACGTGTATAAACGCTTGCGCGAAAACATTAGAAAACCAAAAGCAGAACGGCAATCCACTATCACAGTTGTACGAGATGCTTCGGTAGAAATACGAAGTTCCATCATCATTGCGACCTTAATTATTATTGTCTCATTTATTCCGTTATTCTTTTTAAGCGGAATGGAGGGTCGTTTATTACAACCATTGGGAATTGCATTTGTCACTTCGGTTTTAACATCGCTGATCGTTGCGGTAACCGTAACACCCATTTTATGTTCCTACTTATTAGATAATGAAAAGCTTTTAAAAAAGCAGGCCGAAGGCACAAAAGTGGAACGTTGGTTACAAAAACACTATGGCAACCTCTTGGAACGAGCAACAAGAATACCTAAAACCATCATTGGCGTCACTGTTATTGCTTTTTTCATTAGTATGTTGGTTTTAACCCAATTGGGAAGAAGTTTTTTGCCTGAATTTAATGAAGGCTCATTGGTCATTAGTGTTGTTGGCCCGCCTTCAATGTCATTGGAAGAGAGCAACAAAACAGGAAAATTAATAGAAACCATATTATTGGATTTACCCGAAGTGGAAGTCGTTACCCGAAGACAAGGGCGTGCCGAATTGGATGAGCACGCACAAGGTGTAAATGCTTCTGAAATTGATGTACCATTTGTTTTAAACGACAAGACTAAAGAAGAATTTTTTGAGGAAGTGAGAAACAAATTGAGTATTGCACCGGGTGTCAATATAACATTAGGACAGCCCATTGCCCACCGTATAGACCATATGCTTTCAGGTACACGAGCCAATATTGCCATTAAAATATTTGGTTCAGATTTGCAACGCCTGTTCGAAGTAGGTAAAAGCGTAGAGCAAAATATTAAAGATATTGATGGCCTGGCAGATGTAGCAGTGGAACAACAAATTGAAGTACCGCAAATACGCATCCAACCAAAACGTCAAATTTTATCTGCATACGGAATGACAGTTGGTAATTTAATGGAACAGGTGGATATTGCTTTTGCAGGCGAAGAAGCTGGAGAAATTTATGAAGGCCAGAAGTATTTTGACGTGGTTGTTCGCTATCAGAAACCATTTAGGGATGATATAGAAAGCATTGGCAATACCTTGATTAGTTTACCAAATAGCGGACAAACCACTTTGGGCGAATTGGCTACCGTATCATCCGTAAGCAGTCCAAATACGATTAATCGAGAGGATGTACAACGTAAAATTGTAGTGGCTGCCAATGTACAAGGCAGGGATTTACGAGGCGCTGTTAACGAAATAAAAGAGGTTGTAGCAAATAATGTGACAATGCCGGAAGGTTACCGTGTGCAATATGGAGGACAATTTGAAAGCGAATCCAAGGCATCACAGTTACTTATGATAACCGCAATTATCGCAATAGCGATTATTTTTCTGTTGCTTTACTACGAATTTAAAGATGTAAAACTGGCGTTTATAGTGTTAATCAATCTACCACTGGCCTTAATTGGTGGTATTTTGATTGTGTATTTTACATCAGGCATCATCAGTATTGCTGCAACTATCGGTTTTATTAGTTTATTTGGAATAGCCACTCGTAACGGAATTTTGTTGGTTTCTCGTTATGAAGATTTGAGAAAAGAAGGAATGCAGGGGTTTCAGTTAATCAAAACAGGAGCATTGGATAGATTGAATCCAATACTAATGACAGCCTTTACAACAGGTTTGGCATTAATACCATTGGCATTAAAAGGCGGAGAACCAGGAAGTGAAATACAAAGCCCTATGGCAGTTGTTATTTTGGGAGGGTTACTTTCTGCAACCATTTTAAATTTGGTGGTAATTCCTTGTGTGTATCAATTGGTTATTAGGAAACAGTGATTTTGGTTACAGAATCATAATTATAGATAAGGGCTGTTGAGAACAAAACAACAGCCCTTATTTTATTATAAACCTTTCGATTTACAAAGTAAAATATAAAAAAGCTCATAAAATGTATCTCAAGAAATTCAAACTCTATAAACAATTGCAGGTATTTCTAAAGAATATAGTGAGCTTACCACTTCATCTTCTGCAACCTCACAGCATTTAAAATAGCCAATAATGCGACCCCAACATCCGCAAATACAGCTTCCCACATCGTGGCCAGACCACCTGCACCTAAAATCAATACGATGGCTTTAACTCCAAATGCCAACCCAATATTTTGCCAAACTATTTTACGTGTGGAACGTCCTATTTTTATGGCTATTACAATCTTGCTCGGTTGGTCGGTCTGAATTATGACATCTGCGGTTTCTATGGCTACATCGCTACCCAAACCTCCCATTGCAATGCCTACATCGCTTGCTGCCAATACGGGTGCGTCGTTGATGCCATCGCCAATAAAAGCGACTTTAGTACCGGGTTGTTTTTTTAATTGTTCCACTTCATTGAGTTTGTCTTCCGGCAATAAGCCACCTTTTGCAATCTCGATACCTAGTTCTTTTGCCACTTGTTGCGTAATGGAATCTTTATCTCCAGAAAGCATTATGATTTTTGAAATCCCTGATTCCCTAATTTGTTTTATGGTCTCGTGTGCATCGTCTTTTAATTCGTCCGCAATAATCACGTAGCCAGCGAATTTGCCATCAATGGCAATCATAACGATAGATTCCACAATCGTATCGGTTTCTTTTGGAACTTCAATGTTGTTGGAAGTCAGCAGGGCTTTATTTCCAACTAACACGGGTTTTCCATTTACTGTTCCTCTTAATCCTTTACCAGCAATCTCCGAAACATCGGTAGCTTCAAAATCGGCACCCTCGGCTTTATATTCCATTATGGCCTTGGCTATTGGGTGTGTGGATTGTTCTTCCATTGCCATCAGGTATTTCATCATCTCGACTTCGCTCAATGACCCACTGCTTAAGACAACATTCTTGATTTTAAAAACACCTTTGGTCACGGTTCCGGTTTTATCCATCACAACTGTGTTTACCCTTGTCATTTCATCTAGAAAAGAAGCTCCCTTAAATAAAATCCCATTTTTTGAGGCTGCACCCAATCCGCCAAAATAGCCTAATGGAATGGAAATTACCAAGGCACAGGGACAGGAAATAACAAGGAAAATCAAGGCTCGGTACAACCAATCCTGAAAGACGTAATCATCCACAAAAAAGTAGGGAATAAATGTTAATCCATTCGCCATAAACACAACGATGGGCGTATAAACCCTTGCAAATTTTCGGATAAACAATTCTGTTTTTGATTTTCGTGCGGTGGCATTTTGTACCATATCCAAAATTCTGGCAATGGAACTATCTTTAAATTCCTTGGTGGTTTCAATTTCAATGACACCATCCATATTGATACTTCCAGCATATACTTTTTCGCCCTTTGCAATGGTACTGGGTTTACTTTCGCCTGTTAGGGCTGCGGTGTTGAACGAGCCTTTTTCAGAAAGCAATATCCCATCCAATGGAATTTTTTCGCCCACACGAACTTGCACTTTTTCGCCAATCTCCACGGTTTCGGGATTTATTGAAATGTAATCGTTGTTACGATATACCAATGCCTCATTCGGTCTTACATCGAGCAAGGCTTTTATGTTTCCTTTTGCTTTATTAACCGCTGCATTTTGAAACAGTTCTCCAACAGCATAAAACAACATCACAGCAACTGCTTCGGGATATTCGCCAATGGCAAATGCCCCTAAAGTGGCAATGGACATTAGAAGGAATTCTGTAAAAAAATCGCCATTCTTGATGCTATTCCAACCTTCTTTTATCACAGGGAAACCTACGGGAAGATAAGCCACAATATACCAAACCACACGAACCCAATTTTTAAAGAATGCCACATCAAAATAGTCCAGCGCAATGCCCACAATCAGCATTGTAAAACTTATGATTGAGGGGACATAGATTTTGAAATTATTTGATGAAGTACCGTGATTGTGTCCATCTTCTTTACTGTGATCGTTTTCAGAATTTGGTTTTATATCTCTTAAATTGAGTTTCTTTTTTTTCATTTTTAATCTGGCTTAAGTTCAAAGGTGTAATAAAACGGGATGCAATGGAAGTGCAATTAACTGCTGCATTTATCGCAGATTCCTTTTACTACCAAGTTCACATTTTCTGAGACAAAACCACTAGGGACTTTTATTTGTGGGATTTTATGTTCGGTCAAACAAACGGTTTCATTGCAATTGGTACAATGAAAATGCAAGTGCAAATCGGTTTTGATGTCGCAATTGCAACCTTGCTCGCATAAGGCATATTTAATAATCCCTGTACCATCGTCTATTTGATGAACAATCCCTTTTTCTTCAAAGGTTTTTATGGTTCGGTATAGGGTTGTTCTTTCGGCTTTAGCGAAGGCATTTTCAATATCGGTTAGGGTTACAGCTACTTGTTTATCAGCAAGGAACTTATAAATTAATAAACGCATTGCCGTAACACGAATATTTTTAGATTCTAAAACTTGTTCGATTGTTTCCATATTAATGTGCGTGTTCTGCTTCCCCTTTTTTCATTTCAGCAATGAGGTAGTAAGCGTTGTTATAAGCAAATGTTATGTTTGAAGGGATTTCTTCCAAAAAAGTGATGCCAACCCAAATTCCGTCTTTTGTCCCTAACACGACTTCTATAGGTTTAAAACTCCAATCATCATTTTCTTTTTCTACCGAAAATACAAAAAACCGATCACCTTCTTTTACAATGGCACTTTCGGGTAGCGCTTTTGTTAAGGTGTTGTCTGTTTGTATTCTTCCTTGAATGTACATCCCGGGAATTAAATTGCCTTGTTTGTTTTCAATTTCGGCGTGAACGTGAACCGCTTTTGGGTTGTCTTCAAATGTTTTGCTTACCGAATAGATTTCTGCCGTGAGTTCTGCATCCGGAATGGATTGTACCGAAAAGGTTACTTTTTGGCCTTGCTTGACTTTATGGACGTCTTTTTCAAAAACCATTAAATCGGCGTGAACGTGATGGGTATTGATAATTTCAAACAATTCAGTCTGTGGTTCCACATACTGCCCTGTTTTTATTTTTACTTTTTGAACAAAACCTTCAATTGGAGTGCGTAATGGTATTTGTTGTGCAATCGACCCATTGCGAACAGCTTCTGTGTTTATATTCAATATTTTCAACTGAGCATCCAACCCTTTTACCAAGGCTTTAGAGGCAGTATATTCGGCTTCTGCTTTTTGGAAATTAGCTCCAGAGCCTACACCTGCATCATACAATTTTTGTTGACGTTCAAAATTTTTCTTTAAAAGTTCACTGTTAGTATGCGCATTTAAAAAATCGGTTTGCAAGGCAATGATATTAGGGTGAGACAAGTATGCCACCACTTGCCCTTTATCGACTTTATCGCCCTCGATTACTTTGATAGATGTTACATTTGCTCCTATTACCGTCGTGATGGCAGCTTCGTTTTGTGGTGGGACTTCCAGCGTGCCATTAGCTTCAATAAAGCCGCTCATATTTCGCATTGATAGGGTGTCGATTTTCATTTGCAAGGCATCAAACTGCTGTTGTGTTAGCATTACTTCTTCGCCTTCTTCGTGGTGTTCTTCATTTTCATTGGATTGTTCGACTTTGTCGTCTGAATGCCCATCATTTTCCGAATGATTTTCCTTGTTTCCACAGGACAGTATTAATAGTGATGCGAAAATGAATGCGATGTATGTATATGATTTTTTTCTCATTGTCTTATTGATTAAAATAGTGTAGTTGAAATGTGCTTTCTAAATAATTGATTAAGGCGGTTTGGGCTTCCAATTCCGACTGTACCGCTTCTTTTACCAACTGCGTAAAGGTGGTATAGTCTATTTCGCCTTCTTTATAAGCAAATAAAGCCCCTGTTTTTTGTTCTTTAGTTAAGGGCAATACCTGATTTTTATAAAACTCCCAAGAGGCTTTCCATTTTTTATAATTTTCTTGCGCCTGAATGAATCGGGATTGTACTTCTTGTTTTTTGAAGGCTGCATTGGTTTCGGCAATTTCTTTATCAATTTTTGCCGTTCTTATTTGCGCTTTGTTAGTACCCGATAAAAAAGGAACAGAAATACCTGCCTGATAGCTGTAAAACCCTGAATTACCATTCACTTTTTGCAATCCGCCTTGTAAATTGAATTTGGGTAAATTATCGGCTTTTGCTGCTTTGTAATTGGCTTCTGCTTCATCAACCCTGTTTTGTGATATACTATATAATGGATGTTCTTTCAAATTGAAGTTTTCAGTATTCAATTCAGTTTCCATATCCAATTCATCTGAAACCGTAAAAAGTTCCTCTGAAACCAACCAAAGGTTTAATTGCTGTAAAGCGATGATATAATTGCTATAAGCTTGTGCCTTTTTATTTTGAATTTGAAACACTTGATTTTTAGCAGCCGAATATTCCAATTTTGAAATGGCTTCCACTTCATAATTTAAGGTCACAGCTTCTTCGAAATTGGTGTAAATAGAATCCAACTCTTTATAAAGCTCATAGTTTTTTTTCATTTGGTAACAATGTGCCCAGGCTTTTTTTACTTCCAATTCCAACTCTAATTCAGAAAGCTGAAAGGCTTTTTGCGCCAATTGAATGCGTTGATCTTGTAATTTTATTTTAGCTCCAATGCCAAACACATCAATATTATATTGTCCAACACCAATGGTTGTATAAACACCGGCACCGGCATTGATTTCTTCGCCACCCGTAAAAATTTGGGTAGTACCAAAATCGTAAGCAGTTGCTTTTAACTGTTCTTGCTTTGTAATTTCCAATTGTTTTTGTTTGAGTAATGGATAATTACTTTTTGAGAGTTTTACAGCTTCCTGCAAGGTTATTTCAGGCAAAGTATCCTTAAGTTGTTGCGCATTGCTTTGTGATGGGAATCCAAAAAACACTAATAGTACTGCTGTGGCTGTAATCACTTTTTTGTTACCCCTTAACCTAAAAGAATTGTTTTCGACCCAATGGTACAAAATGGGCAGGACAAACAAGGTAAGCAAGGTAGAAGTTAACAAACCACCAATAACAACAGTTGCTAACGGGCGTTGCACCTCAGCACCAGCAGATGCTGAAAGGGCCATTGGTAAAAATCCTAACATATCGGTCGAGGCGGTGAGCATAATGGGCCGAATACGTCGTTTTGTGCCTTCAAAAATTCGGTCTTTAAGGTTGGTAACGCCTTCCTCTTTTAGTTCATTGAGACCGCTAATCATCACCAGGCCGTTTAAAACAGCCACACCAAACAGCACAATAAATCCAACACCTGCCGAGATGCTAAAAGGCATATCCCGTAGCCACAATGCCACAACACCACCAATGGTTGCCATAGGGATGGCGATGTAAATCATTAAGGTTTGTGGTAGTGATTTTAATGCAAAATAGATGAGTATAAAAATGAGCAATAAGGCCAAAGGCACCACAGTTTGCAAACGGTTACTGGCACGTTCCAGATTTTCAAAAGCACCACCGTAGCGAATAAAATACCCTGCTGGCAATTCCAGTTCTGCATCCAGTTTGGATTTGATTTCTGTCACCAACGATTTTACATCCCGACCTCTTACGTTGATGCCCACGTAAGTACGTCTGTTGGTATTGTCCCTGCTTATTTGCATTGGGCCTGCTTTGTAGCTTATATCTGCCACTTCACGAAGTGGGATTTGTGCTCCCGAAGGCAAATTGATAAACAAATTCTGCACATCTGAAATATCTTTCCGGTTTTGAGACTTGAGACGAACCACCAAATCGAAGCGTCTTTCCCCTTCAAAAATAATTCCTGCAGTGCCTCCAGCAAATGCCGATTGCACGGTTTTATTTAACTCGTTTATTTGGAGGCCGTATTGTGCTAATTTATTACGGTCGTAGGTAATAGTCATTTGTGGCAAGCCTGTGGTGGCTTCGGCTTTCATATCGCCAATACCTTCAGTGCCTGCAATGATTTTGGTAATCTCTTCTGCTTTTTGTGAGAGCACTTCTATATCATCCCCATAAATTTTAATGGCAATGTCTTCACGAACGCCCTCCAGCAATTCATTGAACCGCATTTCAATAGGCTGGGTAAATTCATAATTAACCCCGGGAAGAATTTCAACAGCCTCTTTTATTTTCTCTATCAATTCATCTTTGGTAGTTGCTGAAGTCCATTCGCTTTTAGGTTTTAGAATAACAATAACGTCTGCCAAATCCATTGGCATTGGGTCGGTTGGGATTTCGGGTACTCCTATACGGCTAACTACTTTTTGTACTTCTGGGAATTCTGCTTTTACAATCTGTTCAATTTTGGTGGTGGTTTCAATGGTTTCCGTAAGCGAACTGCCCGGTTTTAAAATGGCGTGAAAGGCAATATCACCTTCGTCAAGTTGGGGAATAAACTCACCACCCATTTTTGTGAACATAAAAATAGCAAGGACAAACAATCCCACAGCTATTCCCAAAATAAGTTTTCCTTTTTTAAGTGCTTTTTCAAGCAATGGTTGGTATTTGTTTTCTACCCACATCACAACCCGGTCGCCATAGGATTTTTTGTTGTTTTTAGGTGCTCTTAAAATCAACGCAGACATCATTGGTACATAAGTAAGGCATAAAACCATAGCCCCTACCATTGCAAAAATAAAAGTGAGCGCCATTGGTTTAAACATTTTACCCTCCACTCCTTGTAATGCCAAAATAGGAAGAAACACAATGAGAATAATGAGCTGACCAAAAAAAGCAGTATTCATCATTTTTTTTGAAGCCTTAGCAGCTACTTTATCACGTTCTTTTGACGAAAGACTTTTCTTTTTTAGTATTTGAGAGACAATAAGAAATACGGTAGCTTCGACAATAATGACAGCCCCATCGACAATGATCCCAAAGTCTATGGCTCCTAAACTCATCAGGTTTGCCCATACGTCAAAAACGTTCATTAAAATAAAGGCAAACAATAAGGATAATGGAATGGTGGAAGCCACGATTAAACCGCCACGCCAATTGCCCAATAAAAAGATAAGGACGAAAATAACGATGAGTGCACCTTCAATAAGATTGGTGGCTACTGTGGATGTTGTCTGGCTTATCAGCTTGCTCCTATCCAAAAACGATTCAATTATCACTCCTTCAGGCAACGATTGCTGTATCTGTTCCATTCTCATCTTAACGTTTTCTATCACGTTGTTTGAGTTTTCCCCTTTTAACATCAATACCACACCGCCAACAGCTTCGCCTTCGCCATCTTGTGTTAATGCGCCATAGCGAATTGCCGAACCAAATTGTACCGTTGCAATATCGCCAATGGTTACGGGGATGTTATTGACGTTTTTGACCGTAATTTTTTTAATATCCTCTAAACTGCGCACCAAGCCTTCACCTCGAATAAAATTGGCTTGGTGGTTTTTTTCTATGTAAGCACCACCTGTATTTTGGTTATTGGCTTCCAAGGCATTAAACACATCTGTAATCGTTAAACCAATGGCGTTTAAATCGCTTGGGTCAACAGCAACTTCATATTGCTTGACCCTTCCACCCAAGGTGTTTACCTCAACTACACCTTCAACCATTGTCATTTGTCTTTTTACAATCCAGTCTTGCATAGAGCGCAACTCTGTAATGGTGTATTTATCTTTAAATTCGGGTTCTACATTTAAGGTGTATTGGTAAATTTCTCCTAAACCTGTGGAAATTGGTCCCATTGTGGGTTCTCCAAAACCGGCGGGAATCTGTTCTTTTACCTCGTTTAGTTTTTCGGCAACCAATTGACGAGGAAGATACGTCCCCATATCATCCTTAAATACAATGGTAACGACAGACAATCCAAAACGTGAGATGGAACGTATTTCCTGTACATTAGGAAGATTGCCCATTGCTACTTCTACAGGATAGGTAACAAATTGTTCAATATCTTCTGTACCCAAATTGGGTGCTTGTGTAATAACCTGGACTTGGTTGTTAGTAATATCAGGAACTGCATCTATGGGTACTTTGGTCATACTCCATAAGCCTGCTCCAACAATGGTAAGCGTAAGCAAACCAATAATGAATTTGTTATTGATTGAAAAATCAATGATTTTATTGATCATAAAAATTAGGTTTAATGAATTAAAAATCAGTCACCCTCAATCTTGATGGCAACATACATTTAAAAGACACCTGCTTTTGCAGGTACTCATTAAACCTGTGGAGGCTGGAGTAAGGTAGCACTGAAGTCTTTCGCAAATCCGTTGAAATGATAAAAAACTTCTGTAGAAATAAGTTTTGGAGTAATGGTAAAATCTACAATTTCAAAAGGTGTCGAATTGATGTGACAACACTGGCAAATGCAAAAGGGGGAACACAAATCATTCCCTTGATGCCGGTGGTCGTTATCCATTGCTTGTGAAATCTCTGTTTTAGCCTCACTATCAATAGCATTGTCTTCGCAGGGTGCTACATTGAGCGCGAAGATGTATAATGATAATATGAGAGCTAAAAATTTCATTGACACAAAGATAGAAAATATTTAATGCAATGGGTGTGCAAAAATATCATTATAAAAACCATAATTTATTCTTACCATAAGGTGGGATTTTTGTTTTTGGCGGCTGGGCAGCTCTTTGTGGCATTGCGCACCTGACGATGATGAGATTGCTTCGCTACGCTCGCAATGACGCAATGTGCTGCATTTGTGTGGGCAAAAATCGTGACATAAAAAACACAGAAGTAGGGAAGCGCGGAGGGGTGCAAAACACAGGGGAAGCCCGGAATGGGTTAAAGGGATTTAGCTTTATTAATTAACATTGGAGTTTAAATGACGAGGTACCCGCCTTCGCGGGTATGGAATGAGGGCGCTGGGTTTTGTGCTCCGGGGAGTTTATAAATTAATGCATCATTATTTGCTCCGCCATTTGCACCGTCAGTAGCACCGCCAAGTTTTAGATTAAGAGGTGAAAACTTCCAATAAGTCCAAAAAAATTGTTGATTGGTTATTATATTCGATAATTTTGCAAAATGTATTATAGAAGAAAAATTGTTTTCGCTTTATTGGAGAATTTTGAAGAGGGGCTGGAAAGTACGCGACTTCAAAAGCTAGTATTTTTATTGACACAAATGCAAGAAGAAGCCAATTACGATTTTGTACCCTATCGATATGGTTGTTACTCCTATTCGCTAAAAGCTGATCTTCATGCAATGGTTAAGAGAGAATGGCTTTCTGAAAACGAAAAAACCTATCGTAAAAAAACTAATAAGAAATATTTTAAGGAACTTACCCCTCAGGATCAAAAACTGGTTCAGGAAACCATAGCCCGATACGGAAATATGAACAGGGATGTAATTACAAAACATACCTATCTCAATTTTCCATATTATGCAACCAATAGTATTGTTGCTGAAAAATTACTGCCAGAACAACACTTTAAAAAAATTATTACAGCGCGACCCAGCGATGATAGTATAGCTCTTTTTACAATAGGTTACGAGGGTATTTCTTTAGAAGAATATCTTAATCGCTTAATCAAAAACAATGTTAAACTATTAGTGGATGTACGTAAGAATCCTTTAAGTCAGAAATACGGCTTTAGTAAATCTTTATTGAGTAACTTTTGTAGCAGGTTAGGTATCGACTATATCCACATTCCAGAAGTTGGAATTGATTCCAGCATGCGTAGAGAGTTAAATAACCAAGCCGATTATGACGAACTTTTTTTAGAATATAGAAACACAGTTTTGAATGAGACTGCTGAAATTCAAAACACTATTATTGGTCTGCTGGAACGGTATAAAAGAATTGCATTAACTTGTTTTGAAGCAGATACATGTCAGTGCCATCGCACCCATTTAGCAGAGAAATTAAAAAAACTCCCTAACTTTAAATATCCTTTAATCCATATTTAGAAAATGGCAATTACTAAAGTTCTCATTACAGTGAAAACCTACCCGACTTTTTCCTCTACTTATGGTGAATTAGTATGTACAGCAGGATTTCTTGAAGATGGAACTTGGATCAGACTTTATCCCATTCCTTTTAGAAAATTGAAACATAACGAACGTTATAAGAAGTACCAATGGATAGAACTGGATATCGTCAAGAATGACAAGGATTTTAGACCAGAAAGTTATCGGCCGGCAACCATTGACACCCCTATTAAATTGCTAGAAACCATTGACACTAAAAATAATTGGTACCATAGAAAACAATTTGTTTTAAATAATGTGCACACAGATATAAAGACCTTAATCACAAATGCGCATAATAAAGAAATCTGTACATCATTAGCAGTTTTTAAACCTACGGTGATCAAGAATTTTAAAATTGAGCAAATTGAAGGACAGTATGACAAGAAAAAATTGGATCAACTACAAGCGTTAAATGACCAACAAAATCTTTTTGAAATGGACGATCTTAAGTTTGAACTGGCTGAAAAACTGCCCTATAAGTTTTCTTATGAACTTGAAGATATAAATGGTGTTGCTAGCACGATGATGATCGAGGATTGGGAAATAGGACAATTGTACAGAAATACCCTTGCCGCCGCGGAAGGCAATGAGGAAATAGCCATAAGCAAAGTAAAAGAAAAATACTTTGATGATTTTGCAAAAACAAAGGATTTACATCTATTTTTGGGAACAACAAAATCATTTCACTATAGATCCAAAAATCCATTTATGATTATTGGCACTTTTACTCCAAAGATAGACATACAGACAAGCCTATTTTAAATGCGTTGTATTTTCTGTAAACACATATCCAATACCTCAAAAAGTGTCCAACATATTATTCCTGAATCCTTAGGAAATAAAGATTTGATTCTACCGCGAGGTACTTTGACTACCACCATATCCAGCTGAAGGGTTCTCAATGACAGAGATGGTAGGAAAGTGCAGGAGATATTTAATGAAATCATGTTGCTTCGAAGTCATTAGGCTTTAAAGAGCGGGGCTTGGAATAACGGGAGCCGATATCTGACTGAGTTTTTAATATTCATTTATTAATTCAGCTATTTTGGTATTGTAAGGATTAAATATTGAAAGTTGATATTGATTGTAATCTGTTGTTACAATTACATAAATCTTATTGAGAGCTCTGGCTATTTTGTCCGTATTACTTGAATTTAGTTCATTAATGAGATCAGAATCCTCTTTAATTTTTGCTAAAATTTTCTTCTTAACCGAAGCTAACTTTACAATAGAAATTAATTCCTTTGTAATATTGTTTTCAAGAGGTAAAGCTTCTTTGAAATAATTTTTCTTGCCAAGAAGAAATGCAAAGCGATAAGTATAAATTGACCAATTGGTATTGATACTTTCTACATGCCGTAATTTTTCTTCCAATTCATCTAACCTTTCCTTAATAATTTGTATTGGTAGATGCCAATTTGCGTTGTTCTTTAAGTAAGTATCCGATTCTAATTTAATTTCCAATAGTATTTCCTTAATCGTAGCATTAATTTCATATTCAACATTAGCTGTTCTAACGGTTAAATAGTCCATGTAATGGTCAATCAAAATATCCTTTATTTTTGCTTTACGCTCTTTGTCCTTAATTATTAAAGCAATTATTATTCCTATTACCAAAGTCGAAATAACTCCTAAAAGAGGAATTATTAAGTCCTTTGTAATTTCATACCAACCTATTGGATTATCTATGTTTTCCATTTCTCAAATTGTTCAGAACATATTAAAATCGTATTGCTTTAAATTCATGAGGCTTCGAAGAGCGGCTTTTTAACTCAGTACTAAAGCGTGGTTAGTTTTTACCGTCTCGAATTTCGATATATCGACCGAATATTATTCCGCAAATAATGGAAATTCCAGAAGTTAATCTTAATGGGATATCTAAATTTTCATTCCTAAAACCTCCTCTATTTGGTGGTAATGCTTTTCCTAAAGTCGCAAAAAATTCTTGAATTAATAACTCATTTACATCTAAAGAATGTGCAATGCCATTTCTTAATTTGTTTAAATGTTTAATTGATTCTAGAATTAATGTACCCTCATTTTCAAATTTTCCAAAATGTACCAAAATTCTTAATTTAGTAGAAAAATTAAAGTTCTCTCTGAAAAAATTTGATTTTTTGGCTTTAGAGAGCGATTCCAAATAGCAATTTATGGCAAACTCGGTAAACAAATGTCCTTTAAGTAAAACCAAAGTTATATCGTTTAATTGGCTTAACTCATTTGTTAAAAAATGTCCAAATTCGTTTTCGCTATAATCTCTAACTTTCTCCAATAAATAATTTTCTAAGAATTAAGTCGACTCCAATAATTATTTCTCTTAAACTGGCTGTCTGAATTTTGATGATAATCGGATTTTTTTATCAAAATTAAGTTTTTGATAAGAACCGATTTGCGAAACAACAACTAAAATAAGTAAAATTCCCTCTTAATGTATTCTTGATTTTTTTAATTAACCATAACTGGTTGTATATACATAAAACTCCAAAACATTAGATTGCCTAGATATATATACATTAGACATGTCCTTAGTTTTATTGCTGATATAATGCAATTCTCCAACATTACCAGATTATATTAATCTAAAATAGCGTTTTAAGTTAAAACAAAGATCAAGGTAATTGGCTTTTTTTATGAAATTGTGTTGCTTCGAAGTCATGAGGATTTGAAGAGCGGAGTTACTGCCATAATTTTTCAATTATTTCTCCAATTGGTTTCGGTTCAAAATGATTTGTTTCATCTTTTTGAGCGGTCAGTTCAGATGTCGGTTTCATTCCAAAATTGATGGAACCATCTGAATTTACCCAAACACTACAAATATATTCAGCTCCTTTTTCAATCACTATGTCTTTATCAAATACAAGCCGTTTTGAAAAATTTGGTTGTGTTTCTTTAGTTCGATTTATTCTTTTCGGTAAATGGAAGTTTAGACTTGATTCGGTGAAGACATTATTTCTTGGATTTAGTTCTAACTCTTTTATTAGCTCAGGCAAAAAGTAAATTGTTTCTATTTTGTCTTTTATAGGTTCTCTTTGAATATCTATTAAAGAAAATCTGTCTAATTTCTCAATTATTGGCCATAAGTATTCAAAGTTTGTTTGAATAAAATCTTTTTGTAAAGTTTTATAATCATTGTATTCTATAACTTTTTTTAAAACCGCTAACTCCCCTCGTGTTAACTTGTTCCAATATTGAACTTTAATGGCATACTTTAAGCGATGAAGTTTTTGACTTGCAAACTCAATATCTTTTAATTCTTTTTTAAGTAGACTAATACAATCTGAGCATTGGTAACAGGTATTTTCAATTTTGTTTTTCATAGTTGATTGACTTGTAACAGGAATTACAATTTGTTTCTCACAATCAACACAATTATCTAAGTAAAGTTTTGTCTCGGAATTATTTTTTATTAGTGAATTAAGCTTTGGTTGAGTTATTCCTAATTTAATTCTCAATTCAGTTGGAGAATTTAGAAATACTCCATTATCCATTTTCCAGTATTTATTTATTATCTCAATAATTTGTTTATCAAGATTTTCCCTAAATTCGGTTTCTAAATACGGATATTCCATTTAATTCACTTTATTTCTTTATTATTATTTCCAACGGCTGAAACTAACAAACGTTGCGTTAAAGTACTTACATATTCTTTGCAAGTTAAAGATATAAATTGTAAAACAAACATCTGGCTACCAAATTGCAGTTATGACTATTAGTTAAGGTTATAAGCGGTTTTCGCCTATTTTCTTACCCATCCTTCATTTTTGCTTTCAATTCCAAATACATTTTTGCTATAAACCTTTCCTAGTTTTCCGATTTCTAAATAGTCTGCATGTTTTGATAGACTTCCTGCAATTTGCGCATGGACCTTTCGAAACGGTTTTTTATCATAACTATTTAGGAAACCGACATACTGTACTTCGAATTCCTTTTTAAAAATTCGTATAAATTCATGTGAATCAAACCTGTTATTAGGTAGGTTTTCAATTAAACGTTTTACCGCGTTTAGATGTTGGGAAAGAAAAGACTTTGCACTCATTGTATTAGTTTTTAATTAATGGTTATTTATACAATACGAAAAAATAATTTAACAAAACCGAAAGAATGATTTTCAATTGAAACTTCATCGACCCTTATTAGTTTCTGCCTCCGGAGGTTGTAAAGTTTCAAACTTCTGCAAATTGTCTACCTTGTCCTTCATTAAAGCCACTAATTTAGCAAATACAAACCAAATTGAAAGTAACGAGCATTTTCGTAAAAAGGCTTACACTAGCAATTAAATTTATACAGTCTTAATCTGGCTTTATTGTATCCCAAACTTCAAATATCCGTTTTCTATTCCATAATCTATATCCATTATATATCTTTCAACCTCACTTAAATCATTAAATTGATATGTAACTTCCTCGTGCTTTTTTGTTTGAAAATATGTAAGTTTCCTCTCCAAAAGTTTAATAAAATTGTGACCCGAATAATCCTTTGGATTGAAAATTAGTAAATAAATATATTCCTTATCCACTGAAGGATATTTTTCAATAGAAATTCCATAACGAAGTTTGGCAGTCACATCGTAATAAGGGATAAAAGTTTCTTCTATTCCATTTTTGGTTTTGAATTTGACTTTTCCTCTTGCAAACGGGAATTTTTTTGCTCTTTTTTGATTATATGAATCTCTTGCTAAAAACAGTGAATGAACAATTTTAGTTCCTTTATAAAGAAGAAGCTTAACTTTTTCTTTTTGTGGCTTGTCAAATAAATATTCTCCAATATACAAATCAAATTTTCCCGCCATTGGGTGAGAGTTATTTTCAATCAGATTTTTTATTGAGTAAATTTCATCTGCTATTTTCAGATAGTCGATTGGTGCAACTCCCATTGGAAATCTACTTTGATTTTGAAATCTTAAACCACCTTTATCATCCGAAACTATATACTTTTTTGTAGACCAAAAATTATGTCTTTCTCGAATGTGCTCGTTTCCTGTGTATTCATTACCTTTTATTAAAATCAGATTATGTTTATCTGAAATAGCTATAACCTCTTTAAATGAATGCTTGCTCGTAAACATTAAACGAACACCACGGTATTTAAAAACAGGATTTTCTCTATTATTAGATAGGATTTCTTTAATATCCTCTTTTGAAAGTAATTGTTCCAATTTCGATATTTGTTTGTTTTTTTATTTAGCCTGCTTACAAGATATTTATTCTAGGACACCTATAAATTTGTTGTTGCTAATACTGCAATTCTAAGACAGGCCCTGGTATTTTTATCTAAAATAGCAATTTAAGTTAAAAGAGATATTATGATTACCGGTTAAATTTATAGGGAATGAAATGTATTTTAGGTCTTGGTAAGTTTGCTTTGTAACTGCTTAGTGACCGAGTAGAATGTCATTAGAAAGGCAGGAATGTGCAGGAGATTTTATTGAAATTGCAAAGCTTCGATGTTATGAGGCTTTGAAAAGGACGTTTGCAACTCAGCCATTTGTGACCAACTAGATGCAAACGCGCAGTAGCGGTGAGTAAAAACATACTCCTTGGGATAAATATATCTCTAATGTGGATTCCCGTAAAATCACCTCAACAAACTATAATATCTTCGTCACAATGAGTTTTAACAGATTTTGGTATATTTGAATACTCTCCATTTTATAAAATCAAGTAATTTTTGGAACGCCTCAGAGATAACAGGCAGGTGAACGAGGTAATAAGGGAAATACTAATGCCTCGAAGTCTTGAGACTTGGAAGAGCAGGATTTAAAGGGGCATAATAAACTAGAAGAACAAAATGTGCAAGAGTTGCTTTGATAGTAATTAACATATAAATATAAAAATGAATTGGAAAATTTTTGATTTAAAATTTGATCAGCGAGAGCAGTGGGCATTTGAACAAATGACATACTTACTATTCTGTGCAGAGTTCGACAACAGAATTGGTTTATTCCGATACAAAAATCAAACTGGCATCGAAACAGAGCCTATTGAAAAGGATGGTAATTTTTATGGTTTCCAATCAAAATATTATAACACTTCAATTTCTCAAAATAAAGATGACATTCTAGATTCGATTCAAAAAGCCAAGAAAAAAAATGATGAACTGTCAGTATTATATCTCTACCTAAATAAAGAATTATCAGAAAGCTCCAAAAAAAATAATAAAAAGCCTAAATATCAAATAGAAATAGAAAATGGAGCTAAAGAAATTGGTGTTGATTTACAATGGCGAGTACCAAGTCATATAGAATTTCAAGTAAATTTGCCTGAAAATAGATATATAAATGACCTTTTTTTTAGTCTAGATCCTAACGCAGGTGATTTATTAGATGAGGTAGTTAAGCACAATGAAAATATTCTAAAAGCAATTCAAACAGATATTCAATTTGATGGAAAGAAGATAAAATTCGACCGCAGCTCAATAATTGAAGAAATTGGAGATTCCTTAGAAAAGGGACAAAATATTATAATATCAGGTGAAGGGGGATGTGGAAAGACTTCTCTATTTAAAGAGTTCTATCATTTAAATATTCACAAAATCCCAATTTGTATTTTTAAAGCAACAGAACTAAATGTTAGCCATATCAATGACTTATTTAGATTTGATCACAATTTCTCTTTAACCCAATTCCTCGAGGCATTTGATGATGAACCGATTAAAATATTTGTAATTGATTCAGCAGAAAAGCTAGCTGAAATATCAAATAATGATATACTTAATAGCCTGATACGAAAGCTAAATGAGACAGGATGGAATATTGTATTTACAACTCGATATTCATACCTTAATGACTTATCATTTCATATTAAAGAAAATTACCAACTAGCCTGTGATGTTATAGATATCCCGTTATTAAGTATTGATGAATTAAAATCTGTTTCAAAAGAATTTGATTTCAAATTGCCAGAAAATGTAAAGTTTTTTGAAAGATTAAGAAACCTTTTTTATCTAAGTGAATATCTTCAATACCATTCAAATATTGATAAGGAAGGAGATTTTAAGAGTTTTATTGACATACTATGGAAAAAGCGAATACAAAACAATCTAATTCAGAAAGATAATTTACACATTGAAAGAGAAAGATGCTTAATTTTTATTGCAAAAGAAAGATACAATACCGGTCGTTTTTATATAGAAGCAGCAAGTTTACCTCAACATGCTTTATTTCAATTAAAACAAGATGATATACTTGGGTTTGATGAAACATACAATGGATTTTTTATAACTCATGATATCTATGAAGAATGGGCATTAGAAAATATTGTTTCTCGGAATTTTGCTAATAATAAAAATCCTAAACAGTTCTTTGATGAATTAGGAAATGCCTTATCAATAAGAAGAGCTTTTAGGTTATGGTTATCAAATCAATTATCTGATTCTGATAAAGAAATTGAAAATTTTATTCAGGAAGCTTTCACTAATGAATTAATTACTCAATTTTGGAAAGATGAGTTATTAATTGCTGTTATGTTATCAGAATATGCGAATACCTTCTTTAATTTTTATGAAAATGAAATTATAGCTGATGAGTTTTTAATCTTAAAACGAATTTTGTTTCTAATCCGAATCGCTTGTATTGATATTTCTTCAACTCAAGATATTGAATTTATAAAACCTAAAGGCAAAGGCTGGGAAGAGGTAATTGCTCTGATATATAAATATAGAGACAAATTTTTTGATAATAATTTAAAATTAGCTTTACCAGTTTTGACAGAATGGTGTAAGATTACCAAAATTGGAAAAACTACTAGGGAGGCAGGTTTACTGGCACTAAGTTTCATACAAAAAACCGAAACTGAAAAAAACTTTTATATTCATGAAAAAGCAGAAGAGAGAATTTTAAAAGTAGTTTTTAATGCCTCAAATGAAATAAAACCAGAATTAAAAGAAATCTTCGATAAAGTTACAACTCATAATTGGACTAATAATAATGATCCATATGAAGGATTATGTTCAAAAATTTTAGAGAAACCTTACCTGGCAATTGATTTAATAAAAGTACTACCATTATCAATCATTCAACTTTGTAATATATTTTGGCAAAAACAAGAGGTAAAACGCGGTAGTTTCGGATTCGAGAGGGATAGTATGGAGCGCAAGTATGGGTTAGTTGATAAACATCAGTTCAAATATTTTCCTGCAAGTGCACATCAAACACCAATATATTGGTTATTAAGATTTGCTTTCAAAGAAACTCTTGATTTTCTAATTGACTTTACAAATAAGTCAGTTGAGTCATATTGTCAATCTGATTATGGAAAAAAAGATGTTAAAATTATAACATTACATATTAATGAAATAAAAGTAAAACAGTATGTAAGTCCTGCTATTTGGGGGATGTATCGTGGAGGAGTTAGTCCTGCGGTACCAAATTTGTTAGAATCACTTCATATGGCATTAGAAAAAATTCTTTTAGAATTTGCACAAAATTTAAAACCTGAGATAATTGAATCTATTTTACGCACAATAATAGCAAAATCTAAAACAGCATCACTTACATCAGTGGTTTGTAGTGTTGTTTTAGCAAATCCATATAAACTTTACAATACTGCCTTAATATTATTCAAAACAATAGAATTATTTAATTATGACAACTATAGAAGTACAAATGAATTCCATATAAAATCAACATATTCGATAGGATATGGTTTAGATGACTTTAGGGATACATTGTATACAGATGAAAGACTCAAAACCTGCGAGGATAGTCATAGAAGTTTAAATTTAGAATCCTTGTTTTTGAAATTCCAATATTTTGGCATACACGATTTTACTGAGGAACAGAATGCAAAGTTTATTGATATATTGTATAATATAATAGATCAACATAAAACTGACATCACAAATAAGCCAAATTCTAAAGAAACCTCGTTAGGAATATTGGTAGCTAGAATGGA
Organism: Flavobacteriaceae bacterium; assembly: GCA_040880345.1. Taxonomy (GTDB): domain Bacteria; phylum Bacteroidota; class Bacteroidia; order Flavobacteriales; family Flavobacteriaceae; genus Planktosalinus. Next base: position 115,626 of record JBBDIQ010000014.1, read on the forward strand.
TAGACGAAATCTATCACATAAGATTGAACAAGTTGATGACAAAATAATTGTAGAATTTATTCCTAAAGATATACCAAAAAAATTAAGGGATGAAAGTGAAAAAACTACTAAACAAATTGAAGATACATTTAAATATAGTCCTTTAAGGTTATGGGCTGATTTTTTAAATGGAGTAAACGTTCAAAATAAAAATCCACAATTAGCAGAGTTTGACAATGACCCTCTTTTGGCTCTAACAGAAACAAAGCAACTTGTTGAAGAACTTAAATCAGGAAGAAAAAATATGGGAATATTTGATTATTCCATACCGGCATTTTCTTGTGCTAAATTAATTATTGAACATTCAGATATTCTGTCAAAGGAGGATAAAAACTTTTGCAAAGAAATAATACTTTCATCAATAGCCAATCTTTTTTCGGACGACTATGATTATCAAATAAGTGATGGGGTTGAAGCTTCTGTTCGCGCAATACCTGCGCTTATAGATTTGTATCAGGACGAAGCTGAAAACCTTCTCTCTGTTATGATTTTGATACTTACTGATGAAACACCTATAGGAGGATATAAAAGAATATGTGATTATGCTATTGAATCTATAAATGAATCAAAATTATGGAAGCAAAACCCCACATATCACCAAGGAATATTATTAGGATATATGAAGCTAAAACCAATATATAAAAATATAATTACTGAAAAAAGAAATGAATTAGGTTATTATCAGAGAATACCAAAAAAGGTAATTCTTGATGAATTAAATGAAAAATTCACGATTTCTAGTTTTAAAGAATTATCATTTGACACTAAAGATATTGAGTTATTGGATATTTACGAATTAGTAATAATTTATAGGTTAATTCCTTCTGACACACAAGATAAGTTTCATCTAGATGTATATGAGAACACATTACCATTATTAGCTACACAACTTTTAAAAGACAGGAGAGTTTTAAGCGACGAACTTGGAAATGATAATAATATTTTCCAAACACGGATACAATTTTTTAAATCATTTGCATATTTTATTTTGCACAGAGAAATAAATGAAATTGAAAATTATTTACAGCCATTTATAGCTTCTATGACTTCAAATGATGAAACATCTTCTTTTTTAAATGAAATAATTCGAGCGGAAGATTACCTAAATAAGTATAGTCAGTTTCTGCAGGTTTGGAATTGTTTTTACCCAAAAATCCTTGATATATGCAATTATTCTGGAAAGTATTTAGATAAAGTCATAAACAGTTATTTATTGGCCGAAATTTTGTGGAGAGAAGGAATTAAAGAATGGCATAGTTTAAAAAAGGATAACATTAAACTTTATACAAAAGTCTCCAAAAATTTGGGTCATAATCCAACAGTGTTATACTCAATCACTAAAGTTTTAAACACAATAGCGAGCAATTTTAAAAGTGAAGGTATTGATTGGATATTTATCGTTGTATCGAATAATAAATATTTACCTCTCGGTGATTTAGAAGCTAATACATTATACTACTTAGAAAATTTTACAAGAAAGTTCATATTTTTAAATAAGGTTAAAATTAAAAAAGAATTGAATTTAAAAATTAAAATTATAACAATACTTGACTTTATGATTGAACGAGGATCGAAACATGGATATTTATTGAGAGAGAGCATTTTATAAATTTTAAAAGTAGCTAAAGGTCTAAATTATATAAGATAAACTTAAAGATTAAGTGTAAATGTGATGAATTTCTAAAGGATTTTACGGTTAGTTATTCTTAATTAAACATTTCAAATTTATTATATTTAATATCCCTTTTTAAAACCCTGTACAGGGTAATGAAACCCCAGTAAAACATAATTAGATGGAAAGAACTAGCAAAACTTTTTCTATTTTAGCTAATCTTTAAAATGAAGCCGGTAAATGGTAAATGTGTTCACTTCACTCCGCTAGTGATAACGGTTTGTGAAATTAAAATGAAAAATACCTTATGAGTATAGAAAAACTTGATATGCAGTCGCCGGATTTGGTTACTGAAAATTTTCAAAAGCTTGCGGCTTTATTTCCTAACTGTGTTACTGAAGGGCCTGATGGTAAAGCCATTGATTTTGATTTGCTCAAGCAAGAGTTGAGCCACCAAGTGATTGAGGGCAACAAGGAGCGTTACCGCTTGGAGTGGCCAGGCAAAAGGGAGGCCATTGTTACCGCCAACTTGCCCACTACCAAGACCCTTCGCCCCGTGCGTGAAGACTCTGTGGACTTTGACAATACAGAAAATCTCTATATAGAAGGTGATAACCTTGAAGTACTTAAGCTGCTGCAAGAAAGCTATTTGGGCAAGATCAAGATGATTTATATAGACCCGCCTTATAACACCGGGAAGGACTTTGTTTATAAAGACAATTTTAGCAAGGATGCCCAGGAAGAATTGATTGCCAGCGGGCAAAAAGATGAATACAACCAACGCTTAGTTGCCAACCCGGAAACTGCAGGTCGATACCACTCTGACTGGTTAAGCATGATGTATCCACGGTTGAAACTGGCAAGGAATTTATTGACGGATGACGGAGTGATTTTTATATCAATTGATGATCATGAAGTTGATAATTTAAAAAGAATATGTAATGATGTTTTTGGTGAAATCAACTTCTTGGGAGCTTTAATTATTCAAACTGCTACTGACAACAACCCAACTCAGATTAATACAGAGCATGAATATATAATCTGTTATGCTCGGCACAAGATATTTTTACCGAATTGGTTTGCAAAAAGTAAAGCGGCTGAGCTTATTGAGGATCAATTCAAACATTTGAAGAAAAAGTATCAAGATGATCTGGATATTATACAGCAGGAACTTAGGAAATGGATTAAAAATAACAAGAAAATTTTACCAAAAGTAACACATTACGATAATGTTGACCAAAAAGGGGTATTCCACGACGGTGATATTGCTAACACTAGATTTGGAGGGTACCATTATAATGTGATTCATCCTATTACCAAAAAACCATGTAAAGTGCCTGATAAAGGATTTAGATATCCAGAAAAGACATTATTGAAGATGATCGAAGAAAATGATATTATGTTTGGAGCTGATGAGACAACTTTAATTAAACCGAAAAAGAGATTAGAGGAAGTAAAAGATATGCTCCGTACTATTATATACGAAGATGGAAGAACTTCAACAAAAATTGTAGACAATCTTATTGGCAGAAGTGTATTTGATAATCCCAAATCTCACTTCATACTTTCACGATTGATTGATTTTGCAACAGAATCTAAAGGTAAGGATGTCATTTTAGATTTTTTCTCAGGATCAGGTTCAACGGCTCACGCAACAATTTTGAAAAACAGTGAAGATCTTGGAAACAGAAAATACATCCAAGTTCAACTTCCCGAAGCAACAGACGAAAAAAGTGAAGCCTATAAAGCAGGCTACAAAAACATTTGTGAAATCGGCAAAGAACGCATTCGCCGGGCAGCCAAAAAAATCAAAGAAGAAACCGGTGCCAAAATCGATTATGGTTTTAGAGTTTATCGCTTAGATGAAAGCAATCTGCAGGATGTGTATTACAAACCACAGGAGTATGATCAAAAAAACCTGGACTTGTTTTCAGACCACGTAAAACCAGACCGCACAGCAGATGACCTGCTTGCCCAAGTGATGCTGGACTGGGGCTTGCCCCTATCGCTCCAAATCGAGCAAGTGACCATCGCCGGAAAAAAAGTGTTTAAAGTGGCCGAGAACTCGCTCTATGCCTGTTTTGATAATGGTATTGATGAAGCATTTGCCAAAGCAATCGCCAAGGAAAAACCGCTGCGTATTGTTTTTAGAGACAGCGGGTTTCAGGATGATACCGCTAAGGTGAATGTGAAGCAGTTGTTGAAGCAGTTGAGTGCTGAGACGGAGATGAGGGTGGTTTAGTTTGCTTCACTGCGCTCGCAATGACGGGGTCAGTGGTGAGAATTTAGTGGTCAGTGGGGTTGCTTCTCCGCCTTCGGCGGATCGCAATGACGGGATTAGTGGTGAGAATTTAGTGGTCAGTGGGGTTGCTTCTCCGCCTTCGGCGGATCGCAATGACGGGATTAGTGGCGAGAATTTAGTGCTCAGTGGCAGTGGTCAGTGGTCAGTTTGACTTAGGATTGCAGGACTTAGGACGGAATAGTATTAAGATGAGATCACTTCACTGCGTTCGTGATGACGGTTTACGAGGTTATTACAGTGTGTTCTTGATGACAGGTGATTTTTAATATATAAATGACTAATAATATAGATGAGTGTTAAAGAATTAATAGACTATTTAAATCATTCAGACGAGTGTAATTTTATTGAGGCAAAGAGGGGTTCTGCCATAGATCGTTCTATTTTGGAATCGGTTTGTTCTATGAGCAATGAACCCGGTTTGGGCGGTGGATATATTTTACTGGGTGTATTAGAAGAAACCCAGTCTCTGTTTCCTTCCTTTGTCGTAGAGGGAGTAGAAAACCCAGATAAATTGCAACGCGATATAAGCACGCAATGTGCCTCTATGTTTAATATCAGCATTCGGCCTAAAGTGGATGTTGAGTTATTTGGCGACAAAAATGTCATAAAGATATTTGTGCCTGAAGTTTCTGAAGGCCAAAAGCCGGTATATTTTAAAAATGAGGGTTTACCACGGGGAGCATACCGTAGAATTGGTTCCACTGATCAGCGTTGTACTGATGATGACTTACTTATTTTTTATAAAAAAGAGGAAACCTTTGACAGCACCCTGGTTCAAGATGCTGACTGGCATGACATCAGTGAAGAATCCATTGACCTTTACAGAAACCTACGCAGTAAAGTTAATCCCTATGCTGAAGAATTGCAGTATAGTAATGAAGATTTACAATATAGTTTGGGTTGTTCAAAAAAGATAAACTCTGCATATTTACCCACTTATGCCGGGTTATTATTATTTGGCAGCCGTATGGCCCACCGAAGGTTATTGCCGATGGTGCGTGTAGATTATATTAGGGTGCCCGGTAATGAATGGATTGCAGACCCCGAAAACCGTTTTACCACTATTGATATGCGCGGTTCATTATTAGAAATGGTGCAACGGGTTTTCAGTCAAATTACCGATGATCTTCCAAAGGGTTTTTTATTGCCCGAAGGCGAGTTACAAGCTGAAAGTGTGGGACTACCCACCAGAGTACTTCGTGAAGCTATAGTAAACGCCCTTATTCACAGAAGTTATAGAGAAAATCAACCTATACAAATTATCCGTTACGGCAACAGGCTTGAAATCAAAAACCCCGGATTTTCATTAAAGCCTGAGGACCATTTAGGAGAACCGGGTTCTAAAAACCGTAATCCTAATATAGCTGCGGTTTTTCATGAAACCAATTTGGCAGAGACCAAGGGTTCCGGAATAAAAACCATGCGCACCCTTATGGAAAAAGCCAATTTACTTCCCCCAACTTTTGAAAGTGACCATGGGAGAAATATGTTTACCACCCGGCTGTTTCTGCACCACTTTTTAGGTGTATCTGATATAAAGTGGCTTGGAAGTTTTGATCAATTTGAACTCAATCAAAATCAAAAGCGAGGATTAATCCTTTTAAAAGAAATGGGAGCTTTGGATAATTCTTCCTATCGACAAACCAATAATGTCGATACACTTAAAGCAAGTGTTGAACTTCGGGATCTAAGTAAAAAAGAAATTTTATTGCAAAAAGGAAAAGGCCGATCTACCTATTATGTACCGGGTAAAAACTTTAGTGCACCACCTCAACAATTAAGTGCACCACCTAGAGAAAGTGAACCAGTTCAATTAGAAAGTGAACCAGTTCAATTAGAAAGTGAACCAGTTTCATTAGAGAGTAAACCAACGCGTGATCGATTGGTAAACCAATTGCCATCATCGATTAAAGAGAAGCTAGCAGAATTTACCGGAAGAACCTCAGACAGGGTAGCCCTTCAAGATTTTATTTGTGAGTTGTGTTCCGTCAGGGAACTGTCAGCAAAACAACTTTCACTTCTATTAACAAAACAGGAGAAGTACCTGTTACACAATTTTATAAAACCATTGAGGGAGGAAGGAAAAATAGAATATACTATACCTGAAATGCCCAATCATCCCCAACAAGCCTATAAAACAAAGAAGACACCAACCCAATGAAGCTACAGTTTAAAGAACAGGATTTTCAAATACAAGCCGTCAAGGCAGTGGTAGATTGTTTTGAAGGGCAAGCCCTTAAGACCAACCGGTTTACTTTAGAGCGCAGTAAGGAATTGCTCAGGAAAGCCAAACAAGCTGCTACCGGGGCGCAGACGATGGATTTTGAACTGGAAGAAGAAATAGGCTACCGGAATTCTGCACTTCAGGTAGCAGACTCGCAAATACTCAAGAACATCCAAGCCGTTCAAACACAAAATGACCTGCATGAGAGCAAGGAGATTGAACGGCCCCGTGGCGTGAAGCTGGGTTATAACCTAACCATAGAAATGGAAACCGGTACCGGGAAGACCTATACCTATATCCGCACTATGTATGAGTTGCATAAAAAGTATGGTTGGAGCAAGTATATCATCATAGTACCCAGCATTGCCATTAGAGAAGGGGTGTATAAATCCTTTGAGATTACCCAGGATCATTTTCAGGAACTGTACGGGCATAAAATCAATCCGTTTATATACAACTCCGGACGCCCTCAGGATATTGAGAATTTTGCTTCTGATAACCGCATCAGTGTTATGATCATCAACACCCAGGCTTTTAATGTAAGAGGCAAAGATGCACGGCGTATCTATCAGGAACTGGACCAGTTTGGCACGCGCAAACCCATAGAGATTATATCGCAAACCAATCCTATTTTAATCATCGATGAGCCACAGTCTGTTGAAGGAGAAAAGACCCTAGCCAGTATGCAGGATTTCAACCCGTTGTTTACGCTGCGCTATTCTGCCACCCACAAGGTAGAGTACAATAAAATTTACCGGTTAGATGCTCTGGATGCCTATAACAAACGCCTGGTAAAGAAAATACAGGTAAAGGGAATCAACTTGAAGGGATCCACCGGCACCAGCGGTTATTTATATTTGGAGCACATTAGTTTGAGTACTACCAGACCGCCGTTTGCGATGGTTGAGTTTGAAAAGCGAACATCCTCGGGGAGTATTAAAAAAGAACGAAAAAAATTAGGTGAAGGTGCCAATCTTTATGAGCTTTCCGGCAATATGCCGGCTTATAAGAACCAAACCATTACCGAGATCAATGGCTATTTGAACAAGATTGTGGTGGGTGGCCAGGATATATATCCCGGTGACATCCTCAATGACAAAGATGAACACGCTTTCCGGAGGGTGCAGATACGGGAATGTATTTTATCGCACTTACAGAAGGAAAAGCAGCTTTACGGTGAGGGCATTAAAGTTTTGTCACTTTTTTTTATTGATACTGTAGAAAAATACCGTGTTTATGATGAATTAGGCGAACAGCAATTGGGTGAATATGCCCGGATTTTTGAAGAAGAATACAATAAAGTTAAGAATGAATTTTTAGATCTTTTTGCCCAGGAATACAATGATTATTTAAAAGATACAGACCCCGGCAAAGTCCATAAGGGCTATATGCCCGGGAACTATGGAGAATACCTTCAAAGGGACGATGCAGACCAGGTGCACAATGGTTACTTTTCCATCGATAAGAAAGGAAAAGCCATTGACCCTACCGTTAAAAGAGGGAGAGAAGATTCAGAAGATGTATCTGCCTATGACCTCATCATGAAAGATAAAGAACGGCTGCTCAGTTTTGAAGAGCCTACTCGCTTTATTTTTTCGCATTCCGCTTTAAAAGAAGGCTGGGACAATCCCAATGTTTTTCAAATATGTGCACTCAAGCATTCAGAATCCGGCAGTTTGACAAGGCGCAGACAGGAAGTGGGGCGTGGTATGCGTTTATGTGTTAATGAACACGGCAACCGTCAAGACTTTGAGCTGCTTGGAGAACGTGTGCATGAAATCAACAAACTCACCGTAATTGCCTCAGAGAGTTATGAAGCTTTTGCCAAAGGATTGCAAAAAGAAATAGCCGACACGCTCAAGGACCGACCGCAAAAAGCAGCGGTGGAATACTTTGTTGGGAAGATGGTTACCAATGAGCAGGGAGAGGAACTTCGCATCACGGAAGACGATGCCCGTAAGCTACAGTTCAAACTAATCGTTGAACGTGTAATTGATGAAGATTATAAAATCACCACCACCGGAAAAGAACTGATCGAGCAGGGAAAAATCAGCCTACCGGAGAAACTTGAACCTTATAAGGAATCGGTTTGTAAGCTACTTCAATCGATTTACACCGGTGCTGAGTTCAAGCCGGAAGATGAGCGCGAGACTGTGGTACTGACTACCAATAAGAATTTCAAAAAGAAGGAGTTTCAAGAGCTTTGGGAGAAGATCAACCTAAAAACCATTTATGAGGTACAGTTCAATACCGAAAAATTAATTGAAGATTCCAAATTAAAAATAAATGCCGATTTACATATCGGTGACCGGGTGTATGAAGTAAAGACCGGTGAACTTGAAAGTGGCACTGCCGAGCAAATGAAAGACGGTGACCTGATAAAGGAATCCGGACGTGAATACCTCAAGCTTAAGAATGATCTGTATACCAATGCCGTGTATGATGTGGTGGGGGAAATTGAAGTCTATACCAATTTAACCCGGCGAACCATCGTGAAAATTCTTAAACAAATCAAACAGGAGAAGTTTTTGTTGTTACGGAAAAATCCGGAGGAGTTTATCTCCAAGTGTAGCAAGTTAATCAATGAAGTAAAGGCGAGCCTTATCATCAATAATATTGTTTATCACAAGACTGAAGAACGCCACGATGCGAGAACGGTATTTACCAATGATAAATTTGCGCTTCGTAAAACTGATTTGCTGAAGAAGCATATCTATGATTTCCTTACCTCTGATTCCAAAATAGAATCTGATTTTGCCGAAGCCTTGGAAAACAGTACTGAAGTAGTGGTTTATGCCAAACTTCCCAAGAGTTTTTACATCTCCACGCCCGTTGCCAAATACAGCCCCGATTGGGCTATTGTATTTGATAAGGACAAGGTGCGGCATATTTATTTTGTGGCAGAAACCAAGGGTTCAGATTCTGACATGGACTTGAGAGCTATTGAAAAGCTAAAAATCCATTGTGCCACAGAGCATTTTAATGAGATAAGCGGTGCCGAAGTGAAGTTTGAGAAAGTGAGCAGTTATGAGAAGTTGATGGATATCGTGCAATTGAGTTAGGATACATGAAGTTTACTCTCCTGATGTAGGTTGACCACTTAAAGTCAATTATACGCCTATCATGTTTACTCATATAACTGTTTCAGACTTTTTATAAATTGATTAAAGTGGATAAACTTAATGGCCACTCCCGGAACTTGTGCTTTCAAGTTGCAGCGAATGAAGTTGATGTGTTGATCCAGGGTTTCTTCACCTACCATATCGATGAGGATTTGGATGCATAGCTTTTTGAATTGTTTTCTTTTTGCATAAGATACTTTTTTGGTTGTAAAAATGTTGATCGTGATTTTTGAGTCGTCGTTTATTTTAAACACGGGCTGGAAATAGAGTTGGTTAACCCTTAACTTGAAATTGGCCGGGCCCACGGTTTTGTCGCCGCTTAAATCTTCTTTTCTTTTGTTGAAGGTCACTACGTTCCAGTTGTCCATAGGTGGAGCGTTTTCTACTAGGGTAAGTATGGCTCTTTTCATATCGGGGTCATCATTTGTATAAAACACGAATGTTGCCGGTGTGGTGTAAGTCTTGCTGAATTTTAATTCGCATACAATGTCATCGTAGTAGTAGTCTAAGTATGTTTCCAGCCAATGGTAGAGGTCTTGCTGTTCTTCAGTTGATAGTAGTGGCAGGATGTATAGTTTTTCCTGGTTGTCTTGGAACCAGGTCCAGAATTCTTTTGGTTTCATTTTGGTTGGTTGTTAATGGTTCCCTTCGATACAATTTTTACTCGGTTCTCGTAAAAATCACTCAGGGTGACGATTAATTTTTTTACATTTTTGTTTTTGATTCAAGAGATCCCCGCCTTCGCGGGGATTTAGGTTCTTTTGTCAATTGAACTTGCCGGGAAGGCTATTACGTTTACCATTTCGCGTAAGCGGGAGCGAACTCTTTCGCCGTAGCGGTCTTCTATTTCGTGGGCGTTTAGGTTTGAGGTGATATGGGTCTGTTTGTTTTGCTTTGACCTTTGTCCCTGGCTGAGGTCGTAGCGTGTGATTAGAATCTCTGCCATTACATTGCAGTCGTGGCCGTAGTAACGGCCTTTAAGTTCTGCACCGAGGTCGTCGAAGCAGTAGGTTCTGAGTGCGCTGTATTTGTTTATTGTATCTGAGCCGTTTGTGTTGTACTCTATGACAATGTTGCGAGTGGGAAACATTCCGTATGGCCTTGTCTGTGGGTGGATGTATGGCATTAACTGCATCAGGGTTGTTTTGCCACAGCCTACCGGACCTGTGAGGAGTATGCCTTTGTTGAGGTCGATGCCATTGGCAGCACAGGAGTTTTTGTCTTTGATGGTGTAGATCATCAGCTTGTAAATGAGATTGCGGTCTTCTTTGTAAATCCGGAAGTGGTCGCCAAAGCGTTGTTTTCCTTTTGCTTCGAGGTATTCCAAAGTGTTGTTGAAATCGTAGATGATTTGGTTGTCGATGTATTTGCCCAGGGTGTATTGGGTGTTGTTGTCTGTGATGGTGAAGAGGTTTTTCATAGGTTTTGAGTTTTAATGATGGCTTTGCTTTTTGTTCACGAGTTCACTTCACTGCGTTCGTGATGACGGATAGTTTTATTAGCGATTTTGCTTTTGATTTTTGAGATCCCCGCCTACGCGAGGATTTAGAGGGGAGTGTCATAGTCTTTGTTTCTTGAGGTTTTTAGATGGTTTTGTTTTGCTCCTGTTTTTTTGGCCTTGAGTTCGAGGGCTTTTTGCATCCAGTTTTGGGCTGCGGCTTGCCAGTCGGTGATGGGTTTGTTGCCTGAGATGATCCAGCCGGTGGCTTTGTTGTGGTTGTAAAATTTTTCGGCCTCAGCTTGTAATTTTTTTTCCGGAAGGTGGTTTTGAAATTCATTTTTAAAAAATTTTATGACTTCTTCTTTTTTTATGTTTATTACTGTTTTAAACTGTTTATCATGTTTTATATAAGGTACCAATGCTTGTCCCACAGCTTGTCCCTGTACTTGTTCACTACTTGTATCAAATTTGAGCAACTTGATTTTGCTTCCTTTGTATGGATTGTGCGACGGGAGATATTTGATGTATCCCCAATGATCGAGTTGCTTGAGGCACCGATGGTAGGTTGCCTTGGAGCCGATTTTGGAAAGTTTCATAATCTCCTCGCGGTTGATGTAAAAGGTTTCCGGAAACCGGTTGAGGTTCCCCAGCTGGAACAGCGAGAAATACAAGCTGATGTGCGTGGGGTTTAACCTGGAATCTTTGTAGAATTTTGTAAATATGGCATTCATCTGTTTGATGTAATTCATTCTTCATGATTATTCAACATTTCTAACTTTGTTATCCTCCATCATTTTTTCGATTTCTTCTACATTGTAATACAGGATGCCTCCAATTTTTGTGAAACTGAGTGTGCCGTTGTCTCGCAGAGTCTGCAGCGTACTGTGGCTTATTTGAAGTAATTTTTTTACTTCCTTGTTTTTAATCCACTTGGTCTTTACGGTTTTTTCTTTGGCCATCAAGAGCCTGAGTTCGTTAATGACATCTTCCTTGAATTGGTCAAGGTCTGCCTGGGTGATGATAGGTGTTCCCATAATTCATTTTTTTAAAAAATAAAGCCGGGAAGGGGGATATCAGCTTTTGACTGCGACCCGGCTTAGGGTTCATAGAATGGTTTGACTTTCGTATTGCAAAGTTGGGGAGTGACTAAGTGGGAAAACCGTAAGTTCACCGGAGGTCGGGTGTTTTTTTAACATATTAGATTTTAAGCACCAAATTCCAATAGAGTGATCAGTGGCAGTGATCAGTTTTTGGTTAAGACTTCACACACCTACTTAGCACATAAGTTTATTAACACTTTTAGAACCTTTGAAGGTAATTGTTCACAGGGTTTTAAGTCCAGCGTGCATAAAATCTATTATAATTTAAGTAGAAAGTGTGGGCTTGGTAATTTTATAAAAATGCAGGAGTAAGAACAGATTTTCTGATTTGTGTGGATTATGCCCATAGAGATATGGTATTACAAATGTTTGACCCCGCTGGGGTCATTATGTGGGTCTTGTTGAATTGCAGTGCGTGATAAGTTTGCCAACGCGGCAGTCTGGCCTCCTCCTCCGGCGGACGGGCTCTTCACTAAAATGCCCACAGGGCATTTTCTTGACGTTCGGTCCCCTCCTTCGTCGGGGTGACAAATAAAAAATATGAATAATTTGGGTTTGAATTACGAGACGCCTTGATTTTTAAGGGATTTTATTCGTAACCTCACCGGACGTCGGGTGTTTTTTATCTAAAGGTTTTTTCAATTTCTTCCCGGAGGTTTATGGTCATTTCTTCCAGGAATTTTGTTGGGGTTTTTTGTCTTGTTTTTATTTCAGAGTATATTTTATAAACGTCGCTAAGATCCATATCCAAGGATTTTTCAAAAAACTGAGTGATTTTTTTAATATCCGTATTTCCATTATTAATGACTTTACTACTATGTAAGCCATAAATCAACTCGACGAGTTCGGTTTTAGAACCTGTCCATTTTATGTTTGACTGTGAATGTAATGGAATGCCGTATTTGAGAAAATTATCGTGCGCATTGTATTTGGTTTTTAAGTAAGCTAGTAATCTTTTAAATGCGCGGATTTTTGCCAATAACAAATCGTGATTTGTATAAAAGCCCGGGTCTGTATGATACGATTCATTACAAACACACCAGGATTCATTAATTGGCTTTAATGTAAAAAATAAAGTATCAAGATTGGTGAGGTTTAAGGAAATGTACTGAACAAGTGATTCGTGTTTTTTGAAAAACTTTTTAATTTTTTGTTCTTGTCTGAGAATGAATTCCTTTTTAGATGTTATAGATAATTCCGGGCTGTTTATTTCAAAATTCCTCACTTCTTCATAGTAAATCAAGGTTGTAAGAACTGAGCCTTTATAGCTTTTGAAAAAAGCAATTTCCTCCTCCTGATTTTCAAATGGAAAAAGTATGGTATATTTTTTAAGTTTAGACAGTTTAAGCCTTGATAGTATAATTGCCTCGTGGATTTTATCCATACTTAAAAAATCATCACGTTCTATCTTTTTTATTTCCTTATTGAATGCTTCAACTATTGTTACATACTCTCTTTTCTTCATTTTGATTCATCTTTAGCATATACACTGGTTCCATTTCTTGAGATCGAATCGTTTATTTAGTTTGGAGGGTAGTGAGTAACTCCAATATAAAATTGTCTTTTGCTTGAACATAGGCAAAAGTGTCATAGACTGTAGCGCCGAGTTTTCTTTTTTCAAACGCTGCAGTGAGACCGAAGTCAATGTTTTTAAATCCAAGCTCGCCTGCCCTTTTTATTGTTTGATAGAGCAATTGTCTGTAACTGTTTACTTTGTTGACATAGTCATAATCCATCCCCACCAAGACAGGTACAAAGGTTGTGTTGTTGTTTTTATAGCAACACATCATACCAATTAACCTGTTCAGTTCATTCTTATCGTAGAGACATTGGAATTCCCAAAGATTGTCATTATTCATACTGCTGAAAAGGCTTTTGGGGTATGCAAAGGTGTTCAGACCTAAATTGTTTTGTTTTACGTTGAGGTAAAGTTGATATATTTGATTCAACTCTTGATTGCTGACACTATTTTTCCATTTAACCTCAACCAGATCTATGAAGGGTAAAATATCTTTTCTAAAGTGTTTTCTAGATCGTGGGGAAAGTGTTTCTATAAATGATGTTTCATCTATCCAGTCCAGGTTATGGATTTGTGCAGTTTCCGGCATTTTAATTTTTATGAACCCTTTTTTATGCAAGAAGTTATTGAGATTAGGCTTTTCTTTTAGGAAATCCCTTAAGACAAACATTTCGGCCGGTGATTGAGCGTCTATGTTCTCAAATGTATTTAGCAATACTTGTATGGCTTCTTCCCATTGTGGATGTTTTTCGTTTAAAAACCAATGTTTGCCTTCTGAAAGTAATGAACCTGTACTCAATACCTTGTTTGACATATAATAAGGATTTACCATTCTCCTGGATTCAATTTCTTCAGATACAGATACCGGGGCCAGCATATCTTCTTTCCAAAGAGCATTTGTGAGGAACGTTAGAAGTATGGGGGTGTCTTCCGTGTCTTTTATAATTATATAATGAAAATCCCAATTGTTTTCCGGAGCTTCATTGTTTTTGAAAACCTTTTCAAGGAACAACAGTCCATCCCAATCAAAAATACTGTTGTTTGCCATGTGAGCATTCCATAGTGTTTTTTCTACTTCAGTAATTGATTTTAGGTGTTGTAATTTTAGGTTTTGGTTTGTCGTTTCTTCTACCTCTGATTTTATTTCGGGCAACCTGAAGAGTTTTCGGACCTTATTTGAATTGGTAAGGGTATCTTCTAATGCTTTGGGAAAATGGTGGTTCATTGCTTCCACGAGTGCTGTGATTTCATCAAGTTGGTTATGTCTTGAAATGGTAATGCGAACACCGGTATTTTTTACCGGTACAGCTGGAAACAGACCCAGATTTACAAAAAACCCTTCCTCAAAAAGGCGTTTTACAAAGTTGTAACCCGTTTCCGGAACACCGGTGCCGATATAAAAAACAGGACTTTCATTTTTATCCACTAAGGGAAGGGTTGATTTATCTAACAGGGAGTTGAAATGCTGAATTCTAATTTTGAGGTCTTTCTGCATATCGTAAATTTCGTTAGACAGGTGGATATCAGCAGATGCAATAGCCGCTGCTACAGATGCCGGATCCAATTGGGCAGAAAATGTGAGGGGACCACCAAAATTCCTGATTTTATCCCTTAGTTTAAGGTTTGTACAAGCGAGTACCGCACCACCTGCCCCAAAGGATTTACTCAATGTACCAAACAAGAGACAGTTTTCAGGAAGTTCACCTAGTTTGCTAGTGATGTACCCTGTACCATTTTTTCCGATCCAACTCATACCGTGCACATCGTCAAAATACAAATGCAGTTTTGGATATTTTTTACAAAGGGACATTAGATGGTCAACCGGCGCAAAATCACCAAACATGGAATAAACCCCGTCTGCCATATACCAAATTTTATTGCAGGTTGTATTCAATTCTTTAATTTTAGTTTCCAGCATTTCCATATTATTATGCCTAATCATCTCTACTTTTACACCTTTTGTTTTGACCATTTGAACTGCATTCTGCACGCTCCAATGGACTTGGTGATCTAGTATTACCCCATCATCATCTTCAACGGCAGAGGGGATGACAGCCATATGACCTAGTGTGCTGTTTTTTGTAATGATGATTGGCGAATTATACATTTTTGAAACTTTGGCTTCCAGTTCTGCATAGAGCGGGTGAGAAATATAAGTTTTAGAAAGCGGAAACTGCGTCCCGTAATTTTCTATTGCTTTGATAGCTGCTTGTTTTAATCTAGGGTCTTGTTCTAACCCCAGATAGCCCGTCGTACCAAAATGAAAAAGGGATTTGCCATTGATTTGAATTTTCCTTCCTGAAAATTTTTTGTCTTCTGCGTAGAGGTGCACTATGTTTTGACGGCGTGCATTGTTGATTACTTCATTCACAGTATTGATGAAGTTGTTGTGTTTGATTTTAGCCATGATTTTCTGTATTGGTTATAGTTATTTTATACTAAAAAGCACCATTTTCAAGCATTCAAAACGAACCTAATAGTTTGTTGAAAAAAGTGATGGGGAGAGATTTTTTATTTAAAACTGTTACAAGCTATTTAAAAAATCAAAATGAACCTAAAAGAAATTATGTATTACTATTGAAAAAATCCTTTTGAGAAAAGTATCTATCCTTTTAAGAAAAGTTTTATTAATTTAAACAGCGTAAAACCTTCCAAAAGAGACCAAATTAATTTCAATTTCTTTTTTTTTATTAATTTAGTTTTTAAGAGAAAAAAGAGTTACTCATCATGTACCGTGTTTTTAAAGGAAAATATTCAGATTATTGGATATCAGACGGTATCCTATATTTTGAATACCATAACATCCCATTTTTAGACCTTAAAATTGCAAAATCGATTGTTGGCGAGCGACTGGAATTTCAGGAAGGGAAGAGTTATCCTATCTTATGTAAAACCCGTGGAATCCATGATGCCAACAAAGCTGCACGAGATTTTCTGGCCTTACAAGGTTCCGCCCTTGCTATAGCAGTTGCCGTAGTAGAAGATCGCATGGTAGCCAAGGACATGCTCGAATTGTATTTGAAACGCAACCTGCCTTTAATCCCCACTCAGGTTTTTAATGATGAATACAAGGCAAAACTATTTTTAAACACTTTTTTAAAACACAAGTGATGAAACGTAAGATTGACAATGACCGGTTGCATAGTATCAAGGAATTGCTTTTTGCTATTGCCGAAGGGGATTTAAACTATCAAATTGAACGAAGCCAAGAAGATGACGAATTAGAATCTTTGGTTGTCCTATTAAACTGGTTAACTGAAGAACTGAATGAGTCTTTAAGATTTTTAAGTTCGCTAAATACCAGGGGAGAAATTGATAATTTTATTCATATCGAATTTATATTAAATGGCGACTTCAATTTAATTGGGATCAATAAAGGGGCTCTTATGCAGTTGGGCATTTCAAAGAAAAATGCAATCGGAAAATCCTTTACCTCTCTATTAAACAAAGAATCTCAACAAGAGTGGGATAAAGTAAGTGAGTTGATTTTAAAGCAGCCAGAATATACCGGTAGCCACAAGTTTCAGTTTGCCAGTGATACCCCATTAAAAAAAATGTTTTTATGTGACATCCACTGTATACCCCCAATTGCAATAGGCAGTCAATTGATATTAATTAGTTGCTTTCAACCCATTTCAAATCGTAAATTAATTGAAAGTAAAGTAAAGTTGAGAAAAATGAAGGCAGCACTTGATGTTAAACTACCAAAGCCTAAACCTAAGATTATGTTAACTCATGAGGATGTGAAAATGGTGCAAGAAGTGCGTGATTTTATATTACAAAACCTTGATCAACCACTACCAAGTATTCAAGAACTTGCAAGAAAACATGGAACCAATGACTTTAAGTTAAAAAAAGTTTTTTCACAGTTTTATAGTAATAGTATATTCCGGTATTATACTGAGGAACGGGTTAAAAAAGCAGCCATCTACCTTAAAAATACCCGGGTATCTATTGAAGATGCTGCTAAATTATCCGGTTTCACCAATACTGCACATTTTTCAACAGCCTTTAAAAAATATTACAGTGTAAGCCCTACTGTTTATCGTAAGCTTTATAATCAAAATTTTAAGTAGTTATAACCTACTTATCACATTGATTCAAATCAATAAAGCACGACTAAATTATTTGATTCTTTCAGATTATTACAACCTATCTTTCTCATAAGGAGTTGATAATCAATTAAAATAATCCTTTTAAGAAAAGAAAAAATCCCTTAAGAAAAAATATTTCTGCCGACCTTTATCCCATAATAAACACAACACTATGGGAACTTATTTTGCACATATAAAGAAGTATATAGCTGACATTTTTGTTTTCCTATTCATTTTATTGTTTGTGTATGCATCGGTGAGCAAACTAGTGGATTATGAGACGTTTGAAAACCAATTGGGGCAGTCGCCTTTGCTAAGTGCTTTTGCAGATTGGGTTGCCCCCGGGGTGATTGTTATTGAGTTACTTATTTCCTTGTTATTGATAATTGAAAAAACGCGATTGTTTGCGCTGTTTGGGTTTTATACAGTGATGGTGCTCTTTACCACCTATATTATTATCATTTTAAACTTCACTGATTTTATACCCTGTTCCTGCGGTGGGGTGTTGGAGCAGATGGGGTGGACGGAGCACCTTGTTTTTAATTTTGGGTTTATGGGGTTGGGAGTGATTGCGATTTTATTAGAGAATAAACGGACGAGATTGCCCCTCGATACAATTTCCTCTCGACTATTGTCTCGAGAAAATCACTCGGGGTGACAGCCCCTCGATACAATTTGCTTTCAACTATTGTTTCAAGCAAATCACTCTGGGTGACATATTGAGGTTGATTGACGGGGTTGCTTCTCCCCAACCCTTCGACTCCGCTCAGGGACCGGGGTTCGCAATGACGGTTAGGTTTATGATGATTGGGGTAGGGTTGACGAGGTCCCCGCCTTCGCGGGGAGGACGGATTAATTAAAATAAGATGGGTTATGAAAGTTAAGGTTGTTTTGTTGCTTTTGTTGGGTTGCACTGTTTTTGGTGTGGGGGTTGTTGCTGTTTTGTTTTTGTTGAGTGAGGATAAGATGCAGCGGAATAATGCTTTTCAGCGACGGTATATGCCGGAGGCAGTTGAGGAAATGGGGCATTTAACTTTGGATTACAATGCGTATTACATTGCCGGTATGGAAGGGGATACTATTTATTTGGGAAATGTATCTGCCCCTTTGTATTTGACGAAAGTTGATACAGAATTGACAGGTACTGAGGAAATACAAATAGAGATTTCTGATTTGGATTTGCCTTATCAAAGAGTAAAAACAAGTGTTGTGCCTCCATATTTTTATTTGGGTGATGGCACTGTGCCGGTGCTTTTTAAAGGCAGTATAGATAATTTTAAAGCAGATTATTTTTCATTTGAAGATGCTTATTTTACAGAATATGTTGTTGCAGACAGCAATGTGGTGGGAATTGCTACCATAAGCGGTTCTACCGGTTCAAAAGCATTGGGTATGCTAATAAAAACTGAAACGGGAGCTGAATTTGAAATGAACACATCGCTTTTAAAAAAACAACAAGACGGGGTGTTTGACACTGATGGTATTTTACTTTGGAATGAAAAGCATCAGGTTTTTATATATACATATTACTACAGGAACCAATTTGTTATAGCTGATAGTAGCCTAAAGCTTAAAACTGCCGGCACAACCATTGACACGATTAGGCGTGCAATACTTGATGTAGCCCATTATTCTTCCAAGGATCAATTCAAATTGGGAGGTCGCAGCGTGTATGTCAACCGACAAAGTGCTACCTCCGGTGATTATTTGTATATCCACAGTGATCGTTTAGGGAAGTATGAGAAGGCTGCTGTTTTGGAACAGGCCAGTATCATAGATGTTTATAATATAACAACTACTACATATGCTTTTAGTTTTTATGTTTTTCATCAGAAGGGCAAGCGATTGAATGATTTTAAGGTTTATGGAAACTTATTGGTTGTGCTTGTCGAAGATGTTTTATGGATTTACCGTTTAAATCCGAATAATTTTGATTTGGCTTTAAACTCAACATATACTGCGCGGTATCAGGAGAACGACTGAACACCTGAAATATAGTAGGTCATTAATTTTTAAATTTTAATATTATGAAAACAAAGCTTTTAAAACTTGGTATGCCCTTGATGGCATTTTTACTGGCAATCGTATTTGCCTTTGCGACTAGCCCGGAAAAGGCTGTTGAGGAATCAGCATCATTTCCCGGATACATACTTCAGAAAGATAAGTGTGTACAAGTGAGAACTTGTAATAATGATGGAGGTCCATTATGTATGTATAATGGGGTTGCTGTTAGAACCAAAATTAGTGATACTCAATGTGGTTCCTTTTTGACCCACTGGGGTAACTAATTTGGTTTTGCCTTCTTGCAATTGTAGATAAAACTTTGTGAGAGGATTTTACTTGTTGAATTAGCCCTGTATTTCGGTATGGGGCTTTTTTGTTTGTTGTTATCCTCACACAACCTTCAGTAAACTTTCGGCAGGCAGGCAGGCAAACCCCTTCACTCAACCGCGAGTGCTAAAGCTTTAGCAGTGGCGCAGGAGAGGGGGAGTAGATTCTGGTTGAATGAAACGAGATCCCCGCCTCCTCCTAAAGTAAACTTTCGGCGGACACGTTCGCGGGGATTTGGGTTATTTTAGGTATGTGTCGAACCAGTTTTTGATGCGGTTTGTGAGGTCTTTTTGGTTGTTGTTATCTATTATAACATGACCTTCATTTTCATAGAGGTACATTACAGCAGGCTTTTGCAAACGTCTCAAAGCGAGATATCCCTGAACACTTTGTTTGTGATCTATATTATCGTCCACTTTCCCTGCCCAAATTAGCAATGGGGTATTTACTTGGTCATAGTGGTGTATGGGGGAATTTTCTATATATGCTTCTTTATTTTCAAAAAAGGTATCTTTCATTCTAAATTGACCTTTCTCAATTCTTAGATACTCAGGGATGCCTACTAGTTTTTGATATTCGAAATAATTGCTGTACAGGTTAAAGATACCATTGCCTGCCACTGCAGCTTTGAATCTATCTGTTTGAGTAATGATAAATGCTGTTTCGTAGCCACCGAAAGAATGGCCTATTAGTCCTAATTTATCTGCATCCACAGATTTTTCTGTTTCCAGCACTTTGTCAATAGCACTCAAAACGCATTGGGTTGCTGAGTAACCCACTTTATTTTTAAGGTAAACTATATCCGGTAATAAAACAAAGTAGTCATCTAAAGCAAAATTTAAGTTTGTAAAGCCAATTTCACTACCGTGTGTGGGCGGATAGAAAATATGATAAAACTTAGATGAATCTTCGTATATGTGAACAACCATTGGGTATTTCTTTTCCGGATTGTAATTGACGGGGTAGATGAGAACCCCTTTTAGGTCATCTGCAAAATGGGTGGAATACTGAATCAGCTTTTTTTCCGGCCACTTAAAATCTTCCCAACCTTTGTTACTTTTTACGATTGTCTTTTCCCGCTTGGTTTTTAAATTAACATAGTTTACAGAAGGTGGAATATTCAGGCTTTCTTCCTGAAAAATATAACTGTCGTTGTTCAAGGAAAATAGTCTTGAGAGTCTTTTATCCTTAAATGCAATTTTATTTAAAGAACCATTTGGTTTTAATATGTAAAACCCTGAACTGTAATTTTGCAGGCTTTGAACACCTAGGACGATCTCATTGTTTGCTTGTAAGACAGGAATTCTCATAAAATATTCATTACTTACAATTTTTGGAATATCCTGCATATCCACTATTGAATGCCTTAGTTTCTCTTTTCTGCCATTGGTCAATTTTTGTTTTTGGCTTCCATCTACACTAATTTTCCAAATGTCATAGGCATCATTTATATACACTTCTTTTTCATTGTTTGACCAGGCAGATAGACCGTATGGTTGCGGGAAGCTCCAGTTTGTTAAAAATTCGTCGTCAAACCTTACCGGAATACCTTCAGTTAAGTTGGTATGTCGGTCTAATTTAATGTCATAAATCCACCAGTTGTTGTCTCTAAAGTAAGCCAAGTAATTGCCCTTTGGTGCTATTTTTAAATAGTTACCATGGGTATATTGTTTATCAATAATTTTTTGTTTCGAACCATTGTTTAAATTCAATATATATAAATCTGCAAATGGTCGAAAGTTAAATTGAGGCTCGTAGTCTTTCGGGTTATAGATTATTGCATATTCTGTATTTGGGTTCCAAATTGATTTTGAATATTTTTTTGTTTCTATAGGAATGACTTTTCCGGAATCAAGCCAAACATTTAGCCTAGGGGTATCCATGTCTGCGTAATTAAATTTTTTTCTCGAATACATGATGGGGTCTGCAGTATCCCATACCTCCACCGATGATTCTAAAGGTATATTTGTGTTCTTTACCCGAAAGAAAACCCTAGTTCCATCATCATTCAAAGTGATTTCAGCATCAGCTATATCCAAGTCATTGTATGAAGCTGAAGGCATATTTTCATTTAAAAACCGGACTTTTTTTGTGTCGTAATCAAACAAGCCGAGGTTTAACGGTTTGTCCTCATCATGCTGAAAGACGAAAGCCAATTTATCTCCCTTCTTATTCCAGGTCATTCTTTTGAATTGCACTTTGGGGAGCTTTAGAACTTCCTGTTCTGTATTGTCTTTAAAATCTATAATCTTAAGAAAATCACCATTTTCTGTATTAAAGACCATGGCCACTCCATCCTGAATGGGTCTTATACTGAATAGGGAACTTTTGCCCGGAATTGTTTTATCACCTGTATTCAGGTCGATTACATTGATGTCATTATCAGAATTATGCGCAATTAAAAAATTTGCGTTTGTTGTGAACCAAGCGGTCTTTACATTTTGTAAAGAGTCTTGCCGGTAAGTTTTTAAATTGACCCAGTTTAGCGTATTGTTGTTTGACATTATACTAAACCACTTGCTGTTGTTGCTGAATTTTCCTGTATGGCCATTTTCAAAATCGAACACTTTGTCAGAATCCATTTTTTTAATAGATGCCTTATTCCCAACAAAATGAATACTATTGTTGTAATACGCCCAATTTTTATCATTTGATATGTCCACTAAGTAGAAGTTTGACCAGGAAGTCTCCTCGTTTACTTCATAGGCTTTTTGTTGTGCAAAGAGGTTGATTGTGCTATTTGTCAATGCCAAATAAAACAGCAAAAGGGATATTGTATTTTTCATTTTTAGTTATTTATTTTTAATTAAATTTTTGTCCGGCACTCTTAAAAAGGGGCAAGAAAATGCCCCCTTTTGAGTGATTGAATTATCAATAGCCGGGATTTTGAGGTTGCAGGTTGGGGTTGATTAAAAGGTCAGCTTCGGGAATGGGCCATAGTGTATTTGTTTCCCTCCAACCTGGTTTGATTGGGCTAAGGATTTGGCTTGCCCTATTTAACCGTTTGATATCAAACCATCGGTGGCCATGTTCAGTGAAGAGTTCGAACCTTCTTTCATTGAGGATGGCGGTGATTAATTCTGATTGAGAACCAGCAACTGCATTTTCCAGACCGGCACGTGCCCTAATGGTGTTCAGGTCTTGCAAGGCTCCTTGCAGGTTGTTTTGCATTGCCCTTGCTTCAGCGCGAATGAGGTAGATTTCTGCGAGGCGAAACACAATGGAGTATTCCAAACTCATCCCGGTATTGCCTGTGGCTTTGTATTTGTGAGCGTGGTACCAGGTTTGGGTGTCGTCGCTCAGTTCGCCAATCCAATGAGTTCTTCTTAAATCATTTTCTTCAAAAGCTTCTACCAAACTGTTAGTCAGTGCTAAAAAGGGTGGTGGCACACTTATAAATATGAATGTGGAAGCTTCGTGCGTATTTGTTCCAAAATTTTTGGGTTTAAACTGTAGAATTGCCGAGTTACTATTGATCAGGAATTCGTTTTCAATGTTTGGTTCAAGACTGTAAAGCGCTGTATTATTTATGACACTGTTGCATTGTGCTTCGGCTTCCTGCCAATTTCCACGGTAGAGGTGAACCCTGGCCAACAAGGCACTAATGCCAGCTTTGTTCACTCGTGTGCGTTCCTCACCGATATAGTTTTCATCCAGCAAGGTTTTTGCTTCATTCAAGTCAGTTAAAATGAATTCATAAACCGTGTTTTGGGGTAAGCGGCTTACGTCTTTATTGACTTGAAAGTCTGTTGTGGTGATGTAAGGGATATTGCCAAAAAGGTTGAGCAGGTGAACATGAGAAAATGCTCTGATGAACAAGGATTCTCCCCTAAGTTGGTTTTTTAAGTTTTGAGATAAAGCCTCAGACTTTTCCAATCCTTCCAGAGCTGCATTTGCCATATGAATGAGGTTGTATGTGCTATTCCAAGTTGATTGTACTGCACTATTGGAGGCAATTATTTGATGCTGGTAAATTTCAAATGCCGACTCCCCGGGCATTCCATAGAAATCGAGTTCATCTGCATACAGTCCCATTCGAACGCTCAGACCTGAGGAATTTCCGGTGAGCAATACATCGTCCCTAAGTTTTGCATACAGGGTAGTTACAGCAGCTATGGCTGTTGCTTCGTCTTCAAAAATTTCCACATAAGGAATTTGACCGAAGGGATCATCAGGTTCCAGGAAGTCGCTGCAGCTTAGCAGCATAAGAAATGACATTGTAGCGAACGTTATTCCTTTTAAAAAATGGGATTGGTATTGTTTTATTATTGTCTTCATTTTGCATTGGTTTTAAATTAAAAATTCAGTTCGACTCCAAAAGTGATTCTCCTTAATGGGGGCATAAAGCCATTGAGTTGTTCAGGGTCTGCACCTTTGAAATTTGTAAGTGTGAGGAGGTTTTGCCCTTGCAGGGACAATTTGCAAGAGGTAAGGTCTTTTAAAGTCAATGTATAACTCAGAGCCATCGTTTTAAGGCGGATGAATGATGCATCACTGATTGCCCCTGTGCTTTGCGTAAAACGGGAATAGGCATTGAACGCTTCCGGGTCAGCTCCTGAAGTGAACCGTTGCATGGTTGCGTTATCTCCCGGATTTTGCCATCTGTCAAGGACACCTACAGGCTGGTTTGAAAGCGTGCCGGCAGGGTTGGTGAGGCGGTATTCATTAAAGCCCCTTTTTTTCATAAACTGGAAAAACACGTTGAGTGACCAGTTTTTGTATTGGAGGTTGTTGTTTAAACCACCGTAAAATTCGGGTGATAAATCAGCAATGTATTGACGATCACCCACAGCTGTAATCATCCCGTCGTTGTTAAAATCCACAAATTCAAACAGTCCTGTTTCCGGATTGACCCCTTGCAGCTTATATAATTTTACAATGTTAAGTGATTGACCTATGACGAGCTGATTGTTATAAGTAGAATTTTCAAGACCCGGGAATTCCAGCAGTTTATTTTTAGGTATTGAGAGGTTAAAATCTGCATTCCATTTGAAGTTTTTCTTACGAATGATTTTTGCAGCAAGTTCAACTTCCCAGCCAGAGTTTTCCACCAGTGCATCCAAATTTGCCAGTATACCTGTAAAACCTGTTGTTCCAGGAAGTGGGTATTGTATGAGTTGGTTTGATGAACGGTTGTTGTAATAAGCCAAGGTGGTTGAAAGCCTGTTTTGAAAAAAACCAAGATCCAATGCCAGTTCCCATTTTTTATTTTCTTCCCATTTGAAATGGGGATTGAATAGTCTCGTTGGTGTAAGGCCTATATTATCTTCATACTGGTCGTCTGTAATGATGTAATTGTGTAGGTATTGGTAATCACCAATCTGGTCGTTACCTGTTAGACCGTAACTTGACCTGAATTTTCCAAAATTCAGCCAAGGAAGTTTGAGTTCCTCAGAAAAAATCCAAGCAGCACCTACAGCACCAAAGTTCCCATATTTGTTATCCGGACCAAAACGACTTGAGCCGTCTCTTCTTCCTGTGAGGTTAAAAAACAGTTTTTCTTTGAGGTTGTAATTCACACGGGCAAAGAGGGATTGGGTGGTGTATTCGGTTTTGTTTTCATTGGTAACGATAAGCGTGGTTGCTGCACTTACGTTGTTTATAAACCTGTCTGAGGGAAAGCCTATTGCAATGAGGCCATGCCGATCAAACGTTTGTTTTTGGAAGGTGCTCCCCAAAATGATATTCAGAGCGTTGTTTTCCCATTCTTTTGACCAATGGATTTGTGGTTCAGCAATCCAAAAGGATTTGTCATTTTCCTGAACAATAATCATCGAGGCACTGCTATCCATACCCCAGGCGGGGTCGAACATAGTATGAGGGAAGGTGTTGTTGTCCTTTAATTGTGAGGTACCGTAACCGGCATTTAATTTGGCCTGAAGTTGCGGTGTAATGTGGTATCCCATTGAAAGGCTTGAGAACAGGTTTTGAGAAGCTGATGTGTAGTTGCCCTCGAGGTTTGCCAAGGGGTTTGTCCAAGAGGAGTTTTCCCAATTGAGGTTGCCCTCCTCATCGAATAAGGCCGGTGCATTTGGCGCCAAATTAGGAGCTGTGAATGCAGGATCAAAATTAGGCAGTTTGTTGTCTTCCAAGGAAAATCCAACATTTAGGGAAACCTCAAATTTGCGATTGTCGCTTTGGTGGTTTAGATTTGAATTGGCTGTAATCCTGTCATAGTTGAACCCACCGGGAAAGACAGTAGTTTCATTTTGTGCAAGCCCACTTAGGTAAAATTGAGTGTGTTGATTGCCACCAGAGATGCTGGCCTGCAGTTGCTTTAAATTTGCCTGACCTCCCAGAAGTTCTTTTTGCCAATCGGTATATCGGTTTTGGTCCCAAGTGCCATTTACATCATAGGCGTTGAAGGGAAACTCCTCAATCCCATCGTTTGCAAAGGCCTCACGGCGCATTTCGAGGTATTGTTCTGTATTGAGAAGTTTTACCCTATTTTCTGTATGCGCAATACCTGTTGCGCTTTGGATTGAGAACCGGGTTTTGCCTTCCTTGCCTTTTTTTGTAGTTATCAACACTACACCATTTGCCCCGCGTGAGCCGTAGATTGCAGTTGCATCAGCATCTTTCAGCACTTCTATGGATTCTATAGAAGCCGGGTTGATGGCGTTGAGCGGGCTGATGTTACTGCCCGGGAGGATGCCGTTTGAGGTGTCTTGGAAACCCATTGATTGCGAATCGAATGGCACCCCATCAATGATGTATAAAGGGGCATTACCAGCAGCAATGCTGCTTCGGCCTCTAATCTGGATATTAAATCCGCTACCCGGCACGCCCGAGGTTTCAGAAATATCGACGCCGGCCATTCTACCTTGCATCGTTGCCAAGGGGTTGTTTACGGGTTGGTTTTCGATTTCCTCTGCAGTGATTCTGGAGATACTACCTGTGCGTTCGCGGTCTTTGACAGAGTAGTAACCCGCATTGATGACTACCTCCCGCAGTGTGGTGGCATCTTCCTGCATAACCACATTAATTGTATTGCGATTGTTGACGGGTTCTTCGACCGTGGTATAGCCCACAAAGGAAATCACCAAGGTATCGTTGGATTGGGCTATGATACTGTATTGCCCGTTAAAATCAGAGACGGCACCTCTTTGTTCTCCTTTGATGAGAACTGTTGCCCCGGGTATGGGAGAAGTACCGTCATTGATTTGCCCTTGCACCTCCAAGGTGGAAGGTGTTTGGGCTAAAAGAGAAAAAGAAAGGGGCAACATGATTGTGCAGGCTATAAATAGCTGCTTTATTTGGTTGGGTTGGTATTTATTTTTCATATTTTTGGTTAGGATTATCCTTCCCGCGGCCCCGCAACAAGTGCGGGGTGGGAAAGGGGTTAATAAATAGTCTAAGGCCTTCTCTGGTTGTCGAAAGTTGGAGGAGGTCTTTTTTTATTGATATTGCTTGTGTTGACGAGATTGCTTCGCTGCGCTCGCAATGACGTTCTTTTGTTTGACGTTTTTGCAATGCGATTATGAGATCCCCGCCTACACGGGGATTGTTGCACCCCGGTGGGCCCTTTGACTCATGGCTAATATGATTATCAAAGGGCCGTGGCTTTGCCGACCTGATTAGAGGTGATGGGGAGAGCCTTTATGGGAGTGCTTTAGCTAATTCACACAAGCTTAGAGGTTGTTTATCATAGGCAATTCATTATTGGTTGAACAATTGATTAAGCGGTACCGCAACAGGTACGGTACGACATTGGATGTTTAAACAAAATGAATCTTGGGTTGAGTTGTTGCAAACCTGGCCTTGTTTGCATTAGATGCCTTGGGATCGTGAGGTTATAGATTTTATCACGAGGTACCCGCCATACCACTTCGCTTAAGCTACGTAGCACAAAGCGTGGGCATGAAAAAAGGCGTGAAACTCAACTTAACGCATCAGAGGTACTGGTATACCGTGCAACGATAAGAGAACTCACGCCCGGGTCGTGAGCATCCTTGCTTATCGTCTCGTTGCTTAAAAATTACCAGTTTTCTGACGCGAGACTCAAAGCGAATGCTTCTAATATTTTATTAAAGAAGTAAACGCAAAATTACATTTATTATGTAATCCTGAAACAAACATAATAAAAATATTAATACGGTATGATATATCATACCATTATTTTTATAAATAAGTGGGAATTTTAGCAAAAGCTAATTAAAATTAAGTGACTGAAAAAGAAAAAATAGGAAAACAAATTCTAAAACTTAGGAAGAAAACACCAAGTTCAGATTATAAAAATGAACACATTTCTCAACAAGAACTCGCAGATAAAAATTTTGGCTTAACAAAATATTTAATTGGTACTGTTGAAAGAGGAGAAGCTAATCCCACATTAGAAAAAATGATTCTACTTGCCAAAGCTTTAAATTTAAAGACAATTGATTTATTTGGAATAGAAATTAATATTGATAAGTTTATTAAAGAATTGGAGAATGAAAAAATGAAAAAAGGATAAAAATTAAATATCAATGTTTTTGCAGTTTAAATATTTGTCAAGATCAGCTCCTGAATCGAAGCTTCTTACTTCAATTATTTTGTTTTTTTCTGGGGAATAAACTGTTAACTATATACAACTTCTCATAAAAAAGGCTTAATTTTTGTAATATAACAAGTTCTTAATAAAAACTTACAGAAAATTTATATACATTTGTATTATTATAAAACAAACATTTACAATAGAATACAGTTTAAATACTCATTCTATAACATTATTTCAATATTAATCTAAATCAAGTCAACATGAAAAATACAGTAGTAATAAAAGCACCCAAAGAAGCTGCTAAGTTTTTCAATAGATTATTGAAAGATAAAGCAGAAAGAAAAGAAGAAATAAAACGTAAGTTTAATAAAGGGGAATTAAAGACCACCAGTTAATTTATGTATGAGTTTAATATACTAGAGGGCGAAAATCGCCCTCTATTTTTTTTTACAACCGATAATGGATATACATATAATGTTTCTTTCAATCCACACGTCTACAAAATTGAAGGAATAACAGACATTTCACAGGTAGATGTAATATGCCTTGATAATGAAAATCCCAAAAAAGATATTAAGGTTGGTAAAACCATATGTGCTATAATTGAACATTTCCTATCTCAAAACAAAGAACGAATAGTTGGCTATATATGTGATACACAAGATAAACGAGAAGAATCTAGAAACAGGAAATTTTATAACTGGTATAGAATTCATAACAATGGGGGTTATACTTTAAAAAACTATGAAATTAGACCAAATCAAACAAATGAGGTATATTATACAGCCGTAATTTATCACCCAGAAGCATATTTAGATCAATTCATCGATGATACTTATGGGAGAGAAATGAAGGAATTGGAAGACAAATAGTTAGTCTTCGTTTATAACACTAATATACATTTACTGAATACCTATCGAATTTTATCGAATATATCCATAAGCTCTCTTTCACAATCAACTACCTCACTAATAATAAAAAATTTATCAAAAGGAGACACTTGAGGGTCAATCTCTTTTACAACATCAATAAATTCATCCCTAATATTTAAGCAAATCAAATAAATAATTCCATTAAATAAATTTTTTTCTGAATTAGTGTCGGGTATTTTAAAATTCAATTCTTTATCACTGTAAGAAAATAAAGATCTATTATTAATTCTCAAGCCGTGAGCGACCAAATGATTTCTAAACTTGAAAATATCTTTCCACTTATTAATACGCCTAATACCAGGTTTGTTTTTTTGCTTTAGTCTTGTTATTCTTTCATCATACATATTTCCCACAAAAGAGGATGTAAATTTTTTATTATACTCCTCCAAAAAAGAAGTGAACATAATGATTGAATAATTTGACAAAAGAGTATTTACAGAAGTCTGATAAGATATTTTATTTGGATAGGTTTCAAAATCAATTTGCTTTAGTATTTTTTCACTATCAAAAGTTGAGTTCAAAGTTGTGATAATGAGGTTTATTTGGGCTTGTAAATGTAATAAACTTTTAATCACATTTTTAATTTCACCTTCTTGATTAATATTTTTCACTACTGAATATTTTTTTTTTATAACTGAGGTTGTACTGAAATAATTTTAATCCTACCATCTTGAGTAATTAATTCTCTATTATCATTTAAGATTTCAGAATCTATTCCTTTAACCTTAAGCAAATTTTGATAATGTAGAAATAAATTTGAAATAGATTGATTTAATCGTGAAGTTTTTAAATTGATAAACACGTAATGTCTGTTGTCATAAACAAAGTTTCTGGAATTTATGAAAGTATCAATATTATGCAAATTTGTTTGAGATAAGTTTCCTAAATATTCTGACTCAGCTTCTATCACTATCTCAGAAACATTATCATATTCATCTTCTTTAATTTTATTAGCTTCAATAATTTTATTTAATTTTTGATTAACTAAATCAAATTCTATGAAGTTATAAAGTATATATGAATTAAAATTTGTAAGACTCTCGAGATTAATAAAATCTATATATTCTTTTAGTTCCGGTGTGATAGGATTTGGCAAATTATCTTTGAGAAAATTCTTGAATTTTTGCTTTGAGCCAAACAATTGTGTTGCATGATCTGATGTTTTGAGTATTTTGGTAGTCCAAGCCTCATTCTCAATCATTTGGGCACACAATAATGTAATATCATTATTGGACCAAAAACCTATCGTAATTGGATTAATCACATCAGTAGTATGGAACTTCCCAACATCATGATAGGCATGATAAAAAGAATAATCATAAATACCCCATAAATTATCTTGTTTGTTTTCTAATAGCTTTTTGTAGAGCGAAAGTGAAATTTCTTTAAGATTGTCTTCAGTAGTACCCCAATCAGAAAATCTAATTTTAATTCTAGATTCACTTATGAGCGCTAAAAATTTAATTTTTCTTTCAATTTTAAATGTATCCTTATCAATGAATTTTTGAATTATATCTTTCCAAATACCTGCCTTATCTTTAACCGTCCAAAGCTTTTCATTTCCTTTTTTAAGATTTAATTGGCGATTAATAAAATCAGATAATATATTCCAAACAATAGCTGTATGACTACTATAAGTTTCAGCCTCGTTGAAAATATATAATAATATTACTATTGCCTTTACAGCTTCATCTTTATTTTCTGTATTAAAGTATGCAAGTCTATTTAAAATGTTATTTATATGACCATCATTCAATAGTTTTTTTAAATTTTCAAAATCATTATTAAGTTCAAATATGCTTTTAAATTTTATTTCACTTAAATCTTTTTCCTGTATTTTCTGCTGAAGTAGTTTTCGAAGATTATTTTCAAACTTTATTGAGGTATGGCTATCTGCAATGTTTTCTCTACCAAAAAGTACAATTAATGTCTTAACAAGTAAAATGTTTTGCTGTTTAGTTAAATTATTAGATTCGTTAATCTTTGTTTCCTTATCAATGTCTTTAGAGATTTCATACTTACTAAAGTCTATATTTAACTTTTGATTTAAATAAAAAACTCTGGATCTTCTCATCGATTTAAAAAGATTCCCATTATCTGAATCATTTTGAGTTTCTACTAATTCACATAGATGTGTTTCTGGGTTATATGGAATTATTTTGGCCCAATTATTATTTAAAAACTTTATTGCATATGGAAACGTCATTTTTAAATAAGTGAAATTTAAAAGGTCGTTTGTGTCGAGATCATCAGGTAGTGACTTAAAATCAAATACCAACTGATTCACTAAGCGCTTTACGCCCCTATAATTAGAAATATAGTCATCAAATAAATTATCTTCCCTGTAAATACACGCTTCTATTTTTCTAATGAAATCTGGTTCAAAAGATAAATCTGTCTGCTTTAACAAATCAATGAAATCTGTTTTAAGCTGAGATTTATCAATTTCAGGCAAATAAACTTCTAATTGAAAAAACTTATCCACAAAAGTATGATCTGCAATATCATTTTTTACTATTAAAGATTCCAATACATAATCTTTATCTAAAGCAATTAAAAAAATAAAGTTTTTAAAATTGGCGGTATTTCTAACCAGCTTTAAAACCTGTAAGACTTCATTATTTGAGAGTCTATCAAGGTCATCTACAAAAACTATAAACTTCTTGTCTAATGAATTTAAAGTGTCATTAATCTTTTTATAGGAATCATAAGAGGATGAGTCAGAAAAAATACTAGAATTAGGCTTAAAGAATTCTGTTATGCTTTTATTCTTATATAATTTTAAGAGCTTGTCGGAATAGCTTAAAAATTGATTTGATAACCTTCCACTATACTTATTTATTTCAGTGCTTAACTGTTTGAAAAATTCAGAAATAATATCAGTTTCATTATGATTTAGATATGGTAGAAATTTTAAATGTATAGTGTTATTAAAGGATTTTTCATCTAATTTCTCCTCGATTAAACTAATCAAGCTTGATTTACCATTACCCCAAGGACCAACAATACCTATTGTAAATGAGCTTTTAAAATTTGACCTTTCTAAATACTCAACAATGTTTGATGCCCTTTTATGATAATTTAACTTATCATCTTTTTTTAATAAAATAGGGTCATCTGACACAAATGGGTTCTGTTTTATTATAGTCTCTTTTTTAATCAATAAATTCTTAACAATTAGTATAATTGAAAGCAATAACAATATTCCTAAAAAGTCGACAAATAGCAGTTTATGTGAAAATGATATGAAGCCCCATCCGTCTTTATTTATTATCCATTTCAACATCATATAAATTATGCCTGACACTATTAATGAATGAATCATAAAGAGTGAAAGCTGGTATCTTTTAAGAGCTAACTTATATAAAATATAAATTGCAGTTAGAGAGAATAAAGACAGCAAAAGAAATTTGGGAATTTGTAACACTAACTTTTCTTCAATTACAAAATATTTAGAAATTATTCTGTTGATAGAAGATGAAGCTATATAGAACATTAACATCCCTACTACATATACAGAGAGGTATTTAAATGCTTTATTTTCAAAAAAAATATCGAGAAGGGATTCACCTTTCCTATTTATATTTTCAAAAAAAACCTTTATTTTATTTTTCAATTTTCTATCCATCTTTCTACCCACGTTAAGGAAGTATATAATTAATTTTCCACTGGCCACCTTTAGCACTTCCAACTATTTCAACAAGACCTTTTTTTTTAGAATATCAAGAATATTGTCAATAGCCCTATTTATTAAAATCAATAGAACTTTAATTTTTTATTTAAATTTTTTGGCAGTTATAATAGTATACTGAACCCAAATTTAAATATAAATAAACTATGACAGCAATAATAACGTAAATCCGCCAATAAGTAGGTGATTAAAAAAATATATAGCAATATACTACTTTCAAATATTTACCACTTAAATTAATTAGTGGCAGTAATTAGATTCCAAAACATTTGAGATTTTCAATTTTACTATCTAAGTGGCTTTTGCTAATATTTTACATTTTAATATCTAATTATTTTTTGAATTCACTACATTTGTTAAAAACAAATTGGCAACAGCTGAAAAAATAAAAGCCTTATTACAGAGCTATGGTGACGAAGACGAAAACCGTTTTTACACCACGGCAATGCAGATTGCGGCTGCTGAAGCCAAAAAAGGAAATACCAAACTTGCTGAAGAATTAAAGGAACTTATTGAAAAAATCAAGTCCAAACGAAATGTAGATTCAGTTTCCAAAACAAGAATTCTTCCAGTTAACGAAGCCCAAAGGGAGTTAAAAGATTTACTGGAAGTATATCGCCCTCATATCAAGACCAAAGATATGGTTTTGACCGAGCAAGTTTCGGAAGCAATCAAGCGTATTCTTTCTGAGCAACAGAAATTTGACCAACTTTTACAACATAATTTAGAGCCTCGAAGAAAGTTAATGCTTGTTGGACCTCCAGGGTGTGGAAAAACCATGACAGCCAAGGCAATTGCCGGAGATTTAGAAATTCCTTTATTTATAATCCGCTTGGACGGATTGATTTCTAGATATATGGGAGAATCGATCGCAAAGCTCAAACTAATATTTGACTCCATGTACCAACATAGAGCTGTCTATTTATTCGATGAATTTGATTCCATAGGCTCCAATAGAAGTTATGGAAATGATGTAGGAGAAATAAAGAGAGTTCTAAACAGTTTCTTGATGAACATTGAGAAAGACCAATCAAATAGCTTATTAATTGCTGCAACCAATATTCCTGAATCGCTCGACAAAGCATTGTTCAGAAGATTCGACGATATAATACTATATCCCCTTCCAAGTGATAAAGAAATAGCCCAATTAATTGCTGTTCAACTCAAAGGGTACTCCCTTACTAAAGGGACATCTGTAAATACAATCGCAAAAGAAGCAGTAGGTCTTAGTTTTGCAGATGTTTCAAATGCCTGCAAAGATGCCATTAAAGAAATGATAGTACTTAATTCAGATAAAGTTTCTGTTACCACTCTCCTCAAATTTATAAAAAACAAAAAGACTCCATTTTAATAGATAAATGCCAAGAAATTTACATCACATAATTCTTTCTGGGTATGTATCTACCGAGCAATATACGAGTCCGAATACAAGTCGAGACCGTGTAAATCCAATTAATAGAGATAGACACTTACACGGTAATACCCTAATGACTCAATTAGGTATGGCTGTTAGGTCATTTAGACAACATTCCGATACTGATTTTGTTTATATAGAGTTTATTTCGGAGAAGGATTGTCTATTAGCATTTGATAGTTTTGAAGATGGGAGAAGTGGTGACCATCGATTTGTTTCCTCAAAATTAGAAAAGGTTATAATAGATGGTCAGGAACACGAATGTTATAGAGCCTGTGTTTATTTGAACACCGATGGGATTTCAAAATTTCTGAATAAAATTGAAGATTATTTGAATCCAGAAAAAGATAGTGAATTAGGAAATCCTAGAAACACAAAACTATTAAACAATATCGCGGTAATACAGCAAGCTACCTTAGCCAGTTTTTGGCAAGAAAATGAAATTGAATTCCCAGATCAAGATGAGGAATTATGGTGGGAAATTTGGCTAAGAAGAGATGACACTCAAAATGATGTTCGTGAGGACGAAGGAATTATAAATACATTCCTAGACCACCTGATTGAAGTTGCTGAGCGCAGATTGCTGTTTCCTGAACATATTGTCCGTATGGTACGGACTACGGCTAGAACCCTATCGACGACAATACTATATTCAGATAAGCTTGCGGAGTTAAGAAAACCAAAAGAAGTTGCCGATTTTTTTACGGGTCTTGAAAGTGATGATGCGAATGATTGGGTACAAGACCTTAAGAATCGTACAATAAACAGAACCACAGATGATTCCGTAATCGTATGTATTTTAGATACCGGTGTGAATAGAGGTCATCCACTTTTAGAAGATTTTCTTCCTGAAGGAAATATGGATTCTATAAAGCCGGAATGGGGTACAGCAGACACACACAGACACGGTCACGGTACTCCAATGGCCGGGTCAGTCCTCTACGGTGACCTTACCGATATTCTGCAAGACAATTCAAATATTGAAATTTTCCATCGTCTCGAATCCATAAAACTAATACATCCCAATAACCCACATCAACCTGAATTATACGGTGCAGTTACAGAAGAAGCCATTGCTAGAGCAACGATACTGAATTCTTCTAATAAGCGTGTATTTACTATGGCCATAACAGCCAAAGATGGCCGAGACAGAGGCAAACCATCCTCTTGGTCAAGTGCCGTAGATAAGATTGCATTTGGAGAGGAAGGTATATCTAATGATAAGTCGCTTTTCTGTGTTTCAGGTGGAAACACGGAAATCAACGATGCTTCAGAATATCCAATAAAGAATTTTAAAGAGTCCATACACGATCCTGGACAGGCATTTAATGCGCTCACAATTGGAGCATATACGCAAAAGACAATAATCGACCAAAATATATTTAGAGGCGCAATCCCATTAGTTAATGCAGGAGGTATGTCTCCAAGTAATAGTACTTCACTCTCCTGGGACAATGGTTGGGCAATTAAACCAGAATTGGTAATGGAAGGTGGTAATTATGGTATTCATAATAATGGCCTTATCGACCCTGATTCACTCCGCTTGCTATCGGTTGGAAAAAACTTTAGGACAGAACCGTTATACAGTTTTGGCGATACAAGTGGCGCAACTGGAATGGCCTCAAGATATGCGGCATTACTAACCTCTCAATATCCAACATTATGGCCTGAAACCATTAAGGGACTTTTAGTTCACTCTGCTAACTGGACTTCCGAAATGCTAGGAAGTCGGAATATAAATGAATTGTCCAAACCAGAATTGAGGAGTTTGCTAAGAATATACGGATATGGAGCCCCCGATTTTCAAAAGGCCGTAAGAAGTGCCAACAACTCTTTGACACTTATAGCCCAAGAATCTTTATCACCCTACAGGCTTGACGGGAGTACGGTCAAGACTAACGATATGCACTTGCACGAATTACCTTGGCCAGTGGATGTATTAACCTCACTTTTTGATAGCGAAGTAACTTTAACAGCTACATTATGCTATTTCATTGAACCAAACCCGGGGAATAAGCAGTATAGCAAATCTTACTATTACCAGTCTCACGGACTTAGATTTAAGATGATTGACTCAGGCGAATCGCACGAACACTTTCGTGAAAGGGTAAATAGGGAAGCCAGAATGGAAGATGACAATGGGTCTTATTCTGGAGAAAGTTGGATTATTGGTAGTCAGGTTCGCGATAAAGGTTCCACACATAAAGATATTTGGAAAGGTAATGCAGCAGACCTTGCAACCAGGAGCGTAATAGCAATTTACCCAGTTAATGGTTGGTGGCGAACTAGAAAAAAATTACTCCGCTACAATAATCACATAAGGTATAGTCTAATAATATCTATTGATTCTCCAAATAACGATATTGATCTATATACTCCGGTAATTAACCAAATTGATATTTCAATACAGTCTTAAATCCTCCTCACAGTATTATAACCTAATTTGACTAAAAGTCACTTTGAATTCACCTTTTTAATCTCCATCTTTTTGGAACTTAATATTTTTCTCAAACTTTCCATATCTGCAGATATCTTCCTGTCAATCACCCTTGCATAAATTTGAGTCGTTGCGATTTTAGTATGACCGAGAAGTTTTGAAACGGTTTCTATGGGCACTCCGTTTGTGAGCGTAACTGTAGTTGCAAATGTATGTCGCGCCATGTGAAAGGTCAGGTTTTTTGAAATGCCACAGGCATCTGCGACTTCTTTTAAATAAAGGTTTAATTTCTCGTTTGTTATCACTGGAAGTAAAGTGCCGCTTACTTGAGTGATAGGGTGATCACTGTACTTAAGGATAATTTCTTCGGCTTTATCCAGGATGGGAATCTTCACCGGTGTTTTTGTTTTTTGTCTTTTTGTGTAAATCCAATTGTGACCGTCGATGTCCTTAGCGATGTTGTCCGGAGTTAACAGCATGATGTCTGCATAGCTGATGCCGGTATAACAACTGAAAACAAAAAGGTCGCGGACCCTGTCGAGCCTCTCAATGGGGAAGTGATAGGTTTCAATGTTTGTAAGTTCGTTTTCAGAGAGGAATTGTCGTTCTCTTTTTTCAAAGGTTGGTTTCCATCTTACGAACGGGTCTCTATCTATCCATTCAATGTGATAGGCGAGGGTAATGATTTTTCTTAACCTTTGTATGTGCTTCATTACCGTATTGTGGCTCATCGCTTTGGGATGGCCTTTAGGGTAGTAATTGTGCAAATAGGTTTCAAAGTCGCTTATGAACTTATAGTCGAGCTGCTTGAGGTAGATGTCTGATGTTTTTAGCACATCGTTCAGGTACCTGAGAACGTACCCGGTGGATACTTCGAAGTTTCTAACTGTACCTACAGCAAGCGTGTTTTCAATTTTTTTCTCGTGGTAGCTAAAGATGTTTTGAAGCGTTTTGTCTGAATCGGATTCACCGTTATAGGCTGCTTTGACTAATTGAGCAGTGATGAATTCTCCTTTGAATTTAAAGTCCTGGAAAATCTGGAACAACTGAGCGTGTACCTGGTCAAGATAAAGATTTGTTTGTCTTGCGTGTGGTGATGTTCCTTTGGCTTTATTTTTTTTGGGATCCCATTCATTGATGTAAACTTTTCTTTTGAGACTAATGTTTACTCTTTTGGAATTAACAGTTACTCTTGCATAAACGAGAGCTTTGTCGTTTTTGGTGTTTTTTAAATCAGCCCAAAACGAAATTGAGAAGGTGTTTTTGGTACGCATAATTAATCGTCTTAAATGGTTAAACATTGTTCGACGAAAGTCAAAATCCACAGTACCCGATGGTTAGTTAAAAAGTTGAATCTGTCAGTTAACTGACAGTTTAAAAAATAACTGACGTATACCTGACGAATTGAACTAAAACAAACCAAATTTAATGAACGTCTAAAGTGTTGAAAAACCACGTTATTCCTATGGTTAACGTGGTTTTGGCACTTTTTGTAATTATAATTAGTGACCTCGACAGGATTCAAACCTGTAACCTTCTGAGCCGTAATCAGATGCGCTA
>JBBDIQ010000015.1:0-36805 GCA_040880345.1 Flavobacteriaceae bacterium
GTGACCTCGACAGGATTCAAACCTGTAACCTTCTGAGCCGTAATCAGATGCGCTATTCAGTTGCGCCACGAGGCCGTTTTGAGGGTGCAAATATACTTTTTATTTTACTTCGGGCAAAGAGAAATTAAACTATTTCAGCACTTAAACCGGCGTCCAGCAGGAGGCTGCAACGGGGTTCGAGTTCTTCATAAGAACCTGTTTTTACAGTACATTTGCCTTTGTAGTGCACAATCCAGGCGCATTGCTCAGCTTGAATGGGGGTGTGCTCACAGGCATAGACCAGGGTTTCAATCACATGGTCAAAGGTGTTGACGTCGTCATTGAACAAAACAATCTCATTGTTCTTTTGCTCGTCTGTAAGAATATCAACTTCTTCCTGTATTTTTTCTTTAGTGCTCACTGTTTGGGTTTCAGGTTTCAAGTTTCAAGTTGTTTCAGGTTTCATGATTTGCTACGCACAGTTCGCTGCGCTCGTGTCAAATTTAATAAATTTTGCGGCTACCCAGTTATTACGTTTCAGATTATCAACGAATTGTAATTTGTTTTTATTGCATTCGGCTGTGATGATTTCCAGATCTTCTGAGTAAAATCCGCTGAGGTAGAGTTCGCCGCCGGGGCTCAGGCAGGCGGCATAGGTTGCCATATCGTTGAGCAAAATGTTTCGGTTGATATTGGCAATGATGCTGTCATAGTTTTTTCCGGTAAGTAAAGAAGCATCCCCTTCATAAACGGTAATGTGCTTGCAGTGATTGCGCTCGGTATTTTCAATGGAATTCAGGTAACACCAGTTGTCAATATCAATGGCATCAATGGGTTTGGCGCCTTTCATTTCGGCGAGAATTGCCAAAACTGCCGTTCCACATCCCATATCGAGTACTTTTTTACCGGTCCATTCATTCTTGAGGATGTGCTGAATCATCATATGTGTGGTCTCGTGATGTCCTGTCCCGAAAGACATTTTGGGTTCGATAACGATGTCATATTCTACTTCCGGTTTTGGGTGAAAAGGCGCTCTCACAGAGCAGCGATTGTCAACGAGTATGGGTTCAAAGTTCTTTTCCCATTCTTCATTCCAGTTGACTTGCTCGATTTCTTTTCGTGTAAACGAAATTTGAAACTCAGGATTGGAAAGTATTTCAACTTCGTCAAGCAGCTTTTCATTCCAGTCTTTTTTTTGAATGTAGGCGGTCACACCTTCATCGGTTTCCACAAAGCTTTCAAAGCCGGCGTATCCCAGTTCAGCAATAAGGATGTCACGACCGACTTCTGTGGGGGAGACTTTAAAGTCAAATTCGAGGTAAATGAGTTCCATTAAACAGCTTTAATGATGTCGATAAAAGAATCTACTTCCAGAGAGGCGCCGCCCACGAGTCCGCCATCAATATCGGGTTGTGAGAAGAGGGCTTGGGCATTGTTGGGTTTTACGCTTCCGCCATACAGAATGGAAACCCCATTTGCTGTTTCTGCATCATAGGTTTCTGCAATTGTTTTTCTGATGAATTGGTGCATTTCCTGAGCTTGCTCGGGGCTGGCGGTTTCACCGGTACCAATCGCCCAAACGGGTTCATAAGCAAGAACAATGTGTTGCCAGTCGCTTTTCTTTAACTCAAACAAAGCGTTTTGCAATTGTTTTTTAACCAAATCAAAATGGGTATTGGCTTTGCGTTGCTCCAGTTTTTCACCAATGCAGAATATGATTTTCATTTCGTTATTCAGAGCAGTTTTTACTTTCGCCTTGAGCAAGGCATCTGTTTCACCAAAGTATTCGCGGCGTTCACTATGCCCTAAAATGACACGTTGAATTCCGATGCTTTTGAGCATGGATGCTGATATTTCACCTGTGAATGCTCCCTCTTCTTCCTGATGCATATTTTGTGCGACAATTTGCAGCTTATGCTCACGGGTTGTTTCAAACGCATGCCAAAGACTGGTGAAGGAGGGTGCAATGAGTATTTCTGCTTTTGTATTGGGTAGTTTTTCAATTAAAAAAGTGAAAAAGTCATTGGCCTCTGCCAGGTTTTTAAACATTTTCCAGTTTGCTGCTATTATATTTTTTCTCATAATACCTAGTTCCTATTTTAATGCAAAGATACATTAAGAAAATTATAAAAAATAATTGTAAAACCCAATATAAAAGTATAAATTTGTATGTATAAAAGTATAATACTATACTATTAATTTGTGTGTTATGAAAAAAAAGGCTCCAAAACCTTATAAGTCTTCAAAAAAAACAGGCTTTGCTGCAAACGAGCCCACCGTCTATTATGTGGCAAATACCCCCACACCCTTGAATGTGTTGACTTCGTTTGAGAAGATGCAAATTATCAAACGTGGTATTTCAAAACGCTACTTAGAAAGTTTTAAAGAGGCTACTTCTTTGGACTATGCTTCCCTGGCAGATGCATTGTTAGTCACCCGTGCTACTTTGATTAATAAAAAGGGCGATCAAAAATTTAATAATCAAGTGAGTGAGCGCATTGTCTCTATTGCAGATTTGTATGCGTTTGGCTATGAAGTTTTTGAAGATAAAACCCGTTTTAACGAGTGGATGTTTGTTCCCAATCAGGGTTTGGGTGGTGAGGTGCCTTTTTCTATTGTCAACAATCAGTATGGTCGTGAGGAAATCAAAAACCTTATAGGCAGGATTGCTTATGGTGTTTATTCTTAGGGTATGTTGGTTTACAGAATTGGAAAGACACAGTTTATTCAGGATTTAGAGGGCGTGGGTGCCAAGTTGTATGGCGGAAGGTGGAATCATATCGGGACTCCTTGTATTTATACTTCAGAGAGCAGGGCACTGGCAGTGTTGGAATATTTGGTGAATGTAACAATTCAACACATCCCGAAGCAGTTGAGTATCGCCACCTTTAAAATTGACGAAAAACAGTTAGAAACACCTTTGTTAAAAAACCTTCCTGAAGACTGGCAATCGATACCTGCTTCATATACTACCAAAAATTTTGGAACCGAAATACTACAAAAAGGCGTGCCGGGTTTTA
Organism: Flavobacteriaceae bacterium; assembly: GCA_040880345.1. GTDB lineage: Bacteria > Bacteroidota > Bacteroidia > Flavobacteriales > Flavobacteriaceae > Planktosalinus. The sequence goes on from JBBDIQ010000015.1 coordinate 3,000, forward strand.
AAATACCGTCGGTAGTTATCCCGGATGAATATAATTATGTTCTTAATCCCTTGGTAGTAGGTCGTTTTTTTAAATTAGTTGAAGTCAAGGAGTTTGTTTATGATGTGAGGTTATGATGTTGGGTGCTGGATGACGGGTGCTGGATGTCTAGTGCTAGATGCTGGGTGCTGGGTGCTGGATGCTGGGACAATACAACTTAAAGAGCAAATCTGCGTATTCTGCGGACTAATAATCTGTTGAAATATAGAGTATTATGTGTAGTATTTTTCAAATTTGACATTTGACATTTCAAAATTTGGCATTTGAAATAATAATCGTAATTACTTAAAAAAATTACCCCCTTATCTTTGGATCCAACACCCCATAAATAACGTCCACCAAAATATTTATCAGTATAAACATGGTCGCAATCACAATCACAGCTCCCATAATGATGGGCAAATCGAGGGTGTTGAGGGCATCGACAATTTCTTTACCCAGACCGTTCCAGCCAAAGATGTATTCCACAAACACTGCTCCGGCAAGCATCGAGGCAAACCAACCCGAAATGGCAGTAACCACCGGGTTTAATGAGTTCTTCAACGCATGTTTTCTGATGATTTGGTAAGTACTTAATCCTTTTGCTCTCGCCGTGCGAATGTAATCCTGATTGAGGACTTCCAGCAGGGAGTTGCGCATCAGCTGAATCACAACGGCCAGAGGTCTAATTCCCAGAACAATAGCGGGAAGGATGAGGTTTTTCCATTGGATGTATTTTCCTTCACCAAAATCGTCCACTTCATACAAGCTTCCTGTCATATTCAGGTGGGTGTATTGATGCAGCACATACCCAAAAAACCAGGCAAAGAGGATCGCACTGAAAAAGGAAGGTACACTCATTCCCAATGTGCTGAATATTTGAATGGCTTTGTCCATCCAACTGTCTTTGACCAATGCAGAAATAATTCCGAAAAAAATACCAATAATAAGCGCAATTGTAATGGCCGATACTGCCAGTATAGCTGTATTTGGCAAAGTTTCGCCAATCACGTCAGTGACTTTTTTTCCGCTTTTTTGAAAGGATTCCCTGAAATAAGGCACTTTGATGACTGCGGTTGTATTGCCTATCGTAAATAGGGTAGTGGCGCTGTATTTTCCTTCCGAAAGAAAGGTGTAGTCGGTTTCAGTATTGCTGTGGAATGAGAGTGGTGATAAATCGTTTAAGTAATACAGGTATTGGGTGTGTAAAGGTTTGTCAAACCCATATTTTTTTTTGACGATTTCAATTTGCTCAGGGCTTTCATTTTGCCCAAGCATCATCCGCGCGGGGTCACCGGGGAGGATGGTAAACAAAAAGAAAATCACGGTAACCACTCCAAAAAGGGTGAGCAGGGCATACGCGGCTTTTTGAAGTGTGTAGCGTATCATTTAGTCCACAATTACATCTTCCATTGTGAGTGCTTTGTATTCAAAGTCTTCGCCAAAAAGGTTTTTAGCATATTCTTCAATGGTGCTTGTAAAACCGGCTTCCATTCGGCGCTCGTTAACGCTTTCAGGGTTTTCAATGGGCCAGATAAAGGAACCGCGGGCATCGTCATAGGTTTTTCCCTGTGTGCCGTAAATTTGTGGTTTACCCTCCTGCATGAGTAAACGGTCCTCCATCATGGCAACAAAGCGGTAGGGGAGTTCGCCGTCGTCACCTGCTTTTTTGATCAAATGGAAGTACTGCGGTATTTTTTCAGAATGCTGCAATACATACCAGGCAGTAGTGTTTGTGGGTTCACCCACCATCGACTTTCCGGGGTAACCGTGTTTGTTGAAAATGTTTTCAATAAACGCCAAATTGGTTTTATCAACAGCTGATTGTTTTCCCCATAAATTACCGCTGTATTCTTCTTCTGCAAGACCCATTTCTTCCGCTTTGGTCTTTAATTCATCAGGTCCCAGTCCCATTAAGGAACGGTATCGTTGATCGAGTTCCTTGATGCTGTCCAATTGGAATTTTAAGCGCTCATCAAAGACAATGGGTTTGGGTTCAATGGTTTGCAACTCCAGTTTTAAGGCATCCTTCCAGTGCAGTTTTTGTTTGATAGTACCGGCGTTGAGCTCCAGAATACCCGGATTGCTACGAACAATGGTTTTTAGCACGGTTTGGTCACAGAAATAGAAATCGAAATTTAAATTGTGCGTGGCTTTTAAGTCTTCAATCGTGTTTTTTAATGAAGCTGAAAGCCCAATGACAGTATATCCTTTTTCAATAGCCTCATTGGTTATTTTTTTGATGTTTTCAAAACCCTTGGAATTGCTGCGTTCTACATTATAGACCACGACCATAATGAGGTTTTCGATGGCGAGTATTTCGTCAGTGAGGATTTCATCATCGGTTTCAATGGTAAAATCGGTTATGGGAGGGGCATATCCTTCCTGAACCAGTTTTGTATCCACACCCATAAGTTCGCCATCCACAGCGGGATAATCACCTTGGGTGACTACAATTTTTTCTTCGCCATTCACATCAAATTTCCAGCTGTAATCATAAATGGCCCGGGGCGCATCCGGCGGGATGGACATGGATTCCTGAATATTGCTTCCAATGTTATAAGCCCTGAAATCGATATAAGGCAGGTGATTCATTACCTGATAGGTAATAAACACACAAAACAGGATGGTAGCCAGCAAAATGTATTTTAAAGACGCTTTCGCGAAAAGCGGTGTGATGTATTTCTTTCCAAAAAAGAGAATGAGAATGAACACCAGCAGGATGATATCTTTGGTAAACGATTCCCAGGGGGTTAACGGAATGGCATCTCCAAAACAGCCACAATCGGTTACTTTATTGAAATAAGCCGAGTAGAAGGTGAGGAAGGTGAAGAATATAATCATCAGTAACAAACTCCAAACGGTAAATTTGCGTGCAGCCCCAATGAGAAGCATTACACCCAGCAGCACTTCAAAAATCACCACAAAAATAGCAATCGCCATCGCATAAGGCACCAGGAATTCGAGGTTCAACACATCAGGCGCAAAATAATCTTCCAGCTTAAACGAAAATCCCATAGGGTCATTCAGTTTTATAAGTCCGGAGAAGATGAACAATCCGCCTACGAGGATTCTTGATATAGTAACGAGTGCTTTCATGTTTTTTATCTAAGTTTAATCCAAATATTAAAAAAAAGTAATTATAAATTACCACTCAGACACTAAGGGCTCAAGAAACCCTAAAATTTTAATTCTGTATTCTTTTCTTAGTGAGCCTTTGTGTCCTTTGTGCCTTAGTGGTTTATTTTTATATCGAGTCGTTTAGCAAAATCAAAGCAAAAACCGCATAATTAATCATATCCTGATAATTGGCATCAATGCCTTCACTCACTAAGGTTTTGCCTTGATTGTCTTCTATTTGCTTGACGCGTAAGAGTTTTTGGATAATCAAATCGGTTAGTGAACTCACACGCATATCCCTCCAGGCCTCGCCATAGTCGTGGTTTTTATTGAGCATCAGGTTTTTGGTTTCGGTGATTTTTTCGTCATAGAGGGCGGTGGCTTCTTCTACATTCAAATCGGGTTGTTCCACAAAACCTTTTTCCAGTTGGATCAACGCCATCACGCTGTAGTTGATGATCCCGATAAATTCACTGCTTTCATCTTCATTGACTTTGCGCACGTCATTTTGCTGCAAACTGCGAATGCGTTGTGCTTTGATAAAAATCTGGTCAGTTAGGGAAGGCAGTCGCAAAATGCGCCACGCACTGCCATAATCTTTCATTTTATTGATAAACAAAGTCCTGCAAGTAGCGACGACTTCGTCATATTGTTGTTCGGTTTTTGCCATATTTACTGTTCAATCAGCTCTAAAAGGGTTCAATTACAAAAATACACTTTCAGCCGGGAAGTTCTAAAAAAAAGTAGAGAAAGCCTTATTTTTGTTTTAAATTATTTTTACAAGAGATTCTAAATTGCGCCTTCGCGTCTTTGCGAGACTATCAGTATCTAACTCTCGCAAAGTCGCAAAGTCGCAAAGTGTATGCTAATTATAAAACTTTCGCTTAGGCGAAAACTGACTTATGACTATCAACTGCAAAGGAACACTTATCGACTTATCCACTCCCAAAGTGATGGGGATTCTCAATGTAACGCCCGATTCTTTTTACGATGGCGGAAAACTCAAGGATGATAAGGCGCTTCTCGGTCAAGCCGAAAAAATGCTCAGTGAGGGTGCCACTTTTCTGGATGTTGGAGGTTACAGTTCGCGTCCCGGAGCGACTGATATTCCGGAAAGTGAAGAATTGCAACGTGTTCTTCCAGCAATTGAATTGATTTTAAAAAACTTTCCCGAAGCCTTGATTTCTGTGGATAGCTTTCGCAGCGAAGTGGCACTGCAAAGTGTGGAAGTCGGAGCCGCTCTGGTGAATGATATTTCTGCCGGACTTCTCGATGAACAAATGATTCCAACGGTGGCAAAACTGCAGGTTCCTTATGTAATGATGCATATGCGCGGCACGCCACAAACGATGAAGAACCTGACCGATTATGAGGACGTCACACTGGAGGTGCTTCGGTATTTTTCTGAGCGAATTGCCACCGCCCGCCAAGCCGGAATCAATGATGTCATCGCCGACCCCGGATTTGGTTTTGCCAAAACGATTGACCAAAACTTTGAGTTGCTCAAGAGGTTGGAATTGTTTAAAAATCTAGGGGTTCCCGTTTTAGCGGGTCTTTCCAGAAAGTCGATGATTTATAAAACATTAAACACCAGCCCGCAAGAAGCTCTTAACGGAACCACGGCCCTGAATAGCATTGCCCTTTTAAAAGGAGCTTCCATCCTTAGAGTACACGATGTGAAGGAAGCGGTGGAGTGTGTGGAATTGGTGAGTAGGTTATAAAGAAACGCATAAAATGAACTTCCCTGATATGGGTTAACTGTTTAGGGTTGAAAAGTTTATTGTTTATTGTTTGTTGTTGTTAATAATAGGCTTTAAGACCGATGACGGGTGCTGGGGGCTGGGTGCTGGATGTTGGGTGTTCTTCGGTATCCTCCTTCGCTGAAGCTTCGGAGGATGAAAAGTTTTTGGGGATGAAAAGCCTTCGGACGGTGAAAGGTGACGGATGACTGAATTCAGAGGTCTTCCATTGGGGATAAAAAAAAGACCCGACTTAAAAAGCCGGGTCCTGGATTTGATTTTTCGCGAAAGCTTATTGCTTAGCTTGTTGCTTTACATCTTGCTTTACTTCAGCGGTAAGTTCTTGTTTTTTGAACTCCTCATTGATTTGAGCTAATTCCTGACCAAGAGTTACATTTGCCTCACTTAACGTGATTTGTGTAGTTTTGATCTCTTCAAGATCGGCAGTCATTGCATCAATTTGAGCCTGCATTTCCTCAGGTGTTAAATTGGGGAAATTGGCTTTTAGTTCTTGATGTCCGTTTAACAATTGTTCCACTTTTGCAATTTGAGCATCGTGGTTTTTCAATACTACTTCTTGAGCTGCAAGGGTTGCAAGCAATGTAGAGTCTTGAAACGTTTTACCGGCCATAGTTTCTGTTGTGGCTGTGTAGGCGCTCATGTTTGTGCTGTGGCTGTTTTTAAGAGCTGTGTGCGCTTGAAGAAGGCTGTCGCTTTCTTTTTGTAAACTGTCAAACGAATTTGACAATACTTGTTTGTCATTGTCACAAGATGTCATTGCAATTGCAACTACGACTAGAATCATTAAAATGTTTCTCATTTTGGGTGTATGTGTTATTTATTATACGCCGCAAATGTACTCTCAAGCTTGATAATTCAATCGATTAAAGTGTTAAATATTTAGGGATATGTAAAAATAATTTAATATGAAATGCGGATAATACAATTTTTTTACATCATCCAATAGTCTGATAAACAGCATTATACATAAAACAATCAAAAATATATGTATTTTTTTGTTTGTTTGTTAGAAATGGAGGGCCTATTTTTTTAAGAATTTCAAAAATATTTCCGCTGAAAAGCGCATTTAATGCTTTGGAAGTAATAGTTAATGGTAAATTGTGTAATGGTTAATGGTTATTGAGAATCCTTTTTGTAAATCAATTTCTTATCGAATCCAACCCCGTTAGGGGTTAACTGTTTGTAACCCCCTGCGCAGCGGGGGGATGAAAGAGATAAAGTCTAAAACCTTTTGGCGGCATTTTTGCCTTTTTGCAAAATGGTGACAAAATCAGATAGGACCGGGGATGCTTTCTTTAGTTGACGTGCTTTTGTCCATGCTTGTGTGCGTACTCTAATGGGATTTAGGCTCCACCACCTCTTTCAGGGATGTACATTTTTGAAACTTCGTATTTCTAATATCATACTTCTAACTTCTAAAAGATTCTTATATGATTGTTAAAAAATAATATTCATATTTGATTCAGTAGTATATTTGCGGGCCAAAAAAATCTGTATAAAATGAAAAAATATTTCCCCTTGCTGTTTGTGGTTATGCTCTTTGGTTCCTGTAATGAGATGACTCAAAAAATGGAGTCTCAATTTGATGAACTCAACAAACAAACTGATCGTTTGGACTCTTTGGTGGACAAGAATATGAACAGATTGGAAAATTTAGATTCTTTAGTGGATACCGGTATCAAGAAAATTCCTGATTTGGACTCAGTCATAAACAGGCAAAGAGGGAATATCAAAAAGATAGATTCGATGGTAAAACGTGCGGCTTCAAAAATAGATACCTTGAGCAACAAATTGAATTTTAATTAAAAGACTTTTGAAATCTCAGGCTCCGGAGTAATGTCCCGGTGATTCTATGTGGTCTGCCGTCTGTTAAAATAATACTTAAGCACCGGAATCTGAACACAAATCATAACTGCCAGAAACAAAACGGCATATAGCGTAATCTTTGAAATCGAAACAGCAGCAAGTTTTTTGAAAAGGATGTTGTTTTCCAAAAACCCAAAAGAGAGCGAAGGCCAGTTGAAAGGAGCCGGTTGTGCCAAAAACCATAAATAAGTAGTAAGGGACACTATAAAAAAGGCAATACCAATCCACATATAGGTTGGTATCAAAGGCCTGTAACCAATAGCAGTGGCTTGTTGCTCAGCCATTACAGCTTTTATGACCCGCTCGGTAAAGTGTGGAGAAGGCGTTTCCAGTTTGGTTTTAAACATAGCCCCGGCTACAAACCGTTCCAGCTCTTTAGTTTCTTGTTCTTTCATAACGTTGTATGGTTTCCGGTTCCAAATTTTGTCTCAGAATGCCCGCTAATTTTTTTCTGGCCCTGTGAATACTCACTTTTACCGTGTTGGGCGCTAAGTTCACAACCTGAGATATTTCTGCCAAAGATAATTCCTCAAAATAATACAAGGTAAGCAAAAAGGCATCTTTGCCGGCCAATTTTTGCAAACAGTTCCTGATGGTTGTTTGTTGTTCCTCCAGTTCCATCGTCTCCAGTGCATTGTCGAGTGTTTTGAGCGGGTATTCTGAAAAGGAGTCAATCTCAATTTCTTGATGGCCCTTTTTGTTCTTTTTAATCCTGTCCAGACAGCTATTGTATGCTACTCTATATACCCAGGTTGAAAGTTTGGAATCGCCCTTAAACTTTGACAAGGCCTTATAGACCTTTACAAAAGTATCCTGGGAAACTTCCTCGGCCTCTTCGCGATTCTTCAGCATCCGCAGGGACAAAGTAAATACCAAATCCTTATAACGATCCACCAATACAGAAAAGGCACGGGTATCCCCGCCCTTGATTTGATTGATGATGGTCGATTCCTGATTACCGGTCATTTGCATATAAGACGACAATTTATGAAAATAGGTTACAGAATTCTAAAAAATAAAATAACTGATATTACATGTAACCTAAAATAAAAAAGTGTCGTCATAACCCATGAACGCATTTAAAATCAATCAATTTAAAAACGAACTATTATGGGAGCAGAATTTATTATAATGCCTTTGCTAATTGCCGCTGTTTTTGGAATCTTTTATCTGTTTTATTCCACCCGCAACAAAGAGCGTCTCGCACTAATCGAAAAAGGGGCGGATGCCAGTATTTTTGTGAGGGGAAAACAACCTACAGCACCCATCTGGAAAATACTTATCCTGAATCTGGCCTTGTTGCTGATGGGCATTGGTATCGGTATTTTTGTGGCGTCTATCCTCGAGTATAGCCTGGGCGTGGCAGAAGAAGTTGCTTACCCCGGTACAATTTTCTTAATGGCGGGTATTGGCCTGTTTGTGGGATTTACCCTGACCAAGAATCTGGATAAGGAGAATTAAGCAGCTTGCAGCAATCAGACCAATACAAACAGCTTGGTTTATCAAAACTTCCGGGTTCAGTGGATGAGCCCGGACGTTTTTTATATAAACGGATGTGGTAAGAAAACTGTACGTCCCTGATATAGGTTGACCGTTTTCATCTTTTTCTATTTTAAAACAACTACGAGGGTGTTCTTTTTTAGATATGTAGGTATGTAGAACGGTACTGTATACATTTATATGCAGACTGACACAGTGTGTCACACCATCCATACATAAACCGTTTCCTCTTACAAGCTAAAACCGCATCTTTGACGCTGAAATAAAAAAAAGAGCTTACTTGTTCTGCAATTAAGACCACGCAAGCAACAATTTTATTTCGGTAAAAACGGTCATGACGTTTTAGAAGTACCCAAAATTTACTTTATGTAAAATATGGGTTTACAACCGAAACCATCGATGGCACTATAAAAGGATAAAGAAGGCTTTCGCCTTTTGAACCAAATCAATAGTGTGCTCCCTTGCAGAATTCCCCAAACAAATAAGCGAACAGTTATCCTATTGTTCCTCTTTTAAAACCCTGAAAAATATATTCGGTTTAAAGGTGTTTTTAAATGAACAATGGAAAAAAAACTCTTATTGCCCATATATGCAAACCGTGAAATTTTAACCCTTAAATACCTATACAATGAAAAATTATTTAAAACAACATTATTTATTATTACTGGTACTCTTTTCGGTACCCTTATTGTTTGTCTCTTGTAGTAGCGACGATGATGCAACAGACCCTGTACAGGAAGTATTGCCGCCCATTGAATTGGCGTGTGACTATTTCAGTGAAAATCCAAACGCAGTGTTGGCAGACGAGCCCAATGCACCTGTAGACTATATTATTGACTGTACCATGATCATCCCTGACGATGTAAGCATAGAGCCCGGCGTAACTATCGCATTTGGCCAAAGAGCAGGACTCAAGGTATCGTCAAGTGGTTCATTGCACGCTGTTGGAACCAGCGCCAACCCCATTATTTTTACAGCCACCAACAATCAAAACGGCTGGTGGGGCGGCATTGAGTACCTAAGTACCAACCAAAACAACAAAATATCACACGCCTTGATTGAGTATGCGGGTGCAATCTTAAGCGATGGTAACAGCGTAAGCGGCGATGCAGCACTTTCCATTGATAACGACGCTTCCCTGGAGCTGACCAATACCGTTATTCAGAAAAGTTCGGAAGCCGGTTTGTTTATTGCGACCCGGGGAATTACCGGAAGTGATGAAGCTCGCATAGCGGCTGTAAGCCTGCAGGGGAACACTTATACCGAAAATAAAGTTCCTGTAAGCATTCCTTTTTATATGGTAGGAAACCTGGGTGCCGGTGACGACTACTCGGGCAATCAAGAGGACAAGGTCCTTATTCATTCCAGGGAATTTAGAGGTGTTACAGTATCCATGAACGCCCTGAATGTCCCTTATAAATCCACAGGCAGGCTCCATATTTCAGACGGGGGTGGGAACCCATCTCACCTTACCATACAGGCCGGAGTGGAACTGGAAATGGCTGCAGGAAGTAATTTTATTGTTTTTGGAGGACCCAATTACCTAACGGCAGTGGGTACTGAAAATGAGAAGATCATCATTCGCGGTGCATCAGAGACCCCGGGTTCCTGGCAAAACATCATCTTTAAACGTAGTGGTCCGGCTGATCTAAACATCCTGGAGCATGTCGATATTAGTCACGCACGGTCGGATATTAACAATAATGGCGGTGCCCTGAATTTGGATTTTATTAATGATGCACTTAAATTGACTTTAAATCACGTCCATTTTTCAGAAATAGCAGGCAGCAATTGCCCTATTGATTATGTGGGTGATTTAAGCACGCTCACCTTTTCCAACCTTTCTGATGACCAAGGGTTGTTACCCAACTGTCTTGACTGACAGTAGCCCTCATTAATAAAGTTTTTCCGGAACCTGTTGACTGGTATCAGTTGGCAGGTTCCATACGTTTATTATATTGTGAGACGTGAAGCCTGGGTCGTGAGACTCCCCGATTATTATTGATCGCCACTCTATTCTCTATTATTTAAACCCGCCACCTCGCAAACCCGATAACCTACCTTCGGTAGGCAGGCCCGATATCCCGAAATGCCACTACGGCTTCGACTCCGCTCAGCCTCCGCTAGTAACATTGAACCCGAAATCCCGCCAACCCGCAAACCCGGAGTTAGTGATCAGTGGTCAGTAGCAGTGATCAATAAATAAATAGTAAAGAAAATTCCAAATAGTATTAAGTATCAATTAAGACATAAGACTGTGCGACTCTTTAGAAAAGTTTCTCTGCGCAGCTCTGTGTCTTCTCTGTGCAACTCTGCGGTATAGTAATAAAGCGTGAATTCAAAGTTCTAATGAGTAATGAGTATATTGTTTTTAAACCCGCATCCCTGTATTCTTTTTCCAGGCAATATGAGTGTATAAAACAAAAAAAAAGTGATCAGTAGCAGTATTCAGGGTGAGCATGCCTGAATATGGTTGCTTTCTTATCAAATACTTATACCCTGACAAGCGTTGACCTCTCTCCTCTCTTTTCTACAATGCTCATAGCTGTTAGCTAAATAAAGAATGAAAAATTAAGAACGGTCAATCTTTATCAGGGACGTACAGACGTACACAGTCCATTCAAAAGGGTTCACGCAAAGAATACGCAAAGAAAACCGCAAAGCGCGCGAAGTAACTTAATTGCTTCAACTGTTCGCTATCGTTTGGGTTTGTTGAAAATAGATACTAGTTAATGGTGTATTTGATAGATGTTAATAAAACCAACCCCGTTAGGGGTTTACTGTTTGTAACCCCCTGCGCAGCGGGGGGTGAAAGAGATACAGTGTAAAACCTTTTGGCGGCATTTTTGCCTTTTTGCAAAAATGGTGACAAAAACGTATCAATGCAAGACGAGCCTTCTACCAATTTTTTTAAAACCACCAGTTGTTATATTTCTGAGTTAAGAAGGAGTCTTCGGGTTTTTGCCATTTAACAACATTCAGCTCTTTTTCTTTGAAATAGTTCATCACTTCATCCCATCCCCAATCATAATAGGCATTGTTAAATTTAAAAGGTATTTTGCTGCCGTCTTTTAGGCTGAGGTAGAAGGTGTCGAGGCCTTCTTTTGTTTCAATAGCTTTGATGTCGTTCCAGAGGATCGTCTTCTCCGGTGAGCCTATCATTGAAATGTTTCGCTTTCCAAAATAGTAATAATCATATTTCGGACTCAAAATATAACTGATACCTCCCAATAAAAAAATGAAGATGGAAAAGTAAAAGTAATCATCAGAGTTGGTTCTTTTTTCAAAAGGGAATTCAACGAAAAAAGGGGTCACTATAAGTAATATAAAAAGGGCATACTCAATTATTGTATTTATAAGACTCTGCTCTTTTGTTTTTTTTAGCTTAAAGTCATACGAAATGGCTTCTTTGGCTTTTTTAAACTCTAGAATTTCTTTCCAGATAACAAACAGGCTTGCCACACACAATAAAAAAAACAATATTGTAAACTCAGGGATTTCAATATACTGGTTGATAAAGAACATTAGAATGAGGGTGATAAAGAGACCTCTTGCTATTTTATCGATCGTAAAATCCATGCGTGTTTATTCAATATCTAACGGAAAATAAATTTCAGAAGTTACCGGTGTGCCGTCAATTTCGCCCGGCGAAAATTTCAGCCCACAATTTTCAAGCAGATCCACGCCGTGTAGATACAAGCCCAATGCGTCTTTTTCATAGGGTGTGATATGGCTCAAGGTACCATTGGTGTTAACAATAGCTGTAAAGATAAGGCGCCTGCTTTCTGTTGGATCCAGTACTTGGGATGCCTCTTTCATTTTAGAGGCAAAACAGGCTATAGCATCTTCTGTTTGGGGTGGTATGGATGGCTGTATATCCAATGCCCAATAAGAAGCCACAAGCGGTTTTAATGCCGGCAAATCAAATTCAGAAGATTTGACCTCACGAGCTGTAATTTTTATTACTTCGCGGATTTCGGTGTGTTCTTCAAATTCGGTGATGGACTTCAAGGGAATGCTTCCGTTAACAGTTTTAAGCTTGTTGTACCAGTTTCCCACTGCGTGCTCTTTAAAGGTTTCATAATGAACCCTTAGGTCATTAGAGTAATAGGATTTGGTAGTTCCATACGTGGACGGATGCGCTACCATAAAAGTGTCATAGCCCAAAATGGTAGCAGTACTGTCCCTGTAAATAATGGGTTCTTCATACTCATAATTGGCTTTTCGGGAATCTCTGAAGGTGATGTATTCCTTTTCGGGATAGTCATCATACATGCGTTTGGTATCCCCGTGGTAGGTATAGGAATACGTTTGCTGGTCGTTTTTAAAGCTTGTGGACTTATAATAATGTTCAGTAATCAAGTAGCTGGAAATATCCCCATAATTAGAATCCACAATAGAATCAACATCCACAGTATTGGTTTTTGGGACTATGGTTGTTTTATATAAAAACTCCCCGCTAAAATACTGGGCAGTGGTGGATAGCGTTGTAAATAGAAAAGCAATAAGGTAAAGTTTGTTCATTGTAATTTGGTCAAGTTAGGTTTCTGAATTGGCATAAATATATAAAATTAATCATTAAACCGAACAGACTGGCGGCTACTGACCATTTTAAAACTTTCTCTTTTCTTAAAAGCCTGTCTTAAGTCATACGTCCTGCAGTATTAAGTCCATTCAAAAGGTTTCTCGCAAAGGGCGCAAAGTAAACCGCAAAGTTCGCAAAGCAAAACTCTCTAAGGGTCTTAATTGCTTTCAGCCTTCGGCAGGCGCTGCGCCTAGTTCGCTATCGTTTGGGTTTGTTGAAAATAGATACTAGTTAATGGTGTATTAGATAGATGTTAATAAAACCAACCCCGTTAGGGGTTTACTGTTTGTAACCCCCTGCGCAGCGGGGGGGCGAAAGAGATAAAGTGTAAAACCTTTTGGCGGCATTTTTGCCTTTTTGCAAAAATGGTGACAAAAATCAACGCCTTCTTTTGTCGCACCCATTCCTTAACTTTGAGTGTAGTTAAACCCGCATTATGCATTAGAAAATCTATTCCGGCTTGAAACTACTGCAAAATATATCGTTTAGCTCACGTTGTTATTATTTGTTTTTATAGGTGTTCGTTAACCTCCTTCGTCGTTTTCACTTTGTTTTTTAATTTATCCGTCCGCCTGCGGCGGATGCTGAAATTAAGAAAACAATAGATTTTAGTGTATTTTCAACCCTTCCCGATAAAAATCGGGACAGGCTATAACGAAGTTCTAATACATAATCCGGGTTAAAGTCTTTCACCACTGAATTTAGAGGCAAGCCTCAGATTGTTGTGAAGGGGTCGTGGCAATAGTGGTGGTGGAGTAGGGGATTTGTTCATTTTTTGTTATAGGAGAAATCATATGAAATTTGTAGGAAAAATTGATTTGCTTTCACTTTAATAATTTATATTTGAGGACTCTCCGATAATTAGATAATGTTGTTTTCAATATATATATTTTACAAGATCGTATTGGAAATCATCTAATTCATACAAAATCATCTATGCAAAAGATAAACAGGGAACAAATTTTAGCGTCCATAGAACAATCCGATTTTATTTTGAAATCAACTCATCATAAACTTTGTCTGCCAATTATCAATCGAATTTATATTAAAATGAAGCAGGGTATAAAATTTGATGACATTAAGGTATGTGATGCATTGATTATTGATGGACATCACAGGTATATTTGTTCTTTGTTGACTCAAATAGATTTGGGTACAGTAAAATCTCTCAAAACCAGTGCAACGGTGGAATATACTTGGACTGATGTTGAATTTGTAGAAGAGGATTGGGATACTGAGGAGGAAATCAAACACTTTAATGCCTTAGATGCAGCCTATAATAAGATCCCCTTGGAAAGATTAGAAGAATTGATAGAGGTAAACTTTTAGTATATTTGTGATATGTTAATCTATTTAGACATAGATGGAGTCATGGTGCCGGCTAATTCCTGGAGAAAGACAGAGCTTTTAGAAGACGGTTTTCCGGCATTTAGTATAAGGGCAGTGAATGCGCTTGGCAGAATACTTTCTGTTTCAGGTGCTACTATTGTATTGACTACATCTCATAAATCAAGTTACACCCTAAAGGAATGGGAAAACATCTTTAAACGGAGAAATATAAGCGTTGCAAAGATTAAAAAATTACCGAAAAATAGTCAACTTTTAAACCGTAAGGATGAACTATTGCGTCATTTTGCGACTAAAAAGATTCCGTTTCATTTTATCATTATCGATGATGATAAGTCACTCAATGGGCTACCTCCCTTATTAAAGGATAAATTAATCCAGACAAGTGGATCTGTTGGTTTAACAGATGAATTGGCTGACAAAGCCATAGAAATAATTGAGAAATCAAACTATGAGATAGCACCTTAACTTTAAGGTACAACACTTCATTATAAAAGCGGCTTTGGTAGTACTCCAAAGTCGTTTTTTTTGTCTTAATACTTTTCCTAAGTCCCTCGGTCGCCATAGGCTTGTCACCTACGCTTCATAGCTTTAGCGACGGAGCGCCGACGGCGATGCCTGCAGTCCTAAGTCAATTCAAAAGGGTTCACTGCCTTGCGCTTCATAGCTTCAGGCAGCGAAGCGCAAAGCGCGCAAAGCAAACCGCAAAGAACGCAAAGCAAGTCTCCTTTCACCGTCCGAAGGTTTACCGAAGGAGGGCATCTCCCAGTCTCCCCATCTCCAAGTCTTCCAGTCCCCCAGTCTCCCAGTCTCTCCATCACCAAGTCTATTTCAAAAACCCCGTCATCGGTCAATACTGTCCACTTTATTTTTGGAATTTGGTACTTGTAATTTGGAATTTTTTTTACGAATTCTCAACAATCGCAACCTCCTCCTCACTCAACCCATAAACCATCCCATCAATCTCCCCATCCAGCCGCACACCCTTCCAACTCCCGAAATAAATTCAGGACAGGCTATACAGGGTGTGGCGCTAAAGGTTTAGCATACATTTTTTTATAAGGCATCGGGACGTGGAAAGTTTCATGTTTTTGTTTACCTTTCTTGCAGGAATACCTTGAAATCTTACCTTGGAACAGGGAAATAATAAACAATAAACTATGAAAACACATCACACTATAATTATAGCAGGTGCCGGGGGCATTGCGGAAGCGGTAGCCATGATACTAGCCGAGTGGAGTACCGTTACCCCAACTATTTTTATTGGCAACAGGACCCTTTCCAAAGCACAGGATCTTGTGCAATGGGTTACCGCCGGCACCTCCCGGGACTGTAGCCTAAAAGCCTTTCACCTTATGGAAGAAGGCCTGTCTGAAGAAATGAAAGATGTTTTTAAACAAGGGGATATTCTTCTCGATTGCCTACCCGGGACTCAGGCGCCAAAGATGGCAGGATTCGCAAAGGAGTATGGCATGCATTACGCAAACCTCACCGAATATGTGGCAGAGACTGATCAAATAAAAGAACTGGCAAAAGATGCCCCTACAGGTTTTGTCTTACAGACCGGTCTTGCTCCCGGTTATATCGATGTTTTGGCAAATCATCTGTTTCAAGCATTTTGCAAGGAGTTTCGGGTAACCAAAGTAGATACCTTAGAGTTCAAAGTGGGTGCACTTACTAAAAATGCCGTTGCACCCCATTTTTACGGCTTCACCTGGAGTCCGGTGGGTGTGGCTACGGAATATATCAAGGAAGCAGAGGTGATTCGCAATTACAAAAAAACAAACCGCCCTTCCTTATCTGAACGCAGCACCATAATCATCAACGGCATCACTTATGAAGCAGACCTGACCTCAGGGGGCGCGGCCGATTTACCCGATGCACTGGGAGGGAAGGTGGAATCCATGGATTATAAGACTTTACGATTTCCGGGGCATTATGCCTGGGTAGAAGAACAAATTAAAAATATATCAGATAACGATGCACCTATTGCAGCTTTGCAACAAATAATGGAAACCCAAATCCCGCATGTGGAAGAAGACCAGATTATCCTTTATGCCGGAGTACAGGGTAAAGACGCTGACGGAACCTTGCGACGACGGGAAATCGCAAAGCAGATCCTACCGCAAAAAGTAGGTCAGCATACTTTACGGGCCATTCAAACCACCACGGCCGTTCCTTTAATTCAAGCCGCCCAATTACTGTTGGAATCCAAATTAAAAGGCGTGGTATTGCAAAGTACCATAGACCCAAAATCTTTTTTAAACGGGAATTTTATTGTTCCTGTGTATGGGAAGGTGTAGTGCACACAAACGTGCTTACTCTAATGAGACTCAGCCTATCGACAGACACGTCCTCCTTCGTCGGAGGGACAAAAGGGTAGGGAAAGGGGAAACAAAAAACAGAAACAGCACATCTTAATTGCTACGCCTGCCTGTCTGCCGGCTTCGTCGCCTGAAGCTATGAAGCGCAAGGCAGTAGGCAGATTCGCTATCGCTCGAGTCTTAATACTCAATACTATTTAGTCATACGTCCTGCAGTCCTAAGTCAATTCAAAAGGTTTCACGCAAAGCGCGCAAAGCAAACCGCAAAGAACGCAAAGTAACTTAATTGCTTCAACTGTTCGCTATCGTTTGGGTTTGTTGGAAAATAGATACTAGTTAATGGTGTATTAGGTAGATGTTAATAAAACCAACCCCGTTAGGGGTTTGCTGTTTGTAACCCCCTGCGTAGCGGGGGGGTGAAAGAGATACAGTGTAAAACCTTTTGGCGGCATTTTTGCCTTTTTGCAAAAATGGTGACAAAACCAACGTCCTCTTTTGTCGCACCCATTCCGTATGTTTGTAGTTCAAATTATTAAGATGAAAAATATACTTTACCTCCACGGACTCCATAGTCATTTAAGCCAACCAAAACTTGAAGTGCTCAAACAATACGGGATGGTCAAAGCACCCGAGTTTAACTATTTTAAAACTACCCATGTTATAGCACAATTAATTAAACAGTTTGAGGAGGGTGATATCGATTGTGTGATGGGTAGCAGTATGGGTGGTTTTGTGGGGTATTATGTTGCACAGGCACTGGGTGTTCCGGCATTGCTGTTTAATCCGGCCTTGCCTTACCGGTCTGTGGAGCAGGGTGTGCCAACAATCGAGACCGTGCATACTGCACCGGTTCATTTTGTGCTTGGAGTGGAGGATGAGGTAGTCAAGGCAAAAGATACCCTTCATTTTATTGCTGAAAAAATGCCCACGCCATCCCTTTATCACATACATCTCAGACCCGGGCTTGGTCATCGGATTCCGATGCCGGTTTTTCAGGAAGAGGTTTGGCGTTTTTTTAATTTTAAAACTCTAAACTTCTTAAAAGAGTAATATTTTAGGAAATATAATATTCAAAGGGTTTCTTAAAACAGGCCGTTTTTCCTGTTGGGGATTTGACAATAGTCACCTCCATCCGGTTTGCGGTACTGCTTCCATCTTCCCAAGTTTCCAGCTGGTAGTACTCAGGGCGATAGACCAAAACGATGCTGTCAAAATAGGCTTCGATAGCACCATAAAAATTGAGGTCATCAACACTAGGGCGTTTGTGATGTCCGGGGCACTTATCCAGTTCCGGGTTCAAAGAGCCGAGAAGTAGGATGGGGAGCTTTGTTCTTTCCGCGAGAAATCGCAATTTCATACAAATGGTGGGATAATGATTTTCTACAACTTCCCCGGTTTTGATTTTAAGGGTGTCCAGCGACTCGATACACACATAGGAAACAGCGAGAGTTTCCTGTAGCTTCATAATAGTAGCTGTAAGAGCATCCACTTCATAGTCCTCATTTTCAAGCATCACCAGCAAGGGAGGACCTTCGGGTTTTGAAGTATGGAAGATATTGGTGTCGCGGACACTCATAGATTTTGAATGTGAAAAATAGCGTGATACCTCAGCCGTACTTAATTGATTGAGTAATAACAGCCCGTTCTGAACGGTTGCATGATGGGCTGTCATACACGATAAAAGGAAGTGCAATTTCCCCGCTCCGGGACGCCCGCCCACAAATACCAGGCACGAACCAGACACAGCGCGCAAAAGATCGATCCAATTTTCCGACCCGATTTCAGAAAGAGATTGTTTGGCGGTGGCTTTTTTAGTCTGAAACGCTCGGAGATCGCTGAAGTTTTGCTGTAATTTTTTTTCTATGGCTCTTAAGTGGGCAGCATCCTCATAGCATTGCATTTTAACGTAAGCGGTTTTTATCGTTTCGAGTTGCTGAACAACGTTTTGAAGGGAAGGAATCAGTTCGTTAAGTTGACGTGCAATTTTGGCTTTTAAGGTCTCTGTTTTTTTCATGGGTTTCGTTTTCACGAAAAGTAATTTTCGGCCACGCCAAAACACGTCAGTTTTAAAAATATTTATCAACGACACCTTTTGTCGCACCCATTCCTTATCTTTGAGTGTAGTTAAAAATGAGCAGCTTAATGCAGCTAAAAGAGTTTAATTACCGCATTTAAAACAAGATTGCTAACACCAAAATCAAAAACCGATGTCAAAAATAGAAGTAAACCTCCGCCACAGCATCATCATCAAAACCCTTCGCAAACGCCCCACAGATTATGATGCCATTAATGACAAACTGAAGGTAGAAGGCCAGCTATTGTCCTACAACCTGAGTTGTTCAAAGCGCACCCTGCAGCGGGACATTGAGCATATCGCTTCTTATTTTGATATTGTCATCAAATACAACAGCAGCCTGCAAGCCTATGAAATTGTAGAAGACCATACCGATGCCCATAAAGAACGCATGCTGGAAACCTTTGACCTGATGACGGCTCTCAATCTTTCTGATAAGATTAGCAGCCGCATGCTGGTGGAATCCCGAAAACCTTCAGGCACCCACCATTTTCATTTGCTGTTGCACGCCATTGAAAACAATCAGGAAATCACCTTTAAGCATGAAAAATTCTGGGAACAGCCCGCAGAACCTACCCAACGCACCGTACAACCCATCGCCCTAAAGGAAGCTCGCAATCGATGGTATTTGATCGCTAAAGACAATAAGGATAAGCTGATCAAAACATTCGGACTCGACCGCATCAGCGAACTCTACCTCACAAACAGACATTTTATGCCCATAAAAGATTACAATCCCGGCGAGGCTTTTCGCTATTGCTTTGGAGTGATTGGTGAGTCCACACCGCCCAGTGAAAAAATTATCCTTTCGCTCACCCCGGAACAGGGTAAATACATCCAATCCCTGCCACTGCATCACAGCCAGCAAGTGCTGGTGGATACTGATATTGAATGCCGCATCGAACTCCATCTGCATCCCACTTACGATTTCGTTATGGAACTCCTCAGCTTGGGCGAACAAGTAAAAGTACTGCAACCGGAAAGCCTGAAAAACGAACTGCTCAACAAATTAAAGGCAGCGGTGAAGCGGTATTGTTAGATATTAGACATTAGACATTAGATTTAGACTTAAGACGCCTGCCTTGCCGGTAGGCAGGTAGGACAAACCCTTTGCGTATTCTTTGCGGTTAACCTTTGCGGACTTTGCGTGAACCCTTTATAGTGAATTTGAGTAAATATCGCAGCAAACCTTCTTTGCCCCGGCTCCCGAAATAAATTCGGGACAGGCTCTAAAGGGAGTCAGGCTTGCTGCTGGGTTTTTCAAATAAAAGAGTCATTCAAATTGACTTACGAGAAGAAACTCGCTAGAATACCGCAACATCCAAAAAAATAAAATAATTTATAAACCTAAAACAAAACACTATGGAACTAACAGACTTTTTTGATCAGGAATGTACTCCTCCCGCAGAGGAAGTGAACTATCAGGATTTGGTTACTTATGTCGCCACTAAAAAAACAATGACCCTCGACCTTGCAGATTTCCTGCACATAGAAACCGGTTTTCGTAACAAATGGAACTCCCACCACGGTGACCTGATAGGTGATGGCGAATTCAAAAACGCGGTGTACCGCCATTTGGAAAAAGAAATGGAAGAAAAACGCATACTGAACCCCATCCCACAACCACTCGTCGATACCTGCGTCGATCTGATCCTGGACTATATGGCTTCCATTGGCCAGTATAGCAGCGATTTTTCATTGAATTAAAAGGTGCACTTTGCGCCTAAACTTTGCACCCTTTGCGGTTTGACTTTGCGCCCTTTGCGAGAACCCCCTCTTGTGAAGTTAGGCAAAAGTCCCGCAGCAAGCCTTCTCTACCCCGACCCTAAAGGGAGTCAGGCCTGCTGCTGGTTATTTCAAATATAAGTATCATTCAAATTGACTTATGAGAAAGAACTCGCTAAAATAAAGCAACAAGCCTTCTTTGCCTCGGCCCTAAAGGGAGTCAGGCCTGCTGACGGATATATTTAATAAAGACAAAATTTCAATCAACATTTAAGATACTAATCGTTACTAATCTAAATCCAAAACCCATGGAAACATACAGACAAGAAATCATAAAAACCTATAAATACCTTTGCAAAGCACGCCAAAATATCCTGGAACGCACCATTAACTTTGCTATGAAAGGCCCCTTACAGAAGGTAAACAGTGTTTTCCGCGAAGGCGATACCTATCAGTTTCAGATAGAACAGTTCAAAGGCACCGGCGATGCCACGCTTGATTTGCTCATCGCGCTCAATGAAAAGCTGGACGCCGTCATCGATTCGCTGGCCAATCTCCACACAATCACAGAAAACGAACTGGACGAAGCAGTGGACTGGGATCCGGATGACTATGAGGAGTTTTAAAAATGAAATGAATTCCCCATACTTACTCAAAAAGTAGTTCTCTTAGGAAAATGGGGCAAGAGTAAGTGTGTGCGCAACTCATTCTTTTTTTAATTTTTTAAGTCGTGTGAGATAGGTTTGTTCATAATTGCGTTTGATTTTCTCAGACAAATAAGAACGATGGATCAATTGCCTGACTTCATCTTCTTTAGAGGTGAGTAAGTGTATTATTTTATTGGTTTGTTTGCCGGGTAGTTCTGCCAATGTTCCAAGTGTTTGGAATTGGTGTCTAATTGTCCCCTTGGTTTCTTTTTTTGGAAGCAATCCCCCGTCCAGCGCAAAATCATTATCATCTATATGAATCCTGCTGTTTAACAGGTCGTATGCCGGACTCAACCTAAAATCCCCCATAGAGGTTTCTATAAGTGAAAAATTTTTGTAGTGCGCATCCCCGTTTGCGATGAGGTAGTTAAACACCAGGAGCTTGAAAAGTTTTGGTGCTTCAACCCAATAGGCTGGAACCATTTTTTTTAACAAAACAAAAAGTTCCAGGTAATTGCCAAGGTATTTGTAGTTTTCGCCATGTGTATATGGGGTTCGGCCGGCAAGAGCTGCAAAGTCTTCCTGTGCCCATTTTGAATCTTCAGAGGCGACATCAAAGCGTTTGGTTATGTAAGCCGGGGCTCCGTTTTTAAAAAATATCAGCGCATTTTGAGCCGTTTCTATACCAAATACTTGCCTGGCAATTTGCATGCTCAGGTGCTCGTTGGCTGGCATTTGATCGGGATGCTTTCCGGCTGAGGGAATGGGCTTAAGGATGTATTGACCCTGTTCTCCTTGCTCTACGAGTCTTAATTTGTTTTTTTCCAGTAGCACTGAAAATTTTTCCTGTACACCCGAAATGGATATATTTTTTCTGTTGCCTGAAAACAACGCAGCGGCTTCCTCATTGGATGCCGGCGATTCATAAGGTAAAACAGCAGCCACCTTTTTACCGTTAAAAACATTTTTAAGCGCGGTTCTACTATAGGACTCATAGCCTTCAGCTAAAGTACCCGGACAGTTTGTTATAGCAGGAATACTCATGGTTTTTCAATTTTTTGCACGCGCACCGCACCAATGGAATCCGTTTGGGCAGTAGCCATTAAAATTCCAAAATCATCAGTAGCATCAATACGATGATGAAAACAAACAGTTTGTTTGTTAGTGCCTTCGGGCAACATATTGTAAAAAAATGGAAAAAGATGTGGTGAGTGATGCCTCTGTATTGTTTTGGGTAAAGTAAGGCTAATAGCCGGTTTAGATAGATTTTCTACCCAATCTTTGTGGTATTGGAACACAAAGCTGCCATCGTCCAGCTGTTTAAGAACCCCAGCCTCCTCATTTTTATATAAAATCCTTGCGCTTCTCATTCATTTGTGGATATTTGTTTGATTTGAAAACACAACTCCAGCCCCAGTGCATTTGCCAGAGCATTTACTGTTTGTAAAGTGGGATTGCCCTTCCCACTCTCAAAGGCTTTTAAAGTGCGAACTCCCACCTCAGCAATATCAGCCAATTGCTCCTGGGTAATCTGCAATTCCTCCCTGCGATTTTTTATTTGACGTATTAAACTCTCAAAGTGCAACATAAAGCCCTTTTTAGGCGAAGATATTCAAAAATGTAGAATATTACAACTAATAGTGCATTATAGTACACTATTAGGTGTGTTGTGCTGGCTTCATCTAGTATTTAAACTATAATAGTGCATTTTAAAGCACTTTTTGATGTATCTATTATTTTCTATTAACAAGAATAGTTCAGGGAAAAAATAACATCTCATTTCGCTGCGACACACTTTGGCGAATCCCATAATTACTTTTACACCAAAATTAAATCCTATGCAAACAACCACCCCTCCCAATGTCATGGAATTGCTGAATCTGATTTCAGAAAAAGCAGAAAAGTCAAAGTTTCCCAACACCCTATTTGAAGACCTCGACACCCCGCTCTCCCAACTGGCAGCCTATTTTAAGGTGAACAAAAGGGAAAGTTTGTGGTTATCCATTTGCTATATAAAGAGTTTTAACAACGCTGAAATCGAACTCGAAGACTTGGCCGACTTTTTTGATTGTAGCCTGATGAAACTGCTCAATTGCAGAAAGGACCTGGAAAACCTCTGTAAAAAGGGCTATCTCGAAAAAAAATTCATCACAAAATACAGAAAACTTAAAACCACCAGGATGCCCTGTTTTCTGGTGAACGAACAACTATTTTTACAAATCACCGATAACAAACCCATTAAGATTAAAAAAAACAGCTTCAGGAGAAAATCGTTAACCGAAGTCCTGGCGCTTTTTGAGGAGCAGGTGGAATTGATAATTGACGAGGACAGCTCTTATGACCTGATTAGTGAAGTGTTTCACAAAATATTTCGGGAAAACCTCCATTCGTCATTCATTCAGTGGGTTTATAAGAGCAATACCGGTTTGTATAACAAACTCCTTTTTCTTTCCATTTGCTGGGAATGCATCAATGGCAGTGAAGATTTGTACTTAAAAGGTAAAATTGAAGAGATTTTTAAATCGAAATATGAACAGGTCAGGAAGATGCAGCAAATGGTTCAGGGAAAAGACTATTGGGTCAAAAACAAACAGCTTGAACTCACATGCGAGCAGTTTGTGGAAAACTCAAGAATAAAACTCACAGCCAAAACCCTCAAGCGACTGGAAGACGAAAAGATAGTCCTCTTCTTTAAACCCACAAAAGAAGATCACATACTGATGCCTGAGGACATTGCAGAGAAAACCCTGTTTTATGACCCTAACGAAGCCCGGCAATACAGCCACCTGCAAAAGTTGTTGCATGAGGAGCACTTCAATGCCATACAGGCACGATTGGCGGCTAAAGGCAACCCCAAAGGCGTCAATGTCCTGCTGCACGGCTATCCCGGCACCGGTAAAACCGAAATGGTGCTGCAACTCGCCAGACAAACAGGGCGCAGCATATACAAAGTGGACATCAGCGATACCAAGTCGCCCTGGTTTGGCGAAAGCGAAAAGAAAATCAAGAGCGTTTTTAATGCCTACGAGAGCTATTGCAAAACAAGCGCACACTGTCCCATACTACTGTTCAACGAGGCCGATGCCGTGCTCAGCAAGCGCAAGGATGTAAACTCCGGCAATGTGGCAAAAACCGAAAATGCCATACAGAACATTTTGCTGGAAGCTTTGGAAAACTTCAACGGACTCCTGTTTGCCACCACCAATTTACTCGACAACCTCGATACCGCCTTTGACCGTCGATTTTTATTCAAGCTGCAGTTTGAAAAACCCTCCCCGGAAGTGCGGGCACACATCTGGGCCAGCAAGCTGCCACAACTCAACCGCAAGGACTGCCTGGAACTGGCTGAGCGCTTCAACCTCTCCGGTGGCGAAATCAACAACGTCCTTAAAAAAGCCGATATGGACGAAGTCCTTTACGGAACCCCACCCACCTTTGATACCCTCATCGCCTATGCCCGGGAAGAGGGGAGAACAAGCCAAAGGGTTAAAAAACCGATTGGGTTTGGGAGTTAAAGGCTTTCATCATTGAATTTAGAGGCAAGTCTCAGATTGAGAGCAATAACAAAAACCCTTATTTGATTACTTAATCTCAAATTCTACTTATTTACATTAATATTATCTCTGGCATCACTATTATCAATAAAGGTTTTAATTCCTGCTTTTTCTTAGAACACGGACATCAAACACCTTTTGAAGTTTTTAAAAATACAATTGCGGGGTTTATAATTCAGTCAAACAGACAAGAGGTATCTCGTCAAGTAGTTTTATACCGGAGTACTATCGAGAGCTTTGTCAGTCCGAGTGTTTTGCTGAGGAACGAAGCAAAATGTATCGAGGACCCTGGCAGTCCGAGCCTGCCCGCCAAAGCTTTTCATAAACCAATAAAGATAAATAAAGCTAAATAGCGTAGGCCGGTGTTTTGCTGAGGAACGAAGCAAAATGTATCGAGAGTTTTGTCAGTCCGAGTGTTTTGCTGAGGAACGAAGCAAAAAGTATCGAGGACTCATTCCCTCATAAACCCCTTTGCCTCACCACCACTCACAAGCACATAAAAGTACTTACCATGGGCATACTTTCTCTCAATTTGATAAGACTGCACAACTTCTTCTTCTTTCTCATTCTCGCTAAACGAACTGAAAATAAAAACACTTTGTATGACGATTACTATAAGCAGTACAGACAATAGGCGATTTGAATTTTTCATAGGGATATGATTTTAAATTTTTGGAAATCTTACAAAAATGATACCGAGTTAATCTCGCGCTTTTCGCATTCCGGCTTTGAACCCGCGGTTATAACCATCGCGATAACTGTTTTTTCCTAATTCAGCTAAAGGACATAAAGGCGTTAAGGGACAAAGAGCAAATGAACCTTTTACATCTTTCCAACCCTCACAGTAGCCGGCTTCCCAACCGTCACAATAATCACTGAAACTGGTTTCTTCAACCACATTTATTTCTAAAGCATATATGGGTTGTGTATTATAAAATAACATCCCAATAGCAAGTCCGAATACAACCAATAATTTATTCATAATAAAAATATTTAATTAAATGAGCTCAGTATCAAGCTCATTTCCAAAGCTACATCCAATTTTTCAACTGTTTTTGCGGAATCCCGTAAAAGCCTTAAATAAATAATCTATAAATTTATAAATCATTAAAACCTTTACTACTCAATGACCAAACAACGCCTCCTAACCAAATCCCGCTTCAAGCTAGCTTTAGATTGTCCAACCAAGCTTTATTACACACGGAAGAGTGAATACGAAAATCAGAGCGAGACCGACTCATTTCTGGAAGGTTTGGCACAAGGCGGATTTCAGGTAGAGGAATTGGCTAGAATGGAGCATCCTGACGGCATTGCCATTACAGGAGACGACTATGACTACCAAAAGGTTGCAAACAGGACTGAGGAGTTCTTAAAGCAAGAAAATGTCACCATATTTGAAGCGGCTTTTTTAAAAGATGGCCTTTTCATTCGGGTTGATATTTTGGTGAAAAAAGGAAATCGTATTCAATTAATAGAAGTAAAAGCCAAGTCTATTTCAAGTTCCAGTCATCAAACATTTATTGGCAAAAATGGTTCCTTGAGAGGCTGGAATAGCTATCTTTATGACATCGCATTTCAAAAATATGTGATGCAGTTATGTTATCCGGAATGGCAGATCTCCGCATCTCTGAAACTGGTGGATAAAGATGCCAGAACAACTGTAGATGGTTTACATAGCTGTTTTAAAATTGTTTCTAATACGGACTTGAGAACAGGAATTGAAAAGAAAGAAGGTCTTACAAGAGAAGATCTTGGGGATTCTATTTTATGTACTATTCATGTGGATGAAGAAATGGATTTAATTCTAACGCAAAACCCCGCAGATGAAACAAGATCGTTTCTTGAATTAGTTAATTATTATAGAGACCATTACGAAAAAGACACTAAAATAGTCACTGAAATTGGCTCCCATTGTAAGGGCTGTGAGTTTCAGGTCGAGCATCCTGATGAAGAAAGCAAAAGTGGTTTTCATGAATGTTGGACATCGCAATTAAAAGTATCTGTTGCGAAAATTAATCAGCCGAAAGCATATGATGTTTGGTATAACCCGGCTCGAAGAGCTTTAGATGAAGGAAAATATTTTATGCATGAATTAACAGAGGACGACCTCAACATCCGCCTAGAAGCCGGAAAAATCAGCAGGTCTGAACGCCAATGGCTGCAAATTGAAAAGACAAAAAACAACGATCATACGCCTCATTTTGACCTGGACAATTTAAGAGATGAACTGGCATCCTGGCAATACCCGCTCAATTGTATAGATTTTGAAACCACAGCTGTTGCGATACCTTTTATGGCAGGAATGCACCCCTACGAGCAATTAGCCTTTCAGTTCAGTCATCACATCATTTTTGAAGAGGGTCGTGTGGAACATCACAATGAATATTTGAATACAGAAATTGGCGAATTTCCAAATTTTGATTTTTTAAGAGCCTTAAAAGAGTCTCTTTCTGTGAATGAAGGCAGTATTTTTAGATACCATAATCACGAGAACACCATTCTGAATGTAATCCACGGGCAGTTATTAAATTCTGAGGAACCCGACAAAGAAGAGCTTTTAGATTTTATAGAAACCATCAGTCATAATACAGGCAGAAGTGCAAGAGACTGGTGTGGTGAGAGGGACATGATAGATTTACAAAAAACGGTGGTTCATTATTACTATGATCCTTCTACCAATGGTTCTAATTCCATCAAAGCGATTCTTCCGGCGGTTCTAAATTCCAGCACCTACCTTCAGGATAGATACCAACAGCCATTAACGCAATTAGATCTATCGAGTAAAAATTTTGAAGACAGTCACGTATTTCTAAAAATGGAGCAGGGAATACCCATTAACCCGTACAAAGCGTTACCTCCCATTTTTGATGGTTGGGACAATGAACAACTGGAAAAAGTTGCCGACAGTCTTTCGGAAATTAAAGATGGTGGTGCTGCATTATTTGCTTATGGAAAGTTACAGTTCCCGGAGGTAAGCCAAGAGGAGCGAGAAGCTATAAGAAACGCATTATTGCGATATTGCGAACTCGATACACTGGCAATGGTGATGATTTTAGAGTATTTTAGAGAGGTTGTGAAGTATGAGGTAGTATGATAAAGCTATACCACAAAACACGAAATTTCAACTAATTGCGGAATCCCGTAAAATCTAAAAATCACAAACCCCTATATTTGAAAACTAACCAATCCATAACCATATGAACCTGTTACAAATCAAAAGCGGAAAAGTAGAAATTAGAAAAAGCAATGGTGGCCTGGTAAGGACCATTGGAAGCGGTAACGCTGTAGCGGCCGACTTCAACAATGACCAGACCCTGGTAGTGATTACACTGGCTAACGGCAAAGTGGAAATAAGAAAAGAAAATGGCGGACTTGTGCGCACCATTGGCTCCGGCAATGCTGTTAATGCCAAATGGCATGGTAACGATATCGCCATCAGCACAGACAAAGGCAAAACCGAACTTAGAAAAGAAAACGGGGGGTTAATCAGAACGATTTAAAGTCGCTTGTTATTTATAGATTAGTATAAACCCTAATTTATCGTATAAATGTTCAAATTTGGTTTTCAAATAATTATCCAAGGAACCCATATTTGAATAATAGGTTAGTTTTTGCAGTAATACCATATCAAAAACAGAACTTTCAAAAAAGTCGATGGTTTTTTTGTATCCTGAAACTGAAAAAGCTTCAGTTACTTCTTTAAAATGTTTTAATCGGTTTAGGTCAGAACCAACGGCGCAGGAACTGAAATGAATATGTTTTCCCTTAAAACAACCTGAACAGTCATCAGCCAAGTCTTCAATACTTATGTAATTATTTTTTGACATTTCTATATCGTATCGGCTGCCATGGAATGCCAGGTATAGAATATTATAATCCTGGTAAGCTACTTTTCTGGATTCATTTAGATATCCAACAAGGCCATCAACCGAATTAACTTTTCTAAAAATGTACTTGATATCTGAAACTTCCTCCAATAGGGTTAGTGAAGACTTTATGGTTTCTCTTTTTTTAAGGTTGTAATTCCATTCCCCTTCTATTGCAAATATATTATTTTTCATCCCACTGATTTTAGCCTTTATGATAGTACCGCTTATCCCACTCTGCCATACACACTATTTCCGGCACCGTAATAATTGGTGAAAATATGTTGATACACATTGGCGGTTTTGATGCCTACTTCTTCATCGGTATAGGCTTCTTGTGGTAAGTAAAGAAGGTGGTCATAGATCATACTTTTTATTTGTGCTTTGATCTGTCTGCTTTCGCGCCACTTTTCAATTTTTAGCTTTTCGGCTTTGAGTGTTTCCAGTGTTTTGGCAGCGACTTTTTTAACTTCTTTTAATTCTTTGGTTGTCAACTCTTTTCCTTCTTTTAATAAATCGAAAATAGCAAGTGTTTCCTGATTTCCCAGATTTTCCCTTACCACACGTTGCTCCTCAAAAGACAGTCCTTCAATAAACTTGGTTAAATTTTCAAACGTCCTGATTGTATCCTCAAGACTTTTCCCCTTGTTGTACTCGTCAATGATCTCTTTGTAACGCTCATAGAATTCAATCCGCAGTGGGTTTTCCTTCATCATTTGTTCCAAACGTTGTTCAATCGCTTCCTGCAAATTAAAGACTAAGGTGTTTTTTCGTGGTGTTTTGGCAAAAGCTGCGCGTAGTTTATCAAAATCCAAGCTTGATAAATCGACGTAGGCTTCTTCAGCATTAGGTTCATTTATCAATTCCTCCCGAATCAATACACTGTCACTCACTATAGCTTGCAAATCCATAATGATTTGGGTGACATCTGCAGTTTTTACATTTTGGTTGAGGGCGGAATAAATGGCTTCAATGGCATTAAAATTAGTAACGTGGGGCTTTAAGACTTCTGATGGAAATAAGGCTTTGTATTTTCTGAACACATTGCGTGCCATCATCTCAAAAGTCGTTCGGGTAGTTTCGTTTAAACAAATGCAGTCTGTGGCTTGTTTTATCTTTGCTATTTTGGCCATGGGTTTGGCGTCTTTCAATTCCTGAAGCGAAAAGTTGAGTTCCTTTAAATAGACTTTTACATCTTTTATGGCTTGTTTCAGCTCAACCTCCAAATCCTCCAAAGGAGCTACTGGTGGCCCTGAAGGTTCACCATTCCCTCCGGTTTTACCACCTTCGCCGTAAATGGAGTAGGCTTTTTCCAGCTGCTTGTAAACATTGCCATAATCTACAATTAGTCCATTTTCCTTTTCGTCATCATAAACACGGTTGGCTCTGGCAATCGTTTGCATCAACGTATGGCCTTTGATGGGCTTATCCAAATATACCGTCGAAACACAGGGCGCGTCAAAACCGGTAATCCACATAGCACAAACAATAGCCAGGCGAAACGGATTCTCCTCGTCCTTAAATTCTTTTTCCAGGTTGCGCTCCACCATTTTACGGCGGTGCACCTCAATATCCAATCCCATTTTCCGGAATTTATCCACTTCATTCTGCTCGCTGCTCACCACCACACAGATTTCTGTTTCCTTGACCCGATTGTATTTGCGTTTTAGCTCTTGCGATTCCTGCTGATCTGATGAATTGTTGATACGCTCTTCCAGCTCGTTTAAATATTCCGGCCAATAGCCTTGTATCAATTCATACATTCTCACGGCAGTGGGTTTATCCAATGCCACATACATCGCCTTACCCTGATAGCCCCGCTCGTTGAAATGCCAGACCAAATCTCTTGCAATGGCATCCAAACGCGGATGGGCGGTAAGGATGGGATAGTCCCTGTTGAAAAGGTATTCCAGTTTCCTTTTTTGGTCGTCGTCCAGGTCTTCGTTTTCAAACACCTCAGCCATTTTTTCATCCAGTTCGGGATTGGTGATGTCTAACTTTTCACCTCTGTTTAAGTAGCGTAGGGGCAGGGTGGCTTCATCTTCAATGGCTCTCTTGAAATCATAAATAGAGACATATTCCCCAAAAATGTTTTTGGTTAACTCTTCCTCTTCCTTGATGATGGGGGTTCCCGTAAATCCTAAATAGGACGCATTGGGCAATCCATGAAAACGCATGTTTCTGGCGTAAGTTCCTGATTGGGTTCTATGGGCTTCATCACTGATGACGATTACGTTTTTGCGCTCGGTGATTAAAGGGTATTCGCTTTCAAGTTTGGGGTCAATGGAAAATTTATGGATAAGCGTAAACACATAACGGTGGTTTTCTGAAAGGAGCTCGCGTAAGTGCTCGCGGCCGGTCATTCCTTTCTTTTTTCCGGCGATGATATTCTTATCGTTCACCACGCCAACGCCTGAAAAGGTATCATACAATTGGTTCTCCAGTTCGGTCCTGTCCACAGCGATTAAAAAAGTATAGGAACCTCCCAGTTTGCGGTGTATCTTTTCGCATAGAAACACCATGGAATAACTTTTACCGCTGCCCTGTGTGTGCCAAAACACACCTAGTTTGCCTTCCAGGTCTTCTATGTTATGAACGTTATTGATGACTTTATTGACCCCGATATACTGATGGTTTTTAGCCATTAACTTCACCACATCGCCACCGGAATCATCAAACAGCAGGAAGTTTTCAAAAATATCCATCAAGCGGTGTTTGTCACAAGTACCCCGCAGCATGGTGTCTAAGCTAACTTCACCTTCTTCAGCTTCCTCGATGCGTTTCCATTCCAGAAAATATTTGTATTTGCTCGTTACTGTGCCCACCCGTGCATCGGTGCCGTTGCTTAAAATAATAAAGGCATTGGTGTGAAACACCTGTGGGATGGTATCTTTATAATCGGTGAGGTTGTCTGTATAGGCTTGTTGCAATTCCTGGTGATGGGCTTTCAGTTCCATAAATACAAGCGGAATACCGTTTACAAAGCCTATAATATCCGGTCGTCTTTGGTAGAGTTCGCCCACAATTTCCAGTTGGCGAACTGCGAGAAAATGATTGGCAGCATACTCATTAAAATCAAAAACTTTGAGTTTGGTTTTTATGAGTTCCCCTTTCTCATTGGTATAGCTAACGGGCACACCATTTTTGAGCAGCAGGCTTTTTTCCCTGTTAATAAACCCGAGGGTTTGGTCTGCGATGTTTTGGGTAAGCAATTCAACGGCCTGTTCATAAGCTGTTTCAGGATGGCCCGGATTTAATTCTTTAAGCGCTTGCAGCAAATAACGGCTCAATATGACCTCATTTTTGGTTTCCCTGCCCAGCAGTCCTTGTTCTCCAAAAGACTCATTGCGCCAGGCGGTAACAACCGTCCAGCCCAATTCCTCCAACACATCCTGAGTGGCTTGTTCTATGAGGGCGTCTTCGGAGTATTCGTAGCTCATGATTTATCGAGTAAATCGTTGGGATTGATTACCGGTAGTATGAAGTTCTTTAGAATAGTTCCTTGAAAACGGGTCATTAAAATACCTCTGGTTGTGGAATATGAAATTGAAGCCAGGGCGTTGCTTAAGCCACCATTAACAATAAGCTGGTCATCATTTTCTTGTGTAAGGTCTTGCAGATTGTCAACTTGAAATACAAACACCAATTTAAAATGACCCTCACCAACCTCCTTACCATCAATGCTCGCTGTCACGTCAACCTGAATGGTTGCTTTAACGAGTTTTTCAACTAAATTAAACTGGGTGTCATAAGTGACACTCAACGCATGATTTTCAACTTCGTTTTCACCCACCGTAAGCTCACTTTTTAAAGAAGCTGATTCAATTGTAAAGTTTACAATATGAATTTGAGCGGGTATGACTTTGTTTGAAGTACTCATTAGGCAGCCGGGTTTTTTTGAGTTGAAGAAGCAATGCTATCTTCTTTTTTAAAAGTTCCTTTAATGGTTTTTGGAAAATTGCGGTGTACTGTCATTTGCACATTCACTTGCTGCTTATTCTTAGCAGTAACAGATTGAACCACATGAAAAATGGATTCACCCAGTTCAACCTCCAGTTTTGCCAATGAGCGCAAGGTAAAATTGTGCTCTCCCTTTAACCACTTATTGATTTCAGAGGGCTTTTTACCCAGGTTTTCAGCCAGTTTTTTCTGTGTCCATCCTTTCTTTTCCAGTAATTCATTGACACGTATGACAATATTTGTATGATGGCGCACAAACACCCTGGTTTCTTCGGGTATTTCTTTTCTAATTTCTTCTAATAAATGATTTTTTATCATAACAATATCAGTTTGTTTTCTCCAATAATTTTCATCCCTTCAATACGTATGTCTTTTGATATAAATGCTTGATTGATGCGTTCGCAAAATTGTTGGGCTTCGTGGAATTTCATACTTGCTTTGCTTTCTTGTGCTGTTCTTGCATCTTTGATTCCTCCGTTAAATAGAATGAGTATTTCATCGGTAATTCTTAAACAATAGAGACGCAATGGAAAATCAGCAAAATCAAGGCATAAATCCCGGCAGGCACGGGGTTCATTTTTAGGGAGTGCCTCTGCTTTTCTTTCAGGTCGAAACAAGTTTTTATGTGCTCCCCGTTCTTTGCCAATATAATCCAGTAAAGCGACTATTTCTTGTATGGACTGTTTATAATTTTCATCTGCATAGAATGTTTCAAAAAATTGTTGTGTTTCAGAGGGTACATATGTATCATCATCCTGAATACAACGCACTGTGTAAAATGTACAACATTCCTGTTCTTCAAATATTTCTAACGCAAATGTATTCACTTATAAGTTAATTTACAAATATATTCACTTTAAAGTGAATTTTTGTTTAATTATTGTTGATTTAATTTATTTTCAATCCAGTCCAAAACAAGTTTTTTAATCTCTTTCTGCCATTCCTGAACAGAATCCTGATGCCGTGAAAATATAAGTCCGCACTCCAAATTAGTAAGGTTGTCATTCTTTTCAATATTGACAAAATTCCCCATCGTGTATTTATTGGTTCCTGGATATAAGAGTGCTACTTTGTCTGCTTTAAAATAATGATGATATGCATACATCTGCCTAATATCCTCCATAGAAGGTTTGTTGTCTACCAATTTCCATTTGGTGTCAATAACAAAATTTTTATCATTGAGATGAATAGTTATATCTGGTTTTATTTTTCTTCTTTTTCCTCCGTGGGGTTTCCAAAAATAGCGTGAGTCTTGACCACGAACCTTAAATACTCTATTTTTTTGTAAACTTACAAGTACAAATTTTTCCCAGAGAAAATTCATATCAAACATCAAGGCCAAAACGTCATCCTTGCCTTTACTCAAATCGGGGTGGTAATGCAAAAGAATTAATCTGGCAATTTCTATGGCTTTTTGGTAACCTATTGTTTTACGGTTAAATTTAATTTTATCAAAAGTA
>JBBDIQ010000016.1:0-35924 GCA_040880345.1 Flavobacteriaceae bacterium
TTTTTGCTTTATGTGGGCGATGAGGGGTTCGAACCCCCGACCCCCTCGGTGTAAACGAGGTGCTCTGAACCAGCTGAGCTAATCGCCCTCTCTTTGTTTAAGCGGTTGCAAATATAGACCACTTTTTTATTACCCACAACATATTTTTTAAAAAAATCAAATTATTTCTGCGACGACAAATGTGCTGCCTCCCACAAAGATTAAATCCTCTGTACCGGCATTTTTCAAGGCTGCTTTGAATGCCTTTTTGACCGAAGAAAACCCGATTCCTGTTAAACCGGCATTGGATGCTTTATCTTCCAAAATAGCCACATCCAATCCTCTTGGTATCGCCGGTTTGCAATAATAATAGTGCGCCTTTTTTGGGAATAGTTCAAGTACATCTTCCACATTTTTATCTGAAACAAACCCTAAAACAATGTGTAAATGCTTCTTTTTTTCCACATCGAGTTGCTTTAATACATACGCCAATCCTTCTTTGTTATGTGCTGTATCGCAAATCACTTTAGGTGCTGTCTGTAAAACCTGCCATCTGCCCATCAAACCGGTGTTTGAAACTACCTTCATTAAACCTTCTTTAATTGCTATTTCAGGGATTTTAAATATAGTTTTCTGATTTAAAACGGCAATAGCAGCCTTTGCCGTTTGTTTGTTTTTAACTTGATAAGCTCCTTTTAAATCTGTTTCAATATTTTGAAACGTCATCGCTTCCGCGAAAGTGATTTCTGCATTTTTTTCAGTGGCAACTGCCTCAAATACTCCCCTTGTTTCCGGAATGGATTCACCTATTACAACTGGTGTATTTTGCTTGATAATTCCCGCCTTTTCTTTCGCTATAGCGGAAAGCGTATCTCCCAAAAAAGCAGTGTGATCCAAACCAATATTTGTAATGACTGAAATTTCGGGTGTTATGATATTTGTGCTGTCTAATCTTCCGCCCATTCCTACTTCAATTACAGCGACATCAACTTGTTCAGCACTAAAATAATCAAAGGCGAGCCCCACAGTCATCTCAAAAAAAGAAAGGGAATGGGTCTCAAAAAAAGATTTGTGGTGTTTCACAAATGCAGTCACCTTTTTTTTAGGAATCATCTGTCCGTTTATCTTAATGCGCTCTCTAAAATCTTTTAAGTGAGGCGAAGTATATAATCCCACTTTATAACCGGCCTCCTGCAATACAGACGCCAGCATATGGCTCACAGAACCTTTCCCGTTGGTGCCTGCCACGTGAATGCTTTTAAAGTTTCTTTCAGGATTGCCCAAATGAGCAGTAAGCAAAATAGTGTTGCTCAAATCTTTTTTGTAAGCAGCACCACCCACACGTTGATACATAGGCAACTGAGCATAGAGCCAGTCTAAAGTTTGGTTGTAATTGATGGTTATAATTTTAGTGAATGATAACTTTTTTGGTGACCTCCTGATTGTCTGCCTTAATTTTTAAAAAATAAGTCGCTTTTGTAAACTGCTCGACATTTAGCTTGATTTCATTTTGACTGTCATTGAAAACTTCTGTATACACAACCCGCCCTAATGGGTCATAAAAAACAACCTCAACATTTTGATACACTCTGTTCAATTTGATGTTTACAAAATCACGCGCCGGATTTGGATAGACACTTACACCAAAGGTTTCCACAGGAGAAATGTTGCCTAAAATATTATCTGAAATATCAATTTTATAACTTGATCTGCCATAAGTAGCGGCATAAAGCATTTCTGAAGGTTCGTGTATGTACAAATCTGTCACCACAACCGAAGGTAAATTATCACCCAAAATTTCCCAGTTCACTCCTTCGTCACCTGAAGCCATAACTCCAATATCTGTTGCCAAAAATAAATTTCCATAAACATCTTTTGCAATAGAGTTTATTGGAACATCCGGTAAGCTTGTTGAAATATCTGTCCAGGTAGCGCCGTTGTTTGTTGACTTGTAAACGTGACCGAAATCTTCACCATAACGATAACCGGAGAAGGTAACATACAGGGTATTGACATCTTCCCTGTCTGTAAGTACTTTTGTGACCCATCGATTGGGTAAATCATTGGAGATTTTGGTCCAGTTTCCGCCACCATTTTGGGTGATCCAGACGTTGCTATCATCAGTTCCCACTACAATTTTATCACTATCCATTGGGGAAATACTAATAGAAATTATAGTGCCATAGACCAAATTCCCGGGATGCGGACCGTTTGACAAATCAGGGCTGATGGCTGTCCAGCTTGCAGCTGCATTTACAGATTTATACAATCGGTTTGCACCAAAATAAAGAGTTTGTGGATTTGCCGGGTCAAAAGCAATGGGTGTATCCCAGTTTTTTCTATCTGCACCCGATATACCGCTTGTCGCCGGAAAGAAACTCGCTGCGTTGTTAGTTGATTTTCTAAAGTTTCCATATTGAGATAAGGCATAAATAACATTTGTGTTTGTGGGATCCACCAAAGGCTGAAAACCATCACCACCGTTGATTAAAACCCAATCATCAAGACTTTCTGAAGTTGTTCGCACTGTACCGTTGTCTTGCGAACCGCCATATATTTTTTCCGGGTTTTGAAAATCGACGTGAAATCTGTAAAATTGTGTAATGGGTAGCGTTAAATCCTTAATTGAGGAAGCTCCGTCATTGCTGCTTTTATAAAATCCGCCGTCATTTCCTAATAAAATCTCTCCCGGAACCGAAGGATTAAAAGCCAGTGCATGCTGATCTACGTGTACATTTGGAAAAGAGTTAAACCAACTAGAACCACCATTAGTTGATTTTTGAACGGTCAATCCAAGATAATAAACAGTGTTTTCATCTGTTGGATCTACAAAAATGCCTTCAAACCACCAGTGAAAACCAACATTTGTCAATTGACTGGAATTGACTGCTGTCCAGCTATCGCCCCCATTGATTGTTTTGAAAACACCTTGCACGTTTCCAATCGCATCTGCATACATAGCATAGAGCACATTGGGGTTGGATTTTGAAATATCAATACTTATACGTCCTTTTTGTGCAGGTAAATTGGGGAGTCCGTTGGTTAGTTCTGTCCAGGAATTACCGCCATTTGTCGTTCTGTATATTCCGGAGGTTTCTCCTCCATATTGACGCGCATTGGGCCTTCTGATGCGTTCCCAGCTTGTAGCATAAACAATAGCACCATTTGTGGGGTGAATCGCCAAATCAATCACGCCTGTAGAATCACTTACAAATAACACTTGTTCCCAATCATCGCCTCCATTGGTTGTTCTGTAAACACCTCTGTTGTTATCTTTTCGAAACAAAGGCCCCATTGCAGCAACATAAATCCGTTCCTCATTATTGGGGTCTATTTTTACTTTTCCGATACTTCCAACGTTTGAAAGTCCTTTATTTTCCCAGGTAATTCCAGCATCGTTACTTTTGTAAACTCCATCTCCATCATAGGCTAAGGAGCCTCCTCCTGCATTGGGCTCACCGGTTCCAACCCAAACGAGGTCAGAATCATTTTGAGACAACTCAATATCTCCAATAGAGAGAAAGGGTTGGTCGTCAAAAACAGGCACCCAGTTTGCGCCGGCATTAGTAGTCTTAAAAATCCCACCACTCGCTGCTCCCACATAATAAGTGCTTTGCGATTGAGGTGCAATTTCAATATCTGTAATTCTTCCGCCAATGTTTGTGGGTCCTGCAAATTCCCAAATAAGATTTGAATTTCTGTTTTGTAGCCGGTCTTTTCGCCACCGCGTTCCTTCCTCATAAGCGCCTGCTTTAATTTCATCAAGCGGATAGGAACGTTGCATAAATAAAATATCCTTGGGTAGTTTATTACTTTTAGTAGTTTCTTGTGGATTATTTTTATAGAAATCACATCCAGTTAGAAGTAAAACAAGCGGAAATAAATAGAGCAATCTGTTCATAGCAATGATTTTAAACTTTAACCTGCTTTATGCATTAGAAAATCTACTACGGCCTGAAACTACTTCAAAATCTAACGCTTCACTTTGTTTTTTAATATAACCGTAGCGGTGCTATGCTGAAATTAAGAAAACAATAGATTTTATTGTATTTTCATACCTCATAACAAAGTTCTAATGCATAAAGCAGATTCAAAGATAAAGAAATAATCAGGAAATTTGTTTGGTTTTATTCCGAAAGGGAAAAGCGGTAAATAATGCGGCCCAACTGTCTGGCCGGTGCATTTGAATCACTGTTGAACTTGGTTTCCAAAGCGGCTTGTCTTGCGGGATCCAGAAGGCATTTTGAATTGTTTGTGGTTCCTCTCACTCCGGGAATTGCTTTGGTCACATTACCGTTGCGATCCACATCGATATCGACCACGACGATTCCTTCCTGATTGCAATCCTGAACAATAATTTTTTTAACAATGGCTTTCCTTCCGCCAAGGAGGTAATTGCCATCGCCGTCTAACCCTTTACCGATTCCGTAGTAGCTGCTGGCATTGGGATCGCCATCAGGGTTTCCTTTGTCGCCGGCTTTAGAATCATTTCCTTCTCCACTTTGCGCAGTGCCTTCCTGTTTGGGAGCATTCAAAATACTCGATAAAGCATCTGTGGTGGATTGATCTGGTTTTGGTTCCACTTTTGGAACCTCTTTGGGTTTGGTTTCCACCGGTGTTGTGATCTGTTTGGGTTTTTCTTCTTTTTGAATTACGGGCGCTTCCTCAGTATCTTGTGTCACAACTTCTTCTTCCACAATAGGCTCCGGAGTGGTTTCAGTTTGTTGCTGTGTTTGGGAAGGCGATGTTTGTACTTGTTCCAAAGGTTGCACATCACCACTGCCAAAATCTGTAGTACCAAAATTAACGGCAATCCCCTGCTCAATAGGCGGATCAAAATATTTCATCCCAAAAAGAAAAAGCAACAGCACAATCACCACGTGTATAATTACAGTGATTCTGAAACTCTTTTTTTCTTCTTCGGTTTTGAATAATGCCATTTTATTGTAATATAATTTGAACAGGACGCCCCGCTGGGGCTATATGTTTTTGATTCACTTTTTCTATAAACAGGGCGCCCCGCTGGGGCTCTTACTTCTAACTTCGTACTTTTAACTTCTAACTTTAGTTAGGTTTTACCGCCAGCACAATTTTATATCTGTTTCTGTTGGCGATATCCATAATCTTTACTGCGTGCTGAATAGGCACACCCTCTTCTGCTCTTAAAATAATGGTGGGTTCTGTTTGTCCTTGTAATTCTCTTTTTATAAAATTTTCAACAGCCTGCTCACTCACTCGTTCTTTATCAACATAATAATCTAAATCCTTTGTAATACTCACTGAAAGATTTTGCTGATGGGTGGTTTTTCCTTTTGCTGTTGGCAACAATAAATCCAAAGCATCCGGAGTAATTGCCGGTGAGGTTAGCAAGAAAAACACCAATAGCAAAAACACGATGTCTGTCATCGAGCTCATGCTAAAAGTGGCATCTATTTTATTTCTTCCGCGTAGCTTCATGTTATGACGGTTCGTTTAATAAGTCAAGGAAATCAACAGCGTTTGCTTCCATACTGTGGACTACTTTATCAGTGCGCACTACCACGTGGTTGTATGCCATATAAGCGATAATACCTACGATCAATCCGGCGACGGTTGTAGTCATCGCGGTGTAAATACCTTCTGCCAGTTGGCCCATTTCGGCTTGACCGCTACTGGTTGCCAATTGATGAAAAGCAAGAACCATACCGATAACAGTCCCCAAGAAACCAATCATAGGAGCCGCTCCCGAGATCGTGGCAAGCACACTCACATTTTTTTCCAGTTTATAGACTTCAAGACGACCGGCATTTTCAATAGCGGTGTTGATATCTTCCAACGGACTTCCAATTCTGGAAATTCCCTTTGCCGTTAAGCGCGATACCGGAGAGTTGTTTTGTGCACAAAGAATTTTTGCACCCTGTAAATTACCGGCAGCAATTTGTTCTCTGATTTGGTGCATAAAATTCTTATCAATTTTTGAGGCCGCTTTGATGGCAAAAATTCGTTCGAAATAAATATAAACCGCTACAAAAAGCAGCACAAAGAGAATTGCGATGATGATGATAGCACCGGGACCACCATTCATAATTAATTCAAATACTGATAAGGTTTTTTCGACAGATTCCGGGTCGAGTTCTTGAAGGGTTTCATCGGCTCCTTCTTGCAAAAAGGTTGTTAGCATAGTGTGTGAATTCTTTTTTAGTTAACGAAAGTTACTCAGGTAAATTGTGGTTTGGAATTAAATTAACTGCTTCAAAGCAATTTCAAACGCAGTTCTGCTAATACCGGTTTTACTACTATTGTTGTCAAAGGTATTTTGAATGGCATTTTTGATGGTCATTGAAGTGTCGTTAAAAATGGCTTCGTCTGTCATTTGAACGCGGCGTTCCATAAAGTAGGCAAACACACGTGCCATTCCACAGTTTGCGATAAAATCAGGAATTAAGCTCACTTTAGAATCGGTAGCTTCCATAACAGATCCAAAAAAGATTTCTTTATCGGCAAAAGGTACATTGGCTCCGCTTGAAATCACTTCAAGTCCGGAAGCAATCATCGTGTCAATTTGGCTTTGGGTTACCAAACGTGAGGCTGCACAAGGTGCAAAAACTTCGGCTTTCAGGTTCCAAATGCGTTCGTTCATTTCCTCAAAAGGAATCATTTGGTCTGAAACCAATGTATTACCGTCTTTGTTAAGAAATAACTGGGTGATTTCTTCAAAGGAAAATCCGTCTTCATTGATCACACCTCCCACTCTGTCAATAATACCCACTACTTTGGCACCCATTTGAGCGAGATAAAATGCTGCTGCAGAACCCACATTTCCGAAGCCCTGAACGATGGCTCTTTTGCCTTTAACAGATCCCCCATAAATATCATAAAAATGACGTACAGCTTCAGCGACTCCATAGCCGGTAATCATATCGGCTACTGTGTATTTTCGGGTAATATCAGGAGAATACTTGGTGTTTTCCAACACTTTAATAACGCCCTGTCTCAATTGACCGATTCGGTTGATTTTATCGGCTTCGGTGGGTTGAAAATGCCCTGAAAACACGCCTTCCTGCGGATGCCAAACTCCACAATTTTCTGTAATGGGGATGACTTCGTGTATTTCATCTACATTCAAATCACCACCGGTGCCATAATAGGCTTTCAAAAGTGGAGAAACGGCTTTGTACCATCTTTCCAGCACCCCTTTTTTTCTGGGGTCTTTGGGATCAAAGTTAATTCCTGATTTTGCTCCACCAATTGCCGGCCCTGAAACGCTAAACTTTACTTCCATTGTTTTTGCCAGCGAAAGCACTTCGTTTTGGTCGAGACCCACCCGCATACGGGTTCCGCCACCGGCAGCACCTCCTCTAAGTGAGTTGATTACTGTCCAGCCTTCAGCTTCGGTTTCGGGGTCGTTCCAGTGGAATACTATTTCGGGTGCTTTGTCTTCAAATTTTTGGAGTAAGTCTTTCATTTTTTTAGTTTATGGAAATTATTTTTTTTCGTCACAAATATAAAAACTTAGGAGGGTTTGGGGTGTTTTTTATTTGTTTTTTAATCAAAGAAGGTAAATAAATTGAACCATTAAGGAGTTAAGAAAATTAAGGGTTTCATTAAGGGATTTTTTAATAATTATTAGTTCATCTGCCTGCTTGCCGCTTCGTCGCCAGAATGAGCTGGATGTTTTATAGGTTGGGCTAAATATAAGGGACTTAATTGCTTGAGTAACTTTTATCCCCAATTTTCATATTCCCTTTGTTCCATTGGTGTTTTCTAATTTCATTAATATTGGATAACAGCTTGTTTAGCGTTTTTCTAAAATCTTTTTCGCTAACAGGTTCGCCATAAAAAATAGCATCTATAATATCTTCGAAATCATCCACTTGAAGCCAATCTTTGAGTAAAGCTTCCGCTTGGTTTAAATAGTCGTCATCATTTTTACAGCTTGATGCTAGGACACCAAATTGCAAAGTCAAGTCGCGTTTGAATTTTTCGGCTTCTGAAATAATTCCTTTATAAGTCGGTATTGATAAATCGTCTGTATCCATAGTTGATTGTTATATGTCCCCAAATGTCCCACGTTTTTAAAACGTGTCCCAAAAAAGCCAAAATTGTCTCACGTTTTCACAACGTGCCCCAAAATGTCCCACGTTATTTTTAGCCTTTTTTCAGTAGATTGTATAGTTTTTCATTTACGTAAATAATCTCTTTCCCCTTTGAAAGTGAGTTTAAAACGCCTATATCTTTTAAACTATTCAAGTGTCTTGACGCTGCTTTACGTTCTAAGTTTAGATTTTCCACCAAAAACTCAATCTTGCAGTAAGGATGGATAAAAAGCTGCTCTATCAAATCTTTCGAATAGATTCTAGGCAACTTCTCCCGCACTAATTTTTGTGTTTCGTTGAACAGTAGATTGATTTTGTTGATTTGCTCAATTGTGCTTTGAGCTGTCTGTTCTATGCCTTTGAGCATATACAGAATCCAATCTTCCCAGTTATTTTTAGTCCGAACCTCCTGTAATAATCGATAATAATCTCGCTTGTTTTGAATAATATAAGAACTCAAATACAATACAGGTTCGTTTAAGAGTCCTTTCAGAATTAAATACAAGACATTGATAATCCTGCCAGTTCTACCATTTCCATCATAAAAAGGATGAATACTTTCAAATTGATAATGCTGAATGGCTAACTTGATTAATGGAGACACATCATCTTCATCAGTATTAATATACTCTTCAAGATTTTTCATTAAGTCGCTAATCGTATAGAAATTATCAGGTGGAGTGTAAATTACTTCATTGGTCAAGTCGTTGATTAAAGCTGTTCCGGGAAGTCTTCTAAGTCCAGCATTGTTTTCCTCTAATTCTTTCTGAATTGCAATTATTCCATTCGTATTAAGAAACCCCTTTTCTTTGATTAAGCGTGTACCCATTAGAAGGGCTTCTCTATATAGTAAAACCTCTTTGGTTGCTACATCAGGTTTAGCAGATTTGGCATATAAGGCTTGGTAAAGTTTATCCTGAGTGGTAATCACATTCTCAATACCTGAACTCGCTTGTGCTTCTTTTAAAATAACAGCATTGATGAGAATGTTAGGGTTGGGTAATGTGTTCGTAAGTCCCTTTAATTCCGCCAAAGCTACCGCAGATTTACTTTCCTGCTTGAGAATAGCAATCGTCTCGACCAAAGATTGTTTTGGAGGGAGAATAGGAAGAATATTAAATGCTTTGCTTTTCATTTCTTCTTGTTCGCTCTAATATATTTGACTCTTTCCTCTGCTACTTTCAGTGCTTCAATTCCTAAATCTTCATTTTGAATTTCATACAAAATTTTGTCGCTTAGGAACGAAACCAAAAGTTCGTCTGCGTTGTAGCTGTATATGTCGGCAAGTTTCAGTACTACTTCTTTTGTAATTTTTCGCTCACCACGTTCCATTTTGCTCAAAATAGCAACATCAATATCGAGCAATGCAGCAACTTTCCGCAATGGAAGTTCCTTTTCTTCTCGAATGTGTCTTAGCTTTTCGCCTATTGTTTCTGTTGACATAACCTCTATTGACATAATGTGTCAAAATTAGAAAAAGATTTTTGATTTGTCTTCACTTATTTCAAATTATTTTCAACATTCTTAACGAAATAAGTAGCTTAGCACTTACTATTTCATTTATGATTATACTTAAAAACCATCCCCGAAGAATGATCTCTCTCAGCACCCGTAACACTAGACAGACAATTAACCTCGCCCCGCATTTTCAAAACGCCCAGCAATCCAAAAACCAGCGCTTCTTTGTACTCAATTAACTCTTTTGACGGAATGATCAAGTTTAATTTTTTGTGAATTTTCAGTCTCTCTAAAAGAAACTCATTGTAAGCACCACCGCCCGTCACTAATACCGTTGCTTCTTTTTTAAATGTAGCGGCTAATTGAATAGCAATATGCTCCGTAACCGTGTGTAACAAGTCTTCAGTGCTTGCTTCTGTTTTATTTAAAAGTGGAGAAATGTGTTTTTGCACCCATTCAAGGCCTAGTGATTTTGGATGTGGAAGCTTGTAATATTCCAACGTATTGAGGTGTTCTAAAAGTTCAGGAATCAAATT
This sequence comes from Flavobacteriaceae bacterium, assembly GCA_040880345.1. Taxonomy (GTDB): domain Bacteria; phylum Bacteroidota; class Bacteroidia; order Flavobacteriales; family Flavobacteriaceae; genus Planktosalinus. The sequence goes on from JBBDIQ010000016.1 coordinate 10,049, forward strand.
TCCTCTTTTTGCCAATTGCCCTGCTTCATCAAAAGGAAAACCAAGTTGCTCTGCCAATACATTCAGGACAATATTCACCGGACAAACATCAAAGGCGATTCTGTTCTGTTTTTCTTCAAAGGATACATTGGCAAATCCGCCGAGGTTGAGGCAGTAATCATATTGCGGGAAAAGCAATTGGTCGCCAATGGGAACCAGTGGTGCACCCTGCCCTCCCATTGCTACATCCTGCACCCTGAAATCACAAACCACCGTTTGCCCGGTATATTGAGCTAGTTCCGGCAGGTTACCAATTTGAAGCGTCACACCCTTTTCAGGTTGATGCAAAATAGTATGGCCGTGAGAGCAGACCGCATCAATATAAATTCCCTCGAAGGAGGGAATCTCGTTAATACTACTATCAAACCTTTTAATAATTCCTCCCAAATACCGGGTATATTCTTTATCTAAAATCTCTAAACCCTCATCACTAAGACACATCCCATTTTGCAACCGTTTTTTCCAGATTTCAGGATAAGGAATGGTTACCGCCTTATGAATTTTATAAGTCCAGATATCGCTTTTCGCGAAAGCAATAAAGGCCAAATCAACGCCATCAAGTGACGTGCCGCTCATAACTCCTACAACGTTGTAGTTTTTTGCTATCATTTGGTAAAATTAACGGTAATAATTGAAAAAATGATGCTAAAAAAGTATCTTTGTGAACCTTTTAAAAATACTCATAAACACCACCTATGGATTTTAATTTAACCGAAGAACACCTCATGATTCGCGATGCGGCACGTGATTTTGCAAAAAATGAACTACTCCCCGGCGTCATAGAACGCGATAACAAACAAGAATTTCCTGCCGAGCAAATCAAAAAAATGGGCGAACTGGGCTTTATGGGAATGATGGTTCCACCGGAATATGGTGGTAGCGGAATGGACACCACTGCTTATGTTTTGGCAATGGAAGAAATTTCAAAAATCGACGCATCGGCTTCTGTGGTGATGTCTGTGAACAACTCACTAGTGTGTTATGGGCTTTATACATACGGAACCGAGGAACAAAAACAAAAATATTTGATTCCACTTGCCTCCGGAAAAAAACTGGGAGCTTTCTGTCTTTCTGAACCCGAAGCCGGTAGTGACGCCACTTCGCAGAAAACAACTGCCATAGACAAAGGTGACCACTACATCATCAACGGAACCAAAAACTGGATCACAAACGGTGGCAATGCTGATATTTACCTTGTGATTGCCCAAACCGATAAAGAGAAAAAACACCGGGGTATCAACGCTTTTATCCTTGAAAAAGGAATGCCCGGCTTTGAAGTGGGCCCCAAAGAAGACAAACTGGGTATTCGTGGAAGCGATACCCACACATTGAATTTTAACGATGTAAAAGTGCCTAAAGAAAACCGCATTGGTGAAGACGGTTTCGGATTTACTTTTGCTATGAAAACCTTATCCGGCGGACGCATCGGAATTGCAGCACAGGCATTAGGAATTGCAGGTGGTGCTTATGAATTGGCTCGTGCCTATTCAAAAATAAGAAAAGCCTTTGGAACCGAAATCTGCAACCACCAAGCCATTGCCTTTAAACTGGCAGATATGCTTGTGGAAATTGAATGTGCCAGACACCTGGTCATGAAAGCTGCCTGGGAAAAAGACAACGGAATAAATTATGACATCAGCGGAGCGATGGCAAAGCTAAAAGCCTCTGAAGTGGCAATGAAAGTAGCTGTTGAAGCGGTGCAAGTGCACGGCGGTAACGGTTATGTAAAAGAATACCACGTGGAACGACTGATGCGTGATGCCAAAATCACCCAGATTTATGAAGGTACGAGTGAGATTCAGAAAATTGTGATTTCTAGAGGATTGTTGAAGGATTAGTTTTTAAAAATTCCAAAGCACCAAATTCCAAGTTTTACCTTTGGAATTTGGTGCTTTCTATTTTGGTGCTTTGACGGTTACAAAAAGAAATTCCAAACCAACCCAAAGCGCACTTTGGCATCTCTAAATGGATGGCCCGGGGCTGAGAAATAGTTTTTTTCGCCAAACAAGGCGTTAAAATGTTCCCACTTAATGTAAATGCGTGTTTGGCTTATTTTGGCATTGACAAATAAATCCAGCAATGGAAAATCGCCAAATTCCTCGTTGTTTTGCACATAAAACTCTGCCAAAACAGGGTCATAGGCATTCATCTCATAAGAAGTGAAATACTTTCCTGTTATGCCTGTTTGAAGAAACAACGCATTCTTGAAAAAATGATTGGAATAATACACACTGGCACGTCCTAAAAAATCGGGTGCTTTAAAAACTTCTTGTCCTTCAACGATGTTTTGGTAGGTGAGCTGTGCATTTACAGAAAATTTCCCGAAGTCAACTTGTCGTTTGGCTTCCAGTTTGAGGTAGTTTACGGTTCCATCATACTGAAAGGGCGTTGTGGTGGTATCTGTTGCTGTCCGGCTGAAATAAGTATAATCCTCAATTCTGGAAAAACTCACAGAGGCATCAAGCAATTTTTTGGAGACAACTTCAAATTGCAATTGCTGTGTTTTGATGTTCTTGAAATTATTTTGCCAGTTGTAATTCACATAATCACTTTGGTACAATTGAAAGTGATAATCGGGCGCTACAGAGTTAATAAACATCGTGGCCTTGGCTTTGTTGTTTTCATCAAGTTCAAAGGATGCACTACCCAACAGATAATTTCCGTCATAGTCACCCGAAATGTTTAGAGCCGCTTTTCCAAAAAGTTCAAATCCGCGATACTCTTTTTGATAAGACGCACCGGCTTCAACAATATTTCCTTTTAACCTATTAGAGATGCGTTCATTGTCAAGTATCAACACGCTATTATACCCATAATTGAAATCTGTAAACCCAATAGACACTTTTACATTTCCGAGTAGGTTGTTTCTAAAATCTGCATATCCCTGCGTATAAAACTCTTCAAGAGTCACACGGTCTATTAAATTTTCAGTAGCATACGAGGGTCCAAACTCATCAAAGGGGCTCTCTTGCTCAAAACGATAAAATTTATCTTCAAAACTAACTGTGTTTCCTAACCTAAGGGAAGTATATGAAAGGGAGTCTTTATAATTGATGAGTGCATAATCATGTTCCAAATGAAATCGTTTGCCTTTTAAAATGTTTTCGGCGTCTTCAAATTTCACTTCCAGTCTGCCGCGGTCTCTAAAGTCATCGGTATTATTGATAAAGAATGGTATAAATTCAGGTTTTAAACCACCGTTTTCCTGATTGAGTAAATCCTGAAAAACGATGTGTGCCCTCAGATTGTAACGATTGTTTTTCGTTCTGTAATTTGATGTAAACCGAAAATTACCCGTGCTGGTAAGAGAGTTTTGATAATTGCCTAAAGATCTTACGCCCTTGTAAGCAATCGAAAAATTAAATTGTTCTGACGGATTTATGGTGAAAAAGGCATCGAGTTGTTGCCCTTGTTCAAATGTCGTTTTAAAGTAAAGCTCGGTGAGTGGCGTGGGCACATGAAAATAATTAATGCCTTCAATTTCCATATAATTAAAATGACGTGCTCTGGCTCCCATTCTGGGTTTTAAACGCAACTCATCAAAATTATAAACAAGGGTGTTGTAAGTCTGACCCACATTGGCAAAAGGCATTAATTGATAATCATCCCTTCTTAAATAATTGTATTTATAATCTTTAAAAATGGTGAGTGTGGTATCAACAATAGTTGTATCACGCTCATGCGAAATGATTTTATATTCAGAAATTAGGGGTTTCTCACCCTCAAAATTCACATTGGTATCGCCCATTGTGGGTCGGTCATCATTCCCTGTGTTTGTTGGTAAATTTTGTTGTTGAATAAAAGGCTGGTCTCTGTCTTGTGAAAAAAGCATAGCTGTACTTAGCGAAAGCATTAAAAGCACAAGTGATTTTTTCATTCGGAAACGTATCTTGAAAAGTTTAAGGTGACAAAGTTATTTATTTTAACGCAAAATGGTACTTTTAAATTTGAGAACTCGTTTAATTTTTTTTGATTGTAGCGAAAATTAGCCATTTTGTAATCGATTGAAGGCTTTTTTGAGTTGCATCCTTAAGTGGGAAGGAAGGAAAAAAAGGCAATAATCGAGTGCAAAAGGGCAATTTTTTAGCCAATTATAAAAAGATTAAACGAGTTCTGTATGTTACAATTAAAAATTCATAAAGACAAACTGGAGTGTGGCACTGATGAAGCCGGAAGGGGTTGCCTTGCCGGTCCCGTTACTGCTGCGGCAGTTATTTTACCTGATGATTTTGCAAACACACTACTCAATGACAGCAAGCAACTTTCGCTTTTAAAGCGAAACCAGTTAAAACCACTCATCGAACAAGAGGCTATTGCTTATAGTGTTTCACACGTGATGATGGAAGAAATTGATAAAATCAATATTTTGCAAGCCTCCATCACAGGCATGCACCGCTCCATAGCAACACTCAAAATACAACCCGATTTTATTGCCGTTGACGGAAATAAATTCAGGGATTTTAAAAACATCCCTCATGAATGCGTGGTAAAGGGGGATGCTAAATTTTTACACATAGCAGCGGCATCGGTTTTGGCAAAGACCTACCGCGATGTGTTTATGGAAAAAATTCACGAGGAATTCCCAATGTACAATTGGAAACAAAACAAAGGCTACCCCACCAAAGAACACCGCGAAGCCATTAAAAAATATGGCGTTACAAAATACCATCGCAAAAGTTTTAGATTATTACCCGAGCAGTTGAAAATCGAGTTTTAGACTAATAAAGAACGTGTGTTGTAATAAAAATTACAACACACGCCTCAAATAAACATATAAAAAAACTACATTTTAATCACTTTATGTGTTTCCAGACTTCCCTCCACTGAGATTTGGACAAGATATAATCCTTTGTTTAAAACACTCATATCAATTCGTGCTTCAAGAGCTCCAGGCTCAGAATTTAGAACCAATTGCCCTAAATAATTATATACAATAATTTCATCAACAATTTTCTGCGGAGAACTAATAATCAAATTATCTGATACAGGGTTTGGATACACTAAAATATTTGAGAGATCAAACTCTGTTGTGCTTAAAACTGAAGATTGTTTGTCAAAAAATAAGTCGCTACCAAAGTTACCATCAGTACCGGCAAATACAAGCACAGGTTCATTTGTGGATAGAAGCTCTGCCGTGGCAGATTTGAAACCATTATATACATTGACAGTGGCATCTGCAACAGGCTCTAATGGGTCTAAGCCAGTGCCATTATATGTTATGGATCTGTTTTGATTGCTCTCAGAATTGTCAATCACCTCTCGCACATAGCTTAGCCGAGCAGTAACTGCCCCGTTAGAAAATCTAATGTAAGAATCCGGATGTAAAATATTGAAGTTGGTACCTCCTGAAGAAAAATCCGAACCGGTTGAAAAAGCACCATCATTGACTCTTCGATAATAACGCCCATCAAATTGATTTGTACTTCCGGCTGCTCTTGAAGATGCAAAAACAAATACATTATCATTTGCCAAACTTTCCCTACCTGCAATAATGGTTGGGTTTAGGGTTTCTCTATCGACGCCAGATTCCAGAGTGCTACTTGCACCCCAACTTGCGGGATCCATAAAATTGGTGTTCACCTTAACCCTTAGATTTTCAGAAGAATTTCCAACCCCTACAACATAACAAGAACCATCCCTTCCATAAGCTAAATCAAGTGAGTTTACTCCAAAAGTTGCAGTAGCTTCATCAACCCAATCAAAACCAAAGGAACCGGCAGTACTTCTCGCGGCTCTACTAACTTCAAGGGCCTCATCTTTAAAGATTGCAAAAACTCTTTGAGCGTTTGTATTAACCGGGTAGTTTCTATCCACTGCAAACTCAACAACATCTGTAGCCATCACTTGAGCTTGCATAGCGCCACCTGCTGTTGTGTTCCATCTTAAAGCTTGAAAGGTTTTAGAGTCTGTTACAAAATAGGCTAATAAATAATTGTCACCTGTTCCGTGAATTGAAACTAATTGTGCTTGCAATATGGGTGCTGTAATAGTTTGATCAGCAAATAAGGACCAAGTATCACCGTTATCTGTTGATTTGTGTATATATATTATATGAGTAGTACCAAAACTTTCATAATGTAGAGAGTAAATATCCCCTAAATTGTCTGTAATTACATCCACTCCACCATCAACAAAACCAGAATAAATTTGAATATCTGTACCCCATCGATTTTGAGCGTTGCCATCATAAACACGCTCCTCTTCATCACCAGTTGAGTGAAGACCGTTAATGTGAACATTTTCGATAATTTCAGGTAATTTGCCATGAGTCTCAATGGGTTTGTACAAGTTCCCTATTTCTGGGTTTATTTGCATCCAAGCATCTTTGATAGCCAAACGATTGGCCTCAATTTCCTGTGGACTCGCATTATTTGCATCCAGTGTCTTGCTCTGTTCATAGAGATTGATAAGTTCAGGTGTTAAAACGTGTGAAGCGCTTTGCAACCCGTCTTCAGTGTTTTGTGAGAGACCACTAGTAATGCAAAACACAATAAATAAAAATAAAATAGAATTTTTCATAATAATTGATTTTAGATTAGTTTTTAGAATTAATATTGATTTTAATGACATCTAACTTAATATGAATTACTTACATTTTTTTAGATAAATTTGTAGCTAGTCATTTATACTTTGCCAATGGTAGCTTTAAATTGATAATTGGTCATCCTATTTTTTGTGAAAACTCCTGTTAAAGAAACAACAATTCATACATATTTTAGTTACAAATATACCTGCCAACATCAAAAAATAATTAAGGTAATGACCTGATATTCAGTATCTATTTTCCTGTTTTTTAAAAGGGATTAAATTTATTTAATACAGGAAAAAACCTTATTTAAAATTTTTTAGGGTGTAACAAACCACGTGATTCACTGTTAACTTCCTATATTTGTACAAACCTAGGTTTATGAATAAACTCCTGTATTTTATAATGTGTTTTCTCTTTATTGCCTGCACAACAGATAAAGAAAAAACAGGCAACCTTATCCATTACATCCCTGATGAAACTTCACTATTAATAAAAAGTGCTAACTTTTCGACGCTATCATCAGACATCAAAAACAACAGTTTTCTTTCGGCGTTCTCAAAAATGCCTTTTCATACTTTTTTTTCAGACAATTTGGAGTTTGCCGGCTACTTGAACCCTGTTTCAGAAGTCTTGCTGAGTACCTCTTCAGAAAATGACAGCACACATCATCTTACCCTAATCACAAGACAACACCCGGGTCTTTTTGAACTGGATTCCATCCCTGAAAAAACACTTGAAACTCTAACTTATGAGGAAATTTCGCTTCAGCGATTGACACTCAGCAACAACATTGTTTATACGACAATGGTTGACAGCGTTTTTATTGCAAGCAGCTCACAAAAAATACTGGAATCTATTTTGCTAAAGCGAAAAAACGAAAAACGAAAACCCATAAGCCCCCAATTTGAAAGAGCTTACAGCACACTTGGAGCTCAGGACATTTCCATATTGATTAATGGAGAACGATTTAGTAAAACACTTCAAAAAGCATTTCCAAAATCTGAAAAACTTCCATCTTTTGCCTCCTGGATTTCTCTTGATGCCGAAGTGCAACCCGGTCAATTAAAATTGAACGGTATTGCGCTGGCACAAGACACCATACCGCAATTGTTGTCTGTGTTTAAAGGAACCAGTCCACAGAAAAATTTACTGGGTATGGTTACTCCCTCATCGGCTTCGGGATTTGTTTCTTACACCTATGATGATTTTGATGTACTCAAAAAAAATCTAAAACCCTTTCAACAAAAAAAAGACACTTTATCAGAATATACTGCTTTGTTTGCGTCGCTGAACGAAATTGGTGTCATCACAAAAGGTTCAGAAAAAATTATTGGAATGCACGCGATTAGTGGGAACATTACGAATGAATTTTTGGAACCCCTTCTTGAAAATCATTCCGAATTTAGAGACGTTTCCATTAAAAAATTAAAAGACTCTGCTGTATTTAAAAATGCATTTAATCCTTTGATTACGGCAATTCCAAAATATGCAGCCCAACTGCAAGACTTTTTTGTTTTCTGCGAAAGCCTCTCCACGCTTGAAGAAATCATCACCCAGTTTTTAAACGAAACGACACTGGGAAATTTACCCTATTATGAAGAACATATGGCACAACTGAGCAGTGAAAGCTCGATACTACTTATTGGGATTTTACCCAATCTAAAAGAACATATCATTGAAAAAGTGTCTGATGCAAATAGAAAAAATGTAAGCAATTTAAAATTGGGCAGCCACCGATTGTTGGCACTTCAATTTGTTTATGACAGTCATTTTGCTCACGTTAATGGCATTGTGATGGAAACGCAAGCACAAAGCCGCGGAACCGGTGTTTCTCAGCTTTTTGCCATCAATCTTGAAAATGAATTATTGAGCAGACCTCAATTTTTTTCAAATCACATTTCAAAAGGAAAAGACATCGTGGTGCAGGATGTGGCAAACAAACTGCACCTCATAAGTGCACAAGGACGCGTCCAATGGAGCAAACAATTGGATGGACCCATTTTAGGGGATATACAAGAAGTTGATTTGTTGCGCAACGGAAGAATTCAAATGGCGTTTGCCACAAAGAATACATTTTATATACTTGATAGAAACGGCAAAGAGGTCAATCCCTTTCCATTGAAATTTAAGGATGAAATTACCCAGCCACTCGCTGTTTTTGATTATGATAACAACCGAAATTACCGGTTTGTAATCACCCAAGGTGCTGAAATTTTAATGTATGACAGCAAAGGAAAAAGCGTGAGTGGATTCACGTTCAAAAAAGCAGGATCAAAAGTTGTGCTTCCTCCTAAACACATTCGAATTTCAAACAAAGATTATATTGTAATCGCTGAGGAAAATGGAAAACTCAACATCCTTCACCGAACCGGAAAAACGAGAATTGGCGTGGATTCAAAATTTGATTTCGGCGAAAGCGAAATTTATACTGAAGATGCTAATTTTGTTTTTTTAACTTCAAAAGATGAAAAGGTTTCTATAAACCAAAGCGGAAAAGTTTCAAACCAAAAGCTGGCTTCTTCATCAAAAAATGTAGTTTGGGAACTATCCGGAAAGACAAAGGTCACTTTAGATGACAATATTTTGCGCATCAACAATCAAAAAGTAGAGTTGCCTTTTGGACTTTATACCGCACCAAAAATATCTGTAAGCAACCGTCGCATCTTGATTTCCATCACCGATTTACAGCAACAACGCACTTATGTTTACAACTCTTTAGGGGAATTGCTTTCTAACTTTCCGGTTTATGGAACCTCTGTAATGGAACTGGGTGATGCGACCAATAACGGCAGACCCAATGGCGTCGTGAAAGGAAGTTCAAAAGAGGTGGTGCTTTATGAGGTGAATTGATGGATGATGGATGACTGATGACTGATGACGGGTGACGGATGATGAAATAGAAAAACTTTTTTACTCGCTGGACACCATTTTGGCTTCAAAAAGTGTTGTAAAGTGCTTGATTAGCTTTTGCTTTACCTCTTCCATAGAAACACTTGCAACCCCCAGTTCAACATTCAGTGAGGTAACGGCTTTTTCCTTGATTCCACAAGGAATGATGTTGTCAAAATATCCCAAATTTGCATTCACATTAAACGCAAAACCGTGCATGGTGACCCATCGGCTGGAGCGTACACCTAAGGCGCAAATTTTTCGTACAAACGGTGTACCCACATCAAGCCAAACGCCTGTTTCACCTTTTGACCGTTCTGCTTTAATATTGTATTCTGCAAGTGTGAGAATCACCATTTCCTCCAAAAATCGCAGGTATTTGTGGATGTCTGAAAAAAAGTTTTCTAAATCCAAAATAGGATACCCAACCACTTGGCCCGGCCCATGATAAGTAATATCTCCTCCCCGATTGATTTTGTAAAACGTGGCGTTTTTATCTGCGAGTTGTTGTTCATTGAGCAATAAGTTTTCCATATCGCCACTTTTACCAAGAGTATAAACGTGAGGATGCTCTACAAAAAGAAAATAATTTTGAGTTTCTAAACCGGCATCTTCTCTTCGGTTTTTGATTTTGGTATCAATAATAGACTGAAAAAGAGTTTCCTGATAGTCCCAGGTTTCTTTAAAATCTTTTGAACCCAAATCGCGAAGGGTAACTTTTTTATTCATATTACAAAGGTACAGCAGATTTGAGACTTGAACTGTTAGAGAATAAATAAATTTATAAATGAGAAAGTCTACTCTCTATAAGCTAAGTTTAATAAACCTATTGAGGGGTTGCTTGACATCAAAATTTTTAAAGTACAAAAGGTTTTGTGAGAATCACAAAACCTTTATTAAATATATGGTATTTGATGAAATTAAAGTAATATGATATATTGCTCCCCGTTAAACAAAAGGGTTACCATATTATCACACTCACCTTCTCCATAATCGAGAGATGCATTCAGTCCATTTTGTTGAACATCAATAACACCACTCACCAAATAGGCACAATTTGTCTTTTTAACGAGTTTATCGGTCACCACACCACTTCGGTTAAATCCATTAGAAAAGTTTGTGTTCCAGTTTCCGGTAATGTGAAAAACATTATCCGTCCAATTACCTGAACCAACACCTTCAACCCACTCAGCAATTCTTAATCCGCTTCGGGTTGCTGTAACAGTTGATTCAGGAAAACCAACAGTGATTGTCTCATTGATTGTTGACTGTGGATTTCCATTTTGATTTTCTAATAACCTTTCAATTTGCCCTCCTCCACTCACAGGATGATCATTGTAAGTGAATTCATCAAAAGTATAATCAATAACCCGGGTATTATTTTCAATAGGACCATAGGACAGGAATATTTTTCCTGTTACAAAAGCCCCATCAGGTAATGTACAGCCCTCTCCAAAATTAATTTCAAGGTTAATAATTTCGCCAGTTTGTGAAATTGAAATGACAGCACAAGGTGGGAAAAAACCATTTGATCTTCCCTCCTCTTCTGCATAAGCAGTTTCCATGATGTTTAGAGTTCCTTCAAAAACCATATCTACTTGTGTGGCCATCTTGTTATCCTCCTGAGAGAATTCAACTTCGTCAACTGTTTCTTCATCACTGCTACATGAAAAAAGCAAGAATGAAAAACACATTAAGTATGCAAAACTTGGTTTAAAAATTGAAAAGTTCATAATTTATTGATTTAGAGTTATTACACTAAAACTTAAAATTATCAATTTTATTGCGAAATAACTCCTGAAAAGGGTGTTAAAACAAATATATTTTATTAATTTTGCCGACTGATTACCAGAGAGGTAGTTTTACATAAAAATCATTTAAATAATATTGGCATGTACCCAACAAAAGAAGACAAAGAAAAGCTCTTTAAAAAACACGGTAAATCTGAAAAAGACACCGGATCTGCAGAAGGTCAAATCGCCTTATTCACTTTACGAATCGAGCATCTATCACAACATTTAAAAAAGAACATTCACGACTACAACACTGAGCGTTCCTTGGTAAGATTGGTCGGTAAAAGAAGGTCACTTCTAGATCACCTTATGAAGACTGATATTGTAAGATATCGTGAAATCGTAAAAGAATTAGGATTAAGAAAATAATTTTAAAGGGGCATTTTGCCCCTTTTTTTATTTAAATATCCCTATCTTTGTGAGGTTCTGAAAAAGCTACACTTTTAGTTTTTCATTGGTCAACACTACTACACAACACAACGACCATTGTTTAACCAAACAAACACTACTGTTTGTTTATTTTTAATTTATTATGATACCAAAAGTTTACAAAGAGGTCATCGACCTTGGTGATGGTAGAACCATTTCTATCGAAACCGGAAAATTAGCAAAACAAGCCCACGGGTCTGTTGTTGTACAAATGGGAGATACTATGCTACTATGTACCGTAGTTTCCTCTTACAAAGAAAGTACATTGGATTTCTTTCCATTGACTGTTGATTATAGAGAAAAATTTGCAGCTGCAGGTCGTTACCCCGGCGGTTTCTTCAAAAGAGAAGCGAGACCCAGTGACGGCGAAGTCTTAACGATGCGAATTGTTGACCGTGTTTTACGTCCGCTTTTCCCTTCAGATTACAAAACCGAAACTCAGGTGATGATTCAATTGATGTCTCACGATGAAGAGGTGATGCCTGATGCATTGGCTGGTCTTGCTGCTTCTGCAGCCATTCAGCTTTCAGACGTTCCTTTTGAGTGCGCCATTTCTGAAGCCCGCGTGGGAAGAATAAATGGTGAGTTTGTTTTAAACCCCAGCCGCAGTCAGTTGCTGGAGTCTGATATCGATATGATTATCGGTGCTTCTGCTGATTCTGTGATGATGGTGGAAGGTGAAATGAAAGAAATTTCAGAAGAGGAAATGGCAGAGGCTATCAAGTTTGCTCACGAAGCTATTAAAGAACAATGTGCTGCTCAAATTAGATTGGCTGAAGCGTTCGGGAAAAAGCCGGTAAGAGAATATGCGCCTGCAAAAAGCGACGACGCTATTGAAGCCAAAGTACGCGAAGCAGCTTACCAAAAAATCTATGACATTGCTAAAGGCGGTCACGGAAAAAGAGAACGCGGTGAAGCTTTTTCAGCAGTAAAAGACGAAGTTTTAGCTTTGTTTACTGAAGAAGAACTCGAAGAAAATGAAGGGTTGATCAAAACCTATTTCTATAAAATCGAAAAAGAAGCCGTAAGAGAATTAACCCTTGCAGAAGGTTTAAGACTTGACGGAAGAAAAACCGATGAAATCCGCCCCATTTGGTGTGAGATTGATTATTTACCTTCTGTTCACGGTTCGGCTATATTCACCCGTGGGGAAACTCAGGCGTTGGCAACAGTCACATTGGGAACTTCCAGAGAATCCAATATGATTGATATGCCTACTCATCAAGGTGAGGAAAATTTCTACCTGCACTATAACTTCCCTCCTTTTTGTACCGGTGAAGCCTATCCTTTAAGAGGAACTTCGCGTCGTGAAATTGGTCACGGAAACTTAGCACAACGTGCTTTAAAAGGAATGATCCCAGATGAATGCCCATACACTGTAAGAATTGTTTCTGAAGTACTGGAATCAAACGGTTCTTCTTCAATGGCAACGGTTTGTGCCGGGACGATGGCGTTAATGGATGCCGGTATTCAAATGAAAAAACCGGTTTCCGGTATTGCTATGGGATTGATTTCTGACGGCGACCGTTATGCGGTACTTTCAGACATCCTTGGTGATGAAGACCACCTGGGTGACATGGACTTTAAAGTAACCGGAACGGCAGACGGAATCACCGCTTGTCAAATGGACATTAAAGTAAAAGGAATGCCTTACGAAATTTTAGTAAACGCATTAAAACAAGCTCGTGAAGGTCGTTTGCACATTATGGAAAAATTAATTGAAACCATTCCTGCACCCAATGCAGATGTGAAAGCACACGCTCCAAAAATCATCACCAGAATCATTCCTAATGAATTCATTGGTGCCTTGATAGGACCCGGAGGAAAAGTGATTCAGGAACTACAAAAAACCACTAAGACCACAATTGTCATCAATGAAGACCCGGTTACAGAAGAAGGCATTGTGGAAATTCTTGGTACAAGCCAGGAAGGCATTGATGCTGTTTTAGCAAAAATTGATTCCTTAATGTTCAAGCCGGAAGTAAATGGAACCTATGAAGTAAAAGTCATCAAAATGCTAGACTTTGGAGCGGTTGTAGAATATCTGGACGCTCCCGGAAACGAAGTATTGCTTCACGTTTCTGAACTCGCCTGGGAACGCACAGAAAATGTTTCTGATGTGGTCAATATGGGTGATGTGTTTGAAGTGAAATACTTTGGACAAGACCCTAGAACTCGCAAGGAAAAAGTTTCGCGTAAAGCGCTTTTACCAAAACCAGAGGGATTTGTTGAAAGACCACCACGTGACCGCAATGACAGAAATGACCGCGGGAGAGATTCCAGAGGTCGCAACGACAGAGACAGAAAGCCGAGAAGGGACTAATATTCTTCTCAAATACTAATTGAAACACCTCTAAATTTTTAGGGGTGTTTTTTTTATACGCAACTTTTATTTTTTTTCAAGACTCTAAAATAGAGTGAAGCAAACACTTCACAAGCTAAAGACAGTTAATTTATAATTAATCACGTTTGAATGGAAAGTAGGAATTTGAGAAGTTAAATTGTTTAATTTAGAAAAAACACCAATCCAAAAGCTATGAAAAATTTAAAATTTTTAGTAAAAACGATCCTTATTTTATCCATCATTGTTCCAACTGCAATTTCATGTGACAATGAACCGGTTGACCTTTCTGTAAATTCAGAGTTATTAATTGAAAAAGATTCTGAACTGTACAATCTTTTTATCAGAATGACCGAAACTTCCGAAAATCCTCTTGTTGATATTGTTTGCATACGTTTTAACTACTCCTTTTTGATTTTTACCTATGATGAAAACCGCGAAATAATTGACGAAACAGTCGTCACAAACGATTCTCATTTTTTTACATTTCTTGATAATTTACCCGAAAATCACTCCATTAGTTTGAGTTATCCCATTGAAACCGTTTTGGATGATGGCACCCCATTTTCAATTAATTCAAATGAAGAGTTAAAGAATGCCATTAATGGCTGTGCTCAAGATGCAATTATAGGCTATTGTAACGGTTTATTTCTGTCTCAGCAGTGTGTCTGGAAAGTACCTTTTATCGATGGAGAGGACAACGCTTATGCGAGCGGTGTGTTTTCTGTAAACAACAACACCTCTGTGAGTTTTGATTTTCAAAATAACGTTTACACAGGCACCTGGATTTTCTTTTTTATCAATGATGTTCTTAATTTCAATATAAATCTCGCCGGTAACTCTCGGGTTGCCCAAGACTGGAATTTTAATTTTAATGTAGAATTACAGGAAGGCGTCCTTATACTTACAAGTGATACAAACAATTATACATTGAAAAAATACTGTAAGTTTATGGATGAAATTGAAGTGGGACAGCAAACACCATTAGGTGGCATTGTAGCTTATGACAAAGAAATCTATGAAAAGGGATGGAGGTATATTGAAACCCACACGGCAGACCTTTCCTCTGAAGAATGGGGTTGCTTAAGTGCCGATATAACTTTTGCTAATTCTGAAGAAATTGGAAAAGGCTTTTTGAATTCAGCCTCAATAGCAAATTACCATCTGGGTTTAGACGATTACCAAAACAATCCGGCGGTTTGCAATGCAGAAAACAACGGAAGTGCTTCTGCCCTATCAGCACTCCTCTTTGGTCAAAACGAAGGAGCCTATTACGATTGGTTCTTACCCTCCATTGAAGAATTACAAACACTTTATGACAACCTCCATCTTGAAGGACTGGGTAATTTTGAAAATGCAATTTACTGGAGTTCAACTCAGTTAAGTGAATCTCACGGGAAGGCATTGGACTTTTCAACCGGCGAAATTGTTGAAATTCCAAAAAACTCTTCTAATATAAAAACACGAATCATTAGATATTTTTAAATTGGAGAGAATTATATGTAATCAGCTTTTTCTTGTACACTTTACAGAAATGAATCATCTTTATTTAAATCTTACGCAACCTTTCCAAATGTTTCAGTCTTTAGGTAAGAGGAAACAAATCTAAATACTGTGAAAAAAACTAAATTCTTGCTTATTTTAATAATTTCTGTAATGGGTTTTCAATCCTGTTTTCTGGATAATGATGACAAAATTAACCTTTTTAATATAGGCCCAGAAGATGTTATAGTAAAGGATTCAGATCTATATAATTTATTGGTACGTGTTACAAATCACGAGGGAGACCCTTTAAAGGATATCGTTTGCATAAGGTTTAGCTACCCCTTTTTGATATTTACCTATGATGAAAATTTTGAAATAATTGATGAAACGTTGGTGTTAAACGACTCCCAATTCTATATTTTACTGGATAATTTACCTGAAGATAATTCCATCAGCTTAAGTTATCCCATTGAAACCACTTTGACGGATGGCACTCCTTTTTCCATTACCACAAATGAAGAATTGATAGCGGCAATTACCGCTTGTGCTCAGGAAGAAATCATAGGGTTTTGTAATGGTTTATTTCAATCCCAAAATTGTGTCTGGAAAGTTCCGTTTATTGATAGTGAAAATAACACCTATGCAAGCGGGGTATTCTCTGTTAATTCTGATTCTTCTATGAATTTTAATTTTCAAAACACTGATTATTCCGGCACATGGATATTCTTTTTTATCAATGGCGTTCTTAATTTCAATATAAATCTCGCCGGAACCTCTCAGGTAGCCCAGGACTGGAACATAAATTTTAATGTGGATTATGATAATACCACGCTTATTTTGACAAGTGAAATACACGATTACTTTCTAAAGAAGGTTTGTGAATTTAATGAAGATTTAAATATAGGAGATAGTACACCTACCGAAGGTATTTTAGCCTTTGACAGGGGGTTCTATCAAAACGGCTGGAGGTATATTGAAACCCACACGGCAGACCTTTCCTCTGAAGAATGGGGTTGTTTAAGCGGTGATGTAACAATTGCAACAAATGAAGGCATCGGTGATGGCTATATGAGCTCTGCTGCAATAGCAAATTACCATCTGGATTTAGACAATTACCAAAACAATCCGGCGGTTTGCAATGCAGATAATGACGGAAGTGTGTCTGCTTTATCAGCACTCCTCTTTGGTCAAAACGAAGGAGCATATTACGATTGGTTCTTACCCTCCATTGAAGAATTACAAACACTTTATGACAACCTCCATCTGGAAGGACTGGGTAATTTTGAAAATGCAATTTACTGGAGTTCGACTCAATCAAGTGAATCCCACGCTAAGGCATTGGACTTTTCAACCGGGGAAATTGTTGAAATTCCGAAAAACTCAAGCGGGATAAAAACGAGGATTATAAGGTGCTTTTAGTTAGTAAAAATGCTTAGATTTAAAAATAAATTTCAAAATTCACTTCTAATCAATTGAGTATAGAAGAATTAATAGTTGCCTGTAAAAAGAATGACCGTGAAGCCCAAAAAATGCTTTACCGAAGTTATAAGGACACATTATATCTGCAATCTTTGAAATATTCTAAATGTCCTGAAGAAGCTGAAGATATTTTACACGATGCATTTATAACGATTTTCAGTAAAATAAAATCCTATTCTAAAAAAGGTTCCTTTGAAGGCTGGATGAAACGAATTGTCATCAATAAATCTATTGATAACTATAAAAAAAGAAAAAACCTAACCAATGATCTAAAAGAACATTTTTTAAAAAATGTAGAAGCTGATGTTGAAGTTTCAGAGAATATAAATATTTCATTAAATAAAGTATTAGAATACATTCAAGAGTTGCCAGATCAATATAGACTTGTGTTTAATCTCTATCAGCTCGATGGGTATTCACATAAAGAAATTGCAAAAATGCTTTCTATTTCTGAAAGTACATCAAAATCAAATTTTCACAGAGCAAAATTAAGCCTGAAAGAAAAATTACAAAAAGATAAATATTTGAACCTTGAGAAATAGTAGATCATGAAAAATAAAATAGACATCGGGGTTTTTGTTAAAAGAATTTTTAATAAAAACACGAATGCGATACAACCAGACGAAAAAGTCTTCGAAAGAATTCAACTAAGTCTGGACAAACAGGAAAGAAAAAAGAGAATCCTCTTTTTTTGGATAGCATTTTCGGTAATTCTTATCAGCACTTCTTCCTATTTAATTTGGGGAAATTTTTCATCAAAATTACAGAGTGAAAATAAAACCCAAAAGGATGAATCTCAAGTCGTCTATTCTGCAACTGAAGGATCTTCAGATGAATTAATTGGTCCATTGCAATACTCAGATATGAAGCCTTCAGGTGAAGACGAATTTTCACCATATAATTCCACATTTTACCATTATTACATTATTGACACAACCCAACAAAATGTTATAAACAGAATGACTAATGAAGAAAGAATAAAATCAAATGAAGTAAATTATGATATTGATAAATTATTTGAACAAAAAACAACCTATTATTACTATCGATCTTCAGGTGACTTAAGGATTGAAACCACAGATAAAAAAGTAATTGATAGTATTATGTCATCAAAAAATAATGATTAAAAATTAAATTAAATGTTTTGTAACATTTCCTTCTCTTCTTACGTATAACTATTTGAACAAGACATTTAATTCAATACTCAAGACTTGTTACAAAATAGAATTTACTGAAAAAGACGCTTCCGGAGAAGCAAGGGTTTTAACTCTTGGTCGGTAATAACAGAGTTAATCCGATAGTTCTGAATAAGTAAAAAAAGTATTTTGTAACAAGTCTTTTTAAACTGTAAATCCCTTACATGAGACAACTCAAAATTACCAAGCAGGTTACTAACAGAGAAACCGCATCCCTTGACAAGTATCTACAAGAAATAGGAAAAGTTGACTTAATCACTGCAGACGAAGAAGTTGAATTAGCACAGCGAATCAAAAAAGGCGACCAGCGCGCGTTAGAAAAACTAACAAAAGCAAACTTGCGTTTTGTGGTTTCTGTTGCTAAGCAATATCAAAACCAAGGTTTAACGCTTCCCGATTTAATTAATGAAGGAAACTTAGGACTCATCAAAGCGGCTCAACGTTTTGACGAAACCCGTGGTTTTAAATTCATTTCGTATGCTGTTTGGTGGATTAGACAATCCATTCTTCAGGCATTGGCAGAACAATCCAGAATTGTGCGTTTGCCGCTTAATAAAATTGGTTCTATCAATAAAATCAATAAGACGTTTGCTTTTTTAGAGCAATCGCATGAGCGCCCACCCTCTGCTGAGGAAATTGCCAAAGAACTAGACATGACCATCAATGATGTGAAAGAGTCTATGAAAAACTCTGGCCGTCATGTATCGATGGATGCACCCCTTGTTGAGGGTGAAGATTCAAACCTGTATGACGTTTTACGTAGTGGTGAATCACCCAATCCAGATCGATCACTCCTTCATGAATCATTGCGCACAGAAATTGAGCGCGCATTGGAAACTTTGACTCCACGTGAAGCTGATGTAATTCGTCTTTACTTTGGACTTGGTGACCAACACCCAATGACGTTGGAAGAAATTGGCGAGACTTTTGATTTAACACGCGAACGTGTGCGTCAAATTAAAGAAAAAGCTATTAGAAGATTGAAACATACCTCTAGAAGCAAAATATTAAAAACCTATTTGGGTTAAACCCAAAATACGGCAACTAACAGTTATCACTAACTGTTCGTTTTTTGATTGATGAATGAATCCCCGGCTGATTACCGGGGATTTTTCATGAGCGCACCCACCCCCCCTAAAAGGAAGGGCTTAAAATAATTTAAACCCCCATCTTTTCCATATCTTTATTACCTTTGCAAAAACAACTTCTTATGTCCATCAAAATAGCCCCTTCCATTTTAGCAGCAGATTTTGCTAACCTTCAACGTGATATCGAAATGGTCAATCAAAGTGAAGCCCACTGGTTTCATATTGATATTATGGACGGCGTTTTTGTGCCCAATATATCTTTTGGTATGCCGGTTCTTGACGCAATTGCCAAACACGCCAAAAAAACCATTGATGTTCACTTGATGATCGTTGACCCAGACCGCTACATTAAAACGTTTGCAGATTTGGGTTCAAATATCCTTACTGTGCATTATGAAGCTTGCACCCATCTTCACAGGACACTGCAAGCCATCAAAGCCGAAGGCATGCAAGCCGGTGTGGCTTTAAATCCGCATACCAATGTTTCACTTCTTGAAGACACCATAAAGGATATTGATTTGGTTTGTTTGATGAGCGTGAATCCCGGTTTTGGCGGACAAAGCTTTATCGAAAACACCTATAAAAAGGTCAAACAACTCAAAGAAATCATCGATAGAAATGGCGCCTCCACCAAAATTGAAATTGACGGTGGTGTCACAGATAAAAATGCTTCTCAACTCGTTGAAGCCGGTGCAGATGTGTTGGTAGCCGGAAGTTTTGTGTTTCGTTCTGAAAATCCTTTGGAAACCATTAAAAAACTAAACACACAAGTGAATGGGTAATCAAACCCTTGACGTAGTAATCATCGGTGCCGGTCCCATCGGGATTGCCTGTGCGCTGGAATGTAAAAAAGCAAACCTCAGCTATGTGGTGCTTGAAAAAGGAACGCTCGTCAATTCGCTTTACAACTACCCGCTGGATATGACCTTTTTTTCAACATCAGAAAAACTGGAAATTGACAACATCCCTTTTATGAGCGTCAACCCCAAACCCAAACGCATTGAAGCTTTGGAGTATTACAGGCGAGTGGCCACTGATAATAATTTGAATATCCATCTTTTTGAAAAAGTCATCTCTTCCGAAAAGGAAAATGAACTTTTTATAATTGAATCTGAAAAAACAACATACCGCTCTAAAAATCTTATTGTAGCCACAGGATTTTATGACATCCCCAATAAACTGAATGTACCCGGTGAAGATTTGGATAAAGTCACCCATTATTACAAAGAAGCCCATTTCTACACTATGCAAAAAGTGATTGTGGTGGGAGCCAGTAATTCTGCTGTAGATGCCGCATTAGAAATCTGGCAAAAAGGTGGAAAGGTAACAATGGTGGTTCGGGGTGAAAGCATTGGCAGACGCGTTAAGTATTGGGTAAAGCCCAACATAGAAAACCGTATCAAAGAAGACAGTATCAAAGCCTACTTTAATTCTGAAATCAAAGAAATCAGGGAGAGTGAAGTTCTCCTTCAAACACCTGAAGGAGAAGTTGTATTAGAAAACGATTATGTTGTGGCATTGACAGGCTATCAACCCAATTTTAGTTTTCTTGAATCCTTGGGGGTTCAACTTTCAGATGATGAAAAAAGTCTTCCCAGTTATGATCTGGAGACTATGGAAACAAATATCAAAGGCTTGTATCTTGCCGGAGTAATTTGCGGTGGAATGGAAACCCACAAATGGTTTATTGAAAACTCAGTAATTCATGCAGAACAGATTGTAAATGCTATTATCAAAAAATAGTTATTTTTGAAATACCCTTTAAAATTTTAAATTAACAGAAAATAAAAAATCATGATAAAACATACAATTGTTATTATTGTTGTTTTCTTCACTATCTCATGTCAGGATAAAGCTGAATATGTTCAAGGGGATTGGATTACCGGTACAGAACAAGAAAAAATAGAAAAAACAGAACGTCATTTCCGTGGTTTTGATATGGCTATGGTTGAAACCGGTTACCGTTATCAGGAACTTTACTGGGCCGGTATGGATGCCAATTGGCCCTATGCCGAATATCAAATCAATAAATTGGAGTTGGCCATTTCACAAGGTTTAGAACGACGACCGGCCCGTGCAAAGTCTGCGAAACATTTTATGGAACAAGCGATTCCTGAAATGAAAAGCGCTATAAGTAAAAAAGATACCGCAGTGTTTCAAAGGGGGTTTCAAAACCTGACCATACAATGCAATGCGTGCCATGCTATGGAAAAAGTGCCACATTTTAATGTCATAATTCCGAAAATTAATCTTTCCCCTATTTCCTTAGAGAATTATTAAAATGAATAGTGATACAACCGGAAAATTACTGCGTGTACTCACCCTAAAAGATGCCGTAGGAGTAGGTTTAGGAGCCATCATAGGTGCCGGAATTTTTGTTGTAACCGGTGTGGCAGCGGGTATTTCTGGTCCGGCATTTTTAATTGGTCTTTTGATCGCAGGATTTATCGCTACCTGCAACGCCTTAAGTTCGGCACAACTGGCTGCCATATACCCTTTTTCGGGGGGAACTTATGATTATGGCAATAGATTGCTAAACCCTGCCTTGGGTTTTACCGCCGGATGGATGTTTCTCATCAGCAAACTTTCCGCCGGAAGTGTGGTCGCTATCGGGTTTGGAAGTTATTTTTATCAGCTCACCGGTTTGGGAACGCCCTTAATCCTGGCGATTGTTGCCATTGTTATTTTGACGATTGCCAATCTTTCGGGCATTAAAAAAGCCGGCATGCTCAATCTCATTATTGTGGGGTTTACGATACTTTCCTTAATATATCTTGTCATTAGTGGAATTCCTGAAGTTAAACAAGAGCATTTTGTGCCATTTGCTCCTTTTGGTATTTCAGGTATAGCCGAGGCAAGTGCACTGCTGTTTTTTGCATTTACAGGTTATGCCCGTATAGCGACACTCGCTGAAGAAGTTAAAGATCCAAAAACCACCATACCCAAAGCGATTGTTATTACCATAGTCACTGCAATACTTTTGTATGGATTGGTTTCATTTGCTGCCATAGGTGTGATTGGTTTTGAAGCGATGGCACAAACTACTTCACCCCTTCAAATTGTTGCAGAAAAACTTCAAACACCATTCATCCAAATCATTGTAGCATTGGGTGCCTGTACAGCTATGCTGGGCGTTTTGCTCAGCCAGATTCTCGGTATTAGCAGGATGCTTTTTGCCATGGCGAGAAACAATGACTTTTTTCCTGCATTTCAAATGATCAATTTTCGTTTTAAAGTGCCCGCTCTGGCTATAATTACCACAGGAAGTATCATCCTGCTTTTAACCATTTTCGGGACTTTTACATTTATACTCTCTTCGGCTGCATTTTCAATTCTTTTATATTACAGTATTACCAATATTGCTGCTCTCAAACAGCCTGAAAAGGACCGTCTTTATACACGTTTCGTTCCGGTTTTAGGACTACTTGGTTGTCTTGCTTTGGCTTTTTCACTTGCGTGGAAGGTTATTTTTACAGGAATAATACTTTTGGTGGCAGGGTTTGTTTTTCGTTTTATATTAAAAAGTTTTTTAGCCAAAAGAGCATAAAAAAAACTATAAGCAGCTGTAATTGCACAAACGATTTTAACTGGTTATATATCCCATTATTTTTAACCAAAAATCCCTTCTTGTTCCATTTTATGAATAATTAATACACAATTAAGAAATGTTTAGCAGGAATGCGGCTTCCCTCCTTTTGATTTTAAATGAAATACAAGTATCTTAGGAAAGCTAACCTTTAATAATTATAAAAATGGATTTAATAAGCCCAAAAGAATTACAAAAGTTAACAGAGCATAAAGATGATGTTAGTGTTTCGATATTTATTCCTACCAGCCGGAGCGGAAAAGAAGTCCTGGAACAACAAGACCGCACAAAATTAAAAGGAAAATGGAATGAGTGTAAACGGGAACTTGAAAGCAAGGGAGTTGACGATAAAACTATTCAAAAATTAGAGAAACCAATCCAGAATTTACTTGAAGACAGTGGGTTTTGGAGACATCAGTCAGATGGTCTTGCCATTTTTGCTTCACCTGATTTTTTTGAAAAATACACTTTGCCAATCAACTTTCAGGAATATACATATATTTCAAAAGAGTTTTACCTGAAGCCCCTCGCTCCTGTACTATCAGGTGATGGAAAATTCTATATACTTTCGCTGCAGCTTAAAGATGTGACCTTTTATGAAGCCACAAGATATACTATTGGCGAAATAAAAATTGACGAAATCACCCCTTCAAATCTTAGAGATCGTGTGGGCTATGACTATGAAGAAAAGCATTTGCAATTCAGAAGTCAACAGGAAGGGAAAGGTAACGCTATTTTCCACGGTCACGGTGCCGGTGGAAAAGATCATAAAGATGAAATTTTCAAATTTTACAAAGCCATTGATGACGGTCTGAACAAGCTGATCAATAAAGAAAAGGCCCCTCTTGTGGTTTTCTGTCAGGACTATATGTTTCCAATATATAAAGAAGCAAACACTTACAACAATCTTTTTGATACACCCATTCACGGAAATCCAAATGATGTTGACCTCAATGGTCTTCACCAAAGAGCGGTCAAGACCGTGGAATCTTACCTAAATGAGGAAGAAAAAAAGAACTTAAAAAAATATGACGATGTGCCTTTAAACCAAAAAAGTGCTGCGGTGCATGACATCATACCTGCTGCATTTGAAGGAAAAATTGACACCTTATTTCTGGAAAACAGGGAAGAAGTCTGGGGTAGTTTTGATGAAGAATCGATGAAAGTAAAAATAGAAGATAAACAAACTGAAGAAAACACTTCTTTGATGAATCTGGCTGCGGTTAAAGTTTTAGAGAACAAAGGTTCTGTATATTTAATAGATTCAGCTTTTATGCCTGAAAAAGAGAGCAAGATGAATGCGCTTTTAAGGTATAGCTAAAATCAAATTACAGATTACTTGCAATGCTAATAACCGGCATAATTAAAATTCAGCATTTTCTTTTTGAACTTATAAAGTTCAGGGAAATGCTGTTTTAGTTCTGAGGGTGATTCAAAAAAATATTCAGCAAGCACCGCCATAAATTCATATTGATTTGTAAAAGCATAAGCTCTGAAAAATCGGGTATTGTCAAGTTGGTCTTTGAGTTCCTGATTTGTCAAACGCCTTAATATGTTTTTAAAATGTTTCATAAATCTGGCAGAATCAGGGTCTTTTCCGGTCATGGCTTCCAGTTGCATGGCGTGCATAAATTCGTGAATGCCCAGATTGAGATTGTCATTTGTAATTTCATACCCTTTCTCAAAATCTTCCCACGATAGGGCCAAAACTCTGTGTTTTGGGTTAAATTCGCCTTTGTGATAAGCATCGTTTGCTTTGCTGTAAAATTCACCGGGATAGATCAGAACAGATTCTATTAGTCCGTAATTGTAATTTTTCCTTCCAAAACTGAGCATACAACCCACTGCGGAAATTAATATTTTTTGAGTATCATCAATCTGAAAACCATCTCTGCCAATGAAATGTTTGGTTTGAGTAAAAGTCGCTACACGATGTTCAAACTGGCGTTTATGTCTTGAAGATAATTTATTGTAAAATGAAAATTGTGAGCGCAACACCCTTTTTTGGGTTGGGTCTAATTTTCTATAAACAAAGTAATGCCTTACTAAGGGCTTGTCAAAATACATGGTATAATTGTGTTCAAAAACCCTGAAAATAAATAAGAAAATTCCCAAAAAGACAATACCATAGGCATAAACAGCAAGCCAGTTTAGGTTGTCTTCGGGGTCAATTAACTGCACAAGTAATGGATGGAAATCCATTGTATAGGTTTTAAAAAATAACGTTTTTTAATGCGCTTTCGTATCTACTCCTTTTTAGAAGAATCTCCCACAAAATGTTGTGAGTTGTTCTTGAATAAAATGTTGAATGTTGTCAAACTTCCATAGCAACGGGTAATGTATTGCTGCAAATCAATTTTAAGATCTGCATCCAGTTCTTTTGATGCGTTTATTTTTTGTTCCATGACGCGCAAGCGATCGCGCAACATTACAATTTTATTGAAGAACGTATCTATGGGCACTTCTTTTGAAGATAAGGTTTTGTCTTTGGGCTGTAGAATCATAGTGCCCCCTCTCCATTTATCTGCAATAGGTACAACTTCTGTAATATCGCTCCACCTTTTTAAAATGTCCCTGAGCGATTCTTCTACTTCAGAAAAACTTACAGTGTCCACTTCTTCTTCCACGGCTTCTATGATTTCAAAATCATCCCCCACGGGAATGGTTTCAAGTCCCTTATCCATAAAGGTCACCCAATACATTTTTGCGGAGACATTTGTAACCACTCCCTGACCCAAAGAGGGGTGATTTATTCTTGATCCAATGCCTAAAATTTGTTTCATATTTCTTCTCCCTGAAATAACAGGAATCATATTTTGATTAATTTAAAATAACAGCACTAATAAAAGAATTTTTTCTAAGATTACAATAAATAATAAAGAGCATTCTAAATAAAATTGATTGCACTAATTGGCTGATGCTTAAAAAGCTTTTATCAGGAAATTAAAAGTTTTATGTAGTTTTAGGAGATTTTATTTTAAATTTAACTTTCCTAATCAATGAACATACTTTGAAAACAATA
>JBBDIQ010000017.1:0-1079 GCA_040880345.1 Flavobacteriaceae bacterium
TTTTAGTGACTGTGAAGACCATGGTGCCAGCATCTTCATTGACGGTCACATCATTAATGCTAAATACCGGTAAACTATCATTATCAATGATGGTGCCAATACCTGAGATGCTAGAATTTAACTCCCCGCTTTCTGGTATCAAAATAAGAAAAAAGGTTTCATGAGATTCAATATGGAGATCATCAACCGTATTGATGATAATATTTTTTATCGTTTCGCCAGGGGCAAATGTAATTGAACCCTGATGATCATGATAATCCAGACCTCCGCCACTTGCAGAATTATTTGCGGTAAGAAAATTATAAACAATTGGGTTTTCTGAGACGGCTGACAAACTAACTTCAAAAACTGCATCCTCTCCTTCTGTCACCGTCACGTGATTAACCGATATAGTAATACCTTCTTCTGAGGTTGGCGTTTCTGATATGATATCACCCTCTTCATCAAGGTTGAGAGCTTGTGAAAGCATATTACCTTCATCATCTTTCTTAAACAGTAATGATTCGGTTGATTCCTCAAAAAGACTATCTTCTTCTAAGGATTCATAATTGGTAAAATTAAACTCATCTTGTGCCGACAGTTGCAAATGTAAAGGCTCAGAAAAAAGGATGTCCATTTGATTTTCAAAATCGGGTGGATAATAGGCTTGTTGACCTACAACAAAAGAAGGCATGATATCGGCCGTAGGCGGCATGTTAAAAAAATCACTTACGACAAAAAATGAACCATCATCCATTAATAACAATAAGTCACCACCAGCCTTCACTAACCCACTAGGATCAGCTTGGCTGTTAATAAGTTCAATTTTATCGCCTGGTTCAGCGTTATAATACTTACCATCGGAAGTGTTGATAAGCTTCTCACCACCTCCTAGCTTGGTAACTTTTAACTGTAGCATTTATTAACTACCACCATATTAACATTATATTCTTGATTATAGGTAAGACAGATTAATTGGCTAAAGTTCATAAAAATTGATTGGATTTTGTGAATATTTCCCTCAAAAAAAAAAGACTAAACTGCTTTTTTAGTTAAGGTCGTCTTAAGCTATTGAAAACGTCCTGTAACTGACAATAAGT
>JBBDIQ010000018.1:0-33895 GCA_040880345.1 Flavobacteriaceae bacterium
TCT
This sequence comes from Flavobacteriaceae bacterium, assembly GCA_040880345.1. Classification (GTDB taxonomy): domain Bacteria; phylum Bacteroidota; class Bacteroidia; order Flavobacteriales; family Flavobacteriaceae; genus Planktosalinus. The sequence goes on from JBBDIQ010000018.1 coordinate 4, forward strand.
AACTTCTAACTTCGTACTTCGTACTTCTCCAGCCACAAAGGCACCAAGACACTAAGCCTCACAAAGAAAATCTATGTGAAGTCATTGAAGAAATACCCATAAATTTATTGGAATTTGCTTTGCCATCCGAAACCTCAATAAGAGGTGAAGGATGGGTGCTTGGAATTTGGAATTTTGTGCTTCTAACCCACCTTCTCTTCTTTCGCCGGATTCGGCATGCAAGCTTCTAACTTTCAAAGGTTAAAACATTAAGTAATTAAGGGTCATTAAGGGTTTTATTAAAAAAGGGCAACCATATTCAGGCATGCTCAAACTTGACACGAGCGCAGCGAACTGTGCGCCGTTCCGCCAAAGGCGGATGGAAGCAAAACATGAAACTTGAAACTTGAAACTTGAAACCTTGTCCCGCAGACCGCGCAGATACACGCAGACTTTTCTAATTAAATTTCCTCACTTAAAACTTTGATATTTGGAATTTATTTGAAGTTTGGGCTTGGTTGTACCACAGAGATGCACAGAGGTTTCACGGAGGGACACAGAGAAATTTGAGAATTTAACTTGAAACCTTGAACTTTGAACACTATAGCCCGCAGACCTGCCTATCCACCTTGCGCTTGAAAGCTACAGGAGACGAAGCGGCAGACAGGTCGCGCAGATAAGCGCAGATTTTTGAATTCGTACTTCTAACTTCTAAATTCTAACTTTGAACTTCCCCTGCCACAAAGGCACCAAGACACAAAGGATCACAAAGAAAATCTATGTGAAGTAATTGAAGAAATATCCATAAATTTATTGGAATTTGCCCTTCGACAGGCTCAGGGTGACAGATTTGGAGCTTGGAATTTGGAATTTTGTGCTTCTAACCCACCTTCTCCTCCTTCGCCGGATTCGGCATGCAAGCTTCTAACTTTCAAAGGTTAAAACATTAAGTAATTAAGGGTCATTAAGGGTTTTATTAAAAAAGGGCAACCATATTCAGGCATGCTCAAACTTGACACGAGCGCAGCGAACTGTGCGCCGTTCCGCCAAAGGCGGATGGAAGCAAAACATGAAACTTGAAACTTGAAACTTGAAACCTTGTCCCGCAGACCGCGCAGATACACGCAGACTTTTCTAATTAAATTTCCTCACTTAAAACTTTGATATTTGGAATTTATTTGAAGTTTGGGCTTGGTTGTACCACAGAGATGCACAGAGGAGCCCACTCACCTCTCACCTCTCACCTCTCACCTCTAACCTCTAACCACTAACCACTCACCTCTCATCTCTAACTTCTATCCTCTACCCTCGTACCTCTAACTTCCCACTTCTCCGGCTATAAATAGTGCATATATACTTCATTTATCTTACGTCTATCCTTCGAGTATCTTTTGTATAAAGCCCCTATTTACCTAAGATTCTCGTACTTTACTCGAAGGATACACGTTTTAAATATGCTTAAACCCTTGATATACTTGGGTTTAAAAATGGTTGTTTTTTGGTAAATTCGATATTTATTGCTAGGTTTGATTTGTATAACTACGTTTTCAGCAGTTCTTTTGGGTATTGAACGTATTTGTTTTTCAATGACGTAAGGTGTTGAAAACCTTAAAACCTTTTTATTATGGCCATACTTAAAAGCAATCCCTTTGGGCCTATGTCCGGTAAGCTGGGGGGCATGAACTTGAAGCATTACAAAAAAAGCAACCAGCAGCGACTCACCAACAATCCGGATATGAGTGGGGTTAAAGCCTCAAAACTTCAAAAAATACAGCGCAACAAAATGAGTATGGCCATGGCTTTTCTTTCCCCTTTAAGTGGATTGATTAAAGTGGCTTACCGACCTTTTAGAAAAGAACGAGAAGGTTTTGATGTGGCGAAGTCCTATTTTATGAAGGAAGTTCTTTTTCCTGTAGAAGAAGGCTATGATATTGATTATGGCAAGGTACTGGTCACTTTTGGGGATTTGCGAATACCTGAGGGTATCCTGATCGATGTGGATGAGGATAGTGAAAGATTGGACATTGCCTTGTCTTGGGAAGACAATACCCACCAGGCGATGGCGTATCCTGATGACAGCTTGCTCCTGGTCATTCGCGATGCTGAGGACAACCGATTTATTTACTTTAAAAACATTACGACCCGAGACGCCTTGACCGGGTCGGTTTCACTGCAAAGCAGTTACAAAACCAAGAAACTCCACCTGTGGATGGCCTTTGTACGGCCTGAGGAAAAACGGGCTTCGGCCAGTGTGTATTTGGGGGTGTTGAATGGGTGATTGGTTTACTAGTAGACTGGTTTGCGGGTTTGCGGGTTTGCGGGGTTGCGAGTTTTGCTTCCAGCCTTCGGCCGGCACACAGTTCGTTGCGCTCATGTCAGGTTTGAGTGATTGAGTATTATCAATTGATGATTGATTGCTTATAGCTTTTTTACTGGTGAATTGTTAATAGGGATCATTTCTCCTTTTTGATATCCTTTTCCTATTTGTCACACCGACAAAGGAGGACCTGCCTGGCCGGTAGGCAGGGTCGCATTTGAGTAAACACGTACTGCTGAGTCCTGATTAAAAGGGTAAAACATTAAGGAATTAAGGGCTGTTAAGGGGTATATCTATTATTTATACCATTTGGCACTTTATTGCTTAAAGCCTAAAGCTTACGGCTTATTATTTAAGGCTCACTGTTGAGTGCTCACTGGTATGGGATCATTGATGTTCGTTTAGGAAAACCGCCTTCCCGCCGGCTGGCCCACTCCTTTTTGTCACACCGACAACGGAGGAGTCGCAGCTGAGTAAACACGTACTGCTGAGTCCTGATTAAAGGGTAAAACATTAAGGAATTAAGGGCTGTTAAGGGGTATATCTATTATTTATACCATTTGGCACTTTATTGCTTAAAGCCTAAAGCTTACGGCTTACTGCTTATTACTTATGGCTCACTGTTGTGTGCTCACTGTTATGGGATATTTACTGAGTCTGAAGAGAATTTTTTTCAAAAAGCGGTGAAAGTAAACGTAGTTTTAACTTAAATCTAAAGTATTTTTTTTATTTTTCTTTTTAAATCGTGACTGTTTTTTAAGCAGTTAAGTAAATTGGTTTTGTAGGGTTCAGATAAAGCACCTTTTATAAAATAGTCAATATCTTGAACCGGGTAATGTTGGATTAATTTAGCTAAACTATAAGTATCGACTGAATTGGAGTAAATAAAAGTATCAACATTGAACTTAAAACCGGTTCCTTTACAAATCACTGTGTTCTTTAAAAAGCAAAAGCAGCTAATACATTTATCAGGATACTCAATGCAACCTTCTACCTTTATGTTATCTGGTACAAAATCTTTAGATGTAGGTAAACTAACTACTATAATTTCTTCATCAAGGATTTTTAAAGCAATGAAAAACTTTGCTTTTGGAGTAGCACCGTTTTTAAAAATAAAATTAGGAAAATATACTATTTCAAAAGGATTACATTGCATAAGACCTACTTATCTCTTTAGTCTCAAGATAGATGTTGTAGATTTCTTGTTTGTCTTCGGAAAGTAATTCAGACAAATCTATTTTAAAATCAGTTGTGGTTCTTGATTTATTACTAAAGCTTTCCAATAAATTCTTTTCTTTAGCAATTTTATACCATAGCGTATGTGGCATATGCGTCTTATCAATTAATTGAGAAGCGTTTAAATGACCTATGTTTTCAACTAAAATATCCATTAATTGAATATCAGAATCTGAAAACTCATCATCAACAAAAGCGTGCTTGGGCTCAATAAAAGAACCATCCAAACCGGTAACAGGAGAGATTTTAATATGCTCATTTAGCATGAAAGGATCGTTTATTTCAGCATATAAGTCTTCAGAAACCGGACCTAAATGCCATACCTCCCATTCTAATCCTAAAAAAGGTCTTCCATATTTTTTAATAGAATATTCTTCTAAAAAATAAAGCAGTTTTATTGCTTTTGTCTTAGAAAGTTGCTCACCTATTTTTTCTTGAAGATATATAAGAGTATTGCCTATTTTTTCTATTTCGGATTTGGTATATCCCATTTGATCAGTAGCTGTTTTGAAAAAAGTATGCAAATATCAACTCAAATATATATAAAATAGAATGATTTATGAATTTTAACTATTATTTTAACTCATTCTAAATAATGAAATAGAAGCAATGCAATTCATTTACATACAAAAATGTAGTAAGGGGAAACCACTCTCACTCACAATCATATCTCCTAAGCATTATAATATCCTTACTTCCGTAAGTATGGTATATCAAAATAAGAGAGTCCACGCGCTGTATATGCTGTTGGCATTTAGTGAGTGTCATTGACCTCACCTTGCGGGTGTACAGGCACCCTCTTTAAAATGCTAGACGTTAGACAATAGATTTTAGATGTTAGATTTTTTAAGTTTATTATTTGAACTGAACAATGAACATTGAACATGGAACTTTAAACATGGAACTTTGAACTTTGAACATTGAACTTGAAACCTTGTACCCGCGTTCTCTGCCCCGGCCCGCCAAAGGCGGGTGGAACGCTAAGCATTGAACTTGAAACCCGCGTTCTTTGCCCCAACCCGCCAAAGGCGGGTGGAACGCTAAGCTTTGAACTTGAAACATGAAACATGAAACATGAAACATGAAACAAGAAACCCCAAACTCACCCCTCCACCACCAACTCAATCCCCGCCTTCTCCGCTTTGTACTTGATGTTGGTCATCAACTCATAATAGCTCCAGTTTCTCAATACAAATTCTTCTTCTTTGGCGATACTGATTTTGTTTTCCTGATTTAGCAATACCAGCGTTCCCGCTTGGTGCTTGATGCAAAAATCAATCAACTTCCTGCTATAGACGTGGAGGCGGTTGCGTACATAGTTGCTTTCTGTTTTTCGAAACCGGTCTACGGCTTTTAATTTTCTTTTGGCTCCTTTGCCCCCTCCGGAAAAAGTGGCGCCGTGTTGTGCTCTTTTTCGTGCTTCCTGTATGGCAAGTCTTCTGTACAGGAATTCTTCCTTGGAACCGATGGTAAGCCTTGTGGTACCCGTCTTTACTACTATGGGATATTCAAGGGATAAGGATGCCTCGGCGATTCGTTCGGGTTTGAGGGGGTGTTGTTCTTTTTCTATTTCAAAGACGGCCAACCAGAAGATTTTGCCTTCCTTCAATTTGATATGTGAAGTACATAGCTTGGTTTCTCCTGCGATCACACGTTCCAACAGCTTTCGCTTGTCGGTATGGTCTTTTCCCAGATAGGTGCGGAACGGGATTTGGAACAAACGAAAGCAGAACGCCTTTTTTTCTGCTTCATAGCGCAGCCCGCTCACCAATTCCTCGCTAAAGGGAAAGGCCATATCCCTCCTGAAATTAGTTAAGGACCGCTCCCCTTTCCGGTATTCGGGTCTGTTTTTGTTGAAGGATGACAGCAAGGCCCTGTTGAGGCTTGACAAGATGTTGGTGGGGATTTCGCCTTTAAAACGGTCTGATATCACGCGATAGGTGGTATTGATACGGGAACGTTGGAGCATACCGGCGGCATCCCTTTTTTCATCGGCTAGTTTGTATTTGATTTCTTCAGACAGGTAAAAAAACTCTTTGATCATTTCCTGAACATACAAATGGGTAACAATCAGGTTGGCTGCCCGGTAGCAACGGTTTTGCCATTGGTACAACATATCCAACGCCGACTTTCGTTCCTCTTTGGTGGGGAGGTCAACGATGAGTTGGATTTTTCGGGTGAGTTTGAGGGTGGATGCTGCCATTTTAAGCCGATTTTTGATGTTGGTGTTTCTCCTGTAAAAACCTGTATGCAGCCATAAAGGCGCTGTGCACTTCTTTTTGGGAGAGCTTGAGCGTTGTGGCAATGTCTGTAAAGGACCGGTTTTGCTCACAACGGAGTTGCAATACTTCTGCCTGCTGCGGGGTTAGAACTTCCTGTTCATTCTTATTAATTGCAGTCTTTTGCCGGATTTCAAGCGCGCCTTCCTGCTCAATGAGGGTCTTTATGGCACCAATGGCCTTTTGCACCTTGTTGCGGGTAGCGGTCATGCTGATACCCAACCCCTCAGCAATCGCTTTATAGGCAAAGTCATATTTTAAACAGAGGGCAATTAACCGGCTGCTTTCGGGAGGTAAGAGGGGCAGTACTTTTTGGATGCGGTCAAAGTGTTGTTGTTCCTTTTTCTGAGCTGTTAGGGTTTCAACATCGTCTTTGGGGTCATAGCCCGCCAGATAGTCCTGATAGTTGTCAAAGTCCTCCAGGGAATTGACCTTCCTGAAAAACTTGTTTTTGGGCAGGGTATAGTATGAGATACAGCCTCTTTTCATCACAAACCGCAAGAAAAAATAAATATGCTTGGGAGTTTCGATTTTGTCCCTATTTATCCATAACTTTAGGAAGCTATCCTGAACCAGGGTTTCGATGACAAACTCATCCCGGAGCATCTGCTTCCCCAACCAGAAGAGGCTCCTGCTATAGCGGGCATGGATAGTTGCAAATGCGTTGGGACAGCCTTTTTTTAAACCTTCAAAATATGTGTGCGACATGAGAGACCCTATTTAAATTAACAATATTAACTGCCGGTTTAAAACTGGTTTTAAATGGAACAACACATGCGAGTCCTTACAGTGAATGAAGAGAAGATGGCTTTGAATTAGGTTGAGCAGCGTCCCTTTTTCTAAAATGAATAGGGCGTGGAGACTCAACTTACCCATCTGAGGTACCGGTATACCGTGCAACGATAAGAAATCCCACGCCCCGGGTCGTGAGCATCTTTGCTTATCATCCCGTTGCAAATTGTACCGGTTTTCAGATTAAAAATCAAAGCGATGACTTCAACTATTATCTATACGAAGAATCGCAATTGTATGTATCCAGGGCTAATATATAAAAATACTTATTAACAACAAATAGAAAGTATAAAATATTTTATGTTGTTATAAGTATGCTTCTTTTTAAGCTATGAAAGAAAACAAAAAGGAAACCCTTTTAAAGGAAATAGGAAACAGGATTCAGGAGCTGCGTATCAAGGCGGGACTTGAAGCTGAGGATATTTCTGAAATGACCGGTTTGGCAGCTCCCACCATTCGCAGTATAGAAGCCGGAAATGAAATGCACTTGAGCAGCTTTCTGGCCGTTTGTATGGCCATTGGTATGCATCCCAAAGATGTTTTGGACATAGAGATGAAAATCAAGCCGTTTTATGAACTATCCAATACGCGCAAAGAGAAAACACGATTGACCACACGTATTGATACTTTTATTGAAAACAACTATTTTAAAGAGGAACGCACCTCCCGCGACATCGTCAACGAACTAGCAGCTGTTTATGATATAAAAACCACTACTTCTGCGGTATCTGTAATATTAAAACGAAAAGTGGAACAAGGTGAGTTAAAGGATATAAAAAAAGGGATTATGAAGGTGTATAAGAGACGATGGTGAAGTGGCTTTGTTTCTTTAGTTGATATAAAATTGCTTTTTTTGTGTTTAAGACTTGAGCAAACAATTTTCAATTACTGCAAGTCTCCTAATTCTCCCAATGAACCTCTGACAACAAAAAAAGTTTGCAGCCTTTAAATTAAATCCAATCTAAAAAATCCTTTTTTGACAATCCAAGTTGTTTCAATCCATTTTTAATAATAAACTCCGGAACAGGGTCAACGTGCGTCTGAATTGTTATTGGTCTTACTAAGTCTTTTCGAGTCCAATGCTCGTGTCCACCTCTTTTTCTGTAACATTTACACCCTTGGTCTTTTAAAAAGTCTTGGTAGAGTTTTAAAGGAACATTTCTAAGGTGTTTTGTGGACATAATCACATTAGATTAAAAGGCAAATTCGACATCTTCTCTCGAAACCTTGTAATTCTTAGTATTCACAATATCATTATACAATGGGTTTGTGTGTACTAAATCGGAGTCTTTAGGGGGGTTAAATTTTGGTTTTTTCTTAGAACCTCTAATAGACCAACCTAAATCTTTTAAAACTTTATCAATTGTTTTTTTATTAGAAGTATATCTAAAAAATTCGTGAAGTGCTTCCGAAAAAGACTTTTTAGCCTCTTCTTGACTATAACCATAACCGCTTAAATCTAAAGCAGGGGAATAGATGATAGTAACATCATCTTCCTGAAATTCAACTAATGACAAGCCAACGTGATATTTACCATTATCAAATCCTAAATCTGCTCTGATGTGTAAATTTGACATAAAGAATATACTGTTAAGTGTTCAAATATATAAAAAATTAAAAACTGTTGCCAATAACATATCTAAAATAATAGCTAAATCTATACTAAATTTAATTGTGCCATTTATTTAATAACTCGGTATCCACTTAGAAGTCTTATATTATCTTAAATCCTTAATTCTCATTAACTTTAAAATAAATACTGTTGCGCCCTGGGCTTTAAGCTTTAAGCAAATTTTGAATGGATGAGATATATTACCACTGAACACTGAGCACTCTTGTATACTTAAGAGACTACAGCACATAAGACGTATGACAAATCTGCTTACGGCTTATAGCCTACAGCTGACTAGACTGATCACTAAAACTAAACTCACAAACTCCCCACTCACAAACTCACGACTCACAAACTCACAAACTCACAAACTCACAAACTCACAAACTCACAAACTCACAAACTCACCGCTCACCACTAAACCTCCCTCCCCGGATTCCCCACCAACTTTGTCCTCAGAAGGTTTACCGTAGGAGAACCGTTGCCCCATCAGGCACCTCTTTGACGTTGACGGCTCCTGCGCCGATGGTGTACCTCTTCCCGATGGTGATTCCTTAAATGACCTGAGCTCCAATGCCAATTTGAGTGCCCTTCCCTACTCTTTGATCTCTTATGTTGCCATCATAACGCAATACATTTTTAGAATCCATAAATTTAGTATATTTGAAATAAGAATGTTAAACCCATGGATACAACGGCTATACGTGAAAAACTACACCGTCTGATAGAAGGTGCTTCTGATGAAAAGCTTGCTGCCCTTTTTGAGGCGTTTAGTGCTGTTGAAGCAGGCCAATTGCCCTGGTGGAAAAACCCTGATACCCTAAAAGAACTGGATGATAGATTAGAAAGCTATGTTGCCGAGCAAGGACCCACTTATACCCTTTCAAATATGGTTCTTGATAAATATTTTGGTTATTTAAAAAACCTTGACATAAAGACTAAAAAAAGTTTAATTCAAAAGTTGACCAAGTCACTTGAAAATAAGTCACCAAAGACATTTGATTTGACTACGCTTTTTGGTGCGTGGGAAGGCGAGCAAAGCTCAGACGAGATTATTGCTATTATCAAAAACTCCAGGGTAAATAATAACACTCTTGAAAGTTTCGAATGAATTATTTATTAGACACTAATATCTGTATCCATTTTTTTAGAGGAAAGTTTAATCTCATTGATAAATTTCAACAGGTTAAACTTGAAAACTGTGCTATATCTGAAATTACTCTTGCTGAACTTATGTTTGGGGCAGAAAACAGCTCAAATCCCATAAAAAATCGAGAAATTGTAGAACAGTTCACTTCACAGATTAAGATACTTCCTATCTTTAATGCTATAACTATTTATGCAAAAGAAAAGGTACGTTTACGTAAAAAAGGTGAAATGATTAGCGATTTTGATTTACTGATTGGAGCTACTGCCATTTCAAACGGTTTGATTATGATAACAGAAAACCGTAAAGAATTTGAGAGAATCACTGCTATTCAACTTGAAAATTGGATTAAAAGGTAGTGAAGGGGTATTGTCTTAGGTCAAAAAAAAACTGAACATCAGCCTACCGGCCAGACAGGCTGCTACTGAGCACTGATCACTTTTGGACAAAGGACTACAGCACATAAGACGTATGACAAATCTGCTTACGGCTTATAGCCTACAGCTGACTAGACTGATCACTAAAACTAAACTCACAAACTCACAAACTCACAAACTCACAAACTCACCGCTCACCACTATACCTTCCTCCCCGGATTCCCTACAACCGTTGCGCCATTAGGTACATCTTTGATTTTATGTGTTATGAAACTTAATAGGCTTTGCAGGAATACCCACTGCGGTGCAATTAGCAGGCATTGATTTTGAAACCACTGCTCCTGCGCCAATTATTGTATTCTCTCCAATTTCAAGTTGATTGATAATTTTTGCTCCCGTGCCCACATAAACATTTTCACGTATAACCACTTCACCTGAAATGTTAACTGATGGCATAAAAGAGGCAAACGAATGAATAATAGTATCATGACCTACTGTACAGCACAAATTAAGAGTCACAAAGTCCATGATTATTATATTACAGGTTAGAATACAACCCGCGCAGATAATAGTTCCTTTGCCTATGGAAACATCATCTTCTCCAATTATAGCTCCGGGATGTATTAATGACGGAAAATTGAAATCTGTGCTTCTAAGCCTCTTTATAATTTTGGATTTGATTTCAGGAATTCCTATACCCAATACAATTGATATGGATTGTTTCCGAGATATTAAGTCATCTACCGTTCCTAAAAAAGGAATTCCATTTATTACTTTAGGCAGACTTGTGTCATCGTCGTAAAATCCAATGATTTTATATGTTGGCTTTACTTGATTGATTTGATCAATCAACATTTTGACTTCCCTGCCAAAACCACCGGCTCCTATGATTGCAATCTTTTCCATATTAATTCCCTCTAAAACGTTCTGTCGTGGCTTGCCCTGCTTTGTTAATACCCTCAGAGACAAATACCTTTTTCATGGTTAAAAATAAGATTTTTAAATCCAATACAAAACTTTGGTTTTGTACATACCAGACATCAAGCACAAACTTTTGTTCCCAACTGATGGCATTCCTACCATTCACCTGTGCCCAACCCGTGATGCCGGGTTTGACGTCGTGGCGTTTTTTTTGTTCTTTGTTATAGAGCGGTAGATATTCCGGTAACAAAGGCCGCGGGCCTACAAAGCTCATATCGCCTTTCAGTACATTGATCAATTGAGGCAATTCGTCCAATGAGGTTTTGCGAACGAACTTGCCAACTGCGGTCAGCCGTTCAGAATCTGGAAGTAACCTGCCTTCTGCATCCTTCTCGTCGGTCATGGTTTTGAACTTGATGATGTTGAATAGGCGACCGTGTTTGCCGGGGCGGGTTTGGATGAAGAAGGGTTTGCCGTTGTTGGCAAAAAGCAATGCGATGGACACAATCAAAAATACAGGGCTTAACACCAACAGACCTATCAAAGCAAGTATAAAATCAAGAACTCTTTTAAAAACCGTTTTATACATCCATTTTGTCTAAAATTAATTTATAACTGCGTTCCACAGTATAATTTTCAACTAACAGTTTCCACGCATTCTCCTGCATTTGTTGAATAAGTGCATCATCCTCAAAGCGATTTAATGTTTTCTGCATACCTTCTATATCGCCTGCCATCACCTTAAAACCACAAGCGGCTTCCTCTACTATATCACCTACATCCGTATTAGGGTCAGTGGCGGCAAGCACAGGTTTTTTCATTTCCAAATAGGACAATAAACGAGAGGGAAAATTAGGGATTAAAAAATCCTTGTGTAAAAAGATCAGGCCAATGTCGCAAGCAGCCAACAAACGGTCATAATCGGCTTTAGGCAATCGTTTGATAAGCTTTGCATTTGCGGGTGCATTTGCATCAAACCAGCTTTTTATCCTTGGATAGGCCGTGCCGTCGCCCACCAAAAGAAAAAATAGCTTGTTGCTTTTTGAAGCCTGTATGGTTTCAAGTAAAAAGTCCAATCCCTGTGGCTTGCCAAAATTACCCCCATAGACCAAAACCGTTTTGTCCACGGGTATTTGGTATTTCGTTCTTATTTCATCGCGTTCCTTTTTACTGTAATCAATAAAAAAGGGCTCAATCGTGTTGGGGTTTTCTTCTACCTTGCTTTTTGGAATTTCCGGATTGTGGTTTACTACAAATTGTACATTGGCAGGTGACATACATCCTATGGTGTCTGAAATAGCATAGAGCTTTTTCTCTTTTTTTTCAAACATTCTGTGAAGCAAACTCCCTTTTTTAAGCATTTTCATATCCACAGCATTCTGAGGAAAAATGTCTTTTAGTAGCAGGTAACTCCTTGCGCCATCCCTTTTTTTGATGTATTCTATCACCTTGGTAAACGTAATGGGCGGTGTGGAATATAGCACCAAATCAAATTTTATCGAGGGGAGGTATTTTTTAATGGCTCTGAGGTATTGATGCTCTATAGCCAGCGTGCCTAACCCCTTTTCCACCACATTCGTTTTCTTGATGTTGAATGTTTTCACTTGTAAAATACTAGCAAGCTTCTGCTTTTGCAGCTGTGTTGGCCTTTTCTCTCTTCGTTCCAGAGGGGTGACAACAAAAACCCTGTGGCCTTCCTTGGAGAATTTACGAAGCAGGTCCTGGTAAATTCCTCGCTCTTCAAGAGAGTCTATACGTACCAGCGTTAAAAACAACACATTCATACCTTATTGGTTTTTTTGCCAGACCACCCTGTTTACATAATCTGTATAACTCAGGATGATACGCACCACTTTATCAGCTACATTGGGCATGCTGTAATCACTTACCGGACGAAAGTTTCGGTTTTTGTCCACATTTTGTTTCAGTACTTCCTGCAAGCCCTGCAGTATGCGTTCTTTTTTCAAGCCCACCATCATCACCGCCGCTTCTTCCATCGCTTCGGGTCGCTCATGGGCTTCCCTGATATTGAGTGCCCTGAAATTTAAAATTGAGGATTCTTCAGAAATGGTGCCCGAATCAGACAGCACGGCATAGGCGTTCATTTGCATGGCATTGTAATCGTGAAACCCCATAGGTTTTAAGAATTGAATGTCGGGGTGCATCTGCACTTTTTTAGTGTCCATCATCTTTCGGGTTCTGGGATGGGTGGAGACGATGATGGGCATTTGATAGCTTTCCGCAATGGCATTTAAGGAGTCCATCAGGCTGTGGAAATTGGTTTCTGAATTGATGTTTTCTTCCCGATGTGCCGAAACAACGAAGTAGTGATGCTTTTTCAGCCCCAGCTTGTCCAATATCCCGGAGGCTTCTATTTGTGGTAAATAAGTATGCAGCACTTCAAACATCGGCGAACCGGTTTTGATAATGCGGTCTGCGGGGAGGCCTTCCTTTAAGAGGTATTCCCGGGCGATGGAGCTGTACGTCAAATTGATATCTGCAACGTGGTCCACGATTTTACGGTTGGTTTCTTCAGGGACGCGCTGGTCAAAACAGCGGTTACCGGCTTCCATATGGAAAATGGGGATTCGTCTCTTTTTGGCAGGGATGGCGCATAAACACGAATTGGTGTCGCCCAAAACCAGAAAGGCATCGGGGTTTAATTTTTCCAGTAGAGGGTCTATTTTGATGAGGATGTTCCCGATGGTTTCTGTGGCGGTGGTGCCGGCTGCTTCCAGGAAATGATCGGGTTTGCGGAGGCCGAGGTCTTTAAAGAATACTTCGTTGAGTTCGTAGTCATAATTCTGCCCGGTGTGGATGAGGATGTGGTCAATGGCTTTTGAATCGTCGAGGGCTTGAATGACGCGTGAGAGTCTTATTATTTCCGGGCGGGTGCCTACTACGGTGGTTACTTTTAGTCTTTTATGTTCCATTTTTTAATAATTCTCGATTAGTTCTCGATGGGGTTCTCGCAGATTTGCGCTGATTTACTCGCAGATTTGCGCTGATTCTCTCTCGCAGATTTTCGCTGATTTTCGCAGATTTTCTTGCTGATCTGCGGTTATCTGCGTTTTTTTGATCTGCGTGTATCTGCGTGAACCCTTTTTTCTCGCAGATTTTCGCAGATTTTATTATTCTTCCAGTTTGTTTACTATTCGTTTGATATTTACTTCTATTTTATCGGTGTTAAAATTAACCAATATTCCTAACTTTTTCCCGGATAGCTTTAGATATGTTAGCAATTGTTTGTAATGTACATCTGCTAGGGCTTCTACAGACTTGACTTCGATAATGACTTTATTCTCAACAAGCAGATCGATTCTGTATCCCATATTCATTTTAAGGTCTTCATAAACAAAGGGCAAGCCCACTTGTTTCTTGACTTCCAGTCCAGCTTTTTCAATTTCATAGGCAAGAGCGTTTTCATAGGCAGATTCCAGCAGTCCGGGGCCTACATTGTTATAGACGTTGAAAATACAGCCTCTTATTTGATAGGAAAGGTCGTTTTCGTGCATACAACTAATTTACAAAAGATTTTTAAATTATGGGTTTCTCGATGGGTTCTCGATGGGTTCTCGCTGATTTTCGCAGATTTGCTCGCTGATGTACGCTGATTTTATCTGCGTTAATCTGCGCCTTAGATCTGCGGTGATCTGCGAGAAAAAATATAAAGGGTTCTCGCTGATGTACGCAGATTTTTTTCGCAGATGTTCGCTGATTTTTATTTATACTTCTATAAAGTATGTATCTGCATCCTCGGGATTGTAAGGTTCATTGATCCAGAAATTGGTGTATAGAACCTCGTCCCCTATGTTTTTAATGTTGTGTGTGTACCAAATGGGCATATCGACATAGGCGGGTTCATCGCCATCGAGGTAAAAGTCCATGACTTCATCTGTCCCGATGCGCCGCAACTGTATCAATGCCTTTCCTTTAATCACCGCAAAACGCTCAATTTTCCTTGTATGAAAGTGATTCCCCCTCGTGATGCCGGGAACCGTGGTGGAAAAGGATACCTGCCCCCCTATTCCCAAACGGATGATTTCCACAAAACTGCCCCGTGGGTCTGTATGTTTGGTAAACTTAACCGGAAAGTGATTCTTAATGTCCATATAGCAACGGAACGTATTGAACAACTGATGTTCAAACGTACTGCTGATTTCAGGGATTTCCCCTTTTTCAAAATAGACGTCTTTAAAATGCTGTAAGGTATTGAGTAAACCCGAAACCTTTGATGAAGCGGTATGGGGGATTTCCAAGGCAGCATCGCTTTGCTTCTTTTCTATCAACTCCAGAAAATGGGCTACCAGTTCACCCACATAGATGAGTTTCAATTCGCCGTCGGTATTAATTTTTGGTGTTTCATTATGGGTGAGTTGGTGACAGAAAGTAGCGACTACCGAATTGTAATAAGGATGCCCAAAGGGACCAAATACATTGGGGATGATACAGCCGGTAAACAGGGCTCCTGATTCCTTTGCCCATTGGCTTAACAACTCCCTTCCTTCCTTTTTGGATTTGCCGTAAAGGTTGTCGCGTTCTTCCTGGGTGGAGGAGGAAATTAAGACATGGGGTCTGGACTTGGTGCGGTTGAGGGCTGCGATTAGTTTTTCTACGAGGGCGATATTAGTTTTATAGAGTGTATTGGGGTCGTTATGGCGGTTCATAGCAGCGAGGTGCACGATGGCGTCGCAGGAACTGACGAAGGTGTCCATTTTGGAAGGGTCTTCAAAAAAGGAAGTTTCAAAGGGGATGCGTTCATATTTTTCGGGGGTGAGTCCTAAAGTGTTGTAAAGGTGTGTCCCGATAAAGCCGTTTTGACCTGTGATACCTATTTTTATCATTGATTTAAAATTTTATCATTTACTAGATTTCTCGCTGATTTGCGCTGATTTCCTCGCTGATTTGCGCTGATATCTGCGTTAATCTGCGCCTTAGATCTGCGGTGATCTGCGTGAACCCCTTTTTTTTTCTCGCAGATGTTCGCTGATTTTCTCGCAGATGACCGCTGATTTATTTTTCAAAATATTTCAATTCAAACCGGTGTTCATCTTCTATTTCCCCTAATGCATAATCAGCATACACCACCAGTTTTGATCCTTCTTCCAGTGCCTGAATGCTTGTCGCATAGCCTGCCGGAACATGCATCACATCCACCGCTTCACTTTTTAACTCAAAAGTAAGTATGTCACAACCTCTGCGTTTACCTACAACCTCCATTTTAACCGCTTTGATAACAAAACTCCCGGAAACTGCCAAAAACCACCGTTGCTCTATTTTATGTCCCTGCCACCCCCTGATGGTTTTTGTGGAGGGGTGCTCCAAAACATACATTCGTTTGATGACCGACAAATCAAAGTCATTGTTGTACTTCAATTTTCCCCGCGCATCGGTATGGACGCTCCCTAATTGTATTTCCGGTTTCATGCTGTTTCAATTTTTGAGTATTACTGATTCTTTAATACTTCTTCTTTGATATAGTCCAGTTCCAGCAATAATTTTTTAACACCGGCGACATCCAGGCGGTTGGTGTTATGCGAATTGTAATCCTCAAAAGCGGAGATATGTCCTTTCCCTTCCGAAAAGAATTTGTTGTAATTGAGGTCGCGGTTGTCTGCCGGTATGCGGTAAAAATCACCCATATCCTCTGCTTTGATCATTTCTTCACGGGTGCAAAGGGTTTCATAGAGCTTCTCCCCATGCCGGGTGCCTATTTCTTTAATTTCATTATCCCCCTTACAAATCTCCTTAACGGCCTGTGCCAAGTCACCAATGGTTGTTGCCGGGGCTTTGTTGACAAAGAGATCTCCGGAATTCCCGTTTTCAAAGGCAAAGAGTACCAGCTCGACAGCGTTTTCCAGTGACATCAAAAAGCGCGTCATTTTGGGGTCGGTAATGGTGAGGGGCTGCCCGTTTTTGATTTGGTTGACAAACAACGGAATCACCGAACCGCGGGAAGCCATCACATTGCCATAGCGGGTGAGGCAAACGGTGGTGTCTTTCAAGTCACGGGAAGCCGCTACCGCCACTTTTTCCATCATCGCCTTGGAGATACCCATGGCATTGATGGGATAAGCTGCTTTGTCTGTACTGAGGCAAATGACTTTGCTCACCCCGGCTGATACGGCGGCATCAATTACATTTTGAGTGCCCAGTACATTGGTTTGTACCGCCTGCATGGGGAAAAACTCACAGGAGGGCACTTGCTTGAGGGCAGCTGCGTGAAACACATAGTCCACACCGTGCATAGCTTTTTGAATGCTGTTGAGGTCCCGCACGTCACCCAAATAGAATTTTACTTTGGGATTTTGCAAGGCCAGACGCATATCGTCCTGCTTTTTTTCATCCCGTGAGAAAATGCGTATTTCATTAAAATGGTCAGTGTGTAAAAACCAGTTTAAGACTGCATTTCCAAACGAACCGGTACCACCGGTGATGAGAAGGGTTTTATTTTTGATTAATTGCATTGATTTTCTTTTAAGATATTAATTAATTCATAAATATTGTTTTTAATTCTTGGAATACTATTTTTGACATCCTCATTTAAACTATTTTCAAATGCCTTTAGAAAGCTTTCATCATCTAAAGGATTAAATACAATTGATGGTTCACAAACTTCATAAGTATAAGGTAAATCTGCACCTATTACTTTACATCCACATTCTATTGCTTCAATTAAACCTAAACCAAAGCTTTCTGTTAATGAAGGAAAAATTAAGAACTCGCTCGAAAGATAGTTTTTTTGTAATTCATCCCTTCCTACAAACCCAATATTCTTTATTGGATAGCCAAGCTTTTGTTTCTCTTTAATCATATTATTTATTGATTGGTATTCTTCTTCGACAGTAACAATCAGTTTACCCAAATTATATTTATCATAAAAATGACAAAATGCTTTTAATAATCTAGAATGATTTTTATGTGGACTAGCAGTGCTTACATAAAGATAAGTGAACCTTTCTCTAACTTGCTCTTCAAAGTTTCCAAACTGTGGGTAAAAAGGCAAAATTTTAATGTTTTCATTCTTAAAATGAAATTTTTGATGAAGTTTTTCTTTAATCAGGTGAGACTGTGTAATCCAATAATCAGTGTTTTTTGCAATTAATTTTAAAACTTTGATTTTTAGCTTAAATTTTATTCGATCTTTAAATGAAAAATCTTTCGGGATATTCAAATACATAGGTTGATGAAAATAAGTAAATACTTTAGCCCTTAATTTAATGTTTGGAGGTAAATTACCAAAACACAAAGCTTTTTTAAATCTATATTTATTATTTAAATAAAATTTATAGCGTTCAAAAAAAGATGATTTTAAATAAATTTTCCTGTCGCAAGAAATCTCATGATAAGATTCATTACATCTTTCATCAAAAAGATAAAAAACTTCCAAATTGTTTTTTTCAATTTCTTTAACTAAATAATCTAAAAGAATTTTAGCACCTCCACTATTGACATATAATGCATCTAAAAGTATCAATATTATTTTTTTTGATTAAACATTTTTTTGAAAGTATATACTTTATATTTTTTTCCTTTGTACTCTGAATTTCTATTTTTATTTGATTATTAACTAAAAGTTTCAAAAATAAATTATCAATAATAATTTTACCAGGCTTCAAAATCATATTTATAAAAAAAGCTAATTATAACTGCGATATGAAAAGTTGTAGATTATTAGAAAGTGAATTGGGTGAATGTTTTGTTTTTGAACTTAAATATGCATTTTTACCAATATTCTCTCTTATTTTATCATTGTTTATAAGCTGCTTTATCGCTTTAGTCAGCTCTACTTGTGAACCAGGAGCAACTAATATTCCATCAATGTCATTGGATATAATATCTGGAATACCTCCCACATTGGATGCAATAATTGGTAATCCTGTGGCTTTAGCTTCTATAAGGTTATATGGCGACATTTCCATTTCTGACGGGCAAATGTATATATCATAATCGCAAAGGATATATCGCAACAATGAGTTATCTATTCTCCCATGAAATTGCACATGCTTTTCCAACTGATTTAATTTAACATATCCAATTAGATTTTCATAAAATACATTGTCAAGAAAATCACCATAAAAATGCATCATAAAGTTAACCCCTTCACTCTTTAATTGTTTTAATGCCTTTAATAACACATCCTGTCCTTTTCTTGGATTTATAACACCTACATAAACCATTGAAATAGTACTGCTTAAAGAATAATTTTTTTTGAATTTAAATATATTTTGCTCAATTGGATTTACTGTTGTTAGTATTTTACGTTTTTTTAATCCATTTCTAATTAATAAAGCTGTTACATGTGAACTTAAAGAAATAAAACCGTGTGTACAAATACCAACAATTTTAGAAAACACCTTGACATTTCTCTCATTCATCCATGCATAAGAACTGTGTGAAGTTGATAAGAGGGTGATTTTTTTTAGTGAAAAAGAAAAAGCCAAGAAAGCAGCAATCATTGATATTTTTTCATTAGTAAAGACTACATCTATATGATTGCTTTTGGCTATTTTTTTAAGTTCTAAAGCCCTACTCATTAAACTAAAGTAATTTAAATCACTAATGGTACTTTTGATAACCCTAAAATCTGAAATCTCCTCATACGACCTTAAATCTTTATTGTCTAGGATTACTATGTTAGCAAAGTTTTGAAAAACTCTTGCCATTTTAGTATTTGCTCCTACTATTAAAACATTCATTTAGCTATACAATTTTATTTAAGAATAGAAATATATTGATTTAATATCTCACTTTTATTAAAAAGCTCTTCTGCTTTTTTTCTGTTATACTCTCCCTCCTTTACTAGTTCCACTTCAGACAAATCCATATAATATTTAAGAGTTGCTGCTATAGACTCAGGAGAGGAAGGATCCGCTAATAAATCAGGGTTTTTTAAAAGCAAAGGCAAATCAGAAATTTTAGTCGATATTACAGTCTTACCTAATGACATTCCCTCGCAAATTGCGTTAGGAAGGCCTTCATAAAAGCTAAAAAGACCGACTGCATCAGCTTCTTGCATATGTTTAATAATATCATGGGTGGGGGGGTAAAATAAGAATGACCCATTAATTTTTAAAGATTGAATTTTTTTACGAGCTTCACTTAAAAAACCAGCTCTATGATCATTTCCATACCATTTAATTTGTATTTTTTCTCTATAGTTCTCAGGTAATAAAGTTACACCTTTGATTAATCCGTATAGATTCTTTACATCTCCAAAACTTGCTGGAACTATAAGATTAAAGCGATTATCTTTAAAATAAATATAATCATTCAATGGTTTCCATTGATCAAGATCTATCATATTATAAATAACCTTTCCTTTCGATAAAGGCAAAAAAGGATTTATTTTATAAACCATTTTTAAATTCTCATGCGAATTTGCCACAACATAATCTGCTAAAAAATGAAACCAACGATAAACTCGTAGTTCCAAAGATTTGAGTATTTCAGGATTTGCACTTCTCTCACCTACAACTAACTTCCATTTTCGGGAAGGTAATCCTGCAATTTCACATATAAAGTTTGCTGCTTCTAAAAATGACAAAATGGAATCAAATTCTCCTTGCCTTATGTAACGGCGCATTTTTAATAAGCGTTTTAAATAATTAGTTTCTAATATTTCATGAATTGGTATGTTGTTTTTATCTAATATTTCTTTAAAAAAATTAATGCGATGATAAACCAAAAATGAAACTTCATGCCCTTCTTCTTTAAATCCAATTGCTAGGTTTACTAATTGGCGTTGAGCCCCTCCTGACCCAAGACTGTCTATTACACAGAGTATTTTCATTTTGTGATCTTCATATTTGGTTTAATATTCGTTAGATCTGAAGCAATAATAATTGCCAAAAGCAACCACATTAATTTATTCCCCATTACCCCACCAGCCTTTACCACTGTGGTTAAATAAAATATCATTAAAACCACTTTTAATACATCTCCTTGACGAAAATTTTGTGCTGATTTTTTTATATGAAAATAGAGAAAATACAAAAAAACACTCAACCCAATAATTCCCGTCGTTACAAGAATTTCTAAAAAAAGGTTATGAGCACTTTTTTGAGCTCCGTAATATTTTATCATTTCAGTTTCAAAGCCTGTCTCTCCAAAGCCTATTAATGGTCTTTGCAAAGAAACCTCGAACAATACTTCCCAAATATCTCCTCTCCCGGCTGTATTTCCTTCTTCTATAAATTGAGTCATCCTTTTGTAGATTAATTCAGACTCTACCAATTTTTCCATAAAATAAATAGCGGCAATAATGAGGAAGCCCACTTGTAAAATTCTTTTAAATGAAGTTGTTTTGTTCATAATCAGCATAACTACTAAAGCACATGCAGTTGTTATAAGTGCACCCCGCGAAGCTGAGAGGAGTAAAAGGTTGACAAAAGGTGGCAACGCAAACAGCAAGAGGTATCCTTTTTTGCCAAAAGTTTTATTGGGGTTTAAAATAAAATAAAGTGAAAAAACTATGGCTAAACCAGCCAATATTCCTACCACATTTGGATTATTTCCGAAAAATGTAATTCTTGATACTCCTTCAATATACTCTTGTCCAACACCAATTCCTAAAGACAACAGAATACTCATCAAAATTACCGCTAACACAAAAGTAAACAACAATGATTTGATCTGTATATTTCTATTTTTGAGGTCAGATGCTATCAGCCAATAAAGAATAATGTTTTGAAAAAGTGTAAAATTGAAAACACTAACTGTATTTGTACCAATATAATTGAACATATTTATTAAGACTAGCCAAATCCAAAATAAAATAAGATACCTAACATATTTAAAAAAGGATACATCAAAGCTATCTTTTATATTAAGAAGTGCTAATGCTGCATATCCAAAACCTGCCATTTTTGTCACTGTAAAAAATGAAGCAATACCGAAAGGATCCCAGTATTCAAAAGGTAAAGAAAAGACAAAAAGTATCAAAAATACTTTTTTGAGTTTAAGTAAGTTTTTTTTATACATTTTTTATCAAATCTTCTAGCATCCAGTTTTGGGGCGTAAATTGTTGTTTATGAAATTTTAAGTCTTCTGTCCAATACCCTTCACATTTATCATAAGCTAGGGTAGAATAAGCATAGCTAATTTCAACAATCAATGGTTTATCATTTGGATCGAATATAAAATCAAAAGCTATTGACTGTGATTGTATCGATTTGTTTACCTGATATGCAATCTCAACACATCTAATATCAATTTCTGTGACTGAATAATTAATCGTTCCACTACCTGAAGCCCGAAAATCATCTTTTCTTACCATACGTTTTAAACCAAAGGCTTTATTATCAACAACAATAATTCGAATATCAGAATCATTATTAGGAATAAACTCTTGAAAATATACATAACCTTTTTCTCTACCAGATTTTTTTGAGTATTCAGTAGAAATAAGCATTCTACCAAAAGCTTTGATAACCTGATAAAATGATTTTGTACTAGATTTATATTTATTGATAGTATCTATAAAATAGGCTTTACCGTCAAATTGTTTAAACCCTTTTCCGAAAGCTTTTTTTATGAGTTGCAGGCATTGTGCTTTTGTTCTTACTAATTTTACATTCGCAGACCCGGCTCCTCCTTTTAGTTTAAAAACTTTTGGATAAGTGGTTTGTTCTGCCCATTTTAAAGCTTCTTTTTTATCATAAAAAACATAACTTGGCACTAAAGGGGCGTCAATAGCTTCAAGTAAATATTTTTGAGCTACTTTATCATCAAAGTGCCAAGCCGTTTTGAAATCAGGAAAAACTTTAACACCAGCGTGTTCTAATGCAAAGAGAATTGGTTTTGCAGACAACAAATCTTTAAGGTTACCGTGGTTGTGATGCCACATAAAAGCATCGCAATCTTTCAACTGCATGATTATATCTGAATCATAGCAATTTACTATTTTAAAGTCTATATTATTTTCCTTAGAATATTGAATCCATCTATCGGAAAAACTACCTTCATTATGATGTATTCCAATTCTCATTTTCTTAAATATTTTTCAATAACTTCTTTTGACATATTCGCATGAGCTTCACATCGTAGCAAGTTTAATTTCAATGCGATACCCTTTTTATTTAAAATTCTAATTCTTAATTTATTAAAAGCAGCTTTTAAGTAATGGTTTTCTATAAATGATACTGGAGACCATAAATTCAAATAAGACTCATACTTAGATTCCACATAAATATCCCATTCACGTTTTAATTTGTCTGAATCTGCAATAATTCTATCATAGTCTAAAATATGATTTAAAACCTCTTGCTTCTCAATTGCATTTAATAAACTTAATTCAAAACTTTCCTTTTCTTGTTTTATTGGATGTAATTGAGGGGTTAGTTTACCATTTTTAATCTCTACTTCCAATAATAGACCCAAGTACCAATTCTCAAAAGAACTCGAGTTTGTAAATAAAAAATTTCCTAAACTATAATAAATATGTTTGCCTTTGTATTCTTCACTGCCACTTATATAATGAGTATGATGACCCACAACCATATCAGCACCGTTATCCACATAAAAACGATACTGTTTTTGCATACGCGGGCTTGGCAGGTGGTAATATTCGTGACCTCCATGAACAATCACAAAAACATAATCACTTTGAGTTTTGGCTTTTTGAATATTTTTTATATCATCAATTAAATCCATACCATTTGCTCCGGCTTTGTTCTCTGCTGCTGATGCCCATTCATTTTCTGCTATATTGATAATAGCTATTTTTCCTTCCTGAGAATCTAAATAAAAAATTTTTGAAGCTTCTTCTTTATTTTTTTCTGCCCCAACTGTTGCAATTTTAATTTCTTTGCAAAACTGCAAAGTATCCAAAACACCTTGTTCATCATAATCTAATACGTGATTATTGGCTAAGGTTACCAAATCAATGTTTAATGATTTAAGAACTTGAGTTGTACTTTTTTTATTAGCTTTTAGATGTGGTCCGGTTTTTATAATTTTACGTTTACTTTCTGTCACAGGCGCTTCTAGATTTACAATATTGTAATCTGAATTTTGAAATAAATCAATTACCTCTTGGCTGATGTTTTCCAGAGGATACTTTTTGTTAATGACGAGGTCACCTGTGATTATGAGTTTCATAATATTATTTTAAAAAACTATATATGGCTTTTAACTTAAATTCCAAATTTGTAAACAGATTAAATTTTATTTTTTTTGAATTTGAATTTATGCGATAAAATTTTAAATATTGAGGAATTCCTGTTTCAGTGCTAAAATTTTTATCAAAGCTATTTTTTGAAAATAAAGCTAGTTTTTCATATTCATATTGATTTTCTAGCATACTTGTGATTCTGGACATATTTTCTTTTAAACTTTCTTGTGAAGCAATATTTCTCTCAGAAAAATTAGTTTTAAAAAAAGAGTCGAAATTAGAACTGCTAACTAAAACCGGATACACTGAGTTACTGGCAGGTGTGAGGATGGGTTTTCCAAGAGATGTACCTTCCATTATACCCCTTCCGGTTGCAATTACTGCATCAGCCAAATACAACATATCTGAAGCTTTTGCTGTATATTGTTTTTGATTCAACATTGTTATTGGCAAACCATATATTTTTCCTTTTAGTTCTTCTGCAATTTTATTATCCTGAATTGCACCAATAATATACAAATGTACATTCAAGCCTTTTTCTTTAAGATGACCAACCAACCGAATACTATCTTCTATACTTTTTTTATATGCACTTCCAATCCTTGCAATACGTACAAAGCAAAAAGCATTTTCTTTTTTTACTGGTTTTTTAAAGTCAAAATTTAAAACTTTAGGATTTACCCTGTTAGGTATAACAGCAATATTTATATCTTTAAATTCAGGTCTTTTTTTAAACCAGTTTTTATTTTCTTCACTGAATAAAATTAAATTTTTTACAACTGGAAAAGACTCAGGATTAGGGCCACCACATTTATTTAAAAATATAGAATATTTATTTTGGCTAAAAAATAAGGTGAATATATTGTAAGCAGTGGTATCAAAACAATGGATTAAATCAGGTTGAAATTCTTTTAGAAGGTTTTTTAATTGAAAAATTAAAGTTAAGAAATTAAACCCTTTAAAATGTATATGCTTTTTAAAATGCGGGTTGTTTTCTAAAACTTCACTTTTTCCGGTGCCATAGGCGCATATTCCTACATCAATCTCTTCACCCATTGCTTGTGAAATATGGTTCAGAGAGTGAAAATGACCTCCGCTTCCGTGACCTCTTACCGTTATTATATACAACACCTTCATATCACCCTTTGTTCTACTTCCAAATCCACACCAAAGTGCTGTTGGACTTGACGTTTAACTTCCTTTATAATTGCTAATATATTCTCTCCTGTAGCATCGTTAAAATTAACTATAAAGCCCCCGTGTTTTTTAGAGATTTGTGCTCCACCCACTGTATATCCCTTTAAATTGAGTTCATCTATCATTGCCCCTACATAAAACCCTTTAGGCCGTTTAAAAACACTGCCAGCATTTGGATATTCCTTGGGTTGTTTTGCCCAGCGTTGTGCTTTTATTGTTTCCATCTTTTCTTTGATTAGTGCTTTTTCTTTGGTTAGTAACTGCAGCCATACTTTTAACACCACTTTATCTGTATTGCGTTGGAAAAAAGAATTACGATACTCAAAGTCCATTTCTTCTTTCTTTATTTCCTTCACTTGCATATCTGCCAAATCCAAATATCGCACTTTCACCAATACATCTTTAATTTCTTCACCACTTGCCCCGGCATTCATCACCACCGCCCCGCCCAGGGAACTGGGTATGTCATAAAATATTTCAAGACCGCTTAACCCATTTGCCAATGCCAGTTCACTTAACTCCAGCATACTGATTCCGGCTTCAGCAATAATGGTATTATCAGTTATATCAGCCCTATTATAATTCCCGTTAAAAATGAGGAAATTTGTATCGTAAAAGTCCTTGGAAAGAATAACATTATGACCGCTGCCCAATAATACAAAAGGTTCATTTTTTGTATAAAAATCAATTACATCCTGCTCGTTTTCGGGAAAATAAGCACTTGTGCAACGCGCCTTGATCCGATAGGAGTTGTAATTTGTTAGGTTAAAATCGGTATAAACTTGCATTCTTATCTTTTTATTTTTTTAATGATGTTAACAATAGGGTCAAAGTCAGATTTTTTAAAATGCAAAATTTGACGTATTGGTATCCCTACTTCTTTGCTGTAGAAATGTAAAAACAGTAACGCAGCAATAGTATAACTTACTGTTGAAGCCAGTGCAGCTCCATTAGCTCCCAATGATGGTATCCAAAGTAAGTTTAGTCCAATGTTGACTACTAATGCCGGTATCATCGCTTTCATTGAAACCCAGGGTTTTCCTTTACCTGCCAAATCCATATTCATTACTTTGTAAATTGTCAACAATATTACTCCAGGAATTAAATAATTTAATACTTGGATACTGCCTCTAAATGCTTCTCCGAAAAAACCGACAATTATAATTTCAGAAAAAAGAAACAAAATTAATGATCCAAGTCCTATCAGAATAAATGATAACCGCAAAAGTTGTGCAACTTTAAAAGAAAATAATTTGTCATCTTTTGCAACGGCACTTCTTGCAAACACAATGGTACTTAAAAGCATTGGAATCTGCCATAAAAACTGAGTGATTCCTGCCCCTTTAGAATAAATTCCTGTTTCATAAGGTAAACTAAGTTTGTCCAAAAGGATAATATCCAGACTGTAATTGAGGTTGATAATAAATAAAGCAAAAGCATAAACCATCCCCAAACTCAACATATTCTTAATTATCACCCAATCAAATCGAAATGAAAAAGCTTTGATAAATTTATTTTTAAATAATAAAAGAAAAAAAATAAAAACCGGTCCCCCAATCATCGCCATTAGATAACCGGCAATATCTAATGAAAAAACTAACACAAATAGTACTGTCAATACTAAAATTACTAGGGTTGGGATCCAATTTATTTTGTTAAATGCACTAATCTGGTTTTTTCCCAGAAATATACCAGAATTATAAGTGTTGAATAAACTAAAAGGAATGGGAATTAAAGCTAAAATAACCCACATTAAATTATCGCCTGATTCACTGAATTGTGTCATTAAAATAAAACAAACAATCACACTAATAGCAGTAGTTAAAATCCAAATTTGTGTTATCGCCCTTTTAATATCATCTTCAGAGTATATCTTTTTACCAAGAAAATAAGTAGTAGATTGTCTGATGCCAAGTGACCCGATACTCATAAACAATGAAGGATACACTAAAAGCGCAGCAATAATTCCATTCTTTTCAGGTCCTAAGGTTCTAGCAATAATAATTGAAGTACCCAGACCGAATAAAATCATTAGGATTTTAGAAATCCCAACACTTAATATATCTTTTAAAAAAGATGCCACTATATCGTTATACTGAGTTGGTTTAATTTATTTTCTAAATTCTCATAGCCACGTTCAATTTGCCAGGCATTTTCAATAATAGTTTCACCTTCTGCGGTGAGTCCAGCCAATAGCAAGGCTATCCCGGCTCTCAAATCCAAAGCTGTCACTCTTGCCCCTGTTAAAGGAGTGCCGCCATCAATAACCAGCATATCCCCGTCAACGTGGTATCTCATTCCCATTTTTGCCAATTCCTCAGCATAACCGTAACGACCCGGAAAGCGTAAATCCACTATTTTAGATTCACCACGGGACATTGCACCATATACAGCAAACAAAGGTTGCATATCAGAATTAATACCCGGGTAAGGGCCTGTGCTTATTTCCACAGGATATGCTTCACCACCTCTTACAATTAAACTGTTTTCACCACGATAAAATTTCATGCCACTTTCACGTAAGAAGACCAATGGCACCTCCAGATGTTCAAACGGAAAGTTTTGAATTTCTACATCGCCCCCGGTTATCACTGCTCCAATTGCCCAAGTTAAGGCTTCCATATTATCAGGTATCACAGCGTGTTTCACACCTTCTAATTTCCCTACACCTTCAATCTCAATACACTTTTGTCCAAAAACCTTGATTTTAGCACCCATTTTATTGAGCATATCAATCAAATCCATAATTTCCGGTCGGATATGTGGGTTCCAAAGCGTGGTTTTTCCCTGAGCTAAGGAGGCACAAATTATAGTGTTTTCAGTTGCACCGGTAGATCGTAATGGTAATACAACTTCATTCCCTTTAAGTTTTCCATCTGCTTTTGCACACAAATAATCTCCTTCTTCCCAAACCTTTGCTCCCAAACGCTCTAGTAGCATTACGTGCAAATCATATTTACGTTCCCCTAGTTTACACCCCCCCGGTAAAGGCACACGTCCTTCGCCAAAGCGTGTGGTTAAAGCACCGAGAATTAAAAGTGTGTTCCTTATGGAACGATCTTCCCAGATTAGTTTGTTTTTAACATTAGTGGTATCTTCTTTTATGAGTACAGTATCATTTACAGAATGATAATCTTTACCAAGTACTTTTAACATCTCAAGATGCACTTGCACATCCAAAAGACCATTTGGGAAATTGGTCAGTTCTATTTTTTCTTCTGTCAAAATAGAAGCCGCCAGTAAACGCAATGCGCTATTTTTTGCACCACTAACTTTTACTTTTCCCTTTAGTGTTCCTTTTTTAATGATTAGTGTTTTGTCCATATTCTATTTATAATATTTCTTATACCACTCTACAAAACTATTAATTCCCTCTTGTACTGTTGTATTGGGTTTATAATGGTAGCCATTTTCCAAACTGCTAGTATCAGCCCAGGTTTGTTCGACATCGCCGGGTTGCATAGGGAGCATTTGTTTTTGAGCTTTCTTGCCAATGGTTTGTTCAATGGCTTCAATAAAATCGAGTAATTTTACAGGATTGCCATTGCCAATATTATAAAGGCTGTAAGGCTTATTATGAGGTGGTTTTTCTATAATTGTTTTGTGCACACCTTCCACAATATCTTCAATATAAGTAAAGTCACGGGAAAGGTTACCGTTATTAAACACTTTAATGGGTTTATCGTTCAATATAGCATCTGTAAATAAAAACATCGCCATATCAGGTCTTCCCCATGGGCCGTAAACAGTGAAAAAACGCAAACCAATGGTCTGTATATTGAATAAATGACTGTATGTATGTGCCATTAGTTCATTGCTTTTCTTGGTAGCAGCATACAAACTAATGGGATGGTCAACAGGATCATCAGTTGAAAAAGGAACTTTGTCACTATTGCCATATACACTGGAGCTACTTGCATAGATTAGCTTTTTGACTTGATGGTGGCGCATACATTCCAAAAGGTTTACAAAACCAACTATATTACTTTCCACATAAACCATGGGTTCTTCCAAACTATACCGCACCCCTGCTTGTGCAGCCAGATTACAAACGCTATCGAATGCAAACGATTTAAACAATAAAGGCAATTGCACCTGATCTTCCAGATTTATTTTAATAAACTGGAAGTTGTCGCCGTGTTTAAAACTAATGGAAAGTTTGTGCTCAGAAACCTGAGTCACCCCTAATTCTTTTAAACGGGCCATTTTCAAATTGATGTCGTAATAGCCGTTGATATTATCCAAACCAATTACTTGGTGACCATCTCGCAATAAACGCTCACAAAGATGATAGCCAATGAAACCTGCTGCCCCGGTAACCAATATGGTTTGTTTGTTTTTCTTTACACTCATTTTCCAATTCCTTGATATATAAAGCCTTTTGCTTCCAATTGTTTACGATCCAGCAAATTCCTGCCATCAAATACAAAGGCCGGTTTTTTCATCGCATCATATATTTGTTGCCAGTCATAAGTGGTAAACGCATCCCATTCTGTAAGTACGGCAATGGCGTGGGCGTCTTTGCAGGCAGCATAAGGGTCGTTATAAATGGTTACTCCTATTTTATTTTCTTCCTGAGAGCGGCTTCCCAAATAGTTCAAATCGTTATATATTTGATGTACTTTTACCTTGGGGTCAAAGACATGAATTTCTGCCTGCTCGTCCAGTAAAGCATCTGCCACATAAATAGCAGCACTCTCCCGGGTGTCGTTGGTATCTTTTTTAAACGCCCAGCCCAGAAAAGCAATCTTCTTTCCGGAAACGGTATTATAAAGTGTTTTTACGATGTTTTTGGCAAAGCGTTGTTTTTGATGGTCGTTCATGATGATAACCTGCTCCCAGTAATCGGCTACTTCATTCAAACCATAACTCTTGGCAATATACACCAAATTCAAGATATCCTTTTGAAAACAAGAACCCCCAAACCCTACCGAGGTTTTCAGGAATTTGGGTCCGATACGGCTGTCCATACCAATGGCTTTGGCCACTTCATCCACATCAGCACCAGTATGTTCGCAGAGTTCGCTAAGGGCATTGATAGAGGAAATCCGTTGTGCCAGAAAGGCATTGGCCGTCAACTTTGAAAGTTCAGAAGACCATACATTGGTGGTGAGAATACGTTCCTGCGGTACCCATTGTGCGTAAATATCTACGAGTGCCTGCATAGCTTCCCTTCCTTTTTCGGTGTCGATGTCGCCTCCTATCAGCACACGGTCCGGTTTTTCCAAATCGGTTACCGCGGTTCCTTCTGCCAAAAACTCCGGGTTGGAGAGTATTTGAAAGTTGACGTTATCACCAGTATTGTCGAGTATGCTCTTTATAGCTTCAGCCGTGCGCACCGGTAGGGTGGATTTTTCGACTACTATTTTATCATCTTTTGCCACTTCGGCAATTTGACGGGCGCAGAGTTCGATAAATTTTAAATCGGCCGCCATCCCCTTGCCTACGCCGTAGGTTTTGGTAGGGGTGTTTACAGAAATAAATATCATATCGGCCGTATCAATCGCTTTTTCAACTTCTGTACTAAAGAACAGGTTTTTTCCACGGGTAGCTGCGACAATATCGCTTAAACCGGGTTCATATATGGGGATGTTATTGACATCTTTATCGTTCCAGGCAGCAATGCGCTTTGCGTTGATATCTACTACGGTTACTTTGATATCAGGACACTGCTGTGCAATGACGGCCATCGTGGGTCCGCCTACGTAGCCGGCGCCGATGCAACAGATGTTTTTAATGGTTTTCATATTTATTACGAATTTGCTCGAATTTTATCGAATTTACTCGAATTTACTCGAATTCATAGGTTAATTATTCTTTTATAAGTTAGAGAATCTTCTCCAAAGTTAATAAGTATTCCAAGTTTTTTGTTAGTAGCCTTCAGATAGTTAAATAATTGCTTGGTGAAAACTTTATTTAAAAACTGCACACTTTTAATTTCTAAAATAATATCATCGTAACAAACAAAGTCAGCCTTAAAATATTTATTGAGCTTTGTATCTTCATAGTAAAGTTCCAATTTCATTTCTCTTTCATAAGGTATTTTATTTGTTATAAACTCCTTTTCTATAATTTCACTATACACTGATTCAAGAAATCCTTTTCCCATAGTGGAATGAATTTTCATACAAATCCCAATTATTTTGAAACTTTCTTCTTTGAATAGTATTTTTTCATTAGCACTCATTTGTGTCCATTCGAATAAATTCGTGTCAATTTGTTTCTTTTATATATTTAACAATCCGCGCACAAGCTTTACCATCCCCATAAGGATTATGCAAAGCTGACATTTGTTTATAGTGTTCCTCTTGATTGAGTAGCTTGTTTGTCTCAGTGATTATTTTTTGTTTATCTGTTCCTACCAGGATTACGGTTCCTGCATCTACGGCTTCGGGGCGCTCGGTGGTGTCGCGCATCACCAAAACAGGTTTTCCCAGACTGGGTGCTTCTTCCTGCACACCGCCGCTGTCTGTGATGATGAGGTAGCATTTGTTCATCAGCCATACAAAGGCAGGATATGCCAGGGGGTCTGTCAAATGAATGTTTTTGGTTTTTGACAGCAATTCATACACGGGTTTTTGAACATTGGGGTTTAAATGCACCGGGTAAATGATTTGGGTGTCGGGGTTGGTTTCAGCGATTTCCTTCAGGGCTTCACAGATGCGTATAAAACCGTCACCGTGGTTTTCCCTGCGGTGTCCTGTCACCAAAATGAGTTTTTTAGCGGGATTGACAATGCTTTTTAACGTGTTGATTTCTTTAGTATCCAGTTGTTCTACCTTTTTTGTGCTGAATAGCAATGCATCGATCACGGTGTTGCCCGTAACGAGGATGTTTTGTTCGGGAATGTTTTCCTTTAAAAGGTTGTCACGCGAAGTCGTTGTTGGGGCAAAATGGTAGTCAGTGATGCGTCCGGTAACCTGGCGGTTGATTTCTTCAGGGAAAGGAGACCATTTGTTGTGGGTGCGGAGACCTGCCTCTACATGGCATACTTTGGCCCCGCTGTAAAAAGCAGCGATGCTTGCGGCCATGGTTGTGGTGGTATCGCCGTGCACATAGACATAATCGGGTTTAAAGTCTTCCAAAACGGCTTTGAGTTCGGTGATGATGGTTGCCGTAAGGGTATATAAATTCTGGTTGGGGCGCATCAAATCCAAGTCATAATGCGGTGTGATTTCAAAAAACTCCAGCACCTGGTCGAGCATTTCGCGGTGTTGTGCCGTAACACAGACGCGGGTATCGAAGTCCGGGTGTTTTTCAAATTCCTTTACCAAAGGCGCCATTTTAATGGCCTCAGGGCGGGTGCCGAATATGATTAAATTTTTTATACTCACGGATTTCACGGATTTATGCGGATTGCGCGGATTTTTATAGTTTCATATCTGATTCCTTTAATACTCCTTTTACGTCATAGACGATGGCAGTTTCTTTTTTGAGTGGGTTGAGGTCTAGGGTTAGAAATTGTTTGTGGGATACTCCTAGGACGATGGCGTCGTATTTTGCAGGTGCATTAACGAGGTTGCTTCGCTCGCTTTCGCTCGCTCGCAAGGACGTTTTGTTCAAGTCTAATCCGGAGTGGCATTCCAGTCCGTACTCGTGCAGTACCTCTGCCGGGTTTGCCCAGGGGTCGTAGATGCTTACCTTGATACCGTAATCCTGCAGGGCGTGGATGACATCTACTATTTTTGTGTTGCGCACGTCGGGGCAGTTTTCTTTAAAGGTGATGCCCAGCATGAGGAGTTCGGCGCCTTTGATACTGATGTCTTTTTGAATCATCGTCTTGACTACCTGTGCCGCGACATAGTCGCCCATGGAGTCGTTTAAGCGTCTTCCCGCCAGGATGATTTCGGGGTGATACCCCACTTCCTGTGCTTTTTGTGCCAAATAGTAAGGATCCACACCAATACAGTGCCCGCCTACGAGTCCGGGTTTAAAGGGCAGAAAGTTCCATTTGGTACCGGCAGCTTCCAGAACGGCATGGGTGTCGATGTCGAGTAGGTTGAATATTTTGGCGAGTTCGTTGACAAAGGCAATGTTGATGTCGCGCTGTGAGTTTTCAATCACTTTGGCGGCTTCGGCGACCTTGATGGTGGGTGCCAGATGCGTACCGGCGGTGATGACGCTTTTGTAAAGGACATCTACTTTTTGACCGGTTTCAGGCGTGGAGCCGGCGGTGACTTTTAATATTTTTTCTACGGTATGCTCCTTATCGCCCGGGTTGATGCGCTCCGGGGAGTACCCGGCAAAGAAGTCCTGATTGAAGACGAGTCCGCTTTCGCGTTCCAGGATGGGTACACATTCGTCTTCGGTCACACCGGGATAGACAGTGGATTCATAAATGACGATGTCGCCTTTTTTAAGTATTCCGCCAATGGCCTCGCTGGATTTGTACAGCGGTGTTAAGTCCGGCCGGTGGTGTTTGTCCACGGGTGTGGGCACGGTGATGATGTAGATGTTGGCATCTTGTATGTCAATGAGGTGCGCGGTGCAGAAGAGACCGTTGTCCTGCTCTTTCGAAGGAGCGGTGTGAAATGGATTTCTGTTGCACAGTACGGCTTTGAGGTCGGCATCAGCGACTTCGAGGGTGCTGTCGTGACCGCTTTGGAGTTGGTCGATGCGTTTTGTATTGATGTCATAGCCCACAACGGGGTATTTGGTGGCAAAGAGTCTGGCGAGTGGAAGCCCCACATAGCCCAGACCGATAATAGCAATTTTATTCATATTCAGTTGGTTATATTTAAAAAAAATGCCCCTTATTCAATAACGCCGCTACCACCGTTTTGGTATGCAGCGTAAATTGGAATGCGGGGAAGGAACATGACAAAGGTAGGGAAACTAACAGAAAAGTTTGGTATGCCAATGGGATTAAGTGTAAAAATCACAGGATGTATGACGGGGGGTGTGGTTGTTTTATTGACGCC
>JBBDIQ010000019.1:0-33566 GCA_040880345.1 Flavobacteriaceae bacterium
CAAACGAGCACAAAATAGCTCATTTTCGCTTCAATCAAAAAAGTTTAAATGAGTTCTGAATAAAAATTATACTTTCACTCTGTGATATGATTTTTGTGTATCGTCTTTTTCAGTTACCGGTTGGCTTATTTGATAACCTTTGTATAGTTTGTCATCTTTGAGTTCCCAAATGGTAATAAAATGAGCTATACCCAGCTCTTCATCGGGGTTTTCTACGGTTCTTATGTAATACTTATATCTGATGGTCACAAAATTATCATCTTGAAGAATATGACTCACTTCGATGCGCATATCTGCATAGGAACGACTTATTTCCTGAAAAAAATCAGTTAAATCATCAAAATTTAAAATAGACAAGCCTTCTGTAGTGCTGTTCCAAATTAAGGTAAGTTCAGGATGTACAAAGTTTTCAACAACTGAGTCATCTTTTATAAAATCTGAATTGTAAAACGCTTTTACAATTTCTTTGGCATTGGTGTTCATTATGGTTTAATTATTTCTTTAAATTTTTAATGTCTTCAAGCATTGAAGGAATTAATCTAATGGAGGCGATTTCTTTGTATTTTGACCTAAAGTCATCTGCCGGAGTTCCAAAATAGGACTTCCCTCCTTCGAGTGTTTTACTAATGCCTGATTGCGCAGAAATGACTGCTTTTTTTCCGATGGTAATTCCGCTGGTAACGCCCACTTGACCCCATAATGTCACTTCATCTTCAATGATCACACAACCGGCAATTCCGGTTTGGGAGGCAATGAGGCATTTTTTACCAATTACAGTATCGTGACCCACTTGCACCTGGTTGTCAATTTTTGTTCCTTCGCCGATGGTGGTATCGCCTGTTACGCCTCTATCAATTGTACAAGCCGCGCCAATATCAACGTTGTTCTTTAATACCACTCGTCCACCGCTTATTAATTTATCAAAACCTTCTGGACGGTTTTTATAGTAAAAAGCATCAGAGCCAATTACAGTCCCGGCGTGAATGATGACATTGTCACCTATGATGGTATTATCGTAAATGGATACATTGGGGTGAATGAGGCAGTTTTTTCCAATTTTCACATTATTTCCTATAAAAACATTGGGCTGAACTACAGTGCCTTCACCTATTTGTGAGGAAGGGGAAATTGATTCTTTAGACGCAATAAAAGGATTAAAATGGATTGTAAGTTTATTGAAATCTCTAAATGGATCGTCTGAAATCAATAACGCTTTTCCTTCAGGACATTCAACTTCTTTATTGATTAAAACAATGGTCGCAGCCGATTTTAATGCTTTGTCATAATATTTGGGATGATCAACAAAAACAATATCTCCCGGCTCAACAACGTGAATTTCATTCATTCCTAAAACAGGAAAATCAGCATCGCCCACAAATTTACAATCGATAATCTTAGCAATTTTTTCAAGTGTTTGAGCTGAATGAAATTTCATAAAAATTTTATTTTATTCTGAATTATTTATTTGTTTAAATTTTGATAATATTCTAAAAGTATTTCGCCCGCTTTATGATTGGTAGCAAGAGGAATATTATGAACATCACAAAGCCTCATCAACATAGACACATCTACTTCGTGGGCGTGTTTTCCTAAAGGATCCCTAAAAAATATAACGGCTGTTATTTCCTTTCGGCAAACCATCGCTGCAATCTCGGCGTCGCCTCCCAATGGGCCACTTTGAACGGTTTGTAATTTTTCGATACCGGCGTCTCTAATCATTTTTCCGGTAGTGCCGGTAGCAACAATATCGATTGTATCCAGATTAAAAAAATCCAAACGTTTCATCACAAAAGACACCATTTCCGGCTTCTTATTATCATGAGCAATTAAGGCAAATTTCATAGCAACTAAAACGTATTAAATTAACTTTATTCTTTTACTCTTTCTTTGTAAGTGCCTTTATCTGTTTCAACTTTAATTTTGTC
This sequence comes from Flavobacteriaceae bacterium, assembly GCA_040880345.1. Taxonomy (GTDB): domain Bacteria; phylum Bacteroidota; class Bacteroidia; order Flavobacteriales; family Flavobacteriaceae; genus Planktosalinus. Next base: position 1,926 of record JBBDIQ010000019.1, read on the forward strand.
TCCTTCATTGATGAATAAGGGAACGTTGATTACCGCACCCGTTTCTACTGTAGCAGGCTTTGTTGCGTTTGTTGCAGTGTTTCCTTTTACTCCTGGTTGGGTTGAAACTACCTCAAGTATAACACTAGCCGGCATTTCTACTGAAAGAGGCATATTGTCTTCAGTATTAATTAAAATGGTTACAATTTCACCTTCTTTTAATAAACCGGGGTTATCGAGTGCGCTTTCTTTTAATTGAATTTGTGAGAAGTCTTCAGTTTCCATAAAGTGATAAAAATCGGCATCATTGTATAGATACTGGTATTTATTTGTAATAACCTTCACCTCTTCGATTTTGTGTCCCGCAGAAAACGTATTGTCAACGACTTTTCCATTGGTAACGCTTTTTAATTTGGTTCTAATAAAAGCGGGACCTTTTCCGGGTTTTACGTGGAGAAACTCTATAACTTTATAAATGTCGTGGTTGTATTTAATACAAAGTCCGTTACGGATGTCTGATGTTGTTGCCATAATTTACACTAATTTTTTTATGCTAAAATGAATGATTAAATTGAACTAACGTAGCCTTTCATAATGCCGCGTTGTGAATTTTTTATAAACTGAAGAATTTCATCTCTCTCGGGAGTGGCCTCCATTTCTGCTTCAATAATTTCAGAAGCTTGCGTATTGTTGTAATTTTTTTGATAAAGAATTCTGTATATGTTTTGAATCTCTCTGATTTTTTCGGTGCTAAACCCACGCCTTCTTAATCCGATTGAATTAATGCCCACATAGGATAATGGTTCTCTACCTGCCTTTACGTAAGGTGGCACATCTTTTCGCACCAGTGAGCCTCCGGTTACAAACGCATGACTTCCAATCATACAAAACTGTTGTATGGCAGCCATACCGGCAAGTATCACGTGATCCCCCACTGTGATATGACCTGCGAGGGTGCTGTTGTTTGAGAAAATACAGTTGTCACCCACGATACAGTCGTGAGCAATGTGGCAATAGGCCATTATCCAGCAGTTTTTTCCAACAACTGTTTTCATCCTGTCAACAGTACCTCTGTTAATCGTTACAAACTCGCGTATGGTTGTGCCATCGCCAATTTCGACGGTGGTATCTTCATCCTGAAATTTTAAATCTTGGGGGATTGCTGAGATCACAGCTCCCGGAAAGATATTACAGTTTTTGCCAATGCGCGCTCCTTCCATGATAGTAACGTTTGAACCAATCCAGGTTCCTTCGCCAATGATGACATTGTTGTGAATTGTTGTGAAAGGTTCTATAACAACATTTTTTGCGATTTTTGCGCCCGGGTGGACGTATGCTAAAGGTTGATTCATTATTGCTATTTTGTTTTTACGATTTGTGCCATCAATTCGGCTTCTGTGACGAGTCTGTCATTTGCATAGGCATTTCCTTGCATATGAACAATTCCTCGTCTTATGGGTGTAATCAGTTCTAATTTAAAGACTAAAGTATCTCCCGGCACCACTTGCTGTTTAAACTTCACATTATTTATTTTCATAAAAAACGTGAGATAGTTTTCTGGATCAGGTACCGTGCTTAATGCTAAAATTCCTCCGGTTTGCGCCATAGCTTCAACGATGAGAACGCCCGGCATAACAGGGGCTCCTGGAAAATGTCCAACAAAAAAAGGCTCATTCATTGTGACATTTTTAATCCCTACAACATGAGAGTCTGAAAGTTCTAAAATTTTATCGACCAAAAGAAAAGGAGGTCGATGGGGCAGCATTTCCATAATTTGATTTACATCCATCAGAGGAGTTTGTGTTAAATCATATTTTGGGATGTTATTGCGCTTTTCGATTTTTATTATTTTGGAAAGTTTTTTTGCAAATTGAGTGTTTACTTGGTGTCCCGGCTTATTCGCAATTACTTTTCCGCGTATTCTGGTGCCAACCAAAGCTAAATCACCTATCACATCCAGTAATTTATGTCGAGCTGCTTCATTGGGTTGGTGGAGCGTTAAATTATCCAGTATGCCGTTGGGTTTCACAGAAATGGAATCTTTTTTAAATGCGACTTTTAACCTTTCCATAGTTTCCGGCGAAAGCTCTTTATCAACATAAACAATAGCATTATTTAGATCGCCACCTTTTATGAGGCCGTTTTCCAAAAGCATTTCGATTTCGTGTAAAAAACTGAATGTTCTTGCATTGGAAATTTCATCTTTAAAGTCAGATAATTTTTTAAGTGTCGCATTTTGTGTTCCTAAAACTTTCGTTCCAAAATCAACCATTGTTGTTACCTGGTAGTCATCTGCAGGCATTACAATAATTTCGCTTCCAGATTCTTCATCAACATAAGAAATCACATCTTTGACTATATATTCTTCCCTGGGCGCTTCCTGTTCTGTGATACCTGCTTTTTCGATGGCTTCAACAAAGTATTTTGATGAGCCGTCCATAATGGGTGGTTCCGGGGCATTGAGTTCAAGAATGCAATTATCAACTTCCATGCCCACAAGAGCAGCAAGGACGTGCTCTGATGTATTTATTTTAACACCCCTTTTTTCAAGGTTTGTCCCTCTTTGGGTGTTTACTACATAGTTTGCATCTGCTTCAATTACCGGATTTCCTTCCAGATCTGTTCTTATGAATGCGTACCCATAATTGATGGGTGCAGGTTTTAAAGTAAGGGTAACTTCTTTACCTGTATGAAGTCCAACGCCGGTGAGGGAGACTTCTTTTGCCAGAGTGCGTTGCTTAACTAAACAATTATTCATTGCCATTCTTTTTTTCAATCGTGTTTAATCTATCTATTATCTTAGGGAAATTTTTAAAATGTACATAACTTTTATTGTAATCTCCATAATTTAAAGCGGGAGACCCCTGAAGAGTTTCATTGTCTTTCACATTTCTACCTATTCCACTTTGTGCTTGTATTCTTACTCCATTGCCTATAACGAGATGACCTGCAATTCCCACTTGTCCGCCAATCATACAATTTTTGCCAATTTTAGTGGAGCCTGCTATCCCAGATTGAGCTGCGATTACAGTATTTTCACCAATTTCTACATTGTGTGCAATTTGTATTTGATTGTCGAGCTTTACACCTTTTCTGATTATTGTTGAGCCCAAAGTTGCCCTATCTATAGTAGTCGCTGCTCCAATGTCAACAAAATCTTCTATAATTACATTTCCCGTTTGTGGTACTTTTTTATATTCTCCATTTTCATTGGGTGTAAACCCAAATCCATCAGCTCCCAAAACCACACTGCTGTGAATAACACAGTCATTCCCAATAATGGTTTCTGAATAAATTTTAGCTCCTGCAAAAACAACCACATTATTTCCTATTGATACATTATCGCCAATGTAAACACCGGGAAATATTTTAGCATTATTGCCAATGTTTACATTGTCGCCAATATATGTGAAAGCTCCTAAATATATGTTTTGACCCAGCTTTGCTGTTGGTGATAAAAAAACAGGTTCTTCAACACCTGTTTTGTTAAGTTTCACCATATTGTAATATTCAAGAAGTTTTGAAAATGCTTTGTAAGGGTTTTCAACTCTAATGAGTGTGGTATTCAATTTTTCTTCCGGAGAAAATGCTTTATCTACAATAGTTATGGAAGCTTCTGTTGAATAAATATATGAAGTGTATTTTGGATTTGATAAAAAGGTCAATGAACCAGATTCTCCCTCTTCGATCTTGGAAAGTTTAGAAACCTCAATTTCAGGATTTCCATCTACTTCTCCCTCTAATATCGTTGCAATTTGTAATGCTGTAAATTTCATGTGTCTATAACAGTTATTTTAGTTGGTCGCACCTGCATTTTGCAAGCAGTATAAACATCCTAAGAAAGTTATTTCCGTTTGACAAAATTTAACAGAGAGGTTTCTTAAGGCTGTAAATAAATTAGTACTGAGTAAGGTAAAATCGAAATTTAAATAGTTACAAATTCAAGATCTTATCTTTTATACACGCAAAAATAGGAAAAAAGCCTTAGAAACTTCCTAATCTTTACTTTTTGGATAACATATATAGTATTTAGTAACTAATTTAGTTAATGCTTTGTTGTTGATTTGCTCACTAACATCAGTTATGTCAATGATTTTTCCTTTTTGGGTAACTAATTTAATTTTTTCTTTTAAATCACTGTAAGCCAAATTTGTGATCTCACCGGCAAAACAAAAATAGTCCACTTCCTGAGTGGTCATTCCAAACTTTTTGATGAGCTTTTTTCTTTTATTCTCAATAAAGTCCTTAGAAAAAGGTTTATCCTTTAGTTTAATTTTTAACAAGTCTCTATCCAAGAGTCTTGTTGATAAATTGCTCAGGACAAAATCATTTGAGTTTTTCCATTGTTTTAAGGAGGCTATAATATCATAGTCATCCAGTTCAGAAAAGAGAGTTAAAGTTTTTTCGTTAAAATCGGTACTTTTTATTCGGTTTTCTAAAAAGTAAAGCAGTGCTTCACTGGTTGGTAATGTAACTCCTGATTCTACAAGTTCCTTGGCTCTTTTTAATATTTTGACTAAAATTTGCTCTGCAACTATACTGGTTTTATGCAAATAAACCTGCCAATACATAAATCTTCTGGCGATGATAAACTTTTCAATGGAATAGACACCTTTTTCTTCAACAACAAGTTTATTATCAACAACATTGAGCATTGTTATTAAGCGTTCTGAGTTAATATTTCCTTCTGGTGTACCAGCATAAAAACTATCTCGTTTTAAGTAATCAAGTCGATCCATGTCAAGTTGACCTGAAATTAACTGACACAGAAATTTTTTATCATTTTCACCTTTGAAGATTTCAATGGCAAGCGTTAATCTTCCGTTAAACTTTTTGTTGAGCAACTCCATAAAGTGAAGAGAAATTTCTTCATGAGAAATGCCTTCAACAATACTATTTTCCATTGCATGAGAAAATGGACCGTGACCAATATCGTGCAATAAAATAGCAATATACAAAGCTTCTTCTTCGGCTTCAGAAATGTAAACCCCTTTAAATCGCAATACGTGGACTGCTTTTTGCATTAAAAACATACAACCCAATGCATGATGAAAACGAGTGTGATTTGCACCCGGATAGACCAGATATGAAAGCCCCATTTGACTGATGCGCCTCAGTCTCTGAAAAAAGGGGTCTTCTACTAATTCAAAAACAATAGTGTCTGGTATGGTAATAAAACCGTAAATTGGGTCGTTAAGAATGTGAAGCTTTTTCAGGCTGTTCAATTGCGCAGTTTTTTTAATGCTATTTTCGTAAAAATGCTCACAAATATAAGGAATCTAAACAAGTAAAATAATACCACAAGCATAATGAATAAGATAAATATCCTCTGGGTTGATGATGAAATCGATTTATTAAAACCTCATATTCTATTTTTAGAGAGTAAAAATTATATAGTTACCAAAGCCCAAAGTGGAACGGAAGCACTGGAAGAAATTGAAAACAATAACTTTGACATTGTTTTTCTTGACGAAAACATGCCCGGCCTTACAGGCATTGAAACACTTCATGAAATCAAAGAAAAAAAAGCCAATCTTCCTGTAGTTATGATTACGAAAAGTGAGGAAGAGTATATTATGGAAGAGGCGATCGGTTCAAAAATAGCAGATTACCTCATAAAACCTGTAAACCCAAATCAAATTTTACTAAGCCTGAAAAAAAATCTGGACCATTCCAGATTACTCACTCAAAAGACCACATCAAATTACCAGCAGGAATTCAGGAAAATAGCCATGGATCTTTCCTCGGTTAATTCATATGAAGCCTGGGTAGAATTGTATCAAAAATTACTTTATTGGGAGCTTCGCCTTGAGGAAATTGAAGACTCCGGAATGTTTGAAATTTTAGAATCTCAAAAATCTGAAGCCAATACGCAGTTTTGCAAATTTATTGATAAAAACTATCCGAAGTGGTTTGAGAGAGGTGAAGATGCACCAGTGATGTCACATACCCTTTTTAGAGAAAAAATACTTCCACAAGTCACTAAAGGACAACCCACACTCCTTGTGGTTATTGATAATTTGCGCTATGATCAATGGAAAACCTTTGAGCCCATACTTTCAGGTATTTACAAAAAAGAACACGAATCAGCATTTTTTAGCATTTTGCCCACTGCAACTCAATATTCAAGAAATGCCATATTTTCAGGATTAATGCCGGATGATATGAACAAACTGCACCCGGATTTGTGGCTTAATGATACCGATGAAGGTGGAAAAAACATGTTTGAGAAAGAGTTTCTCGATGCGCAATTAAAACGACTTGGTCAAAATATTAATTATGATTATTTTAAAATTTCCAGTCTAAAACAAGGGAAAAAACTTGTTGAAAGTTTCAAAACCCAAAAGGAAAATGATCTTACCGTTGTGGTTTACAATTTTGTGGATATGATTTCCCATGCCAAAACAGAGATGGATGTGATTAAACAATTGGCCTCCACAGATAAATCCTATCGTTCGTTAACACACAGCTGGTTTAAAAATTCCCCATTGCTGGAAATCATCCAACAAGCCGCGCAACTTGGATTTAAACTTATTATCACAACAGACCATGGTACAATCAATGTTAAGAATCCTTCTAAGGTGATTGGCGATAAGAATACCAGTTTAAATTTAAGATACAAAACCGGAAAAAGTTTAACCTACGAAGACAAGGATGTACTTGCTGCAAAAGACCCCAGAAGTATTCATTTGCCGAGCATAAATATGAGCAGTTCATTCATATTTGCAAAAGGAGACTTGTTTTTTGCCTATCCCAATAATTACAACCATTATGTGAGTTATTACAGAAACACCTATCAGCATGGCGGTGTCTCCCTGGAAGAAATGATTATTCCTTTTGCAGTATTAATGCCGAGGTAATGTTTTTTTTACTATATTTGGGCTCGTAACCCCAAAGTTATGACCTATACCTACGACATATCAAGCTTGCCTCAAGCTGCAACTGCTGTGCTTACCAGTGTTTCTGGAAAGACACTTTTATTTTACGGAACAATGGGCGTAGGCAAGACAACTTTAATCAAAGAAATAGCGAAACAACTTGGATATCACGGTTTAGTGAGTAGTCCCACCTTTTCTTTAGTTAATGAATACAATGTAGAAGAAGGCCTTATTTACCACTTTGACTTTTACAGAGTAGAAGATGAAAAAGAGGTACTTGATATAGGGGTTGAAGAATACTTATATGACACTCATTGGAATTTAATTGAGTGGCCGGAAAAAATTTCTAAACTATTGCCAAAATATAAAAATGAAATTTTTTTGACCCAAAATAATGACGGAACACGAACCTTAAAAATAATTGCCGGTGAAGAAGTAACAAGTTAATAACATACCCGCTTTTGAGACAAACACTGAGTTTGTCGTAATTCCTTTTTTAGTTAAGACCCCAAATCGACATTAAAATAAGCCTAGCTTTCCATTGTCAAAAAATAACTTACTAAGATACGGAAATACTTTTTAAAATACTTTAGTTTTTTTTACATAGGTTTGTACTATTAACCTCACAAAAACTAAAATTATGAAAATGTCAAAAGCAATGTTATTTGTTGCTCTCTTTTTTACAGGATTATTTGTATCTTGTACTCCGGAAAGTATAGATTCTAATGAACAACAAATCGACTTATCAAACGTACAACTCCCAAGACAGGGGTAAAAAAAAGTTTACTATTGGCAGTGGTCTAGTCATTTTACTTGTAGCCATTTCGCCATATCTTTTTTATTTATACGAAAGTTTCCCAGCAGATTCAAATGTCTGGGAAACTTATTTTTTTGAGGTAACCACCAATTATCAGTCATATCAACACTTTATGTGGTTTTTAACTAGTAAAGTAATTCCATTATATCTACTTTTTATTTGGTTTTTTACCTGCAAACACTGGTGGCACTGGATTATTCTAATCCCCATCACAATGTATTTGTTTCAAACTTGGGGCATCCTCAACCAAAACTTAAATGCTGATGAAGTTGAATTGATTTATATGATTCCTGTCATGTTAATCATAATTCCTGCTGTATACCTTATCAGAGCAAAAGTATTTAACAGAATGCGCGGTGATGATTTAAGAGCCTTTGAAGAAGACCTTAAGAAGAAACGTACTCTTTGGCAGGAATTTAAAGAATTATTCCATTAAACTGTTATCATTTTTTGATACTTGCACCATATGCTATAAAGTTGTAATTTAGTTACTCGATAACAACCACCACTTTAATGGCTAAGTCAATTACTCCCTTTACTGCATCACAATTGATACCAAAAGAAGAAACTTTGGAAATTCAAAAAACCAAAGGCGATCTCTTTATTGGCATTCCAAAAGAAGTTTATTTTCAGGAAAAAAGAATTTGCCTCACTCCCGATGCTGTTTCCGGCTTGGTTGCTCAGGGTCATAAAATTCTCATTGAAAACGGTGCCGGTGAAGAAGCGAGTTTTAGTGATAGAGCCTATGCTGATGCCGGTGCTATCTTAACGCAGGACACAAAAAAAGTATTTTCCTGCCCCATTATTCTCAAAGTAGAACCCCCTACTCTTGAAGAAATTGAGATGATTCAGCCAAAAGCGGTCTTGATTTCTGCATTGCAACTCAAAACCAGAGAAAAAGTATTTTTTGAGGCGCTTTCCAAAAAGAAAATCACTGCACTTGCCTTTGAATTCCTTCAGGATGAAAATGGTGCTTACCCGGTCGTAAGAGCTTTGAGTGAACTAGCAGGAACGGCATCGATTCTTATTGCGGCAGAATTAATGGTCAATGCCAAAGAAGGAAACGGTTTAATGTTTGGAAACATTAGTGGTGTACCACCTGTTGAAGTTGTGATTATTGGAGCCGGAACTGTGGGTGAATTTGCTGCTCGTTCTGCTTTAGGATTGGGAGCCAGTATCAAGGTTTTTGATAATTCAATTACAAAACTGCGTTGTTTGCAAACAAATTTGGGAAGTCCGCTTTATACGTCAACCTTACAACCCAAAAATCTTTTAAAAGCACTGAAGCGCTGTGATGTTGCTATTGGTGCTTTGAGAGGGAAAAACAGATCTCCGGTTATTGTTTCAAAAACGATGGTAGAAAACATGAAAAAAGGAGCTGTAATTATTGATGTAAGTATTGATATGGGAGGTTGTTTTGAAACTTCAGAAACTACCTCACACGACAACCCAATAGTAATTAAAAACGGAGTGATTCACTATGGAGTTCCCAATATTCCCGCGCGATATCCAAAAACAGCCTCTATTTCCATAAGTAATATTTTTACCTCATATTTGGTTGACATCGCAGAAGCTGGCGGAATTGAAAATGCCATTCGTTTTGATAGTGGTTTGAAAAATGGGTTGTACTTTTACCGTGGCATTTTGACAAATAAATCTATTTCAGATTGGTTTGATATGCCATACAGTGATATCAATCTTTTTATTTTATAGTTTAAATGAAGTTTATTCATCGTCTTGCCTATTATCTATTTGGTTTTTCTATTGGTCTTATTTTTTTGTATTTTTTTCTCAGTAAAAAGGAAGCCAGCTGTGATTACAGTCCAAATGCCAGAGTCAAAAAAAACATTAGAATCAAACCCAAAATATACTCTGAGGCTGTTTTATTGAAATTTCAGAAAAACAACCTTGACACATCACTGGTTTCTGTTTTATTGAATAAAGGAAAAGTAGATTTCAGCGAAAGCAACACAAACCTGGATATTTGCAACATCTATACAATCACCGGGATGGTGGAAAGTAAAGAATTAAAACTCAAAGTTGAAAACTGCCCGGAGGAAGCTATTATTCTTTCACTTTCAGAAATTGATTAAATTTTTCTGCGTTGTTTTTCCTTTTTTAATAAATTCAATTCTCTACTGGTTTGCCCGGCAACCGAAGTGTTCTCTTCTGCTCTTCTTATCAAATAAGGCATCACATCTTTCACCGGGCCAAATGGTAGATACTTAGCAACGTTGTAGCCGGCTAGCGCTAAATTGAAACTAATGTGGTCGCTCATTCCATAAAGTTGTCCAAACCAAACGCGTTTATCATTTTTCTCAATTCCCTTTTGTTTCAAAAGGTCCATCGCCAAATAACAACTTTCCTCATTGTGTGTGCCAATAAAAACTGTCATAATATCCGGGTGATCAAACAAAAAGGCCATAATTGAATTAAAATTAGTATCAGTCGCTTTTTTGGATTCACAGATAGGGCTTTTATATCCCATCTCCGCTGCTCTTTTGTTTTCTTTTTCCAGATAGGCGCCTCTTACTATTTTAAAACCTAACTTAAATCCTTCTTTTGAAGCAATACTTAATACTTCCTTCAAATAATCAAGCCGGTCCCAACGGTAACATTGAATGGTGTTATAAACAACCACCTTATCCTTGTTGAATTTTTTCATCATTTCAAGAATCAGATCATCTACGGCTTTTTGCATCCAGCTTTCTTCTGCATCAATTAGTAAAGCCACATCTGTATCTGCACACATTTGACAAACTTTATCAAATCGCTCTTTAATTTTTTCCCATTCTATACGTTCAATGGTAGTCAAGGGCTCATTTTCTGAAATTTTTCTATATACTTCAAGCCTTCCAAACCCGGTAGGTTTAAAAACTGAAAATGGCAGCGCGTTTTTATTTTTGGCAAACTCAGTGAGTCGTAACACTTTATCTGTTGCAATATCAAAAGACATTTCAAGATTTTTTCCTTCAACAGAATAGTCAAGAACTGAAAAAACATCTTTTTCATACATTTTTTCAACCACAGGAAGGCAATCTTCTTCATTAACACCTCCACAAAAATGATCAAAAACTGTAGAACGTATGAGACCTTCTACCGGTAAATTAACATTTAAAGCAAATTTTGTGGCGGCAGTTCCAATTTTCACAAGAGGTTCATTTCCAATCATTTTAAATAAAAAGTAAGCACGTTCCAGTTCTGAATCTGTTTTTAGAGAGAAGGCAACTTGTGTGTTTTCAAAAAGTTGGTTGTCTTGCATATATATTTTAAAATTTATATTACAAATATACTTAGTTTTATTGCCATTTTTTAAGTTTTCTCCTTATTTTCACTTTCCAAAAAAGCAGCAAAATACTATGAATTCTATCGTGACAAAAGAATATTCAATACACCTTGATTTAAACAAATACAAGTCTTTAAATCAATACATTGAATCGTTATCTCCTTCAAAAATAGTAATTCTAACAGATAGCAACACGCATCGATTTTGCCTTGACTATTTCATTTCTAAATTAGAGGTAAAATGTTCCATAGAATTTAAAAGCATACCCGCTGGAGAACGGTTTAAAAATATCGAAACCTGTAAAGAAGTATGGCACTTTTTTTCTGAAATCACACTGGATAGAAAAGCACTCATCATCAATCTTGGTGGTGGTGTCGTTACAGACCTGGGTGGTTTTGTGGCTTCAACATACTTACGTGGTTTGGCATATATAAACATTCCAACCACTCTCCTATCAATGGTTGATGCATCAATTGGCGGTAAAACCGGAATTGATTTGGATTTACTAAAAAATCAAATCGGGCTTATTATCAATCCAAAAGCAGTTATTATTGACACGCATTATTTAAAGACTCTCCCTCCGGAAGAATTCAACTCTGGTGTTGCTGAAATTTTAAAACATGGCTTTATTCATTCAGAATCGTATTGGAATATAGTTTCCAACACAAAAATAGCTCTTGATGATTCGCTGAATGCAATTATTTATGAATCTATTTTAATAAAAAAGGAAATTGTAGAAAAGGATCCAACAGAACAAAACTTGCGAAAAACATTAAATTTTGGCCACACGCTTGGGCACGCTCTAGAGACTTATTCACACTTAAAAAAAGGATTTCAACCCCTTCTTCACGGCGAGGCAGTGGGCATAGGGCTCATTTTAGCTTGTCACATTTCGTCTTCAATAATGGGATTTCCAAAAGATAAACTTGAAAAACTAGTTCAATTATACAGTCATTATTTTACTAAGATTTCTCTTGAAAAGACTCAAATAGATGAAATTTTGAATTTATTGAAGTTTGATAAAAAGAATACACACGGGCAAGTAAATTTTGTATTACTTAAAGATATTGGTTCATATAGTATTAAGGGAGATATTTCTAAAGAATTGATTTATAATGCTTTTGATTTTTATTTAGAATTATGACAATCTGTATGATTTTTATCTAAAATCTTTTGTTGCATCAAAAAAATATGTAGTTTTAGTATCATTAAAACCAATCCCCAAAACTTATGAAACGTGTTATCGTTGATTTTAAAAAACTAACACCCGAAATATTATCTTTGTTGGTTGAAAAATATCCTTATGGCTATGATGATGATGACATTATCACTTTCAAAAACTTAAAAGGAGAACTTGTCGAAGCTGTTGAGGTAAAAAGGGGTGACGATATTTACCTGGTGAAAGTGAGTTCAAAATTGGTCAATTCAATGGCAAATTTTGATGAAGATGATTATGATGCAGCTGATTTCAGCGAACCAATTATAGAGTTGCCTGAAAAACCCCTTGACGAAATTGAGGATGAGGAAGATGAAAAATTAGTCTAAAATATATCTGGTTTTACAAATCTCTAAGTGGTGTAACTCGTGCCCGGAAATCACATAGCCCAAAGCTCTTACAGACATTCTATTCCCGCTGGCAATTCCAAATCTTACTAAAACCTTTGAATCAAAACCCGTAAATAAATCAAGCGTTGCTTTTCTAACGCTTTGATACTCTTCTAATAAATCTTTGATTTTCCTTTGATTTGCATTTGATTCAAAAACATATTCATCCTGGTCAAATCCTGCCAATTCACTTGTGTCGTTTCTTGAAAACCGCAGAGCTCTGTATGCCATAATACGCTCTGTATCTATGCAATGAAGCAAAAGTTCTTTCAAAGTCCATTTATCGGGCGCATATTTAAATAAACCTTGTTCATCGGATAGATTTTCAAAAAAAGAAAAAAAAGAATCAGAACTCTTTTGAAGCGCTTCTACAACTGAAAGATCAGGAGCGAGGTCGATATACCTCTTGTAAAAAGAAGCATATTCTGTTTCTGTTATTTCGCTTTTAAATGATGGCATTAATTGTCAAAAATATGGTGCATTAAGCGACGTTTATCATTAATGCTTTCTTCAAGAGAAATCATGGTTTCGGTTCTTAAAACACCTTCTATATCATCAATCTCATAAATTATATCTTTTGCATGGGTAGTGTTCTGTGCTCTTATTTTACAGAAAATATTAAACTTTCCGGTAGTGATATGGGCTACAGTGACATTTGGAATTGTTTTGAGCCGTTCCAGTACAAATTTTGTCTGAGAGGTTTTATGAAGAAAAATCCCAACATAAGCGATAAAAGAATAACCTAATTTAGTGTAGTCAACCGTCAATGAGGAGCCTGTTATAATTCCGGCATCTTCCATTTTTTTTACTCTTACGTGAATGGTTCCTGCCGAAACATTATGTTTTTTAGCGATATCTGTAAAAGGAACTCTTGAGTTGTCAATTAACATATCAAGTATTTGATGATCAACATTATCAAGTTTAAATTTGGCCATTGTTTTTATATTTTTATTGGTTTATTTGCAAAGATAAGTGCATTATTGAAAAATATTCTTAAACAAAAACTAAAAAAAGACTAAATCATTGATATTTTTTCATTTTCAATTGATAAATCATTGATAGTTTGATGATTTTCAATTTTAGACTTATTATTAAAATAAACTGACTTCCCGTTTGCTTGTAAATTCTTGTGCGCAAAAAACGCTGACAAGTCCCCTATTTTCTGAACTTTAGGAACAAACTGTATCCTCTCATCAAGTAACTTTTCCTCAAACTGAATCGCTATATCAACAAGCTCTGATACATTTGAAATTTTTGCGTTTCTGATAATTACGTCAAAAAATAATTTTTTGTTTTCGGGAATTGTAGTGTAGTGCTTGATTTCGGGTAATAAAATATTTGTACTTGAAACTAACTCTAAAAGGTGTAGCAAGGAATTAAAAATATATTCCCTTGTTTTTTCACGCTGATAATCCCCCGGATAATGTCCTGCTTCAAATAATATTGTTGGTACACCCAGTGATTGAAAACTATCTCCCACGCAGTTGATATTAAAAGCGTCATCATATCGTCCAATGTGATTGGGAATCAAAGCTTGTAATTTTTGATTCATTGAGGAAATCAATTGCATCGCATAGGCTCTGGAGTTGGTAATTGACTTAGATTCGTCTGCAGAGGGTGCCAGAAAAGAAATAACCGCAGATTTTTCAGTATTTCCTACCGAAAAAATACTGCGTTGATCGTGCATATTCAAACACAAATCAGGCTTAAAGTCATCAAAAACAGTAAACAACACTTGTGTTTCCTTTTGAGATTTGTCTTGTGCATCTCTGTTTAAATCAACCTTGTTCGCATTTTCACGTGTGTAGCGTAATGCGCCGTCAGGATTGAGTATGGGAATTACTTTAATTGTACAGTTCTTAAGTATAACCTCTTGGAAACTTCCTTTTGAATTTAAAAAATTGACTAAATCAAAAATAGACTTGGTGGTTGTCGTTTCATTACCATGCATTTGTGACCAAATCAAAATCTTAAACGTTCCTGTACCTAAAGTCAAAGAATGAATTTCTTGACCTTCTTCAGAATGACCTTCTAAAATTGTTGTTAGTAGTTTTGACTGAGAAGATACTAAAGGAATGATTGCATCAAGAGGAATATATCTTCCGGAAAGTGAAGGCTCTTTAAATTTACTAAAAAAGGTTTCTGTGCTCATTCTATTATTTCTATTACAAATGTAAACAAGCTAATGTTTACAGATGTAAACTAAAATAAAAAGTGTTTTGTTTACAATATTGAAAAGTTTATGCTGATTTCGGTATGAAAGTAACAGTGTAATTTAGAAAATTAAATTCAATTAAAAAATATAAGTTTATATGTATTTATATCAGGTATTTATACTATTTTATATAAAGTGTTAGTTCATTATATTTAAACAATTCTTAAGCATTCTATTGCTTTGTTTACAAATATAAATTACATTTGTAATCGTTAATGGATTAGATATGTGTTACAATGGTAAACAGTGAAGATTTTGCAAAAAGACTAGAGATGATTATGGATTTTTATGGTCTCTCCTCTTCCGCATTGGCGGACGAAATTGAATTTAACAGATCCAGTATCTCTCATTTGCTTTCGGGAAGAAACAAACCTAGTTTGGAATTTGTCATGAAAATTCTTGAAAAATTTCCAGATGTTAAATTATATTGGTTATTAAATGGAAAAGGAAGTTTTCCCGATTCTGAACCAGAAAATAAAATCCCTAAAGAAATAAAATCAACACCTTCTGTCGTAATTGAAAATGAAATTTCAAAAAATGAAAGCAAAGATTTTTCAAATCTCAAAGATTTAAATAATCAGGAAAGCATAGAACGAGTCATTATTTTCTATAAAGATGGTTCATTTAAAGAATATAAAAATTAGCTCTCTTCCATTTTTTTACTGAAATTTGTAAAAAAATACTATGCGTTATCTATTCTCCCTACTACTATTAGCCTTTTTAATTTCTTGCTACAACCCTGAAAGAAAATGCGAAAATTTCAGAACAGGAACTTTTGAGTTTGAAGCTATGGTGGGTACTGAGATTCTTAAAACCACTTTTGTTCGCAATGACAGCATAGAGATTGACTATTTCAAAGGCAAAGCAGATACTTCCTCCATAAGGTGGATTAATGACTGTGAGTATATTCTCAAAAGATTAAATCCGCGAAGTATGGCTGATGAAAAAGCCATTCATATGAAAATCCTTACAACAGATAAAAATACCTATACATTTGAATATAACATTGTGGGGCAAACTAAGAAGGAACGCGGTACAGCCAGACGAGTTGACTAATCAAGATTTAATATAATCTGTCCATTTTCATCACGTGGGTCATCATCTTCTTTTGATTCAGAATTTTTAGTTTCTGGATTGTTTTTTACATTTTCTTCATCCACGACTTCTATTTCCTCAGCAGGTAATTCTTCAGGCTCATCAAACGGTAAAGGCTCCAATAAATTGATTTGTTTTACTTTTTCCTTTGTCAATTGATTGCCCTGCGCATTGATTCCCTTAATAGCAATAAATTCCTCAAGATTAACTATTTGGTTTTCCTTTGGATCTTTGCCGCGTGGTTTAATAAATTCAAGCTCCACAATGGGTTTGTAGTCTGTAGAAATGATTTCTAAATAAGATTTTGGATGTTCTGTGATAAATAGTTCTTCCTTGTCTTCATTTTCGACAAGAAAACGCTTCACATAAAATATTTCCTTTTCACCTTCCCAGTAAATAGCCGAAATAGGTTTTTTAGGTTTCCATTTTTCAAGCAAAATCATTCCGTCGTCAAAACGTAAAGTAACATCAGGAATCACCGTTTTTATTTTCCCTGACTGATTGATAATCAGTAACCTGTCATCTTTTCTGAATTCGCCCAGATATTCACCTCTCGCATCAAGATTCAAACGCTGTACCGTGTCGTCAAACCATATTTTTCTTGGTTTGAGTGTTGAAAGTCCTTTTTCCTTGAGTTCAACGCGCTTAATAGGATATTTGGAAACAATATTTCCTTTGGAATTTCTTCCTTTAATGAGTATGTCAGCAAAATCAAGGTCAAACTTGAGCTTTTTAATACTTCCGGTTTGTCTCAATAGAACTTGAACTAATTCGGCTTCACCATTGGGGTTTGCAGTAAAATAAAGCACTTTGGAACCTTTGTTGCCTTGTGTCATATCATATTCGCTGTCTCTAATCACTGACGTTACTGCAAATCGTTTTACATAAGATGCTCCTTTTGTACCATCCCGGTATATCATATTGTAAATGGTGCGCTTATCTTTTTTCTTAAAAATTGCAACATGTATGATGTTTTTTCCTATAAAAGTTTTGGTATCGACTTTGGTGACCATCATCTTACCTTCTTCAGTAAAAACAATGATATCATCAATATCGCTGCAATCGGTTACATACTCATCTTTTTTTAGAGATGTTCCTACAAAGCCTTCTACCCTATTTACATAAAGTTTGGTATTTCTAATCACCACTTTTGAGGCCTCAATATCATCAAATAGTTTGAGCTCGGTTTTGCGCTCCCTGCCCGCTCCATAATCCTTCAATAAACGCTTAAAGTAATTGATGGCATACTCAATGAGATTATCGAGGTAATTCTTGATTTGCGCAATCTGATCCTCCAGCGAATCTATTTTTTGCTGTGCTTTATCGATATCAAATTTTGAGATGCGCTTGATCCTGATTTCGGTCAGCCTGACGATGTCATCTGTGGTAATGGCACGTTTTAAATACTTGATATGTGGTTGCAATCCTTTGTCAATGGCAGCAATAACACCTTCCCACGTTTCTTCTTCTTCAATATCGCGGTAAATCCTGTTTTCGATAAAAATGCGCTCCAAAGAAGCAAAATGCCACTGCTCTTCGAGCTCGTCGAGTTGAATCTGCAATTCCGCTTTGAGCAATTCAACAGTTCGGTCAGTTGACCGTCTGAGCATTTCAGAAACCCCTACAAACAAAGGCCTGTTGTCTTCAATCACACAGCCTAAAGGTGAAATGGAGGTTTCACAAGCCGTAAACGCATACAAGGCATCAATGGTTTTATCGGGTGAAAGACCTGAAGGCAAATGAATCTGAATCTCCACTTCAGCCGAAGTATTGTCGTCTATCTTTTTAATCTTAATTTTTCCCTTGTCATTGGCTTTCAGAATAGAATCAATCAAGGACGAAGTATTGGTTCCAAAAGGAATTTCGGTAATCACCAGCGTGTTTTTATCCAGTTGGTGAATCTTGGCGCGCACACGCACCTTCCCTCCTCTTAAACCGTCGTTGTAATTGGTAGTATCAGCGATTCCTCCTGTGGGAAAATCCGGTAAAATGGTGAATTTTTTACCTTGTAAATGCTTGATGGAGGCTTCAATAAGCTCGTTGAAGTTGTGTGGTAATATTTTGGTTGAAAGTCCAACCGCGATCCCTTCAGCACCTTGTGCCAAGAGCATTGGGAATTTCACCGGAAGGTTGATGGGTTCTTTTCTTCTTCCGTCGTAAGACAATTGCCAGGGAGTTACTTTAGGGTTGTACACCACGTCCAAAGCAAATTTTGAAAGACGGGCTTCAATATATCTGGATGCCGCAGCACTGTCGCCGGTTAAAATATTTCCCCAGTTTCCTTGCGTGTCGATTAAAATATCCTTCTGCCCTATTTGCACCATCGCGTCTGCAATACTGGCATCCCCGTGCGGGTGGTATTGCATGGTATGTCCCACGATATTTGCCACCTTGTTGTATCGCCCGTCATCCAGATCTTTTAAGGATTGCATAATGCGACGCTGTACCGGCTTGAAACCATCTTCAATGGCAGGCACCGCTCGTTCCAGGATTACATAAGACGCATAATCCAGAAACCAGTCTTTAAACATGCCATTTACCTTGATAATGGTATCTCCCGTCACATTTCCATCGTCTTGAATGGGAAACTCTTCTTCATTTAGGTTTTGGTCGTCGCTCATTCTTAGATATTGGGTTTTAACAAACTATTTTTTCAGATATTTATATAAATTTAAATATGTCACTTTCATTACGAGACACCCACCTACGCGGGTGTGCTTTCTTCTACTTTATCTACTTCAAATTTGAGGTTATCGATGATAAACTCTTGTCTTTCGGGCGTGTTTTTGCCCATATAAAATGAAAGCAGCTCTTCAATCGACATACTGCGTTCCAGCATCACCGGGTCAAGGCGAATGTCTGCACCAATAAAATGTTTGAATTCATCCGGCGAAATCTCTCCAAGTCCCTTAAATCGGGTGATTTCGGGTTTTGGTTTTAATTTCTCAATGGCATTTTTGCGTTCTTCTTCAGAATAGCAATAAATGGTTTCTTTTTTATTCCTTACGCGAAAGAGCGGCGTCTGTAAAATATACAGATGCCCTTCTTTGATCACTTCAGGGAAAAACTGAAGGAAAAAAGTGATGAGCAACAACCGGATGTGCATTCCATCCACATCGGCATCTGTAGCAATTACAATGTTGTTGTAACGTAAATCCTCAATGCTTTCTTCAATATTCAACGCTGCCTGAAGAAGGTTGAATTCTTCATTTTCGTAAACAATTTTTTTGGACAAACCATAGCAGTTCAAAGGTTTTCCTTTTAAACTGAAAACGGCCTGAGTATTTACGTCCCTGCTTTTTGTAATGGAACCACTTGCTGAATCCCCTTCCGTTATAAACAAAGTGGTTTCCAGCTGCCGATCAGATTTTGTATCGTGAAGGTGAACACGGCAATCGCGTAATTTTTTATTGTGCAAACTCGCTTTTTTAGCACGTTCCTTGGCGAGTTTCCTGATTCCGGAAAGCTCTTTTCTTTCGCGTTCCGCCTGAAGGATTTTGCGCTGCAGTTTGTCTGCTGTTTCCGGGTTTTTGTGCAGGTAATTATCTAAATGCTTTTTTACAAAGTCAATAATGAAGGTGCGCACGGTGGGTAATTTGCCACCCATATCCGTCGAACCCAGTTTTGTTTTGGTCTGGCTTTCAAAAACCGGTTCCATCACTTTGATGCTAATCGCTGAAACAATGGATTTTCTGATATCGCTCGCTTCAAAATTTTTTCCGTAAAACTCTCTGATGGTTTTGACAAAAGCTTCTCTGAACGCATTTAAGTGAGTTCCGCCCTGAGTGGTATTCTGCCCGTTTACAAAAGAGTGGTATTCCTCACTGTATTGGGTTTTACTGTGTGTGAGTGCGATTTCAATATCTTCTGCTTCCAGATGGATAATAGGATACAGAATATCATCGTGATGGATGTTTTCTTCCAGTAAATCTTTGAGTCCGTTTTCTGAATAGTATTTTTCCCCGTTAAAATCGATGGTCAATCCGCGGTTGAGATAGACATAATTTTTGAGCATTTTTGCAACATACTCATTGCGGTACCTGAAGTTTTTAAAAATGGTTTCATCCGGAATAAAAATTACTTTTGTTCCGCGACGTGAAGAAGATTCTTCGGGATTTGGATCAGCAAGAAGGTTTCCTTGTTCAAACTCGGCATATTTTATCTGGTTTTCCCTCACAGATTCTACTCTGAAGAATGAGGAAAGTGCATTAACGGCTTTGGTTCCCACACCATTTAAACCCACAGATTTCTTAAAGGCACGGGTATCATATTTCCCACCGGTATTCATTTTGGAAACCACGTCAACTACCTTCCCCAAAGGAATACCACGACCATAATCTCGCACTTTGACTTCTTTGTCTTTGATGCGGATTTCGATGGTTTTACCGGCGCCCATAACATACTCATCAATGGAATTATCCAATACTTCTTTTAAAAGAATGTAAATGCCATCATCTGGAGAAGAGCCGTCACCCAGTTTTCCAATATACATACCGGGACGCATCCTGATGTGCTCTTTCCAGTCAAGTGAGCGGATATTATCCTCGGTATATTGGGTTTCTTTGGCCATAGTTGGTCGTATGATAGACTTGCTAATATAAGACTTCGATTAAAAAAATGAAACCTCGAAAAAAGAAAGTAATTAACAATAAAATTGGGGGTTTTGTTAAGAAAAAATTATTTAAGTATTCTTATTATTCTTAAGATTAAAAATCAAAAAAAGCCACCAATGCACTAATATTGTCAGAAAAATTGAATTTTCATTATTTGATTTGTGGCTTTGATTTTTTTTCATACATATGTTAAGGTTTATTAACTTTGAAAGAACTAAAAAATTATCAATTATGAAAAAACTACTCTTTATTCCCTTATGCCTTGCAGTGCTTTTATCCTGCAAAAACAACAAAACTTCAGAAACTGAAAAAATTGAAGTAAAAACAGAACTGGAGCAAGTCCCTGATATGCATACTTCTCAAATTGCTTTGGATTGGCAAGGAACCTACTCAGGAATTTTGCCCTGTGCGGATTGTGAGGGGATTGAAATAGAGGTTACATTGAACGAGGACAACACCTTTGCTGTCAAGCGATTGTACTTAGGAAAAGATGACAAGTATGTTGAAGAAGCCGGCACATTTGAATGGACCGAAGACGGTAATAACATCGTTCTTGACGAAAAAGTTAAAGGTAGCCCAACGCTTTTTAAAGTGGGTGAGAATTACCTCATGCACCTCAATCAAGAGGGAAAAATCATCGAGGGGGAATTGGCTGATAAATATATGTTACAAAAGAATTAAGCTGTTTTTGATTTATTCAAAGCAAAGCTTGAAAAAGGATAATCAAATTAGAATAAGATTTCTTTAATTTCTGACAATCTTAAAAGTGCTTAATTGGTTGTCTGAATTCACTTTTAAAAAGTAAACACCACTATCCTCATGAAAATCCAACGCAATGAAGTCTGTATTTCCATAGTTTTGATTGAATACTTTTTGACCTTTCACATTATAAACTTCAACATCAATTTGTTGATAGGCTTTATTGAACTTTAGTTTAAATTCCTGCGAAGATGGGTTTGGATAAACAATCACCTGATTACCAAAGTCTACATTCCCTGTGGAAAGCAACAAATCACATGCGTCACCACTAGGCATATCAAAACTTATAGTCCATCCTCTTTCATTTTTAAGAATATCTCTAGCATTTACAGCGCTGGTTCCATAAGAGATACCTGATGCCCCAAAGTTTCTATTTGTAACAGTTGGGTTATTGGCTGCCCAACCTACTAAAGTTGCCGAGTAATGGTCGCAATCCATTCCGCTATCATTTAGCATATTAAACATATTTACGTTGGCATTTAATGTCCAATTTCCTAAATTTTGATTAAAGGAGGTTGCATTTTTGAATGCTTCACTCATATTAGTTATTGTAGAAGTATTCCAATTGTTAATATTAGTTGGTCCATTCAAGCTTGAACAATTTCTAAACATTTCATACATAGAAAAAACACCTGTTAAATTTGGTAAATCAACAGCAGATATTTGAAGATTAGAACATCCGTAAAAAGCACGAATCATACTCGACCAAGGCACACTTCCCCACTGAACAAGATTTGTCAATCGATCCCGATGTGGTCCATTGTCAATATAAAATCTTCTTAGATTTTTGGGTGTCATAGATAATGTAACAACATCACCAGCAGCCATATTTAAATCGCCAAGGAAAACTAAACCGGGTGTGGATTGTGTAAAACTACCTGTACCGTTGTTTCCTGATGGGCTGGCAGACCAGGTGTAGTTAACTGCCCCACCTTCTGTTAAGGCATTAAATATAATAGCATTAGTTGCATTAGTAATAGTCCACTCAGTGATGAAGTCTTGTGCTTGAAGTGATACTGTGCTTATAAAAGCAAAAAGAATGAGAAATTGTTTCATGTTTTATTGTTATTGTGTTTAAAGAAAATTAAAATTTAATTAATTGTAAAGGAATTGCGTTCCATCTAATTCTTAACTAATTTATAGGTGCTTAATTGATTATCAGCGTTTACTTTTAAAAAATAAACACCAATACCCTCTTGAAAATTCAATTCAATAGAGTCTGTATTTCCGTAGATTTGGTTGAATACTTTTTGACCTTTCACATTATAAACTTCAACATCAATTTGTTGATAGGCTTTATTGAACTTTAGATTAAATTCCTGCGAAGATGGATTTGGATAAACAATCACCTGATTACCAAAGTCTATATCCCCTGTGGAAAGCAATAAATCACATGCGTCACCACTAGGAGAATCCCACGATATATTCCAACCTCTATCGTTAATAAGAATATTTCTAGCATCTATAGCACTCGTTCCGTAAAAAATATTTTGAGAAGAAAAAATTCTATTTGTAACACTTGGATTATTAGACTCCCACCCTACCAAAGTTGCTGAATAATGGTCACAATCTATACCACTAAAGCTTAGCATGTCTCTTATATCGACAAAAGGGTGTAATGTCCAACTTCCTAAGTATTGATTAAAGGATGAAGCAGTCCAAAACATCATCATCATATCAGTTACCGCGGCAGTATTCCAACTTCCAATATAATGATTAAAGGATGAAGCGTTACTAAACATATTGCTCATGTCTGTTACGGCCTCAGTATTCCAATTGCCAATATCCTGATTAAATGACTCGGATGAACTAAACATTGAGTTCATTTGTGTAACTGTCGTTGTATTCCAATTGCCGATATCTTGATTGAATACAATGGCTGCTGCAAACATAGACCCCATATTAGTTACTGATGTTGTATTCCAATTACTTATATCTTGATTAAAGGATGAAGCTTGAGAAAAAACACTGTGCATATTAATAACAGAGCCCGTATCCCAATTTCCAATATCTTGATTAAAGGAGGAGGCATTATTAAACATGCTAAACATATTAGTAACATTAGCAGTATTCCAATTTCCAATATCTTGATTAAATGCTATGGCCCAGTTAAATAGATGACTCATATTAGTAATAGAAGTTGTATTCCAACTGTTGATATTGGATGGACCATTGAGAGTTGTACAACGGGTAAACATCCAAAACATTGAAGTTACTCCAGTTAAGTTGGGCACGTCAGAAGCTGATATTTGAAGATTTGATGACCCCCTAAATGCACTTTCCATACTTGTCCAAGGCACATTTCCCCATTGAGTAACGTTAGATAAACGGTTTCTATCTGGTCCATCGGCTATATAAAACCTTCTTAAATTTGTAGGTGTCATAAAAAGTGTTACTACATCACCGGCGGCTATATTTAAACCGCTAAGGGTAACTGAACCGGGAGTGGATTCTGTAAAACTACCCGTACCGTTGTTTCCTGATGGGCTGGCAGACCAAGTATAATCAACAGATCCACCTGCTGTTAACGCGTTAAAACGAATTTGCGTGGCTGCTGTGTCAAAACTCCACTCAGTAATAAAGTCTTGTGCTTGAAGTGATACTGTGCTTATAAAAGCAAAAAGAATGAGAAATTGTTTCATGTTTGATAGGTAAAATAATTTAAGGCGGGTTCTAGTATAATAGTATTGCCTTAAAAGAAATGAACCCTCTAAACAATTTCCACCAAAAACAAATATAGAAAAATAATTAAATTTTAATTATACATTAAATCGAAAGTGCATCACATCACCATCTTTGACGATGTATTCCTTCCCTTCTACCCTCATTTTTCCGGCTTCTTTGACTTTGGCTTCGCTGCCAAAATGTACATAATCATCATAAGCGATGACTTCGGCTCTAATGAATCCTTTTTCAAAATCGGAGTGAATGACTCCGGCTGCTTGAGGAGCAGTCGCGCCAACGGGTATGGTCCAGGCACGTACTTCTTTCACGCCGGCCGTAAAATAGGTTTGTAGGTTAAGTAATCTGTAAGCAGAACGAATCAGTTTAGCCGAACCGGCTTCATCAAGACCCAAATCTTCAAGGAACATTTGGCGCTCTTCATAAGTTTCCAACTCTGTGATATCGGCTTCAGTACCTACGGCGAGAACCAAAACTTCGGCATTTTCGTTTTTTACATTTTCTTTTACGAGATCAACATACTTGTTACCGTTTACTGCAGAGCCTTCATCAACGTTGCATACATACATCACAGGCTTATCTGTAATAAATTGAAGTGGTTCAATGAAATCTTCTCTTTCAGCAGCTGAAAATTCTATTGCTCTGATGGAGATTCCGGCTTCCAGACCTTTTTTTACTTTTAAAAGTGCTTCCTCTTCTTTTTGGGCCTCTTTATTTCCGGTTTTGGCGGCACGTTTTACTTTTTCCAGTTTTTTTTCGGCTGTTTCCAAGTCTTTTAGTTGCAATTCCATATCGATGGTTTCTTTATCCCTAATTGGATTTATTGAACCATCTACGTGGACAATATTGTCATTGTCAAAACAACGCAAAACGTGAAGAATCGCATCAGTTTCCCTGATGTTTCCCAGGAATTGGTTTCCAAGACCTTCACCTTTACTAGCTCCTTTTACCAAACCGGCGATGTCAACTATTTCAACCGTTGCCGGAATGACGCGTTCGGGTTTTACTAAAGATTCCAGTTTTTGCAATCTGGTGTCAGGAACATTGACAACTCCAATATTAGGTTCAATGGTACAAAACGGAAAGTTAGCACTTTGCGCTTTGGCATTTGACAAACAATTAAATAATGTGGATTTACCTACATTGGGAAGACCTACGATTCCGGCTTTCATATAATATCGTTTTTAAAGGGTGCAAAGATACATCTTCAAATGAATTATCCAGAAATAAAAAAGATGTTTACTGAAATTCAGCAAACATCTTTTAGAAGTTCTATCAATATACTATTACTTTATGGAGCCGGATACAGATAATTGGCCTCAAAACTCAGCGGGATTCCCAGCCACCAGTAAACTAGTAAGAATATAGTCCAAGCAATTAGGAAGATAACTGAGTATGGCAACATCATAGATATGAGTGTCCCTATTCCCATTCCCTTGACATAGCGTTGACTAAAGACCACTACAAGTGGGAAATAAGGTAACAAAGGTGTTATGATGTTTGAAACTGAATCACCAACGCGATAAGCTGCCTGTGTAAGGTCAGGAGAGATTCCCAGTTGCATGAGCATTGGAACAAAGATGGGAGCAATTAGAGCCCATTTTGCTGATGCAGAGCCCACCATTAAGTTCACAAATGCACTTAAAATGATAATACCCACTATGGTTATTTGCCCAGGCAATTCAAGCGCCTGAAGGAAATTGGCTCCTTTAATTGCGATTAAAAGTCCAATATTTGAACGTGAAAAGGCATCAATAAAGAGTGCACAGAAAAAGGCCATTACAACATAATAACCCATACTTTCCATAGACTTTGTCATACTTTTAATCAAATCTCTTGAGGATTTATATCTACCGGAAACAAACCCAAAAACAAGACCCGGAATTAAAAGTAAAACAAAAATGAGAGGAACAATTGCCTTCATCAAAGGCGCATTAAACGAAGTGAGTGATTGAATTTCGGGATTAACCATATCCGGTCCTCTAAGCGCTGAGTTTTCAGGATATGCCCATAAAAACAAACCAACAATACCAAGTACCATCGCCAGAAGTCCCATCCAGAAAGCTTTGCTCTCTTTTGAGGTTACATTTTCCATTTTTGGCATTTGATCTTCATCGCCATCTACTTTTACCTTGGATAACCTGGGTTCAATAATTTTATCGGTAATCCACCATCCTACCAGCACAATTAACAAACAAGATGCTGAAGTGAAATACCAGTTATTTAAGGGGTTTAGGTTTATAGTCGGGTCTAAAATTTTGGCAGCTTCCAGCGTAAAACTCATTAAAAGTGGATCAATTGCTGAAGGCACAAAGTTTGCAGAGAATCCACCCGATACACCGGCAAATGCTGCTGCAATTCCGGCTAGAGGATGCCTACCGGCTGCGTAAAATATAACACCACCTAAGGGAATCACAAGTACATATCCTGCATCAGCAGCTGTATGACTGACGATTGCAATTAAAATAAGCATTGGAGTAAGAAGCTGCTTTGGTGTGAAATTTAAAAGCTTTTTCAATCCGGCATCAATCCATCCTGAATGCTCTGCTACTCCAACTCCCAGCATCGCAACTAAAACAATTCCCAGAGGCGCAAAAAGCACAAAAGTATTCACCATGCTGGCAAGAAATCCGGCTAGTTGAGTTCCAGTAAGTAAGTTTTGAACATTTAAACTATTTCCCGTCATTGGGTGAATTTCACCAAAATCAAACGGAGACAGTATTGCAGATAATACCCAAACAAAGATTAGTAAATAAAAAAATAGAATTGCGGGATCAGGTAGTTTGTTTCCCATTCTTTCAACTAAATCAAGCGCTTTATTCACTAAGCCCTTTTTCTTGACAACTTCAGTTTCTTCCATGATATAAGGTTGTTAGTTTTAGAAAACGCTAATTTAGAAAAATATGGAACATATCCTCAAAGTTTTTTAGGTGATATTGGTTTGTAATTGAATTATCAAATATTTGGAATAGTTTATGTTTTTATTTTAACATATTAACATATTTAAAAACTATCTTTGTTAGATAAACAATCTAAATTAATAAATTATGAAACGCACTGCTATAGTAACCCTGATTTTTGCTCTTTTTTCTTTTATTGGCTTGCAAGCTCAAGTGAATGAGAATGTAAAAAAAGAAACAACAGTAAAAAAAGTAACTGTAAAAGACACCAATGTGGAAACAGTTGTAGATAAAGAAGTAGAAGAAACAAAAAGTGTTCTTAAGGTTGAAGGTACTGAAGATACCAATCAAAATTCTGAAGAAGTTATTGTTTCAGATGAGAAAAACTATACAATTGAAGTGATTGAGAAAGAAGTAAACCTTGAAAATCAAAAAGATCTGGAAAAACTTAAAAAAGAAGAAAATAAAAGGATTGACGGTCAACAGCGTGGAGTTCCAATTCAAACAGATGCTGACTCTATAGCGAAACCTAAAGTTTCAAGCAAAACTAAAAAAGAAGGTGGAGGTCTATAATTCCAATCTCATAGAATAAATTAAAAACCCGATTATTTTTAACAATCGGGTTTTTTATTTTTAAATTAGCCCTAAAATTTTTCAATGAACTATCATCACTTATTAATTTCTTTTTTGATTGTATCTTTTTCAGCTTTTGGTCAACATAAAAAGGCATATACAATTTTTACTTCTGAAGGTGATGAAATTCATTACGAAGAATTAAAAGAAAACGTAAAAAGTTCAGATATTCTTTTGTTTGGGGAACAACATAACAGTGCGATTGCACATTGGTTGCAGTTTGAATTGACAATCGATTTGATTGAAAACAGAAAAGTAAAATTAGGTGCTGAAATGTTTGAACGAGACAACCAGGAACCTTTAAATAACTTTTTAAGTGACCAGATAGACCAAAAAGGACTGGACACTTTGGCTCGTTTATGGTCAAATTACAAAACAGATTATGCCCCTTTGGTTAAACTTGCTAAAGAAAATAAGCTTGAGTTTATTGCGACAAATATACCCAGAGGCTATGCAAGTATGGTTTTCAAAAGTGGATTTGAAGTTCTGGACAGTTTAGCTGCTGATGAAAAAAAATGGATTGCCCCCTTGCCTATAGCTTTTGATCCTGATTTACCAAGGTATCAAAACATCCTTACCATGATGGGAGAACACGGCACACCTGAACTTATAAAGGCACAAGCTATCAAAGATGCCACTATGGCTTTTTCTATTTTGGAAAACAGAGTTGAAAACGAATTGTTTATTCACTACAACGGTGCTTACCACAGCGACTTTTATGAAGGCATTCTATGGTATTTAAAATTAACCGAACCCGATCTGAGATACAAAACCATTTCAACTGTTACTCAAAAAGACATCTCTTTTCTTGAAGAAGAACATCTTGGAAAAGCAGATTTTATAATAGTTGTCGATGAAAATGTTACAACCACATATTAAACAGATGAGATTTCTATTACTACTTTTCTTTACATTTTTACTAAGCAATTCAATAAATGCTCAAGAAATTGCTGTTCTAAAATACAATGGTGGTGGAGATTGGTATGCTAACCCCACTTCGCTACCCAATCTAATTAAATTTTCAAACCAAAACATCAACACAAAAATTGCTGAAAAGCCACAAACAGTTGAAACCTCTAGCCTGGAAATTTTTCAATACCCTTTTGTGCATATGACCGGTCACGGAAATGTTTTTTTTACTCCGGAAGATGTCTCAAACCTCAGAAACTATTTATTAAGTGGTGGTTTTCTTCACATAGATGACAATTATGGTATGGATACCTATTTAAGGCCTGAATTACAAAAGCTGTTTCCGGAAAAGGAATTGGTTGAACTACCGGCTTCCCACCCCATTTTTACATATCATTTCAAGTTTCCAAAAGGGCTGCCCAAAATACACGAACACGACAACAAACCCCCACAGGCTTTTGGAATTTTTGAGGACGACAGGCTTATTTTGCTATATACCTATGAAACTGATTTGGGCAACGGATGGGAAAATCCCGAAGTCCACAGCAATCCCGAAGAAGTGAGACAAAAGGCGTTACAAATGGGGGCAAATATTGTTAAATTTGCTTTTGAAAATTAACCTAAAATTAAACACAAATGAGAGCAAAAGAAATTCGCAAAGGAATTCTTCAGGCGGCAGCAATAATTACCGGAGTCGTCATTCTAGTTTGGTTTTTATATAAAATTCAAAGTGTTCTACTTTATTTGGTACTTGCAGGGGTTGTCACTCTCATTGGAAGACCCATTGTTATATTTTTAAGGGAGCGATTGCGGTTTAAAAATTTATTTGCCGTTATTTCAACTATGCTAATTATTTTTGGTTTCTTTATTGGTTTATTGTTATTGTTTATTCCGTTAATTAAACAACAAAGCCACAACCTTTCGCTTCTCAACATTGATAAACTTACAGTTACTGTTGAAAATTTATATTCAGAAATATTGGTGTATTTCTCAGGTCCCAATTTTGATTTGGAGTCTAAAGTAAATAATTCAAACTTTATGAATTCTCTGGACTTTGGGTTTATACCAGAGTTTATAAACAGTTTTTTAAGTGCTTTAGGATCCTTTAGCATTGGTTTATTTTCTGTGATTTTCATTTCATTTTTTCTATTAAAAGACAGTAAACTCTTGGAAAAAGGGATATTAACTTTCATTCCGGATGAAAATGAAGCACGATTTGAACATTCATTAATGAAAATTAAAAATTTATTATCCCGCTACTTCATTGGGCTTGTTTTTCAAATAATGGTTCTTTTTATTATTTACTCTTTTATATTGTTAGTTTTTGGAATCGACAATGCAATAGTAATTGCATTTTTGTGTGCCTTGTTAAACATCATTCCCTATTTAGGACCATTAATTGGTGGTTTTGTAATGATGTTCCTAACTATGTCGAGCAATCTTGGTCAGGATTTTAGTTCAGTGATTCTACCCACAACAATTTATGTAATGATTGGTTTTGCAATTGGGCAATTAATAGATAATTTTTTAAGTCAACCTCTCATTTTTTCAAACAGTGTGCGCTCACATCCTCTTGAAATATTTCTTGTAATTATTATAGGGGGATTATTATTTGGTGTCCTTGGAATGATAGCTGCCGTTCCTTCTTACACTGTAATAAAAGTAATTTGTAAAGAGTTTTTGTCCGAAAACAAAATAGTAAAAAGACTCACCGAAAACCTTTAACTTTTAGTTTGAACAAATCCATTTTAAATAAAGAAGTTCAGGACTTTATCGATACTAATTTAAATCAGGATCTTGTAAAACTTACATTGAAAGGATCCCCTTTTCCCTATGTTTCTATTCAAGAAATTAGCATTCAAATTCAGGGAAAATTAAAGGCAAAAGATAAACTTCCCACCTGGTTCAAAACAAAAGAAATTTATTATCCGCCAAAGCTTCATATTGAGCAGACTTCCTCAGAAACCACAGCTAAATACAAAAGTAAATTAGTATCAGGTGACACAATCGCAGATTTAACCGGCGGATTTGGAGTTGATACGTTTTACTTTTCGAAAAAATTTAACGAAACCTCCCATTTTGAAACAAACAAAGAACTTTCAAAAATAGCATCACACAATTTTTCGATTTTAAGCCCAAAAATACGTTGCCACAATGATGATGGAATTCTTGCAATCAAGAATAAAAAATATGATGTTATTTATATTGACCCCTCCAGACGAAATGAAATAAAAGGAAAGGTCTTTTATCTCTCAGATTGCCTTCCAAATGTTATTATTCATCTAGATTATCTTCTTGAACGCTGCACTACTCTGATGATTAAAACATCACCGATGTTTGATATAAGTGCGGGTTTAAATGAACTTCATAATGTGTATGAAATTCATGTTGTTGCTTTAAAAAATGAAGTGAAAGAATTGATATGGTTGATTGAAAAAGGCAGAGAAAGCACTGTTAATATAATAACTGTAAATCTTTTAGAAACTTCTGATGAAGTATTTGAGGCACCATTGAATTTAAGTAGTAAAACAAACTATTCTTTACCGAAAAAATTCCTGTATGAACCCAATGCAGCAATTATGAAAAGTGGCCTCTTTGATGCATTGTGTTTGAAGTTTCCTATTGAAAAACTAGCTCCCAGTTCACACTTATTCACGAATGACGACTTGATTGATTTTCCGGGAAGACGATTTGAAATTTCAGAAGTGATTCCATACGCTAAAGCGGAAATGAAAAAAGCACTATTTGGAATCAAAGCCAATATATCAACGAGAAATTTTCCTGAAACTGTATCAGGGTTAAAAACGAAATGGAAAATCAAGGATGGAGGTGATTTGTACTTGTTTTTTACGACTAACAAGGATAAAATGAAAGTGGTTTTAAAATGCATAAAAATTTAAATTTAAAAATTCGATATTTTTGTTGTTTCATTAAATATGAACACTTACATTTGCAACCGCATTTTTAGGTGCCATAAGTTCTTATTAATGGAGAGTTGCCAGAGTGGTTAATGGAGCAGTTTGCTAAACTGTCGACGGGTAACTGTCGCGTGGGTTCGAATCCCACACTCTCCGCAAACTGTTTTTACTGACAAAACTCCAGATTTAAGTTTGAGATTAGCTTTTTTTAATTAAAAAGTTTCATTTCAAAATAACTTAGAATATTTTGTCAAATAACACCGAGTTTTAAATTCGGGGTGTAGCGTAGCCCGGTCATCGCGCCTGCTTTGGGAGCAGGAGGTCGCAGGTTCGAATCCTGCCACCCCGACAA
>JBBDIQ010000020.1:0-33550 GCA_040880345.1 Flavobacteriaceae bacterium
TAGACCTTTAAACAACATTAAAACTCAAATAATTTAATTTCACCCAACGGGTTAATATAATTAAATTACAAAAAAAGGCGATTCACATTTGAATCGCCTTTTAAAATTTCAGTTTTGCAATTGAATTAAACCACGTCAAAACGATCCAGATTCATCACTTTGTCCCAGGCTTTTATAAAGTCGTTTACAAACTTCTCTTTCGCATCTTCTTGCGCATACACTTCAGAAATTGCTCTTAATTGAGAGTTAGAGCCAAAAACCAAATCGACTCTGGTACCGGTTCTTTTAACGGCTCCGGTTTTTCGATCGTGTGCTTCAAAAACATCAGCTTCATTACGAGAAGGTGCCCAGGCGACACTCATATCAACCAGGTTTACAAAAAAGTCATTGCTCAAAACACCGGGTCTATCTGTAAACACACCGTGCTTGGATTTTTTATAATTGGCATCTAAAACGCGTAACCCACCGACAAGAACAGTCATTTCCGGAGCGCTGAGCTCTAAAAGCTGTGCTTTGTCGATCAACATCTCCTCATCAGAAACGGTAAATGCTGTGCGGCGGTAACTGCGGAACCCATCTGCTTCCGGTTTTAACCAGTCGAAAGATTCAGCATCTGTTTGCTCCGGAGTTGCATCGGTGCGACCGGGAGTAAAAGGTACATGTACATTATAACCTCCATCTTTAGCTGCTTTTTCAACGGCGGCACAACCTCCTAAAACAATAAGGTCTGCAAGAGATACTTTTTTGCCGGAAGTTTGCGCTCCATTAAAGTCCTTTTGAATTCCTTCAAGGGTTTGAAGCACTTTTGCCAGTTGCTGTGGTTGATTTACTTCCCAATCCTTTTGAGGCGCTAAACGAATGCGAGCTCCATTAGCACCACCCTTCTTGTCTGACCCTCTAAATGTAGAAGCCGATGACCAGGCAGTATAAACCAATTCTGAAACTGATAACCCGGAAGCGAGAATTGTTTCTTTTAGATTTGAAATATCTTTACTATTAATTAATTCGTGATCAACTGCGGGTATCGGGTCTTGCCAGATTAAATCTTCAGCGGGAACTTCAGGTCCAAGGTAACGCGACTTTGGTCCCATATCTCTGTGAGTTAATTTGAACCAGGCACGAGCAAAGGCATCGGCAAACTCGTCAGGATTCTTATGGAAATGCTCAGAGATTTTGCGATACTCAGGATCCATTTTCATAGCCATATCTGCGGTACTCATCATAATTCCTACACGCATTGAAGGGTCTTCAGCATCCGGAGCGTGGTCTTTTTCAGCGAGCCCTTTTGGCGCCCATTGTTGTGCCCCCGCCGGACTTTTTGTCAATTCCCATTCATAGCCAAACAGCATATCAAAATAGCTCATATCCCATTTGGTGGGTGTGGGTGTCCACGCACCTTCCAATCCACTGGTGATGGCGTCTCTACCTTTTCCGCTTTTAAAACTACTTTTCCAGCCAAAGCCCATTTCTTCAATACCGGCTGCTTCCGGTTCTGCGCCCACAAGTTCAGCGTCACCCGCTCCGTGGGTTTTTCCAAAAGTGTGACCTCCGGCAGTGAGGGCTACTGTTTCATAATCATTCATTGCCATTCGCTTGAACGTTTCCCTGATATCTCTGGCGGAAGCTAAAGGATCGGGCTTTCCATCAGGTCCTTCAGGATTCACATAAATCAATCCCATTTGAACAGCTGCTAAGGGATTTTCCAGATTGCGATCTCCCGTGTACCGCTTGTTTCCTAACCAGGTATCTTCTGCTCCCCAATAGATGTCTTCTTCAGGTTGAAAAATATCTTCTCTTCCACCGGAAAAACCAAAAGTTTTAAAACCCATAGATTCTAGAGAAACATTCCCTGCCAGGATAAAAAGATCTGCCCAGGAAAGTTTGTTACCATATTTTTGCTTGATGGGCCAAAGCAACCTGCGTGCTTTGTCTAAGTTTCCGTTATCAGGCCAACTGTTCACGGGAGCAAATCGTTGGTTTCCGGTTCCTGCTCCACCACGTCCATCGCCAGTTCTATAGGTTCCGGCACTGTGCCAGGCCATTCTAATCATAAAAGGACCATAATGTCCATAATCTGCAGGCCACCAGTCCTGAGAAGTCGTCAAAACTTTTTCCAGGTCGCTTTTAACCTCAGCCAGATTGAGTTTGCTGAACTCTTTTGCATAATCAAAATCTTCACCCAGAGGGTTTGATTTTGGGGCGTGTTGGTGAAGAATATTTAAGTTGAGCTGATTGGGCCACCAGTCTTTGTTCATAGCACCGCCGGTTCCCATTTTTGTGTTTGAACCGTGCATCACCGGGCACTTGCCTGTTTCTTTGCTAGATTCATTGATGTCCCAGACTTTACTGTTATCAGAATTGTTTTGGTTGTTTTTGTTATCCATAATCGTATTGATTTTGTTATTTTTTGAACTTATGATTGCTAATTTACCAAAAAGTATTCTTATTAAAAATGATTTTCAATAGATAAAACCTATAGTGAATGTAGAAATTTAATAGGTATAAAAAAAAGTTTTACAAATCGAAAGGTAAATTTAATTTTTCCTATTTCTCACAAAATCAATTAATTTTCAACTTCTAAATCCTAAAAATGTAAATGAAGAAAAATGTATCTTTGCCCCACAATGACTGAAATAGATTTCATTCTAAAACATCACAATTCCAAAACCCTTGAAAAAGGCAAGGTAACTTGGCAATCGCCTAGTAATATTGCTTTGGTAAAATACTGGGGAAAATATGGCGAACAACTGCCCAAAAATACTTCCATCAGTTTTACTTTATCAAATTGCCATACTAAAACAAGCTTGTTTTATGAACCCAAAACTTCAAATGACTTTGAATTTGAAGTCTTTTTAGACGGCAAGCGAGAAGCGGGTTTTGAACCAAAAATTTTAAAATTCTTTCAACGTATTGAAACCTACATTCCTTTTTTAAAAGACTACCGTTTCAGGATTGAAACCTCCAACAGTTTTCCACATAGCAGCGGGATTGCTTCTTCTGCCAGTGGGATGAGTGCGTTGTCACTCTGTTTGATGGCAATGGAACAAAAAATAAACTCAGGGATTACTACTGATTATTTTAATCGAAAAGCATCATTCTTGGCCCGTTTGGGTTCGGGTAGTGCATGTCGAAGTATTGAAGGCCCTCTGATTGTTTGGGGCGAACATGCAGCTATTCCCGGAAGCAGTCATTTGTTAGGCACCAAATATCCTTTTGAAGTACATCCCAATTTTGACAACTATCAGGACACCATTCTATTGGTCGATAAAGGAGAAAAACAAGTAAGCAGTACCGTGGGCCACGACCTGATGTACAACCACCCTTTTGCAGAACAGCGTTTCGCGCAAGCGAATGCCAATATAGAAAAGTTGATTCCTGTTTTGAAAGAAGGCAACCTTGATGAGTTTATTAAAATAGTGGAAAGCGAAGCCCTTTCCTTACACGCGATGATGATGACCTCGATGCCCTATTTTATTCTGATGAAACCCAATACCCTGGAAATCATCAACCGCATCTGGAAATACCGTGCTGAAACAAAAAGCAACCTATGTTTCACACTCGATGCCGGTGCCAATGTGCATGTTTTGTATCCAAAAAGTGAAGAAGAGGAAGTCTCACAATTCATCCGCAATGAACTGGCGTCTTTTTGTAAAAATAAGGAATTTATAAAAGATCAATCAGGTACAGGGGCTCTTCAAATTACTTCTTAACGACTTTAAAAGTGCCGGTTCTATTGGCGGTTTCGGCGTTGATAAAGTAAATACCGGCTGACCCGTCGATGGTCAATTGAAAACTGTCAGTGTTCCGAGCTGTGTGTGTTGATATGGTTTGACCTAAAACATTGCTTATGGTAAGTTCAACCTCTGGAAAATGATTGCCAAACTGAATATCAAAAGTACCGTTAGTTGGATTTGGAATGGCGGTGAGGTTAATTGGCTCCAATTCATCAGCAGATAACACTTTGTCAACTACTTTAAGAATCACATCGTCAATTGTGCAGGTTACTTCAAACTCATACAAGAAACCCTCATAGGTAGTAAAAATTGAAGGTGGTAAATCACAACCGCTAATTCCAAAAGTAGTGGTGATAATGGCAAACTCATCATCCACCGAAGCCTCATAGTGCAAAGTCACATCAATGACGCCTTCAATAAACGGGTTGTCAATCACAAACAATTTGTCATATTCCTCCGGTCCATTTCCAAAAATATCCAATTCGATGACTGACTGAGGCGAAAGGTTGAAGGTATTTGCAAAGTCAAGCTCTACTGCCTGATCGCCGTCCGGGATAATCCTTCCGATGTTTGTAAACGGAGATGTGATATCAAAGGAA
The DNA here is from genome assembly GCA_040880345.1 of Flavobacteriaceae bacterium. Taxonomy (GTDB): domain Bacteria; phylum Bacteroidota; class Bacteroidia; order Flavobacteriales; family Flavobacteriaceae; genus Planktosalinus. Next base: position 4,334 of record JBBDIQ010000020.1, read on the forward strand.
CCTTCACCCGTCAAAATGCCCGTTTCATAGTTGTTGATAGCCATTTGCGGTCCAAGAACCAATATATGTTGTGTTTTCCCCACGTAAATAGTTCCGTGGTTGTTTGTGGTGAGCAGTAAATAAAAGACACCAAATTCACCAATATCGGGTTTTTGTAAGGTTCCAAAATTATTGAACGTAGCACCGGTTTCATTGGAACTCCAGGCACCACTCCCATCAACAATTACTGTTGCATTTACAGCATTATTGAAGCTCATATTGTCCCTTAGTTGTACACTACCGGCTCCATTCATCAGCAATAAATTTTCGTTATTTATGGTTAACTGGCTAATGAGTTTAGTGGACTCCGATGTTATTTCAAACGTGCCGTGATTGGTGATGGTTGCATCTCCCGAAAGAGTCTCCAAAGAAAATATAAAATGCCCACCCTCTAAAATGTCAACCCCTGAAGTGATTGCAAGAGAGTTGTTTACTTCCAAAGTAGCATTGGATTCAATGGTCATAAAATCAACTGATGCGCTGTTTGCAGTAATATCAACAAGTGAACCGTTTGGCAAGAGTACATCGCTGCTTGCATCCGGAACTGTGTTTTCATCCCAGTTTGAAGGGTTGAACCAGTTGGTCTCGCCTCCATTTCCGGTCCAAGTGTGTGTTTGACCCATCGAGAAAAAAGGAAGTAAAAGCAGTAGAAATAAAAAGGAAGACGTAATTGTTCTCATAACTTTTACGGGATTGACGGAGTTAAATATACTAAATACTAGACAGTTACTAAATAAAAAAGAAAATTTATTTAGGTTATTTTTTTAATTTAAATAGTTTAATAAAACAGTCTTTGTGCTCAAATTAATTGATGAATTGCTCAAAATTAATAATTGAGGAGTCAAGAATTTTTCATCATTTTAAAACTATTTTAGTAATAGCAATTGTTCTTTCTTCTGAATTCAATCTCGCAAAATAAACTCCACTCGATAAGTGAGATACATCAAAGGTTGTTGTTTTCTCTCTCAAAGGAATTGTAGCTATTTTTTGTTTTAAGCTAGTGTAAATTTCTATTTCCAGCTGATCATAATCCTCAAAAATTGAAGCTGGATATTCAAAAGTTATTACTTCAATTGCGGGGTTTGGTATAACAAAAAATGGAGTGTTTGTTATAATATTATCTTCAGTGTTTAAAATTATATTGTTAAGTTTTAATACGATATTAGTGTCATTACAAATGACATCAAAAACATACTCAAAACCATTATAAATTGCAGAAGTGGTTGAGACTGGATTACACTCTGAAAGCGCTTCAATAGAGGTATAAACCATAAATTCATCACCTATATTGGCTTCAAAATTTAAATTAACAATAAAACCACCCTCAAAGTTAGTCTCTCCGGTATTTGTTATTGTGTCATATTCTCCAGGACTTGTTCCGTCAATATCAATGAGAATTAATGCCGTTGAGTTTTGAGAGTAATTGATTGTGTTTAAATTATTAATACCCGGAGATGGATCAAAAATACCATTATTATGAATATTAGCAGGATTGTATTCCGGGAATTTGAATAAACCAGACCCAATTATTTTTCCATATTCAATATAATCAGGATAATCTGGATCTTGGTAAAAGTGATTTTCAAAACTTGAATTGTCATCTAAAATTATAGCTCCTTCATTTAAGTTGAGGATTTCAATGTTTTTAAAATATATACCATTAAACTCATGTTGAATTGTAGAATTTAAAACAGTAAAAACACCGCTATTAATGAGTTGCTCTTCTGCTGAACTACCTGAGCCAATTATATTTGCGCCATTCAAAAATAGTTCTCCTCCATTCCTTATTTGGCTTCCGTTAATGAGGTTGACAGAAAAAGGGTTTCCGGTGCCTAAAGTTAAAGTACCGGTTGTTGGCTGAATCCAAATATCCACATTATCAAGGGTAATGTTTTCTTCTCCGGTAACAATAACATCTGCATTTTGAACCCTAAATGTACCCCCACCTTTAAATGTAACATCTTTAATCGTTAAAATCCCCTCAACACTAAAGAAAAAAGTGGTGCTTATAAATGGGTTTTCTGTTCCGTTATTTTTTATTTCAAAATACCCCTCATTATAACCTTCCATCGAGGCATTGCCAGAAAAAATGTTTTTACCACTAAAAATTAAACTTGCATTATTTTCAATCATTATTGTTGGAGCCAATATTATATTTTGGTTAAATGGTTGGATTAACAAGCTACCTTCTTGTATATTAAAATTATAACAACAAATAAGCATTTCAATGTCTATATATGTGTCATTATTGCCTGTCTTAATTAACGGACCAAGAATTTCAAGTTTCCCGGGAATAGTAGATGAAAAAGAGATGTCAACCCCATTTATTTCAATATCAAATGATTGCCCACCTGTTTGAATAACAGCTCCTTCATTAATATAAATGGGCTCATTATTATTGATTCCGGGGCTTTTAAAGATTTTAAGAAAACCATTCATGTCAATTAAAATATCTTCAAAAACCTTAGTTGAATTAACATCTGAATCATGAATTATATGTAATGCGCCATTATTATTAAACGTTCCTCCTCCTGTAAATAAACCTTGCTTAAAGACTATAAGAGTTGTTGTATGCACTACTGCGCCTGTTGGTATAATTACAGTACCAATACCGTTTTGAAGAGGGACTGTACCAACATCCCAATTCAATGGATCTTCCCAAAAGTAATTGTCTCCGTTTCCGGTCCAAGTGTGTGTTTGACCAAACGAGAAAAAAGGAAGTAAAAGCAGTAGAAATAAAAAGGAAGCAGTACTTGTTCTCATAACTTTTACGGGATTGATGGAGTTAAATATACTAAATACTAGATAGTTACTAATTAAAAAAGAATAATTATTTAAGTTATTTTTTTAATTTTAATGTTTTAGATAAACTATATTTGCACAAAAATTTAGAGTTGATAAGAATTCCTTATCTTTACTAAGTAATTTTAAAATAAATGCGAGGACCCCTTTTTTACTCAAAAATTCTACTCTTTGGAGAATATGGTATCATTAAAGATTCCAAAGGCTTGTCCATTCCTTATAATTTTTATAACGGAGCACTGAAAATTGACGAGCAGCACACTGTGGCTACGCATAAGTCAAACCAGGGCCTGAAGCGTTTTGCTGACTATCTGGAAACTTTGCAACAAGAGCAACCTGAATTGGTGACTTTTGATGTGGAAACCTTGAAAAAAGATATTGTAGCAGGTTTGTATTTCGATTCCAGTATCCCTCAGGGATATGGCGTTGGAAGTAGCGGAGCTCTTGTTGCTGCGATCTATGACCAGTATGCCAATGATAAAATTACCGTACTCGAAAACCTGACTCGCGAAAAACTTCTGCAACTCAAAAATATATTTAGCGCGATGGAGTCGTTCTTTCATGGCAAATCATCAGGTTTGGACCCGTTGAACAGTTATTTGAGTTTGCCCATACTCATCAACTCACAAGACAATATTGAACCCGCCGGTATTCCTTCTCAATTAAAGAAAGGAAAAGGCGCCGTGTTTTTACTGGATAGCGGTGTTGTGGGCGAAACCGCTCCTATGGTGCAAATCTTTATGGAAAATATGAAGCAGGAAGGTTTTAGAAATATGCTCAAAGAGCAGTTTGTAAAACATACCGATGCCTGTGTGGACGACTTTCTGAAAGGAGATGTCAAGTCTTTGTTTTCCAACATCAAGCAACTCTCTCACGTGGTGCTTGACAACTTCAAACCAATGATTCCCAAACAATTCCACAAACTCTGGAAACAAGGGATAGATACCAATGCTTACTATCTGAAACTTTGCGGAAGCGGAGGCGGCGGTTACATCCTCGGCTTTACAGAAGACCTGGACAAAGCTCAGGAAGCACTGAAAGATCATAAACTGGAAGTGGTTTATAGTTTTTAGTCCTCCCTCCAACCCCCTACAAATTAGGGATTCAATCATTATTTTATAATTTAAATAGAATTACTATTCATTTAATCTATTAGTATATCTTTATCTTTGATTTTTAAATTATAAATCAAATCTCAAATCTGATATCTAATGTCTCTCATCAACTACAAGACAAAAAAATTGATGCTCAAACTATTGAGCTTGGTTTCAGTTGTGAGAGGTTATAACATTTTGATTATTGTCATTGCGCAGTACCTCACTTCCATATATATACTGGCTCCTGGGAAACCATTTTTTAGCGTGTTGTTTGACCCCAATTTGTTTATCATTGTTGTGGCATCTGCACTTGTGATTGCAGGGGGCTATATCATCAACAATTTTTATGATGCCGAAAAGGATTTAATCAACCGGCCCAACAAAACCTATCTCGACAGTTTTATCAGCCAGAACACCAAGCTTTCGGCTTATTTTGTTTTGAATTTTCTTTCGGTAATCTTGGCGAGTGCTATTTCATTTAAGGCTGTGGTGTTTTTTTCGTCTTATATTTTCTGGATTTGGTTCTATTCACACAAGCTTAAAAAATACCCGTTTATTGGCAATCTTACCGCTTCGGTGTTGGCCATTACACCCTTTTTTGCGGTGTTTATTTATTATCAAAATTTTGCTTTGGTCATTTTTGTTCACGCCACCTTTTTGTTTTTAATCATCTCTATGCGCGAGCTCGTCAAAGACCTGGAAAACATCAAAGGCGATTTGGTATTGGATTATAAAACCATTCCCGTGGTTTATGGTGAGCGGTTTTCAAAAAAAATCCTTACTTTTTTAAGTTGTTTTACAGCTATTCCCATTTATCTATTGCTCACGCGGTTTGAAATTGGATATATGTATATTTATTTTTTATTTGCGGTGCTGCTACTTGTTGTCTTTTTATTTTACCTCTGGCGGTCTTCAGCCAAACTGGATTATATGATTCTCCATGCCATTTTAAAATTCATCATCGTGGTGGGAACCATTAGTATCGTGCTCATTGATGTGGACTTGCTGCTCAGCAGAATTATGTAATATTCCCTTGTCTGAAAGCTCATAAAATAAACTACCTTTGCAAAAAATAGCAGGATTATGGCAAAAGAACAAGACAAACGAGGCGGAAAACGAGAAGGTAAATCCAAATCCAAAGAGGTTTTCAAGAAAAAACCTTACAACCCAAAAGCAGCTCCTAAAAAACAAGCTCCTAAACCCAAAGCGCCTTCAGACGAAATGCGCCTTAATAAATACATCGCCAACTCCGGCATGTGTTCGCGACGTGAGGCAGATCTTTATATATCCACCGGTCAGGTTCAGGTCAACGGACAAGTAGTTTCTGAGATGGGCTATAAAGTGAAGCTTACCGATGAAGTCAAGTTTGACGGAAGACGCATCAGCCCCGAAAAGAAAGAATATGTTCTCCTTAACAAACCCAAAGGTTTTGACACCTCTCAAGATGAAGAAACGATGCACAAATCTGCGGTGGGTTTGGTTGCCAATGCCTCCAAATACAAACTAGTGCCCGTGGGAAGGTTACAACGCAACACCACCGGTTTGCTGTTGTTTACAAACGACCACGATATGCAGAAAAAACTCACCGATACCGGCTTGATGATCAGAAAAATCTACCAGGTTACTCTTGATAAAAACCTCAAGTATGAAGATTTTCAAAAGATTGAAGAAGGGCCCACAGTAGAAGGTAAAAAGGTAAGAATTGATGCTGTTTCTTATGTCGATAATGCCCCAAAAAGTGAAATAGGAATCCAATTGAGCAGCAACCGAAACAATATTGTAAGAAAGATTTTTGAAGGCTTTGGCTATGATGTCATCAAATTGGACCGCGTTTCTTATGCCGGTCTCACTAAAAAAGACCTTCCCCGTGGTCACTGGAGGCACTTGACCAAGCAGGAAGTGATTAATTTAGGGATGATGTAACTATTGATTTTAAAAGGTCTGCTACAAATGCACGAATAATTAGTTTTATTTTTCGATTAGTATTCGTGCTTTCATGGCAACTTTGCTAATTGTCACATATTTTTTTTCCAAACGGCTTATTTTTTAAAACAATTGCCTAAAAATTCAATTTTTTTATTTTCATTTGTATTGTGCTAAGATGATATAATTCACAAAAAAGCAATAGCACACAGTGTTGCCTTATGAAATTTTTTTTACGGTTTGCACTTTTGGATTTCAGGAAGTTACCTTTAAAAGCATTATCCAAAAGAAAGCACCAAATTTTATCAGTCACCCCCGCTTTTCTCATCGCATTTCCGGTGCAGGTTTTTACTGTTTTAACCCCCATTCGCATTTAAATTCACTTTATGGTTTTGTTAATTTACAAAATCCATTTTTTCAATTTCAAACTTTTACTTAATTTATACGAAATTTTAAACGACTGAATGAAAACCCGATACATAGACTTAATTGACCAAACTTTTTACTTCCCACAGGAAGAATTTACACTTCAAGATAACGAGCTTCATTTTCACGGAATTGACTTAATGGAACTTGTTGAAGAATATGGTGCCCCACTAAAGTTCACCTACCTGCCGAAAATTTCAGACAACATCAATCGCGCTAAAGGCTGGTTTAGGGACGCCATCAAAAAAAATAAATACAAAGGCAAGTACAATTACTGTTACTGCACCAAAAGCTCCCATTTTGAATATGTTTTGCACGAAGCACTCAAAAATGACATTCACATTGAAACCTCTTCAGCTTTTGATATTGACATCGTTAACAAACTCAAGCTAGATGGAAAAATAGATGATGCAACCTATGTGATTTGCAACGGGTTTAAGCGCGACCAATACATTTCTAATATTGCCAACTTAATCAATAGCGGTCATAAAAACTGCATCCCAATCATCGATAATTATGAGGAAATAGGTTTGCTGGACGAGGAAATTAAAGGCAAGTATAAAATTGGGATTCGCATCGCTTCAGAGGAAGAACCCAAATTTGAATTCTATACGTCTCGTTTAGGAATTGGTTATAAAAACATTGTTCCTTTTTACAATCGTCAAATCAAGGACAACAAAAAAGTTCAGCTCAAAATGCTGCACTTCTTTATAAATACAGGTATTCGCGATACAGCTTATTACTGGAACGAATTGCTCAAATGTATGCAAGTGTATGTGCAGTTAAAGAAAGTGTGCCCCACACTAGACAGTCTCAACATTGGCGGTGGTTTTCCTATCAAGAATTCGCTGGCATTTGACTTTGATTACCAATATATGGTTGAAGAAATTTTACACCAAATCAAATTGGTATGTGATGCAGAGGAAGTGCCGGTTCCCCATATTTTTACAGAATTTGGTAGTTTTACCGTGGGCGAAAGTGGCGGTGCCATCTATGAAGTACTCTACCAAAAACAACAAAACGACCGCGAAAAATGGAATATGATCAACTCATCGTTTATCACAACCCTACCCGATACCTGGGCAATCAACAAACGCTTTATCATGCTGGCAGTCAACCGTTGGAATGACGAGTATGAACGCGTCCTGCTTGGCGGACTCACTTGTGACAGTGATGATTATTACAACAGTGAACAACACATGAACGGAATTTACCTCCCTAAGTACAGAAAAGAAAAACCTTTGTATATTGGCTTTTTTAATACCGGAGCCTATCAGGAAACCATCGGAGGTTTTGGCGGCTTGCAACACTGCCTGATTCCTTCACCAAAACACATTTTGATTGACAAAGATCAAAACGGAACATTAACCAAGCAATTATTTACTGAACAACAAAAAAGTGAAGACTTACTCAAAATTTTAGGATACAATGACTAAGAAAAATTATGCCGGTATTCCGGACAAGTATGCTCGCATTGACGAAGCAAAAGTGGTTTTAATTCCCGTTCCCTATGATGGAACAAGCAGTTGGGGAAAAGGTTCAGACAAAGGCCCTGAAGCCTTTTTACACGCTTCAGAAAACATGGAACTGTATGATATCGAAACCCGCAGCGAGGTGTATAGAAAAGGTATTTACCTAGCACCTGCCGTAACTGAAAGCAGTTCGCCCGAGAAAATGGTGGATATGGTTCACAAAACCGTAAAAAACTACATTCAACAAGAGAAGTTTGTCACTATTTTTGGTGGAGAACATTCCATTACTATTGGAAACATCAGAGCGTTCAATGAATGTTTTGAAGACCTTACAGTTGTTCAGATAGACGCCCATGCCGATTTGAGACCGGAATATGAAGGCTCTGCATGCAACCACGCTTGTGCTGTTTATGAAGCCAGCCAAAATTGCAATTTAATTCAAGTGGGAATTCGTTCTATGGATGTTTCTGAAAAAGAACACATGGATGAAAACCAAACCTATTTTGCCCACGATATGGTAACCGATGACGACTGGATGGATGACGCCATTGGTCAAATGACGCCCAATGTGTTTATCACTATTGACCTGGACGCTTTTGACCCTTCCATTTTACCCTCAACAGGCACCCCGGAGCCCGGCGGATTGCTTTGGTATGAAACCCTTGAGTTTTTAAAAATGATGTTCAAAAAGAAAAACGTAGTGGGATTTGATATTATGGAACTTTGCCCCAATGAAGTAGATAAATCATCAGATTTTCTTGCAGCAAAACTCTACTATAAAATGTTGAGTTACAAATTCAAATATGAAAACCGAAAAAACGACGACGATGACGAAGAATAAAGGAGCCATCACACAATTTATTGAAAAATACTATTTACACTTTAACGCTGCGGCTTTGGTCGATGCTGCTAAAGGCTATGAAGACCAGTTAAATCAAGGTTCAAAAATGCTGGTTTCCCTTGCAGGAGCTATGAGCACTGCAGAGCTTGGTAAAATATTCGCCGAAGTCATTCGGCAGGATAAGGTGCATATCATTTCCTGTACAGGAGCCAATCTAGAGGAAGATATCATGAATCTTGTAGCCCACTCTCATTACAAACGCATACCCAATTACCGCGACCTCACGCCACAGGAAGAATGGGATTTACTCGAAAAAGGTCTCAACCGCGTGACAGACACCTGCATTCCGGAAGAAGAAGCCTTTAGAAGACTGCAAAAGCATATCTATAAAATCTGGAAAGATGCAGAAGACAAAGGGGAACGTTATTTTCCGCATGAGTTTATGTACAAGATGCTCCTTTCAGGTGTGCTGGAAGACTATTATGAAATTGACATTAAGGACTCGTGGATGTATGCTGCCGCCGAAAAAAACCTCCCAATAATTGTTCCCGGCTGGGAAGACAGCACCATGGGAAATATTTTTGCCTCTTATGTGTTGAAAGGCGAACTCAAAGCTAGCACGATGAAAAGCGGTATTGAATACATGACCTTTTTAGCCGATTGGTACACCGAAAACTCTCAAAAAGGTATCGGTTTCTTTCAGATTGGTGGAGGCATTGCCGGTGATTTCCCCATTTGTGTGGTGCCGATGTTGTATCAAGATATGGAACGCACAGACACACCCTTCTGGAGTTATTTCTGCCAGATATCTGATTCTACGACCAGTTACGGTTCCTATTCAGGGGCGGTGCCCAATGAAAAAATTACTTGGGGAAAATTAGACATCAATACCCCAAAATTTATTATAGAAAGTGATGCTACAATTGTGGCACCTCTTATATTTGCCTACTTATTAGATATGTAATTTTTGCTATGAAGAGAATTATAGTTGACTTTAAAAAACTGACCCCCGAAATTTTAAAACTTCTCGTTGAAAAATACCCTGATGGGTATGATGATTTAAACATCATTTCGTTTAAAAACGCTGCCGGCGAAATCGTAGAATGTGTGGAAGTGCGCACAGAAGATACCATTTACCTGGTTAAAGTGAGCACCAAACTGGAGCGCACTATGGAAAACTATGACGAAGACGACTATGAAGATTTTGCAGACGACGACCCGGAAGCAGTACAACCCCCTGAAGAACTCGCCGATGAGGTGGATGATGAGGATGATGTAGATTAATACACATAAATAACAAACTATAAAAACCGCCTCCGGTTAAATTCGAAAGCGGTTTTTTTTTGGGTTTCAAAAGGACTCTAATCACATAATTATATATAAATAGTAGATTATAATCGTATAATTATATGTAAATAATAGATTACAGCATAATCTATAAATAATTCAATAAAAAATCAGCGCTAATCAGCGTTATCTGCGGGAGAAAATTAGTATTTGCCCGCAGATTTCGCAGATCTTCGCAGACGACGACCCGGAAGCAGTGCAACCGCCGGAAGAACTCGCCGATGAGGTGGATGATGAGGATGATCTAGATTAAACTTCCTTTTTCAGACTATGTGTTTATGATCCCAAAGACAAAAATATTATATTTGAAATGAGATGGGATACAAAACACTCCCGATAACACCAGATATAGGATAATATCGCCTTCGGCGAGACTACCTATATCCCTCTGTTGTAGCACATTTGAGAGAACATAATGAAAATACTATTTCCACTTCTGATTTTAATATCGTTTTCCTGCAAAAGCAAAAAAATGGAAGCAGAACCTATTAAGCAAAAACTTGAACTCGGATTTGATGTGACTGCGAAAATTTCAAAAATTGATTCAATCGCAAATTATTATTTGGTATTTATTGAAAATGACAAGGAATTTTTTAAAATAGTTTCGGACAAAAATCAGGCAAAGCCTTATAGCGGAGTTAAAGTAAAAATCGGAGAAAATTATAACTTTAAAATACAACAAATAACCAACAGAAAACCGACTGAACAAAATTCCCCATTTACGCCTGTGAATTACTTGGACATAACTAGATGCGAAGATTTTAAAGGAACTGAAATCTGCACAGAATCATCCTTCGAACTAGCGAAATCTAGCAATTTGAAAGGACTTTATTTAACGAATTAAAAAAAAACGTGCTACAACATCAGCTACAATCTATAGCTTCTTCCGGCTCACTCGGAAAATCCTATCGGATTTTCCTCAGGTCTGGGTTTTGTTTGCTAAATTAGTTGATGAATTCACGCCACAGGTTATAGCCTAAAGCGTTGCCAGTAATTTAAAAAGAAATTGGAAGTCACTAAAAAAGATGTTGAAAAACTAATTGAATTGCGGAAAGAAAACACTTTTCTCCATCATCTATGGAATGCTTTTTCTCGTGATATGCGACCGAAAGGCGAAGTTAAATTGAATGAAATAAAGGTGTGGAGACAAAATATGTGGAATATGATTTTCTATCCGATTTTTACTTTTGAACTTGATGCTAACAAACATCTGACAAACATAACCGACGAATTAAATCCAGTAGGAAAAACTCTTATCGGAATTATAATAATCGGATTGATTTCGCTGATTTTTCCTAAAAACTTATCCGAATTTGATTTAGCTGACAATTGGCAAATGGCCACTTTCCTAGCTACATTTGCTTTTCTGACATCTTGGGTAGCCCGAAAGTTCTATCGATTTGAAAAACAAAACCAACTAGAACAGATTTTTAAAATTTTGGATGTTGAAATTGAGGAAAAAATACTAGAAAAGGAATTTTCTCTAAAAAAAATATTAATTAGGATGTTTCTCTATCCCTTTTCATTATTTGTAATTTTTATAAGCATTTGGTCTTTATTTGAGAATGGGAATATATTTGCTACGATAATGGGAGTTGGAGTTTGCGGAACTTATTTATTTGTTGATATTAAGATGATAATTCAAGATAGAAAAACTACTGGCAACATCGGCAAATAAACCATGGATTCAACAGGCTCACTCGGAAAATTGCTTACGGCCAGTTCGCTCCGCTCATCTTTATTGGATTTTCCTCAGGACTGGGTTTTGTTTGCTAAATTAGATGCTTAATCCACGCCACAGTTTACAGCCTAGAACGATGTCCTTAATGCTGTAAAAACGAAAAGTTATCATAATGGTAACTTTTTTAATTATATTTGCACTAAATAATTTGAATTGAAAGTATTTTCGAGAGGAACTTTACGAGATTTTTGGACAAAACACGCCGACTGTGAACTTCAACTGAGAACGTGGTATCGTGAAACTGAAAAATCAAATTGGAAAACGATAAATGAACTTAAATCGGAATATCCAAACGCAAGTATTTTAAAGGATAATCGAATCGTATTCAACATAAAGGGTAATGATTACCGACTAATTGTGAAATTCAACTTTGAGTATCAACTTGCGTGGATTCGATTTATTGGAACTCACGCTGAATACAATAAAATAAACGCAAACGAAATTTAAAATGGAAATAAGACCAATAAGAAACGAAGCTGATTACAAAAAAGCTCTTGAACGCTTAGAATTGATTTTCGATGCAAAAAGAGGAACCGATGAAGGTGATGAACTTGAAATTTTATCGATTTTAATTGATAATTATGAAAGTGAAAATTTCCCGATTGAAATGCCTGACCCAATTTCTGCTATCAGTTTCAGAATGGAACAAATGGGCTTAAAGCAAAAAGATTTGGTAGAGATGATTGGATTTAAAAGTCGAGTAAGCGAAATAATGAACAAAAAGCGAAAACTGACTTTAGAAATGATTAGAAAATTAAATGCTCATTTGAACATCCCAACAGAAGTTTTAATACAGGATTATTGAAAAACAGCGAAAAAGCAATAAGCACAATCCTCACCGCGCGATTGCATCGCGTGGTGCTTTACCCTCCAAAGTTAGCGTTGAAGCAAACGTGATTTAAGCTATAAAATAAGTAATTTTTGTGAATTGAAAACTATAAGCCTGCCTTACCGTTAGGCGTGTTCCATAACCTGTTAATGAATTTGGATGATGAAGTAGTTTTTGAGTATTTTTAGCTAAATATAAAACAAAGTGAAGGTAATTGAAGTCTGGGAAGAACACTCGATGCAAACGCACGGTAGCGCTCATTTCAAATAATAATTTAGTAGACAGTAATAATGACCTACATTAACTTAATACTCGGAATTGGAATTTTAATCGGGCTTATAATGTTCAAAAGGACAAAGCCAATCCTATTAAAAATTCTTATCATTGGATATGTAATTTGCTATATAATGCCAATGTTTAACTCCCAAACAGCTTTAAATATTGGTTATTTCGGATTTCTATTTTTGACATTGATATTTCTAATATGGAGTTTATTTAAATGGTATTGGATTGGTGTGCTGGTTTCGTTTTCTACACTAATAGTTATGATATGGAGGGTTTTACATTGGGAGTTTTTGTGGGAAATCAGATTCTTATTAATAATTCCGATTTTATGGTATGCCTACCTTCTACTTAGGAAGAAGACTGAAAAGAATGAATTTTCGGTATTAACAATCTTAACAGCCTATAATATGACTGAGTTTCTAACCTTAATAGAAAGATGGCTTTAATGAATTCCCTAGCACCACCCAAAATGCACTGCGTGGTGCATTAGCTATCAAAAAGTTTTAATGAAATAAATGGACATTGAATCAATAATATGGTTTTACCTACCCATAGTGATTGCTACTATTGAAGTTGTATGGTCGCTACTACTTGCATTTAAAAAATTCTCTTTCTTTGACTCCATTGTTTCATTTTTGATTCTCTTATTAAATGGAAGTTCAATTTATGTTTTGATAATAATTTTAATGGGTAGTTGGCCAACCTATATTCCACATATTGCGATTTTCATAGCAACGATATTATTTGTGATTCAAATACTGAGAGGAAAAAGAAAAAAAGTTTTTGGTAACATTTCTGAGGAAGGATAGCAATGTCACGCAATCACTAGATACTCCAGCTACAAGGTAATTTCTTAGACTCTCAATTCACAAAATACATTTTCAACTGCCCTCTGTTTTTGGCTTCAATTTCACCGCGGTATTCACAAATGCATTTTTCTTTTATCAAATGATAGGTGCTCTCACTGATATTAATTCTTCCGGGTTGTGACATCGACTCCATTCTGGAGGCTACATTGACGGTATCTCCCCATATATCATAAGCAAACTTTTTACTGCCCACAACTCCGGCGACAACAGGACCCGAGTTGATACCTATTCTGATATCAAAAGTCAAGGTTTTTTCAACCGCATTGTTTTTGGTTTTGGCGACAAAATCTACAATTTCTTTTGCTGCCAATACCATTTTGAGCGCGTGATCCTCTTCATTACCGTGTAAACCACCGGCACACATATAAGCATCACCAATGGTTTTTATTTTTTCAAGACCAAAGGATTCTATGATGGCATCAAATTTTGAGAAGTAAAAATCAATGGTTTTAACCAATTCTTCAGGCGAGAGATTTTCAGAATAGCTTGTAAAACCTTTGAAGTCGCTAAACAAAACAGTGATAGCCTCGTGCTTTTTGGCCTTTACTTTACCATGTTGTTTTAGCTCGGTTGCTGTTTCTTCAGGAAGAATATTAAGTAACAAGCGGTCAGATTTATCCCGCTCTTGTTCAATAATTTGTTTGGTTTTTCTGATATACAGATACCGTCTGTACCAAAGTATGGCGAGTATTGCAATAAAGATTAATACAAGTGCAATTGCATACGTGACAATGCGTTGGTTTTTTCTTTTTTGCTCCAGTAAATCGACTTCGATTTGCTTTTGAGAAACCTCAAAATCGGTGCGTAAATCGGCTATTTGCTGGACATTTTCGATGTTGATTATACTGTCTCTGTAAGCAATATACTCCTTGAAATGACTATAGGACGCTTCGGTATTTCCTATATCTTCATAGAGTTTAGAGAGGGTTAAATTTGCTTCACTAATTTGTTCTTTTAATTCATGTTTTTTAGCCAAATCAAGACTTCTTTGGGCGTAATTTAATGCAATTGGCAAGTTTCCTCTTCGCGAGTAAATATCAGACATATAGGTCAAATAGACTGTGATGGGATAATAATCTTCCAATTCCTCCAAGATTGCCATCGCCTCATTGATGTTTTGTTCTGCCAGAGCATCTTTCCCTTGTTCAGCATAAACCATCCCCACATTACCCAAATTGTAAGCTGTCCCAATGGGATAGTTTACTTTTTTAAATAGCAATCCTGATTCTTCAAAGTAATTCAATGCTTTATCAAAATGTTCATTTTTAAAAGCCTCGTCACCTGCATTCAAAAGCGCAGAAGCCAATGTGAGCGAGTCATTGGTTTTTCTGAGAATATCTATGGATTTTGAATAATAGCTCTCAGCATTGGGAGCATTTCCGATTGTGGAATACACATCGGCTATGGTCAGATAGGCACCTCCCTCAAAGGATTTGTCTTCTATTTTTGAAGCTACTTTACTTGCTTCTATATAAGACTCTAAAGCCAATGTTAAATTACCGCTTCGTTGATGAGCTTGTCCTCTTAAACTATAGCCTCTGAAGAGATATAAATTGTTTTCGCTCTCAAGTGACAATTCAATGAGCTCATTAGAATACTTTAATGATTCTTCACTATTATTGGCAGTATTGAAAGCCAAATTGCGAAGCAGTTCAAGTTTATCAACCCCAACGAGGTTTCCCTCCTCATAAATAACTTGCAAGCTGTCTGCCAATTTTCTGTCTTGAGCAAAACTAAATTGTGAGTAAAGCAAGAGGCAAGCCACTAAAAAGATCCTGCTATTACTTTTGAAAAACATGTTTGATCTATTTGTTTATCATAATCTTAGGATCCTGATTGTAGGTTACTGCTCCCACAGTATAACTAATACCATAAGACTCTACAGTATTTGGCGGAAAATTGCCAATCACCCCTTTCCAGGTTCCGTCTGGTTGTAAAGTTGGCGGTGTGCTAAATACATTGCTTCCACCTGTTTCATAAATTCCTGTAAGCCCACCGATATCGCCACCTTTTTTAAAGACGACAATGTAGCCTGATTTAACAGCTGTTGTTAAATTGTCGTCATCGGTTTGTGTACTTGCAACGTGAACTCCATCTGAAATTGTTGGAGGAAAAGGGTTCGCCTGGGTTGCACTAATTGTAATGGTTACTGTTGTTGATCCGCACATGATTGAAAGTTTTTAGGTTAGTAATTAGACAGTTAAGATAGTTTATATTTTGCCTTGAAAAACACATCCAAGTACGAAACGCTCTTTTTTTTGTCCGAAAGCCTTCTTTTTCTTTTCTAAGGATTTGAAACGGAATTTAAGTATGCAGCAAAATAAAAATAAAGAGTGGTTCAGCTTTTCTGCTGAAGATTAGGTGGAAGAATACAACTTTCAGCTATTATTTTTCGGTGGGAGAGACATATTCAAAATACTTTTTGTCGCCTAAATCCCCTTCCGGTTTATAAGTAAACCCCAGAAACCTGAACCAATTGATTTGTTTGGGATGATCTGAAACCGAATACAAGAAACAAGTACAGCCTTTGTAGATTTTTGCTTGTTCTTTCAAAATTTCACGCATATCAAAACTGAGTTTTAGGGCGTGTTCTTCCATATGCTTACTGGCAACAAAAAAGGTTTCAAAACTATCAGTGTCCTTTTTAAGACAACCCAAAATAGCAATGGGCTTGTTGTTTTCAGTTTTCCATATTTTGGAATACCCATCTGATGCGGCTAAATTTAATTGGCTTTGAATATAGTCAAGTGTACTGTCCGGTGAACTTTGAAGATGTAGCGCCCACTCATTTTCTGAAATCTTCCAGGGATTTTCAAGGATATAGCGTACGTCTTCAGTATGAATATTAGACATAAAATGGGTTGAATTAAATTTAAATGATGTCACTATTTTTCACTCAATTAAAGTACAAATATTTTATGAGTTATCATTGTGCAATCTTAACCCAATACGTATTTTTGTAAAACAATATTTAGCGAGTTCCTTATGAAACCTGATCTTTTTGAAGCACCCGATTATTACAACCTAGACGAATTGTTAACCGATGAGCACAAATTGGTGCGCGACGCGGCCCGTGAGTGGGTAAAGCGTGATGTGTCACCCATTATTGAGGAGTATGCCCAAAAGGCAGAATTCCCCAAACAAATCATCAACGGACTGGCAGAAATTGGTGCTTTTGGCCCTTATATCCCTGAAGAATATGGCGGCGCAGGTCTGGATCAAATTTCCTATGGGTTGATTATGCAGGAAATTGAACGAGGAGACAGTGGCGTGCGTTCTACTGCTTCTGTACAATCTTCTCTTGTGATGTATCCCATTTGGAAATATGGTACTGAAGAACAACGCCAAAAGTTTTTACCAAAATTGGCAAGCGGTGAATGGATGGGCTGTTTCGGCTTGACCGAACCCGACCACGGTAGTAACCCTGCCGGAATGGTAACCAACTTCAAAGACGAAGGCGACCATTACCTTTTAAATGGAGCGAAAATGTGGATTTCCAATGCGCCATTTGCACAGGTTGCCGTGGTATGGGCAAAAGATGAAAGCGGAAGAATTCACGGTCTTATCGTTGAACGCGGGATGGAAGGCTTCTCTACTCCCGAAACACATAACAAATGGTCACTGCGAGCTTCGGCCACCGGAGAGCTTATTTTTGATAATGTCAAAGTTCCTAAAGAAAATTTATTACCCAACAAATCAGGTCTTGGCGCTCCGCTGGGATGTTTGGATTCTGCCCGTTATGGTATTGCCTGGGGAGCAATTGGTGCAGCGATGGACTGTTATGATACCGCTTTAAGATACTCAAAAGAACGTATGCAGTTTGGAAAACCCATTGGTCAATTTCAGTTGCAACAAAAGAAACTCGCCGAAATGATCACCGAAATCACCAAAGCCCAACTACTCACCTGGCGTTTGGGTGTTCTTAGAAACGAAAACAAAGCAACCTCAGCTCAAATCTCGATGGCAAAACGCAACAATGTGGATATGGCTATCAACATTGCCCGTGAAGCGCGTCAAATCCTCGGCGGAATGGGAATTACCGGTGAATACAGCATTATGCGTCATTCTATGAACTTAGAGAGTGTGATTACTTATGAAGGTACACACGATATTCATCTTCTCATTACCGGGCTAGACATTACCGGTTTGAATGCTTTTAAATAATCCGTGATGAAAAATTACTTTTTACTCTTTGTTTTTACCTTGTTCTTTTCATTGAAACTGTTTTCTCAAGCAAAGCCCATTGAGCAAGTGAGTTTTGACCGTTTTACAACCGAAACGCAGTACAGCAGTGACAATATGGATTTTGTTGAAATGATTTGGTGGCTTCCCACAGAGTTTTGGAAAATCATTTATGCAAACGATCCTTCCTTTGGTCAGGAAGAGGTTGATGAAATAGTTAGCCTAGTCGATAATTATTTGATTGCCATAGTCATTAAAGGCAAAATTGGAATGTTTGGTGGCGTAAATTACGAGTCCTATGAGGATCTAAAATCACATGTTCAAGTAAAATACAACAATGAGTTCCTTAAAATTATAGATCATGGCAGTTTGGACACAGATTTACAAAATTTGCTTTCCTTTATGAAACCCGTCTTGGCAAATATGATGGGGAATATGGGTCAAAACCTGCATTTCTTTGTTTTTGAAAATCCTGATAATAAAAAAGTATTACCAGTCAATCCAATTTCAAACGACTATTTACTTTTTAGCATGGATGGTTTTAGTGCAGATGCCGATTTACCAATCGCAAGCCTTCTACTTGAAAAAATATGTCCTGAGGACAAAGCTCAACTAAACGGTAAATGGAATTATTGCCCGTTTCACGGAAAAAGGCTTGTTAGTCAATAGAACAAAAATCTAGAAATAAGCTCTCTCTTTTTTTATGTTTTTTAAGTGTAATTCAAAACAAGAATGATTTACTCCTCAGGAGCCAAAGTAACTTTTAGTCCGTCGAGTTCAGGAATTATGTGAATCTGGCATCCCAAGCGGCTGTTTTCCTTAACGAAAAAGGCCTCAGAAAGCATCGCTTCTTCGTCATCTCCTTTTTCAGGTAATAAATGGTCGCTTTCAACATAACACTGGCAGGATGCGCACATCGCCATACCACCACAAATCCCAATAGTGCCTTCAGGAGCAAGCTCATAAGAACGCACCACTTCCATCAAATTCATATTCATGTCTGTGGGAGCTTCTACTGTGTGGCTCACACCTTCTCGGTCTGTTATTATAATTGTGATGTCTTGCATAATTTTTAATTCTCCTCCCATTTGGGGGAGGTCGGGTGAGGCTTTCTATTCAATCGACTTCACCACCGCTTTTGGAGCTTCCTTTATACTTCCGTCAAAACCGTGAACACCTCCCACGGTTGTATATTTCATCACATAACGTTTGTTAGGGTAAATGCGCTGATAAGCACTTTGACACATCATTGTGGCTTCGTGGAAACCACATAAAATAAGTTTTAATTTACCGGGATAGGTATTGACATCACCAATGGCATAAATACCGGGAATGTTTGTTTGATAATCCAAAGTGTTATCCACTTTAATGGCGTTTTTTTCTATTTCCAGTCCCCAGTCTGCGATGGGTCCCAGTTTTGGCGAAAGCCCAAATAAAGGAATAAACGCATCTGCCTCAAGAGATTCTTCTGAGGAATCGGCTTTTTGGACAACAACGGTTTCCAGTTGTACGTTACCACTAAGACCCACCACTTCAGCAGGAGTGATGAGGGTAATTTTACCCAATTTTTTTAATTCCTGTACTTTTTCAACAGAGTCCAGCGCACCGCGAAATTCATTTCTTCTGTGAACAAGGGTCACTTCAGAGGCGATTTCAGAAAGGAAAATACTCCAGTCGAGTGCAGAATCACCACCGCCGGCGATGACTACTTTTTTATTGCGATAGACTTCGGGGTTTCTAATAAAATATGCAACTCCTTTGTTTTCAAATTGTTGAATGTTTGGGATGAGTGGTTTTCTGGGCTCAAAACTTCCCAGACCACCTGCAATAGCGACCACAGGGGCTTGGTGTTTCAAACCACTTGTAGAAGTCACTATAAAGGTGCCGTCTTCTTGTTTTTCGATGGTTTCTGCACGTTCCCCCAATGTGAAACCGGGTTGAAACGGTTCTATTTGCTTCATAAGATTGTCAACCAAATCACCTGCGAGTACTTCCGGGAAGCCGGGAATGTCATAAATGGGTTTTTTGGGATACAATTCGGCCAGCTGACCTCCGGGTTGTGGAAGCGCATCAATCAAATGGCATTTTAATTTTAATAGACCTGCTTCAAAAACAGCAAAAAGGCCCGTGGGACCTGCGCCTATGATGAGTATATCGGATTTAATCATGGATTCTTTTTCTGAGGTAATGAACAAAAGTAAGCTTTAGAAGAATTTGTAAAAATGACTTTAATCATTAATTAGACACCTAAATTAATAACACTTTCAATTTGCGGGGCATATTTTTTTATGGTCATTTCCACACCACTCTTTAAAGTCATCTGGTTTACGGAACATCCCACGCAGGCACCTTGCAACTGCACGGTTACATTTTTTCCGTTTTCAATCGAGATTAGGGAAATATCACCGCCATCACTTTGTAAAAAGGGGCGAATTTCTTCCAGCGCCTTTTCAATATTTAATTTTAATTCCTGTTCAGTCATAACTTATTTTTTTATTGCGCTACAACCTGCCATTGTGGTTATTTGAATGGCCTGTGTGGGCGGAAGGTTTTCATTTCGGTTTACGGTTTCTTGTACCACATTTCGCGTAAGCGTTTCAAAAGCATTTTCAGTTGGTGTTCCTGTTTGCATCGCAGCAGGTCTGCCCACATCACCGGCTTCTCTGATGCTTTGCACCAGCGGTATTTCTCCTAAAAAGGGAACATCAAGGTCTTGAGCGAGGTTTTTTGCGCCTTCTTTACCAAAGATATAGTATTTATTTTCAGGCAACTCTTCCGGTGTGAAATAGGCCATATTTTCTACGATTCCAAGTACCGGCACATTGATGCTTTCCTGCTGAAACATAGCCACTCCTTTACGGGCATCGGCAAGAGCCACATTTTGTGGTGTGCTCACAATTACAGCCCCGGTGATGGGCATTGATTGCATAATGGAAAGGTGAATATCACCGGTTCCGGGAGGGAGATCGACCAGCATAAAATCGAGTTCGCCCCAGTCTGCATCAAAAATAAGTTGGTTAAGGGCTTTTGCTGCCATAGGTCCACGCCAAATCACCGCTTGATTGGGTTGTGTAAAGAACCCGATGGAGAGCACTTTTACACCATAATTTTCAACAGGCTTCATTTTTGATTTCCCATTGACGTTGACAGAAAGGGGTTTTTCGTGAGCGACATCAAACATAATGGGAATAGAAGGCCCATAGATATCTGCATCAAGCACCCCCACTTTAAAGCCCATTTTGGCAAGAGTTACAGCGATATTTGCCGTAACTGTTGATTTCCCCACTCCACCTTTACCCGAAGCAATGGCAACAATGTTGTGAATACCGGGAATGTGTTTTCCTTTGATTTGTGGTTTTGCAGGGGCATTTACTTTGATGTTTACTTTGACTTGAGCATCTGGATGCACTTTGTCTTTAATGACATTGATAACATCAGTCTCTGCGCGTTTTTTAATGTGGAGCGCGGGTGTTGAAAGCACTAAATCAACAATCACTTCATCTGCAAAGGTAATGACGTTTTGAGCGGCACCACTTTCCACCATATTTTTACCTTCACCGGAAACTGTAATGGTTTCTAAAGCAGCGAGGATGTCTTTTTTATCGAGTTTCATAGTTCTTTTTCAAGGGCTTATATAGAATAATTCTAAAGTGCAAATATACAAGGAAAACTTTAGTTTTTAAAGGAGTACAATGGAAATGATTGATGGGGGTATAAACAAACCCTTTAAGGGTTTATCCCGAAGTCTCGGGACTGAAAGGGTGAACTACTTCAAATCCTTTCCCGGATTCCAAAAGTGTTTCTCAAAGTCCTGAATTTGGTTGTCAATCACAGTAATACCCTCGTTTTCTAACAATTGTTGCATCAGGTTAGTGCCTTCAAAATGGTGTTTGCCGGTGAGCAGTCCTTTTCGGTTGACCACGCGATGGGCGGGTACACCGGGCAGATTGTGAGAGGCATTCATTGCCCAGCCCACCATTCTGGCGCTTCCTGCTGCGCCAAGGTGTTTTGCGATGGCACCATAAGAGGTAACGCTTCCATAAGGGATTTGCCTTACGACTTCATACACCCTTGAAAAAAAATTGTCGCTTTCTTTTGCCATTACAAATCATTGATGATTTTTATAAGCGTAATGATTGAAATAAGTGCTGTAATCCCACCAATAATGTAGTTAATGTTAACACGAAACTCTTTTTGCTTTTTCTTGGCATAGTTAAAATAATGCGCATAAATGACAAGCATGGTTAAAGTTCCTAAAGCCGAACCCAAAAGACACAGCGCGATAAATGTCTTGGAAAAATCAAACCAACCAAAAGCTGAAAATGTGATACTTAAATAGACCCAATAAGGCAAAGGAAAAATATTGAGGAATGCTAAAAGCATCCCCTGAAAGTAACGGTGCTTTTTAGACTTAAAAGGCACCTCTTTTTGATGGCGTTTTTTCTCTTTTGCAATAAATAAAAAATAGCCGGTGAGACAGATAAAAATCCCTAAGCCCACTTGTTGAAGTACTTCAATAATTTCAGGGTGTTTGTCCAGATACCGGGCAAAAAGAAGTGCAATGTAGGTCTGAGCGCTTACCGTTGTAATCACTCCCAGAGAAAAAAGAAACGCGTTGCGCCTGTTTTCCTTCACACTTATTTTTGCGGCAGTCATATTAAGCAAGCCTGGGGGTATAACTCCGAGAAGTGCAAAAATATATCCAAAGACAAAGTACAGGATGAATTCCATGAAAATTCATTTACCGAGTGAAGATAACTAAAATTATTTAGCTGAGCTTAAAGGCGATGTAAGTTATTTTTTTTCCAAGCTCGAGATACTGTTGTTCATAAAAGGTTTGAATACCGGTAACCTCTTTGGGTGAATATTCATTGCTATACACATCGTGATGGGCATATACAATTTCCTGTTTCAAACCGTGAAGCAGCCCCAATGTGTAGCCGTGCATAAATTCGCTGTCTGTTTTAAGATGAATGAGTCCTTCGGGTTTGAGTACTTTTTTATATTTATCGAGGAACTCTTGATTGGTTAAGCGATGCTTGGTGCGTTTGTATTTTATTTGCGGGTCCGGGAAGGTAATCCATATTTCAGAGACTTCGTTTTCTGAAAAAAGAAACTCGATGAGTTCAATCTGGGTGCGAATAAAAGCGACATTGGACAAATTTTCATCCAAAGCTGTTTTGGCTCCCCGCCAAAAACGGGCTCCTTTAATATCAATACCTATAAAATTTTTGTTAGGATTTTTTTTAGCCAATGCCACGGTATATTCACCTTTTCCACAGCCCAATTCTAAAACTATAGGATGATTGTTCTTAAAGTACTGCGAATTCCAGTTTCCTTTTAAATCAAAGCTTCCCGAAGTAAGCTGCTCTCTTTTTGGTTGAATGACGTTAGAGAATATTTCATTCTCCTTAAAGCGTTTTAGTTTGTTTTTACTTCCCACAACAATAAGATAAAGTTTTGGCAAAATTAAGGAAATAATACCCGGTGATAATAATGATTATCTTTGTTTTTATGCAGCAACAAAAAACAATTCTGGTAGCACCTTTGCACTGGGGCCTGGGACATGCCACGCGATGTATCCCCATAATCAATGCTCTTTTAGAGAGTAATTACACCCCCTTACTGGGTTCAGATGGTGCGGCACTTGCGCTTTTGCGAAAAGAATTTCCCAATTTAGAATGGGTGGAGTTGCCTTCTTATCAAATCACCTATGCGAAGAGAGCCTCAGGATTTAAATGGAAATTGTTGTTTGACAGCCCAAAAATGATGAAAGCGATCAAAGCTGAAAAAATAATTATAAAGCAATTGGTTTCAGAAGGGAAAATACAAGGAATTATTTCAGATAACCGTTTGGGAGTGCGCAGTAAAAAGGTTCCTTCTGTTTTTATTACACATCAGCTAAATGTGCTTACCGGAAGCACAACCTGGCTTAGCACCATGATGCATCTTGATTTCATTAAAAAATTTGATGCTTGCTGGGTTCCAGACTTTGAGAGAATGGACAACTTAAGCGGTAAACTGGGGCATCCCGAAAAAACGCCTTCAAATGTTCAATACATTGGTCCTTTAAGCCGAATGAAGAAACTAGAAACTGAAAAGAAATATGATATTCTGGTAGTACTTTCCGGTCCGGAGCCACAACGCACCTTTCTGGAGGAAAAATTGATGCTTGAACTGCGAGGGCTGGATAAAAAAATTCTCTTTGTCCTGGGCAAAGTGGAGGAAGAAATGTATTGTTATACTGAGGATAATTTTAGAGTTTATAATTATATGGACTCAAAAGTTTTGGAAAAAGCGATAAACGAAAGCGAATTGGTTATTTCCCGCTCCGGCTACACAACGATTATGGATTTGGCTGTGTTAGAAAAAAAAGCATTTTTTATTCCCACACCGGGTCAGTTTGAACAGGAATATCTAGCCAAAAGATTAAAATCAAAAGGCATTGTGCCATCGTGTAAACAGGAAAATTTTAAGGTGAGTAAACTCAACAGCAGCTTTTTATTTACAGGATTAAAAAGTCAGGAAAACCCTGTTGATTTAAGCTTGTTCTTTGGACTTTTCGAGGGTGAATGAAAACTCTGAAACCAATTCAGGCTCGCAACTGACTTTCGCATCGGTTTCTAAAACATTAAGGAATTAAGAAAATTAAGGGTGAATATCAAAATGTTTCTTAATGACCCTTAATGCCTAAATGTTTCAAAAAAAATCAAAATTAATAATACAAATAACTGGATAACTGAGCGTTATATCTAAAATGAAATAAATCAAGGAGGTCTTGAAAGAGTCAGGAAAACCCTGTTGATTTAAGCTTGTTCTTTGGACTTTTCGAGGGTGAATGAAAACTCTGAACCCACTTCGGGCTCGCTTTCAACATAAATTTTTTCGCCGTGAGCTTCCAATATATGTTTTACGATAGAGAGTCCCAATCCGGAACCGCCTTCTTTTCTGGAGCCGCTTTTGTCCACTCTAAAAAAGCGTTCAAAAATACGGGTGAGATGTTCATTTGCAATGCCTTCTCCATTATCAGTAATTCTTACAATCACTTTGTTTTTGATCAAATCCTCAATACTCACTTCAGTAGTGCCCGCTTCTTTTCCATATTTGATAGAATTGACGATTAAATTTGTAAGCACTTGCTGAATGCGTTCCCGGTCTGCATAAACAAAAATGGAATTTGAGTAGTTTCTGTCAAAAGTGAGGGTGATATTTTTTTTTGCAGCCTTCATTTCCAGTAAATCAAAAACATTTTGAATCAACTCGATGATGTTAAATTGCTCTTTATGAAGGTTTAAATCCCCCAATTCGAGCTTGGTAATCATATCGAGGTCTTTGACAATATAAATGAGTCTATCGACACCTTTGCTGGCGCGTTGTAAGTATTTTTTTCTCACTGACTTGTCTTTCATAGCACCATCAAGCAAGGTGAGAATATAACCTTGAACCGTAAACAAGGGTGTTTTTAACTCGTGCGCCACATTCCCCATAAATTCCTTTCTGTACTCTTCACGCACTTTGAGGGTTTCTATTTCCAGTTTTTTGTTTTTTGCAAACTTTTGAACCTCACGGGTAAGAGAGTCCATATCTGTGGTGATATGCCTTGGATGTAATGTTGAAGCATCCAGCAAACTTACGTCATTGTATATTTTTTTAACTTGATTGTAAATAAAATGCTTAACGCGAAATTGAATTATTAAAAAGGAGAAGAAAAAGAAAAAAAGCCCAAAGGCTCCAATGTAGTAAAAATTTAAAGCGTCAATTAAATATAAAAAAATGGTTAGCAAAACAACCGCTGTTATACTAATATATAAAGATGTAAAAACAGCAAAACGGTATGTTTTTTTTATTTTTTTGGACATTAAACTACAAATTTATACCCAACTCCCTTAACGGTTTTAAAGCTTTTATCGCCAATTTTTTCACGCAATTTTCTAATATGAACATCAATGGTTCTTCCTCCAACAACCACTTCGTTTCCCCAAACTTTGTCAAGAATGTCTTCCCGCTTAAATACTTTACCAGGTTTTGAAGCTAAAAGGGCGAGTAGTTCAAATTCCTTACGCGGAAGCGTAATTTCCTTTTTGTTTTTAATCACCTTGTATTCCTCACGATTGATGACCAAATTTCCTATGTTTACTGTCGCCTCTTCTGAAGAGGTTTCTTTGAATCTTCTCAACAGCGCCTTTACTTTGCTTACAAGAACTTTGGGCTTTATGGGCTTTGTGATGTAATCATCTGCACCGGCTTCAAAACCGGCTACCTGTGAATAATCTTCGCCTCGAGCAGTTAAAAAAGTGATAATTGAATTTGATAAATCCGGAATCCCTCTCATTTTTTCACAGGCTTCAATGCCGTCCATTTCGGGCATCATCACATCAAGTATGATTAAATGAGGCAGGTGTTTTTTTGCTTTTTTAACAGCTTCTAAACCATTTTCGGCAGTGTAAACCTGATAACCCTCTGCAGATAAATTGTATTCAACAATCTCTAAAATGTCTGGCTCATCATCAACCAACAAAATTTTAATGTCCTTTTTCTTCATAATTTGATTTGATAAGTACTGTTTTGATAGAGTAAAGATAGTATTAAATTACTTTCGGGTGAAAATTTGTATGTGAATAATAACAATATGGTAACACAATGATAAAATAAAGAAAAAAGTCAAACCGATTTGCTATTGGTTTTGTTTTGAACATGTTACATAACTATTAATTTTTTTATAAAAAAAGCATTTCTACAAAATTGCCATTCTTTTTTTATACATTTGCATCATAAACAATTACACAAAAATATTTAAAATGAAAAAAATTACTTTATTCTTAGGCTTGGCCTTAATTTTCTCGATTCCTACCCAGGCGCAGGATATTGTTGCTTATTGGAATCAAAATAGCAATGAATTGCCAGGAGGCGGTTTTGGCTTTTTAGCTGATCCGGATTCTTTCCCACAAGCTGCTGATTTAGGTAGTGGCTCCATAACTGTTGGTGGTGGAATTTTAGATGAAACAGAAACCAATGGAAATGGAGATCTTGTTTACAGATGGATTCCTAGTTTTGCCGGAACTGAAATCAACGCTGAAGTTGGAGATGTTTCAGGAGGTTCAATTTCTATTCAAGGAGGTACTGACAATGCAAACAATGGTTCTTATATCCAGTTTGAGTTTTCAATGACAAATAAAGAAAATCTAGAGATTAGTTATGCTACAAGAGGTACTGCTTCAGGCTTTACCACTCAGACCTGGTCTTGGAGCACAAATGGAACAGATTTCACAGATTTTGGAACTATTCCTGATACTAACGTAACTGATTTCTTTCTTGTGGAAGCTTCAGCACCTGCTGATTTAAACAATGCTGCAACAGCATTTTTGAGAGTAACTTTTGACGGTGCTACTACAACAAACGGTAACAATAGACTTGACAACATAAAATTGGTTGCAGGTAATTTAAGTACACAATCGTTTGACAAATTGAAAGTGGATATGTATCCCAACCCTGTTAGAAACGGTGTTGTGACTATCAAAACAAACAGCAATCAACCTCTACAGGTTTCAGTTTTTGATGTTTTGGGCAAACAAGTTATTTCTAAAACTGTTTCAAATAACACCTTAAACGTATCTAACCTTAAGGCTGGTGTTTATTTAGTTCAAGTAACTGAAAACAATGCTACATCAACTAAAAAGCTGATTGTAAACTAAGACATTTAAGTCATAAAATTTAAGAAAGCTTCCGTAAATTGCGGAAGCTTTTTTTGTGCATTACCTTTTTATTTCAGAAAATTGATGCCACGAATGCACGAATAAATAATTTTAATTTTATTGTTCTTGATGAATATTTAGTCTATTGAATGTGCCGAATGGTTAGTGTAGTAGTATAATAGAAAAGGGTTTCACACAGATAATAAATAGCTATTTGTTATTGATGGTTTGGGGTTTATAAGATTGATTAGAATGTTAACCTTTATTGCATTTTGTATTGGCTTCTATTATACTTAGAACCAACCATCCTAATATATGGGTAGCCCATTTTTAATTTTTATTAGTGTATTCGTGGCTAATAATGTGTCATATATAAAAGTTTGATTTATCAATGAATTTGGATTCCATTTTTACTATCAAATCACATAAAGATTTTGAACAAAAAGCATTGGAGGTCTTTCAACATCAGTTTGATAACAATGCCGTGTATCGTTCCTTTTGTGATTTGCTTTACAGGCATCCATCAGATATAAATCAACTTAAAGACATTCCTTTTTTGCCCATTGAATTTTTTAAATCAAAAGAAGTAGTCTCCTCATCAAAAAAGCCACAAGCCATTTTTACCAGCAGCGGCACTACCGGAAGCCAAACGAGCAGTCATTTTGTAACCGATTTGAATGTTTATAAACAAAGTTTTAATCACGGGTTTCATCATTTTTATGGGCCTGTTGAAGACTATGTTGTTTTAGGATTACTACCTTCTTATCTAGAGAGAGATGGCTCGTCATTAATCTATATGGTCAATGATTTTATCGTTCAAAGCAAGCACTCTGAAAGCGGTTTTTACCTCAATCAATATGACGAGCTAGCAGAAAAGTTAACAACTCTAGATGCCGCCGGAAAGAAAGTGTTGTTGATTGGCGTTTCCTTTGCTTTACTCGACTTGATTGAAAAACACCAATTTTCACTAAAAAACACCATCGTTATGGAAACCGGCGGAATGAAAGGAAGAAGAAAAGAAATGATTAGAAGTGAACTTCATCAAGCATTAAAAGCCGAGTTTGGGGTGGAAAAAATACACAGCGAATATGGAATGACAGAGCTGTTGTCGCAAGCCTATTCAAGAGGAGATGGAATCTTTGAATGCCCGCCTTGGATGAAAGTTCTCACCAGAGATACAGAAGATGCACTCACAATAGTAAACAATCAAACCGGCGGAATGAACATCATTGATTTGGCAAATTATCATTCTTGTTCATTTATTGCCACACAGGACTTGGGTCGTGTTTATGAGGATAACCGTTTTGAAGTGATTGGCCGTTTTGACAACAGCGACATCAGGGGGTGTAATTTGATGGTGCTGTAAAATGTTATTTTTTTCTTAAAAAAGTAATGATAAAAAGAAAGTTACGACCTAGAGTTTGAGAGTTCAACCATTGTAATAAGTAAATTATTATCCCTAATTTGGGCTTTCATGATTGGTTAGTTAGTTGATTGAAACCCTTAGAATTTGCTAAGGGTTTCTCTCGTTTAGACCACCTGCAGGATAAAATAGTTTTTCTTTCCGCGTTGCTATAAGACAAAACTGCCGTTGATTAGTTTTATTTTGAAAAATCAAATAAAATTACACTTTCCTTCGTTAATTTATAAATAATTTTTACATATATAATGT
>JBBDIQ010000021.1:0-33547 GCA_040880345.1 Flavobacteriaceae bacterium
ACATCAGTAGTGCAGATGCTACAACTGTAAAACGTTTGATTAAAAAGTAATTTTTAATTACTCATAATTAAAGAAAACCCCCGAAGTGAAAGCTTCGGGGGTTTTTGCTTTAATACCTTTTTAAAGTGCATAAATAATAACAAATTTTAAAGTCCTACTTGTTTAAAAGTATGTATTTTTGTAATCTGAAATTATATAATAAAAGTGTGATATGTCAGATACTACAGAAAGAATAAAATGCTTGATTATCGGTTCGGGACCTGCGGGTTATACGGCTTCTATATATGCTGCAAGAGCAGATATGCATCCGGTTGTTTATACCGGCATGGAACCTGGCGGACAATTAACCACCACCACAGAGGTTGATAATTTTCCGGGCTACCCGGATGGGGTTGATGGACCCACAATGATGGTTCATTTACAACAACAAGCTGAACGCTTTGGTACACAAGTTAGAATCGGAATGATTACTGCTGTTGAATTAAGTGATGAAGTGGGAGGTATTCACAAAGCTACCGTTGATAATTCGAAACAAATTGAAGCAGAAACAATTATAATTTCAACGGGAGCCACAGCAAAATATTTGGGGTTACCCAGTGAGCAAAAGCTGAGAGGTGGAGGTGTTTCTGCCTGTGCTGTTTGTGATGGATTTTTCTATAAAGGCCAGGAGGTAGCCATTGTTGGTGGTGGCGATACTGCTGCTGAAGAAGCAACTTATCTCGCCAATATTTGTAAAAAAGTAACCATGCTGGTTAGAGGAGACTCTATGAGGGCTTCAAAAGCGATGCAGCATCGTGTTACATCAACACCAAATATTGATTTACGATACAACACAGAAGTTGATGAGGTGCTGGGAGAACAAGTAGTCGAGGGGCTTAGAATGGTAAATAATGAGACCGGTGAAAAAGAAGAAATTGAAATCACAGGATTGTTTATTGCAATAGGTCATAAACCCAATACAGACATTTTCAAAGGTCAATTAGATATGGACGATATGGGATATATTATCACCAAAGGAAAATCTACTAAAACAAATAAACCCGGAGTTTTTGCTTCAGGTGATGTACAGGACAAAGAATATAGACAAGCTGTAACTGCTGCAGGAACGGGCTGTATGGCTGCCCTCGATGCAGAACGTTATTTGTCAAGCATTGAAAAGGAAGTAACTGCTTAGAATCAAACCATTTTTTAAATACAAAGAGCCGGAGAAATCCGGCTCTTTTTTATTTTTTAGGAGTATTGTCGTTAATTGACTTAGGTCTAATGTTGAATTTTTTTCTTTTGGGTCGCAGTTTACCAAAAGTTCCTAAAATTATTTTACCTCTTCGTGTTTTTTTGTCGCCTTTTCCCATAATAATAGATTTTTTATTAATAATTAATTTAATATAACAAAAAAGACCCGTTCTATAAAAAAACGAGTCTTAATATTTGTCTAAAATAAGGGTATTAAAACTTTAAAGTAACATCAAGTTCAAAGTCATCATAAATGGTATTATCACCTAAATTATCAAAAAAACTTCCCGAGCCATATCTCACATTGAATTTAGTTCTGTCAATTTTAAGATTGGCAGTAGCGGTATTTCCATTCATTTTAAGTAAAAATGAAATGGGCTCGGTCGTGCCTTTGATTGTAATGTCACCGTTGATGTAATACCCTTCCGAGGTTTTGTTTCCGCTCTTTATAATAAGAGTAGAGGTGGGGTGGTTGGCAACACCAAAAAAGTCATCAGATTTTAAATGTCTTTCAAGCTTGCCTTTGCTATCACCCTTTAAATCTTCAACAACGATTGAGGTCATGTCAATAATAAATTTCCCGCTTTTAATCTGATCACCCTCAAGAACCATAGAACCCTCTAAAAGTTTTATCGAACCGTAATGGGAACCTGTGATTTTTTTAGCTTTCCACGTAATTGTGCTTTCTTTTACTGTCATTTCTTTTTCTATAGGTTTAGTAAATGATACTGTTGTTAAAATTAATACTGAGGCGACAATGCCTTTAAAAATGTTTGTTTTCATAGTTTCACGATTTTAATTTGTATATACAAATGTTAAGTTAAAAAAATTGTTATTTAAGTTTGTCTAAAAGTGTATTTAAAGTATTTAATTCATTCATCGAAAAGTCTTTAAGTATTTCATTATTCTTTGCTAAGGTCAAAGGATCAATTTCAGTTAATAAATCCAAACCACTATGGGTAATACTAATTTCAACCTTTCTTCTGTTGCTCTCACAAATAGATCTTTCGGCAAATTCTTTTTCAATTAGCTTATCAACAAGTCGGGTTGTGTTACTCATTTTATTAATCATTCGCTCCTGAATCGTAGATAAATTTGCCGGTTTTCCTTTTTGACCTCTGAGGATGCGTAACACATTATACTGCTGCATAGATAGACCATAAGGTTTTAACATTTCAGCTACTTTTTCCTCTACAATTCTACTGGAGTACATAATATTTAACACCGTCTTTGTGTGCGGGTTTAATGGAACTGTTGATTTTATAGCTTCTTCGATATTCATAATTGTATTTACAACATTTGTTGATACAAATATATGAAATGTTTTAATTACAAAAAATTATTAACACAAATTTAGCATCAAAATTTAATACTTTCATCTAAAATATAATTTACTCTTAAAGAAAAACTGCAAGGTTTTCGGTTTTTTTGCTTTTATAAAAATCTAAACTATTAATTTTGTTTAAAATTTTTAAACAATGCAAGAAATAAACGCAGCCCAATGGAAAGAAAAAATAGCAGAAGATTCAAATGCTGTTATATTGGATGTTAGAACAGACGAGGAATTTGAAGAAGGGAAAATACCTTCTTCTCAACAATTAAATATACTGGATCCTGCTCTCTTTATGGAAAAAGCGCAAAAACTTGATCCCACAAAAAATTATTATGTTTACTGCCGTTCCGGAGGGAGAAGCGCTCAAGCGTGTGCGGTACTTCAGTCTCTAGGGATAAAAACCACATACAACTTAATTGGAGGCATCACAGATTGGGATGGACCTATTGAATAAGATTTATTTATCAGTATTTAAAGTTTTAAAATATTTTTTTGCTGTCTCAAACATGAATAATCACATGAAAATATTTCTCTTAACACTTATTTTGCTTCTACACTTAATGTCTAATGCAAGCAACGAGGACTGGGGTCAAACAGGACACCGAGTGGTGGGCGAAGTGGCCGCCAACCATTTAACCAAAAAAGCATCAAAAAAAATTAACCAATTGTTAAACGGAATGTCACTGGCAGTAGCATCCACCTATGCAGACGAAATTAAAAGTGATATAAGTTTTGATACATACAGATCCTGGCATTATGTAAATATCCCTTTTGATAAAACATATCAAGATGTCGAGCCAAACGAAAAAGGAGATATCATTATGGGGATAGAATACTGTATAAAAATCTTAAAATCAAAAGAATCCTCTAATGAAGAAAAAGCTTTTCATCTCAAATTACTGATTCATTTTATTGGCGATTTGCATCAACCGCTGCACCTGGGACTTGAAGAAGACAAGGGAGCCAATGATTTTCAGGTGAGATGGTTTAATGAGGGTACAAACCTGCATCGTGTTTGGGATTCAGATATGATTGACAGCTACCAAATGACTTACTCAGAATTGACCTCCAACCTACCGAGAATTTCGGACACCGAAATTAAGAAAATTCAAGAAGGAACATTGCTGGAATGGGTAGAACAAGAAAGGGAGTTAACAAAAAAAGTGTATCAAAGTGCTTCAACAGGAGAGAAATTAGGCTACCGTTATATGTATGACCATTTTTCAACCGTAAAAACCCAACTTCAAAAAGGCGGATTGCGACTTGCAAAAATTCTCAATGAAATTTTTGGTTAACGCTTTGAGATTTTATTGCCCGAAATCTGCTTTTGACGACTGCATTTGAATCTTTTAGCAGCGTCGTTTCTCAATTTTTGGTGTTTTGTAGCTCTTCCTTGAACGCGTTTCCGCCACATTCTGAAACTGGAAGGTTTCATTTCTTTTCGCATAAGCGCAATCACATCTTGCTCACTCAAACCAAATTGATAAGTAATTGCTTCAAAAGGCGTTCTGTCTTCCCAGGCCATTTCAATGACGCGGTCAATTTCAATGATGGATAATTCTTTTTTCATAGGATTAGCTAAATTAAAACTTCTCGTTTGAACATAAAAAAGTTTATCATTTTATTAACCGAAACGTGAGGTTTATCCTTGAGCCCACTTTCCTTGCAGTTTTTGCCACTTGGTGTTTCCAGAAATGTTGTGTGCTGCCTTGCATTAACAGTAAACTTCCGTGAGTAAGTTCAATTTTTGTTTTTTGCTGCTTGTCTTGTTTGTGTTTTAAGTGAAACCATCGCGCTTCACCCAAACTCAAAGAGGCGATCACAGGATTTTCACCCAATTCTTTTTCGTCATCACTGTGCCAGCCGTTTGAGTCATTTCCGTCACGGTATAAATTTAAAAGAACGGTAGAAAATGTTTTGTTTGAAATCACTTCAATGTCTCTCTTAATTTGCGTAAGCAAAGGTGTGAATGGTTTCGGAAACATGGTGATGTTTGAATAAGAATACGACTTTTCATTTTCAGCATAAAGTGCTGTAAGCCTTGGTTGTGCATATATTTTTCCAAAAACTTTAATATCGTCCTGTTGCCAGTCGGTTTCATTAAATAAAGTGTCAAACATTTTAGAAGCTACTTCTGGGTTGTAAAATTTCGGAAAGTAAATAATGTCTGAATCGGAAAGATTTAAGCAGATTTTCTTCATAAATAATACCTATCAAGTGTATTGATAAGCCCACCAAATCAAACCAAACTGCAAGGGAATCCTTAAAATCAATACCCAGCGTGGTAATTTCATAGATGCACGTTCATCCTGAAGCATATGAATATGAACCGTAAAGAAAATAATTAGCATCAAAATAATTCCCCAGGCGGCGATGGGTTGGTTTTCGGGAATGAGAAGCATCATGCCAAAAATCATTTCGGCAAGGCCACTCAGTACAACCATACTTTTGTGTGCCGGAATGTAAGGAGGCATAATGCGTTCATACAGTTTTGGATTTCTAAAGTGATTCACACCGGCGAGAATATAAAGAACCGCCATTACATATTGATGCCAAGGTAAAATCATAGAGTAATTTTTTTAAAAACCAAATGTAAGTTTTTTTGATTCATCAATAAACAGGAATCTCGACAACTTTGAAAATTTAATTTTAATCCGGAATAGATTTTCTAATGTAGAATGCGGGTTTAATTTGAATCTGAATTCTTACCTTTGCAATCGTAAAATGAAACTATGCAATACGCAGAAAATATATTAGGAACCATTGGAAATACACCACTGGTAAAAATCAATAAACTAGCTGAAGAGATCCCCGCTTTGGTACTTGCAAAGTATGAAACTTTCAACCCCGGAAACTCAGTCAAAGACCGAATGGCGGTTAAAATGATAGAAGATGCCGAAGCTGATGGCAGACTCAAACCCGGCGGCACCATCATTGAAGGCACCTCAGGAAATACCGGTATGGGTCTTGCACTTGCAGCCATTGTAAAAGGGTATAAAATGGTGTGTGTTATCAGTGATAAACAATCCAAAGAAAAAATGGATATTTTACGTGCGGTGGGCAGCGAAGTGGTAGTATGTCCCACAGATGTAGCGCCTGATGATCCCCGTTCATATTATTCTACTTCAGCTCGGTTGGCAAAAGAAACGCCCAACAGTTGGTATGTCAATCAGTATGACAACCTTTCAAACGCCAAAGCCCATTATGAATCCACCGGTCCAGAAATCTGGAAACAAACCGATGGTAAAGTCACTCATTTTGTTGTGGGAGTTGGAACAGGAGGAACCATATCGGGTGTTGGGAAATACTTAAAAGAACAAAACCCAAATATTAAAGTGTGGGGGATTGATACCTATGGAAGCGTGTTTAAAAAATACCACGAGACCGGCATTTTTGACGAAAAAGAAATTTACCCTTATGTCACCGAAGGCATTGGAGAAGACATCCTTCCCAAAAATGTGGACTTTAGTATCATCGACGGCTTTACCAAAGTAACCGATAAAGACGCAGCTGTCTATACCCAATTACTTGCCAAAAAAGAAGGCTTTTTTTTAGGTAACTCTGCGGGAGCAGCAATGAAAGGACTCCTTCAGTTAAAAGAACACTTTACAAAAGACGATGTAGTCGTTGTCCTTTTTCACGATCACGGAAGTCGCTATGTAGGTAAAATGTTTAACGATGAGTGGATGAAAAAGATGGGGTATATTGATTAAAATTTTGAATAATAAACTGAGTTCGAAAATTATTATATTGTAATACAACTTGTTACAGTATGTTTACGCCCAATTTATTTTAACCATTAAGGAATTAAGATAATTAAGGGATGTATTAAGTTGTTCTTAATAACCTTAATTTCTTAATGTTTCTTTTAATTACTGTTAATCAACAATTTACGTATAAAGTTGATACTAATTGAATTTAGGTTAATAGTTTTATTCAACTGCGATTTTATCTATTTCAAGCGCAAAAGATTCCCTTTTTCCATTTCCAATTAAAAAGGCAATTTCTTCAATAGTTTCTCCGGGATAATTAGGTAAGTTGACTCTTCTGCCTCTATAGGTGGGAGTCATTTCAGAAAATGGTATTTCAATCGTTTCCCACTCACCGCTTGTTTTGAAAGTAAAAGTATAGGAATAAAAGTCTGATGCATTTGTTTTTGTTCTGAATTGATAATTTTTTCCATCTCCTTTTACGCGCAACATTATTTTTTGATAAGCGCTTGCATCCTTTTTTGCAAAACGGTGTCTCATCGAGCAAAACCCACCGTTGTTTTCCAACAAAACAGTTCCACTGAAAATAGCGTGCCCCTCTTTATTTAAGTCTAAAGTGCTTTTTGAGATTCCTCCCATCACACCATCATTTACTATATTCCATTTTTTTATATCTGTCTTTGAATCAAAATCAAATAATGTCATTGAAGGAGAGTTTGAGAAGGTTAATAAAAGTAAGATTAAAAACATAGATTCGCTTTTTTCAAGTAAAATTAAGGATCAAAAATTAGTAAGGTGTAAGTTTTGTTTAAATTTAACAAGTTATTCCTGTAATGCAATTTTTCGTAAAATTTAGTAACTTTATAAGATGCAAGAAGATTTTTTACATCATATCTGGAAATTTCAAAAATTTTCAAAAGCAGCTATCAAATCTGAAGAAGGGGAGTTCATTGAAATTGTGCATCAGGGAACCCATAATTTAGATTCGGGCCCCGATTTTTTTAATGCGCAAATAAGGATTGGCAATCAGTTGTGGGTGGGAAATGTTGAGATTCATTTAAAATCTTCAGACTGGTATGCACATCATCACGAGACAGACAAGGCCTATGATAATGTCATACTTCACGTGGTTTGGGAACACGATGTGGAAGTGTTTCGAAAGGACAATACAGTAATACCAACTCTTGTTTTAAAAAATAGAGTGGATGCTTTCGCTTTAGCGAAATACAATATGCTATTCTCAACCAAAAAACAGTGGATTGCCTGTGAAGAAGATTTTCCGGAAGTCGATGATTTCCTTATTGAAAACTGGATGGAACGGCTTTATTTCGAGCGACTGGAAAATAAATCGGGTTTGATTTTTGAGCTTTTAAAGACCTCAAAAAACGATTGGGAAGCTGTTTTGTTTAAAATGCTGGCTAAAAATTTTGGTTTAAAAAATAATGGCGATGCTTTTCTATCGATTGCAAATTCTATAGATTTTTCAGTTATAAGAAAAATTCAGGAAAACCCTATACAACTGGAAGCCCTTCTTTTTGGTCAGGCAGGTTTGTTGGAAATTGAGAGTGACGTTTCTTATGTGAACGATTTAAAAAAGGAATATGATTTTCTGAAAAACAAGTTTCAGTTGCAAAACAATCAGGTGATTCCTGTTCAGTTTTTTAGGTTGCGGCCGGTTAATTTTCCTACCATTCGGTTGGCACAATTGGCGGCGGTCTATTCAGTTAATAAACAATTGTTTTCAAAAATTATTTCGGTGCAAACCAAAGAAGAAATCTATAAACTTTTTGATATATGCGCTTCCGGTTTTTGGGATACTCATTTTCATTTTAGCTCGGTTTCTGCACCTCGCAAAAAACGACTTACAAAAGCATTTATCGATTTGTTGATAATCAATACGATTGTTCCCGTGGTTTTTTGTTACAATAAGCACATAGGCAAAGAAGTTCCGGATGCATTAATCACTTTAATGAACAGTTTGAAAAATGAAGAAAACACTATTGTTTCAAAATTCAATGATTTAAAGCCTGTTGCCCATAGTGCTTTACATTCTCAAGCATTAATTGAATTAAAAACCAATTATTGTGATAAGAAAAAGTGTTTGCAATGTGCGGTGGGGAGTCGATTATTACTGGAGAATTAGTATTTTTACGGTATTATGTTAAGCATTATTTACAAAATCCGTCATTTTTTTGAGAAGTATGGCTTTGCTGTATCTTCACGTGTTGCAGATAAACTTGGCATGAGGGCAAAAAATGTACGTTTGTTCTTTATTTATGTCTCTTTTGCAACCTTGGGAATCGGTTTTGCCATCTACCTCACACTTGCTTTTTGGATTAGATTAAAAGACCTAATCTATACAAAACGAAGTTCTGTTTTTGATTTGTAGTTTATCCTGAAAATGTAAAATTGATTTTAATTCTAAAAAAAATTTGAATTCGCTTATTTTTTTAGCATCTTGCTTGCTGTTTTTGAAACACAGTTTATCAACCAACTACATATTTATATGAATACAAGATATATTGCCGCACTGTTACTGCTTTTTTCAAGCGTAGTATTTTCTCAAGACCTTACTGTTAAAGAACGAATTACAAACCCATCAAATATCATCAATGATGGTGTGATTGAAGTGAAAGTTGATGGAGGAGTACCTCCATATAATTACAAATGGAGTAATCAAGACACTCCTCAACATTCAAATAAGGCGGTAAACCTTGTTGAAGGAGTTCCATATACTCTTATAGTTACCGATGCTGCCGGTAATTCAGTTAGTAACGAATTTACAGTGCCAGCAGAGGTCATCACCGAAAAATTTAATGGTACCTTCGCCCCAATAGTAGCTGGAATGGGAAGTGTGTTATTTTGGGATCCATTTTCTGCAATTGGAATTTACGACCCTGTTGTTTACGCAGACCAAAAGTTAGTTCCTGCTCCCAGATGGGAACCCGGCATTAAAGGAGTTTTTGTCGTTAAAGAATGGCTCAAAGAAGATGGTGCCAAAGTCAAAAGAGGTGAGCCTATAGCAACAATTAATAAAGACGGTGAGGATTTGGAAGTAGTTGCTCTTGCCAATGGAACTTTAAAGCACCTCACAAAACGAGGTAATACAATTTACGACTCCTCTAAAGGTACTGACATTATTGAATCAGGAGCACATAATTTTGCGGCAATTGTTTATGATGAAAAAGTGGCACTGCTTCACCCTAATGGTGATCAACAAGAAAAACCCATACCCTTTATTGTAATATGGCTATCTATTGGAGCCTTGTTTTTTACACTCCGAATGGGTTTTATTAACATTAGAGGTTTTAAGCACTCTTTAAACTTGGCCAGAGGAAAATATGACGATCCCAATGCGCCCGGTCAAGTTACTCACTTTCAGGCTTTGGCAACAGCAGTTTCCGGAACGGTAGGTTTAGGAAACATCGCCGGTGTTGCGGTGGCTATTTCTCTGGGAGGTGCCGGAGCGACCTTTTGGATGATTCTAGCAGGTTTTCTGGGGATGTCATCAAAATTTGTAGAATGTACGCTGGGTGTAAAATACCGTGAAATCGCTGCTGATGGTCGCGTTTTTGGAGGCCCAATGAGCTACTTGAGAAAAGGACTTGAAAAACAAAACAAAAAAACACTCGGTAAAATACTGGCAGGTCTTTTCGCCATTTTAGCTGTTGGAGCTTCTTTTGGTGGTGGAAATATGTTTCAGGCAAACCAATCATTTGAAGCTCTATCCGGTCAATTTCCATCACTGGCAGGAAATGGATTTTGGTTTGGTATTATCATCTCAATTCTTGTAGGAGCAGTAATTGTTGGTGGAATTAAAAGTATTGCAAATGTCACTTCACGTGTGGTGCCCTTTATGGCGGTAATATATGTTATTGCTTGTATTGTTGTAATTTCTGTCAATATCGAAAATATCATTCCGGCATTTACGGCTATCATTGATGGAGCCTTCAGCCCAACCGCCTTAAAAGGAGGAATCATTGGAGTATTGATTGTAGGATTTCAACGTGCTGCATTTTCCAATGAAGCCGGTGTGGGGTCTGCTGCAATAGCACACAGTGCGGCCAAAACAAATCACCCGCCATCTGAAGGCTTTGTATCACTTTTAGAACCCTTTATTGATACGGTTGTAGTCTGTACATTGACTGCACTTGTTTTGATATTTACAGGAAAACACGAAGTGGCTGATATGGCCGGCGCACAACTCACCTCAGACGCGTTTCAAACGGTGATTTCCTGGTTCCCCTATGTGCTAGCGGGAGCTATATTTTTATTTGCATTTTCAACCATGATTTCCTGGTCCTATTATGGAATGAGAGCCTGGACTTATTTGTTTGGAAAAAGCAAAAGAACTGAAATGGTCTATAAACTTCTCTTTTTAGTTTTTGTTGTTATTGGAGCGTCAGTTAGTCTTGGAGCAGTACTCGATTTCTCAGATATGATGATTCTGGCGATGGCATTTCCAAACATAATTGGTCTTTACTTAATGTCTGGTGAAGTGCGTCAGGATTTAAGAGACTATATGGTTAAACTAAAAGCAGGAGAGTTATTTAAAACTCCTGAAAAGAAAAAATAAAAAAGTAGTGTAATGAACAGGTTAAAATCCCATTTCCGGTTTTCTAAAAATCAACGAAATGGGATTTTGCTTTTGATAGCTACGATTGTAATTCTTCAAATCATTTATTTCAAAGTTGATTTTTCTAAAGACCCGGTTCTGGATGTCAATTCAGCTGAAATAATTGCTTTGCAGAACGAAATAGACTCCTTAAAACAAATTGCATCAAATTCAAAACAAACGGAATCCAGAAAATTTAATCCTAATTTCATTACAGATTATTCAGGTTATACGCTGGGGATGTCACCCGAAGAAATTGACCGCTTGCACCAATTTAGAGAAAAAGACCAATGGATCAATTCCATAGCAGACTTCAAACGGGTTACACAAGTTTCAGACTCACTTTTAGACAAAATAAGCCCCCGTTTTCGGTTTCCTGATTGGGTTACAAACCCTCGCCCCAGAACAAACAATTGGAACTCCGGAACTGAAAAATCATTTGCACAAAAAACAGATTTGAATAAAGCCACAGCAGAACAACTTCAGGAAATTAATGGAGTGGGAGAGGTGCTGTCAAATCGTATCATCAATTTCAGAAATCGCCTCAAGGGTTTTCAAATAGATGAACAATTGCACGATGTGTATGGATTGGAATATGGGGTTGTAAAAAGAATCTTAGCAGAATTTACTGTAAAGGAGAAACCCGAAGTGGTAAAAATCAATATCAATACCGCTTCTGCTTCAGATATGGCAACCCTGCCATTTATAAGTTTTAATATGGCGAAAGAGATTGTTGACTACAGATTGCTC
Organism: Flavobacteriaceae bacterium; assembly: GCA_040880345.1. Taxonomy (GTDB): domain Bacteria; phylum Bacteroidota; class Bacteroidia; order Flavobacteriales; family Flavobacteriaceae; genus Planktosalinus. Next base: position 11,642 of record JBBDIQ010000021.1, read on the forward strand.
CGTGAGGGAATCAAAGAGATAGAAGAACTCAAAAATATCGAGGGCTTTCCTGAGCAAAAAATTGAGAGATTTGCCTTATATTTGACCGTTGATTAATAACGAATATCGAATTAAGATTATCGAACATCGGATATCAATTAACAACTAAGTACAGCCGTAATTCCGATAGCTATCGGAAACGGCTAAAGCCTAAATTTTAATACATAATAATTCACAATGAACATCACTTATTTTACTGAGGAACACAATTTATTTCGCAAAAGCTTTCAGGAGTTTTTACAAAAGGAAGTTGTTCCGCATATTGAAAAATGGGAAAAAACCGGAACTATAGAGCGCTTTATCTGGGAAAAGTTTGGGGAGATGGGTTATTTTGGTCTCAACTATCCCGAAAAATATGGCGGAATGGGACTTGATTTATTCTATACAGTTATATTTTTGGAAGAATTACAAAAAATTAATTCGGGAGGTTTTTCAGCTGCGATGTGGGCACACGCTTATCTTGCAATGACCCACTTGAATGCAGAAGGAAGTGAAGAGATTAAGCAAAAATATCTAACCGGAAGCATTAATGGTGAGCTCATTGGCTGTTTGTGTATTACTGAGCCTTTCGGCGGAAGCGACGTCGCCGGTATGAAAACCACCGCTGTCAAAAAAGGAGATACCTATGTGATTAATGGCTCAAAAACCTTTATAACAAACGGCGTTTATTCAGACTATTTGGTTATAGCAGCAAAGACTAAGCCCGAACTTGGAAACAAGGGAATGAGTATTTTTATTATGGATAGGGACACCCCGGGTATTTCTGCAACAAAACTCGATAAATTGGGATGGCGTGCTTCAGATACCGCCGAACTTGCTTTTGATAATGTTGAAATCCCCGCTTCAAATTTAATGGGAGAAGAGAATAATGGTTTTGGATACATTATGCAGCATTTTGCTTCTGAGAGATTGATTATGGGAATCAATGCACATGCTAGAGCAGAGTTTGCTATAGATTATGCATTGGGTTACATGTCAGAACGCAAGGCATTTGGGAAAACGATCAATAAATTTCAGGCATTGAGACACAAAGTTGCAGATTTGGCCAGCCAGGTTGAAATGTGCAAAGTGTTTAATTATAATGTCGCTGCCCGGTTAGACAACGGAGAATATGTAGTCAAGGAAGCCACCATGTCAAAGCTGCTTTCCACAAAAATTGCTGATGAAGTTATTTATGAGTGTTTGCAATTTTTGGGTGGGTATGGCTATATGGAAGAATATCCAATGGCTCGTTTATTACGTGATAGCAGACTTGGACCCATTGGTGGAGGAACATCAGAGATACTCAGGGAAATTATCGCCAAAATGATTATTGATAAGAAAGAGTATAAGCCTGCTACATAGAGGCTTCACAAAATATTTTTTAGATTTTTTAGATTTTTTAGATTTTTTTAATATAATTTTGCCGCACTAAAAGAGAGGAGGTGCACAACTTATGTTAATAATACCCATAAAAGACGGAGAAAACATCGATAGAGCGTTAAAGCGTTTTAAGAGAAAGTTTGACAGAACTCAAACCACGCGACAGTTGAGAAGCAGACAAGCATTTACAAAACCTTCTGTATCCCGAAGAGCGCAAGTACAAAAAGCGCAATACATTCAGCGCTTGAGAGACAATGAAGATATTTAATTTTTAATATACCAATTTAAAAAATCCCGAGCTATCGGGATTTTTTTTTGGTGACAATTATCATTTGTTTTTGTGATAAGTTTCGTAAATTTACTTTTCAACGATTTACTTATGCAAGAGACTGCCTTTTTAAACTACCTGGCTTTAGAAAAAAAACACTCCTCTCATACTATATTGGCATATAAAAATGATTTAAATTCATTTTTAGATTTTATTGAAGATGAGTTTGATTGTCAAAATAGCAAGCAAGTAAATTATTCAATGATTCGGTCTTGGATCATAACACTGGTAGATAAGAACCTAAATACCAAATCAATTAACAGAAAAATTGCTTCTTTAAAATCTTATTACAAATTTCTTTTAAAAACAAATCAAATTACTGAAAACCCTCTGGCAAAACACAAGTCCTTAAAAGTCGGAAAAACACTTCAAGTTCCTTTTTCAGAAAAGGAAATAGCAACAGTCATTACTAATTTTGAGGATTTGGAGGGTTTTGAAAACATAAGAAATAAAGCAATCGTTGAATTGTTCTATGCCACCGGCATGAGAAAATCAGAATTGATTGGCTTGAAAGTTACAGATGTTGATTTGCAAAAACAGCTTGTTAGGATTTTAGGAAAGAGAAATAAAGAACGCCTTGTTCCATTAATTAATACAACAGTAACCACACTAAAAAACTATTTATTAGAGAGAGAAGAAATAGACAACAATCAATCTGGAAATTTTCTTTTTTTAACAAAAAATGGAGTTAAATTAAGTCAAACCCTTGTGTACAGAATTATTAATAATTACTTTAGTATCATATCAACAAAAGAAAAAAAAAGTCCACATATTTTAAGACATTCTTTTGCAACACATCTTTTAAATGAAGGGGCAGATTTAAATTCTATAAAAGAATTATTGGGGCACTCGAGCTTAGCATCAACACAAGTATATACAAACAACAGCATCGCTGAATTAAAAAAGGTATATGCAAAGACACACCCTAGAAACAAAGAATAAAGAAATAAAATTTAAAACCACAGCCTATGAAAGTAAATGTGCAAACACCGGGATTTGATGCAGACATCAAATTGATAAACTTTATCGAAAAAAAATTGAGTAAGCTTGATCAATTTTACGATAAGATAATATTTGCAGATGTTTTCCTAAAGATAGAAAATACTGCCAGTCCGGAAAATAAAATAGTCGAAGTTTTATTGAGTATTCCCAAAGGAGATTTAATCGTTAAAAAGGAATGCAAACGATTTGAAATAGGAATAGATGAATGTGTTCAATCTTTGGAAAGGCAACTCAAAAAAAGAAAGGAAAAGCAAAGAGCGCACTTGTAAAGTTTTTTTCTCAAAAAAGTTTTTTTAAAAACAAAATTTATATACATTTGCAGTCCGTTAGAAATAGCGGACTTTTTTATGTTCAAAAAAGTAGTAAAAGCCGATGTAGCTCAGCTGGCTAGAGCAGCTGATTTGTAATCAGCAGGTCGTGGGTTCGAGTCCCTCCATCGGCTCTTTAAAGTTCTAAAAATTAAGGAATTACCAGCATTTTTCGTTGGTTTAAGTTTAAGGGGAGATACTCAAGCGGCCAACGAGGGCAGACTGTAAATCTGCTGACTATGTCTTCGCAGGTTCGAATCCTGCTCTCCCCACAAAATAGTTTCGCGAAAGCGGAAATATCAATCTTAAAAATTCCAAATTCCAAAAGAATTAGAAATTTAATTTTGAAAAGCGGTCTTTAAAATTTTGAAAAAACAGATTTGAAATAATAAATTTCAAATCAAAATGCGGGAGTAGCTCAGTTGGTAGAGCGTCAGCCTTCCAAGCTGAATGTCGCCGGTTCGAACCCGGTCTCCCGCTCAAAAAAAGTTTAAGATTTCAGGTTAAAGTTTGTTTTAATTTAAACCTGAAGCCTGAAACCTGAAATTTGGAACCCATTCCTGCCGACGTAGCTCAGGGGTAGAGCGTTTCCTTGGTAAGGAAGAGGTCACGGGTTCAATTCCCGTCGTTGGCTCAAAGTTGTAAATACATTGAACACTAATATATAACTAAGATTAAAAATTATTAAACATGGCAAAGGAAAAATTCGATCGTTCCAAACCGCATTTAAATATAGGTACAATTGGACACGTAGATCACGGTAAAACAACTTTAACAGCAGCTATCACTAGAGTGTTAGCAGAAGCTGGATTTTCTGAAGCAAGATCTTTCGATCAGATTGATAATGCACCTGAAGAAAAAGAAAGAGGTATCACTATTAATACTTCTCACGTAGAATACTCTACAGCAAATCGTCACTATGCACACGTTGACTGTCCAGGTCACGCCGATTATGTGAAAAACATGGTAACTGGTGCTGCGCAAATGGACGGTGCAATTCTTGTGGTTGCTGCTACAGATGGTCCAATGCCTCAAACTCGTGAGCACATCCTTTTGGGACGCCAAGTAGGAATTCCAAGAATAGTTGTATTTATGAACAAGGTTGACCTTGTTGATGATGAAGAGCTTCTTGAATTGGTAGAAATGGAAATTAGAGACTTGTTGTCTTTCTATGAGTATGATGGAGATAATGGTCCTGTAGTTGCAGGTTCTGCTCTTGGAGCTTTAGAAGGTGATGCAAAGTGGTCACAATCAGTTCTTGAGTTAATGGAAGCTGTTGATAGCTGGATTGAATTGCCAGAACGTGATGTTGATAAGCCTTTCTTGATGCCTATTGAAGATGTTTTCTCTATCACTGGTCGTGGTACTGTTGCAACCGGAAGAATTGAAACCGGTGTTGCAAATACAGGAGATCCTGTTGAAATCATTGGTATGGGAGCTCAAAAATTAACTTCTACTATTACGGGTGTTGAAATGTTCCGTAAAATACTAGACAGAGGTGAAGCAGGTGATAACGTTGGTATTCTTTTAAGAGGTATTGAGAAAACTCAAATCTCAAGAGGAATGGTAATCACTAAACCTGGTTCAGTTACACCACACAAAAAATTTAAAGCTGAGGTATATGTATTGAAGAAAGAAGAAGGTGGTCGTCACACTCCTTTCCACAATAACTACCGTCCACAGTTTTATGTACGTACAACTGACGTTACCGGTAATATTTCACTTCCTGATGGAGTAGAGATGGTTATGCCAGGTGACAACTTAACAATCACTGTTGAATTAATTCAGCCAATTGCAATGAATGTAGGATTACGTTTTGCAATTCGTGAAGGTGGTAGAACAGTTGGTGCCGGTCAGGTAACTGAGATATTAGACTAATTATAGTTTAAAATGATAGTCTTAAAGGTATCCGCCACAGGCGGGTGCCTTTAAGTATTTATCAACGGGTTTTGCTAATCCCTGTAAAATAATAAGGAAGAGCCAAAACTCTATTTACGGGTTTAGCTCAGTTGGTAGAGCACTGGTCTCCAAAACCAGGTGTCGGGAGTTCGAGTCTCTCAACCCGTGCAATAATAATTAAACAAATAACGAGAAAGAATGCTAAATTATATTCAAGAATCGTTCAACGAATTAAAAAATCATGTCACCTGGACTTCCTGGTCTGAAGCACAGCGATTGACAGTTTTAGTTGCGGTGTTTTCTATCATCCTTTCGCTTGCGATTTGGGGAGTAGATACAGTTTTTAGCGACATTATAGCTCAGTATTTTATTTGGATAAAATCCTAAATACAGAAACATGACGGAGACAAAAAGCACTAAAAAATGGTATGTTGTTCGCGCAGTTAGCGGGCAAGAGAATAAAATAAAATCCTATATTGAAAGTGAAGTAACACGATTAAACCTAGAGGATTCTATTGACCAAATATTGGTGCCGACAGAGAAGGTGATTCAAATAAGAAACGGAAAAAAAGTTAATAAAGAAAGAGTTTACTTTCCGGGGTATATTATGGTTCAGGCAAATCTCGCCGGAGAAATTGCTCACATTATCAAGTCAGTAAATGGTGTGATTGGTTTTCTTGGAGAAACAAAAGGAGGAGACCCTGTACCACTTAGACAATCTGAGGTAAACAGGATGCTAGGTAAAGTTGACGAATTGTCAATCAATGATGAGAATGTAAATATACCATTTACCATTGGAGAAACTGTTAAAGTAATTGACGGTCCTTTTAATGGCTTTAATGGAACCGTAGAAAAAATTAATGAAGAAAAGAGAAAACTTGAGGTTATGGTGAAAATTTTCGGAAGAAAAACACCCCTTGAGTTAAGCTATATGCAAGTAGAAAAAGTTTAAAAAACTGTTACGCTATATATATCAGGTATGAGCTTTTGCTTCCACTAGAGTGATTACCAAAATTAAAAATTAAGAAATGGCAAAAGAAATAAGTAAAGTTGTAAAACTTCAAGTTAGAGGAGGCGCTGCAAACCCTTCTCCACCGGTTGGTCCAGCATTGGGTGCTGCCGGGGTGAACATTATGGAGTTCTGCAAACAATTTAATGCTAGAACACAAGATAAGCAAGGAAAAGTATTGCCGGTGGCAATTACTGTTTACAAAGACAAATCTTTTGATTTTGTTGTAAAAACTCCTCCAGCTGCTGTTCAGGTTATGGAAGCCGCTAAGATCAAAAAAGGATCTGGTGAGCCACATATCAGAAAAGTAGCAACCATATCTTGGGATCAAATTAAAACAATTGCAGAAGACAAAATGCAAGACCTGAACGCTTTCACAATTGAATCTGCCATGAAAATGGTTGCCGGAACGGCAAGATCAATGGGTGTTAAAGTTAAAGGAAATGCACCTTTTTAACCTGATAATTACAAAAAAATAATGGCAAAAATAACAAAAAAGCAAAAAGACGCTCAAGCAAAAGTAGAGGCTAATAAAGCCTACTCACTTGCTGAAGCATCTGCTTTAGTAAAAGAGATTACCACTGTAAACTTTGATGCCTCTGTAGATTTAGCTGTGCGTTTAAATGTAGACCCACGAAAAGCAAATCAAATGGTAAGAGGTGTTGTTACCCTTCCTCACGGAACCGGTAAAGATGTAAAAGTTTTGGCACTGGTAACACCAGATAAAGAAGCTGAAGCAAAAGAAGCAGGTGCTGATTTTGTAGGCTTAGATGAGTACCTCGATAAAATTAAAGGAGGTTGGACAGATGTTGATGTTATAGTAACAATGCCTAGTGTGATGGGTAAATTAGGTCCTTTAGGACGTGTATTAGGACCAAGAGGTCTAATGCCAAACCCAAAAACAGGTACAGTAACTATGGATATCGCTAAAGCTGTTTCTGATATCAAATCCGGTAAAATTGACTTTAAAGTTGATAAGTATGGAATTGTACACGCTAGCATTGGAAAAGCATCTTTTGATGCTGAAAAGCTAACAGGAAACGCAAAAGAATTATTAACAACATTGGTAAAGTTAAAGCCCTCTGTGACTAAAGGTATTTATATCAAAAGTATCCACTTGTCTAGTACAATGAGTCCCGGAGTTCAGATCGATGCTAAACGATTTACTGAGTAGTCAAATACTATAAATTATGACAAGAGAAGAAAAAGCAAAAGCTATAGACGTTTTAACTACCCAGTTAGCAGAGAATTCAAATATCTATTTAACAGATATTTCAGGACTTGATGCACTCACGACCTCAAACCTGAGACGTGCTTGTTTCAAAGCCGGTATCAAACTAACGGTTGTTAAAAATACACTGCTTGCAAAAGCAATGGAAAGTTCAGAAAGAGAATTTGGAGATTTAAAAACCATTTTAAAAGGAAATACCTCTCTAATGTTTTCTGAAACAGGTAACGCACCTGCCAAAGTAATCAAAGAATTCCGCAAAAAATCAGAAAAGCCTGTTTTAAAAGGAGCTTTTATTGAGGAAGCGGTTTACATTGGCGATAACCTATTGGATGACTTAGTAAGCATCAAGTCTCGTGATGAGATGATAGGTGAAGTGATTGGGTTACTTCAATCTCCTGCTAAAAATGTTGTTTCAGCACTTAAATCAGGTGGTGGAAAACTTGCAGGAATTATCAAAACACTATCTGAAAGAGAAGGATAGTAGTATCAAACAACGAATATTCAATTATTAAATATTAAAATTAAATTATTAAAACGATAGAAAATGGCAGATTTAAAAGATTTCGCAGAACAATTAGTTAACTTAACAGTAAAAGAAGTTAATGAGTTAGCTACTATTTTAAAAGACGAGTATGGTATCGAGCCTGCTGCTGCAGCCGTAGCTGTTGCCGCTGGTGGAGGTGCTGCTGCTGAAGCAGCTGAAGAACAAACTGAATTTGATGTTGTCCTTAAAGCAGCCGGAGCTTCTAAACTAGCAGTTGTTAAACTTGTAAAAGAACTAACAGGTCTTGGTCTTAAAGAAGCAAAAGAAATGGTTGATAGTGCACCAAGCCCAATCAAAGAAGGTGTTTCTAAAGACGAAGCAGATAGCTTGAAAGCTTCTCTTGAAGAGGCTGGAGCTGAAGTAGAGCTTAAGTAAATATTCACCCCGACTATTTGGGGTAAGTACCTAAGGTTTAGACTGTTGGAGTGTATTCATATATCCTCCAACAGCCCTAAACCATTTTGCGTAAAAAATAGTTTCGTTTAGATTTTACGCCAGTTTCATTTTATTTTAATTAAAATTCATTCCATTAATGTCAGCAACGCAAACTGAAAGATTGAATTTTTCCTCTGTGAAGAATACACCAGATTATCCCGATTTTCTGGACATTCAAATAAAATCCTTTCAGGATTTTTTCCAGCTGGAAACTAAGTCAGACGAAAGAGGAAATGAAGGACTTTATAAAACCTTCATGGAAAACTTCCCCATCACTGATACCCGTAACCAATTTGTATTAGAATTTTTAGACTACTTTGTAGATCCGCCAAGATACTCCATACAGGAATGTATCGAAAGAGGGCTTACTTACAGCGTACCTCTAAAGGCAAGACTCAAATTATATTGTACAGACCCTGAACACGAAGACTTTGAAACCATTGTCCAAGATGTGTATTTGGGTACAATTCCTTATATGACACCTAGTGGTACTTTTTGTATCAACGGTGCAGAACGTGTTGTTGTTTCACAATTGCACAGATCTCCCGGGGTTTTCTTTGGACAATCTTTCCACGCAAACGGAACAAAATTATACTCTGCCAGAGTAATTCCTTTCAAAGGTTCCTGGATTGAATTTGCTACCGATATCAACAGCGTTATGTATGCTTATATCGATAGAAAGAAAAAATTACCGGTAACAACTCTTTTTAGAGCAATTGGCTTTGAGAGAGATAAAGATATTCTTGAAATCTTTGACCTCGCAGAAGAGGTGAAAGCTTCAAAAACCGGATTAAAAAAATATTTAGGCAGAAAACTAGCTGCACGTGTTTTAAAAACATGGCACGAGGATTTTGTTGATGAAGATACAGGAGAAGTGGTTTCAATCGAAAGAAATGAAATTATTTTAGACCGTGATACTGTACTTGAAAAAGAGCACATCGAAGAGATACTGGATTCTGGAAGTAAGACAATTTTACTTCATAAAGAAGACAATCAATCTGCTGATTATGCGATTATTCACAACACACTTCAAAAAGATCCAACAAACTCTGAAAAAGAAGCAGTTGAACACATTTACCGTCAACTTCGTAACGCAGAACCACCCGATGAAGAAACCGCTCGTGGAATCATCCACAAACTCTTCTTTAGTGACCAGCGTTACAATTTGGGAGAAGTGGGTCGTTACAGAATGAACAAAAAACTTGGTCTAGACCTCGCTATGGACAAGCAGGTTTTAACCAAAGATGATATTATAACCATCATCAAATACCTTATTGAGTTAATCAACTCAAAAGCAGAGATTGATGATATTGATCACTTGTCAAACAGACGTGTGAGAACAGTTGGTGAACAACTTTCACAGCAATTTGGTGTGGGTCTGGCCAGAATGGCAAGAACCATCAGAGAGCGAATGAACGTGAGAGACAATGAGGTGTTTACTCCCATCGATTTGATTAATGCCAAGACCTTGTCTTCGGTTATTAATTCGTTCTTTGGAACAAACCAGTTGTCTCAGTTTATGGACCAAACAAACCCCATTGCAGAAATCACACACAAGCGTAGATTCTCAGCATTAGGACCCGGAGGTTTATCCAGAGAACGCGCCGGTTTTGAGGTTCGTGACGTTCACTATACTCACTACGGAAGACTATGTCCTATTGAAACACCGGAAGGACCAAACATTGGTCTAATTTCATCAATGAGTGTGTTTTCTAAAGTGAACAACTTAGGGTTTCTTGAAACACCTTACAGAAAAGTAGAAAATGGAAAAATTGATTTCAAATCAAAACCCATCTACCTCTCTGCTGAAGAAGAAGAAGGCCAGTTAATCGCTCAGGCAAACATTCCTATAGCTGATGACGGAACCATCACCAAAGACAAAGTTATTGCCAGAATGGAAGGTGACTTCCCGGTAGTTGACCCCAATGTGGTTAATTACATTGATGTTGCTCCCAATCAGATTTCATCAATTTCAGCATCACTTATCCCATTTTTGGAACACGATGATGCAAACCGTGCACTGATGGGGTCTAACATGATGCGTCAGGCAGTACCTCTTTTAACTCCAGAAGCTCCAATTGTGGGAACAGGTCTTGAAAGACAAGTTGCAAGTGATTCCAGAGTATTGATCAATGCTGAAGGAGAAGGAGTTGTGGAATATGTTGATGCTAATGAAGTCAGTATCAAATATGATCGCACAGAAGAAGAGAATCTGGTAAGGTTTGATAGCGCTGTTACCACATACAACTTGGTAAAATTCCGTAAAACAAATCAGGGAACAAATATCAACTTGAAACCCATTGTAAAAAAAGGTGACAGAGTTGTAAGAGGCCAGGTTTTATGTCAAGGATATGCTACAGAAAACGGCGAACTTGCATTAGGAAGAAACATGAAAGTTGCTTTTATGCCCTGGAAAGGATATAACTTTGAAGATGCCATCGTGATTTCTGAAAAAGTAGTAAGAAACGATGTATTCACATCTATTCATATTGATGAGTATTCACTTGAAGTTAGAGATACCAAACTGGGTAACGAAGAATTGACAAACGACATACCAAACGTTTCAGAAGAGGCCACAAAAGACCTTGACGAAAACGGTATGATTCGCATTGGTGCTGAAGTGAAGCCCGGAGATATCCTTATCGGAAAAATTACGCCAAAAGGTGAAAGCGACCCAACGCCTGAAGAAAAACTACTTCGTGCGATATTTGGTGACAAAGCCGGTGATGTAAAAGATGCTTCTTTAAAAGCTTCTCCATCACTAAATGGTGTTGTTATTGATAAAAAACTTTTCGCTAGAGCGATAAAAGACAAGCGTAAAAGAGCAAAAGACAAAGAAGACATCGCAGAATTAGAGATTCAATATGAAGTAAAATTCAATGAATTGAAAGATGTTCTTGTCGAAAAATTGTTTGCAATCGTTGGTGGTAAAACCGCTCAAGGTGTAATGAATGATTTAGGTGAAGAAATTTTCCCAAAAGGAAAAAAATTCACACTTAAAATGCTGAATGCAGTATATGATTATACACATTTGACGCAAGGTGTCTGGACAACAGATGATAACACAAATCACCTTGTAGCAGATTTATTGCACAATTATAAAATCAAAGAAAATGACCTTCAGGGGAACCTAAGGCGTGAGAAGTTTACCATCTCTGTTGGAGATGAGCTTCCTGCAGGTATTTTAAAACTAGCTAAGGTTTACATCGCTAAAAAGCGTAAACTGAAAGTGGGTGATAAAATGGCAGGTCGTCACGGTAACAAAGGTATTGTTGCCAGAATCGTAAGAGAAGAGGATATGCCTTTCTTAGAAGACGGAACTCCGGTTGATATCGTTTTGAATCCACTGGGTGTACCTTCTCGTATGAACATCGGTCAGATTTATGAAACTGTTCTAGGTTGGGCAGGTCAAAAGCTGGGTAGAAAATTTGCTACCCCCATTTTTGACGGTGCTACACTCGATCAAATCAATGAATTGACAGACGAAGCCGGTATCCCAAGATTTGGACATACATATCTATATGACGGTGGAACAGGAGATCGTTTTGATCAACCTGCTACTGTTGGGGTCATCTATATGTTGAAACTGGGTCACTTGATTGATGATAAAATGCACGCGCGTTCTATTGGACCTTACTCGTTAATCACTCAGCAGCCACTTGGTGGTAAAGCACAATTTGGTGGTCAGCGATTTGGAGAGATGGAAGTCTGGGCATTGGAAGCCTATGGTGCATCAGCAACACTTAGAGAAATTCTTACGGTGAAATCTGATGATGTAGTAGGTAGAGCAAAAACCTATGAAGCAATTGTTAAAGGAGAAACGATGCCTGAACCAGGCCTTCCGGAATCATTTAATGTATTGATGCACGAGTTGAAAGGTCTTGGTCTGGATATTCGTTTAGAAGAGTAAAGTGAACAGGTAAACAAACCTTGAACTTTAAACCTTGAACTTTGAATTAAAAAATTATGGCAAGAAATAAAGATAATAACACAACACAGAAATTTAATAAAATTTCTATCGGCCTGGCTTCACCGGAATCTATTCTGGGAGCTTCAAGAGGTGAGGTATTAAAGCCTGAAACAATCAATTACCGAACACACAAACCGGAACGTGACGGTTTGTTTTGTGAGCGTATATTTGGTCCTGTAAAAGACTACGAATGTGCTTGTGGAAAATATAAAAGAATTCGTTACAAAGGAATTGTTTGTGACCGTTGTGGCGTTGAGGTAACAGAGAAAAAAGTACGTAGAGACAGAGTGGGGCATATCAACCTTGTTGTTCCTGTTGCTCATATCTGGTACTTCCGTTCATTACCAAACAAAATTGGATACCTTCTTGGGTTACCTTCCAAGAAACTGGATATGATTATTTACTATGAACGTTATGTAGTTATACAACCGGGTATCGCAAAAAATGAAGAAGGTGATCCCCTTCAAAAAATGGATTTCTTAACTGAAGAAGAGTACCTAAACATTCTAGATACACTTCCGCAAGAAAACCTTTACCTTGAAGACTCAGATCCAAACAAGTTTATTGCAAAAATGGGTGCAGAGTGTTTAATTGAACTTTTACAACGTATCGATTTGGATGCTTTGTCATACGATTTAAGACACAAAGCTAACAACGAGACTTCAAAACAAAGAAAAACTGAGGCACTAAAACGTCTTCAGGTGGTTGAAGCATTAAGAGAATCAAATCTAAATCGCGAAAACAAAGCCGAGTGGATGATTATGAAAGTAATCCCAGTCATTCCGCCGGAATTGAGACCTCTTGTGCCACTTGACGGTGGTCGTTTTGCAACTTCAGATTTAAATGATTTATACAGAAGAGTAATTATAAGAAACAACCGTCTTAAAAGACTTGTTGAAATAAAAGCACCCGAAGTAATTTTACGTAATGAAAAACGTATGCTTCAGGAATCTGTAGATTCATTGTTTGACAACACCAGAAAATCTTCAGCAGTTAAAACAGATGCAAACAGACCGCTTAAATCACTTTCAGATTCATTGAAAGGAAAGCAAGGTCGTTTCCGTCAAAACTTGCTTGGTAAACGTGTGGATTATTCTGCGCGTTCGGTAATTGTTGTTGGACCCGAATTAAAAATGTTTGAATGTGGATTGCCAAAGAATATGGCAGCTGAACTTTACAAGCCTTTCGTTATCAGAAAATTGATTGAAAGAGGTATTGTAAAAACTGTAAAATCTGCAAAGAAAATTATAGATAAAAAAGAGCCCGTGGTATGGGATATCCTTGAAAATGTATTAAAAGGACATCCAGTATTACTAAACAGAGCTCCAACCCTTCACAGATTAGGTATCCAAGCTTTCCAGCCAAAATTAATTGAAGGAAAAGCAATCCAATTACACCCATTAGCGTGTACTGCATTTAATGCCGATTTTGATGGTGACCAGATGGCAGTGCATTTACCACTGGGTCCAGAAGCAATTTTGGAAGCACAATTGTTGATGCTTGCGTCTCACAATATCTTAAACCCCGCAAATGGTTCTCCTATTACGGTTCCATCACAGGATATGGTTTTAGGATTGTACTATATGACAAAGCACCGCATTTCAACACCAGAGCACAAGGTTGTTGGAGAGGGCTTGACATTCTATTCTGATGAAGAAGTAATTATTGCTTACAATGAGAAAAGAGTTGAGCTTAACGCCGGTATCAAAGTAAGAACTAAAGACTTTAATGATAAAGGTGAGCTAGTCAATAAAATTATCGAAACAACAGTAGGAAGAGTATTGTTTAACAAATCTGTACCTGAAAAGGCCGGTTTCTTTAATGAGGTCTTGACTAAAAAATCTTTGCGTGATATTATTGGTAAAATCTTAAAAACTACAGATGTTCCAACTACTGCAGCTTTTTTAGATGAAATCAAAGATATGGGATTTGATTACGCTTTCAAAGGTGGACTCTCATTCAGTTTGGGTGATATTATTATTCCACCTGAAAAACATACTATGATTCAAGAGGCCAATGATCAAGTTGATGGAATCATTATGAACTACAACATGGGTCTTATCACAAACAATGAACGTTACAATCAGGTTATTGATATCTGGACTTCTACCAATGCCGGGTTAACTGAGCTGTCAATGAAGCGAATCAGAGAAGACCAGCAAGGATTTAACTCAGTATATATGATGCTTGACTCCGGAGCCCGTGGTTCAAAAGAGCAAATACGTCAGTTAACCGGTATGCGTGGTTTGATGGCAAAACCAAAAAAATCAACCGCAGGTGGTGGAGAAATTATTGAAAACCCTATTCTTTCTAACTTTAAGGAAGGACTTTCAATTCTTGAATACTTTATATCAACTCACGGTGCTCGTAAAGGTCTTGCCGATACTGCATTGAAAACAGCTGATGCGGGTTACTTAACAAGAAGACTTGTTGATGTGTCTCAAGATGTTATTATTCAAGAACATGATTGTGGTACATTAAGAGGAGTAGAGGTATCTGCGTTAAAGAAAAATGATGAAGTTGTAGAATCACTTTCTGAAAGAATTGTAGGTCGTATAGCATTAAATGATATAATTGACCCAATCAGCAGAGAAGTATATGTGGAATCCGGAGATCTTATAAATGAAGAGATTGCAGACAAAATCAATGATTCAGTTCTAGATTCTGTTGAAGTGAGATCAGCTCTTACTTGTGAAGCAGAAAAAGGAATTTGTACACTGTGTTATGGAAGAAACCTCGCTACCGGAAAAATGGTGCAAAAAGGGGAAGCAGTCGGTGTTATCGCAGCTCAATCCATTGGAGAGCCCGGTACTCAGCTAACTCTTAGAACATTCCACGTGGGTGGTGTTGCCGGAGGTGTTTCAGAAGAAAACAAACTCATCGCTAAATTTGATGGTATTGCTGAGATAGATGAATTAACGACTGTAAAAGGTGAAAACTCAGAAGGACAAGCAGTAGATATTGTTATTTCAAGAACTTCAGAGTTAAAAATTGTTGATAAAAAGACTGGTATCACTTTGAGTACAAACAACATTCCTTATGGTTCTCATATCTCTATAAAAAGCGGAGATAAAGTTACAAAAGGTGATGTGATTTGTAAGTGGGATCCATACAACGGAGTAATTATTTCTGAATTTACCGGTAAAATTGCTTACGAAGATATTGAGCAAGGCGTTTCTTATCAGGTTGAAATTGATGAGCAAACAGGATTCCAGGAAAAAGTAATTTCAGAATCAAGAAACAAAAAGTTGATTCCAACATTACTAATTCAAGATAACAAAGGAAATACATTGCGTTCATACAACTTACCTGTTGGAGCCCACATTATGGTTGATGATGGTGAAAAAATCAAAACCGGAAAGGTTTTGGTTAAAATTCCACGTCGTTCAGCCAAAGCTGGAGATATCACAGGGGGTCTTCCTAGACTAACCGAATTGTTTGAAGCGCGTAATCCATCAAATCCCGCAGTTGTAAGTGAGATAGATGGTGTGGTTTCTTTCGGAAAAATTAAAAGAGGAAACAGAGAAATCATTATTGAATCTAAACTTGGCGAAGTAAAAAAATACCTTGTTAAGTTAACAAATCAAATTTTGGTTCAAGAAAATGACTATGTGAAAGCAGGAATGCCTCTTTCTGATGGTTCTGTAACACCTGAAGATATTTTACGTATTAAAGGACCTTCTGCTGTTCAACAGTACTTAGTCAATGAAGTTCAAGAGGTATATCGTCTTCAGGGTGTTAAGATTAACGACAAACACTTTGAAGTAATCGTGAGACAAATGATGCGTAAAGTGAGAATAAATGATCCGGGAGATACTATTTTCCTTGAAGATCAATTGGCTCACAAACTTGATTTCATAATCGAAAACGATAAAATCTTTGGAATGAAGATAGTTGAAGATGCCGGAGATAGTGAGACAATAAAAGCAGGAAAAATTATTTCAGCCAGAGACTTACGTGATGAAAATTCAAACTTGAAACGTTCTGATAAAAACCTTGTTGTTGCAAGAGATGCTGTTGCAGCTACTGCGACACCAATATTACAGGGTATTACAAGAGCATCACTTCAAACCAAATCATTTATTTCTGCAGCATCCTTCCAGGAAACTACAAAAGTTCTCAATGAAGCCGCTGTTAGTGGAAAGATAGATACACTTGAAGGTCTTAAAGAAAATGTTATTGTGGGTCACAAAATTCCTGCAGGAACCGGACTTAGAGAGTATGATCACATTTTAGTGGGCTCAAAAGAAGAGCTCAGAGAAATGACTGAAGAAAAGCAAGAAGTAAATTATAATTAGCAAATTTCCCCCAATTAATTGGGGGGAATCTGTTTTTCATTAATACTAATTTCAATTATGTCAGACAATCAAAACAAGCCAAAACAAGGTCAAATAAACATAGAACTCGATGAAACTGTTGCGCAGGGTATTTACAGTAACCTGGCAATCATCAATCACTCTGTATCTGAATTTGTTGTTGATTTTGTTAGAATCATGCCGGGGACTCCCAAAAGCAAGGTGAAGTCTAGAATCATTTTAACACCACAACACGCCAAGCGTTTTTTAAAAGCTTTGAATGAAAACATCAAACGCTTTGAAAATACGCACGGTGAGATTAAAGATTTTGATCAACCACCCATTCCGTTGAATTTTGGACCAACAGGTGAAGCATAAAAAAAGCCCCAATTTTGGGGCTTTTTTTATGCTTTAAATTGGGTTTAGAAAAGTATTTTAATTTCTAAACTCCAACACTTTCAAACTCACTAACAAAATGTAGTTTTACTTTTGGATATTTTTGTTGCGTCATCTGGAGTGTGAACTGTGAATCTGCAAAAAAGACCAGTTGCCCTCTTTTATCTTTAGCCAGAAATTTATTCTTTACCCTCAGAAATTCTTTAAATTCATCACTTTTAGGATCTTCAGGGTCTACCCAGCAGGCTTTGTAAACGTTTAGATTTTCATAACTACATTTGGCTCCGTATTCGTGTTCAAGACGGTATTGAATGACTTCAAATTGAAGGGCACCCACAGTTCCAATGACTTTCCGTCCATTCATTTCGAGCGTAAATAATTGAGCAACACCTTCATCCATTAACTGGTCTATTCCTTTTTCCAGTTGCTTGGTTTTCATAGGGTCTGCATTGTTGATATACCTGAAAAATTCCGGTGAAAAGCTGGGAATACCTTTGTATTGCATCAATTCTCCTTCAGTTAAAGTATCACCTATTTTAAAGCTTCCCGTGTCGTGAAGTCCCACAATATCACCGGGGTAGGAGAGATCGACAATTTCTTTCTTTTCAGCGAAAAATGCATTTGGGCTTGAAAACTTCATTTTCTTATTGTTGCGCACGTGTAGATACGCTTTATTGCGCTCAAATACACCTGATACAATCTTGACAAAGGCCAAACGATCTCTGTGTTTAGGATCCATATTTGCGTGAATCTTAAAAACAAAACCACTGAATTCTTTTTCATCGGGCTTTACTAAGCGAGAGTCGCTTTCTTTTGGTCTTGGGGTAGGAGCTATTTCTACAAAACAATCCAATAGTTCACGAACACCAAAATTATTCAATGCCGAACCAAAAAATACAGGTTGTAAGTTTCCTTTTAGATAATCTTCTTTACTAAATTCGGGATATACGCCTTCGATTAGTTCAAGTTCTTCTCTTAATCTTTTTGCAGCTCTATCACCAATTAACTGATCTAAATCACTGGATTTTAAATCGGAAATCTCAATGGTTTCTTCAATATCTTTTTTCGGGTCACCGGTAAATAAGTTTACGTTTTTTTCCCAGATGTTATAAATCCCCTTGAAGTCGTAACCCATTCCAATAGGGAAGCTAAGTGGAGTTACCGTAAGGCCCAATTTTTGTTCAATTTCATCAAGGAGTTCAAAAGCATCTTTCCCTTCCCTGTCCATTTTATTGATAAAAACAATCATAGGGATGTTGCGCATTCGGCACACTTCGACAAGTTTTTCGGTTTGTTCTTCAACCCCTTTTGCAACGTCAATCACAACAATAACGCTATCAACAGCGGTGAGCGTTCTAAAGGTGTCTTCAGCAAAGTCTTTGTGTCCAGGAGTATCCAGTATATTTATTTTTATATTTTGATATTCAAAAGCAAGAACAGAAGTAGCAACAGAAATTCCTCTTTGGCGTTCAATTTCCATAAAGTCACTGGTGGCTCCTTTTTTAACTTTATTTGACTTTACGGCACCGGCCTCTTGAATGGCTCCTCCAAAAAGAAGCAGCTTTTCAGTTAAGGTAGTTTTACCCGCATCAGGGTGGGAAATAATTCCAAAAGTTCTTCGTCTTGCGATCTCTTTGTTTAGTATCATTTTTTGAAATAAATTTCAGCAAAGATAAGCTTAGTTTTCAGGCTTTTCAAATGGTTGATTTTAAATTTTATTCTGACACTGTAATTGTTTGTTTATTATTGTAACTAAGTGTAACTACGTATAATTAGTTATTGTTTTCCTACAAAAAAAAATACTAAAATGAAGAGGTTTTAGGTAGTTCAACGAGTAATTTATTCAGTTTATCTAATATTGCTTTTTGGTAAATCCTTAACATATTTTCCTACGTATATTTGTCATCCCGAAAACTGTGTAGTTAAATCAACCACAATTTAAAAGTGTGTATTTACTACAAATTTTAAAACTCACTTTGGGGCTAATTTAATTGTTTAAACTGTACTAAAAATAAGGAAAAAATATAAAATATGAGCTCAACTACTTTCAATGAATATGAGTCTTTCAAGAAAAATTCAATTCTCAAACCAAATAGACTGCTTATTTTAGTCTTTTTTGCGATACTTTCATCAACTGTTTTAGTAAATGCTCAAGATAGAGAAGGTACTGAAATTTACAGTTTAGAGCAACTCACATCAAACACGTCTCTTAAATCTGAATTACCGGACAACATAAAGCCAGAGACAATCATCCCTCTAATTACTGACCTACAATCAACTGTTTACATAAATAATGGAATAATGAAGGTAAGAGGAGAAAATCCTGTTAGAGTATATTTAGATTTAAATTCGTTATCAAAACCACTTACAAAAAACACAAAATTTGATAATGTTGAATTGGTTAAAATTTATATTGAGAATGAAAGAGATTTATTTTCTAAAATTAACCTCGATAATCTCTCAGTTTTTACAAAACTTAAATATATCCATATAGTTTGCAGAGTTGATTGCAGTAAAGACCAGGTTTCCTCTGCGCTAATAAGTGAAACAAACAAATATGTAGTTATTTACAGTGTTGAAAAGCAATCATAATTACACTCCCACACAAAAACAACATAAGATGAGAAATTTTTACAATAAACTATCACTCAATAATAAATCTCTTCAATTTTTATTATTGATTTCTTTTGTTTTAGGAAACTCAATACTCACTTTTGGGCAAGTTAGAGTAGATTTTGAACCTAGAACAACACCCGCCGTTTTCAATGTGAAAGGTGATTTTGCTATGATTGGGAATACCAACTTAACCCTTGTTGATTATGGTGATAATACCGGAAATAACAACGACATGGAGTATGTTGATGTTGATACTAATAACAACACTTTCAACTCTTCTTCTGCTTATTTAGATTTTTCTACAGAGAATGGAGCGAGTCCTGAATGTTCAGAAATTGTTTATGCTGGTCTCTATTGGACAGGTAGAGCTCACAACGGCTCAGATAGCCCCAATACTTTTGAGGTAACTAAAGATGGAATTACAAAAACCTTAGACAAAAGAAAGGTTTTGCTTAAAGGACCTACATCTGGTTCTTATACTCAATTTACAGCAAACCAGAATGATATTTATTACCCCACAACATCTGATGGATTTATGTATTCTGCCTATACTGATGTTACTACTTACGTTCAAAACAATGGAATAGGTGAGTATTTTGTTGCAGATATTGCTTTGAGAGAAGGTAATGGAGGCGGTACTGGATTTTACGGTGGATGGGGGCTTGTTGTAGTCTATGAAAATGACCTGATGAACTGGAGAGATGTTACTGTTTTTGATGGGCATTCTTATGTTGCGGGTAGTGTCACTGCAGATTTTGAAATTCCTGTTTCCGGTTTTAATACGGCACTAGCGGGTCCAATCAATATGAAACTGGGTCTGATGGCCGGTGAAGGTGATAGAACTATTGCAGGAGACTTTTTCCAAATTAGAAACGCAAACAATACAAGCTGGGAAACCCTCAATCACGGAGGCAACTCAACCAATAACTTTTTTAACTCATCAATCTATACCGGTGGAAACACTAGAAATCCAAACTTGTTAAATAATACAGGTATGGATGTAAGTATGTTTGATATTGATAATCCCGGAAATACAATAGTTGGAAACAATCAAACATCAACAAGATTCAGATATGGTACAACACAAGACACGTATGTGATTTTTAATATTACGATGTCTGTTGACGCCTATGTGCCGGAAACTCAAGCGGTAATTTCAACTACAAATATAAATGGCGTTCCTGCTAGTTTGCCATTACAGGTAGAGCCGGGTCAGGAAATGGAGTTTGAAGTAGATGTTTATAACCTGGGAACAGAGCCAATTAATAACAGTCAAATAAAAGTGCCAATCCCGTTTGCTTCCAGTTATGTAACGGGAAGTGCTTCATCTTCTGTGTTTTTTAGCCCTCCACCATCACCAAATGCAATTTCTTTTAATCCAAACGAGGGACCAAACGGAACCCTAACTTGGGATATAGGTACTTTACCCCTTCCGGCAAGCACAGATGTGATATTGGGTAAATTGACATTCAAGTTAAAAGCCACAGAAGACTGTCTGCTCCTTCAATTAGTTGGTTGTGTGGGTAATATTCCTGTGAATGGGACAATTAGTGGTCAAGGTGCAATCACTGGCGTACCAGTAAATGGTCAGGAATTTATTCAAGGTTATGAACAAGGTGCTTGTCAGGGACAACCCATATCTGCTCCGGTTTTAATTGAAGTAAACGATACAGACTATGTCGCAAACAACTGCGGAAGTACTCCCATTGTAACAGCTTTCACTTTATGTTCTACAGATACAAGTGTTCCTGTGTCAGAAGTAAGTGATTCCTTTCCTGATGGCTCTGTGTTTTTTGATCAGTTCCCCGGAGGAACCCCAATTACAGCTTTTCCTGTAAATCAAAATGTTACCACCTATTATGCACTACCTCCCGGAGCGCCAAATAGTTGTGTGTTTGAGTTTACTGTAGAAATACTGACACCTCCAGATGCCCCTGTAAGCATTGGCGACATCACCCAGTGTGAGCTGGATCCTATCCAAACCTTGGATGCCAATGATGCTATAACAAGCGCAGGGACAATAGTTTGGTATGATGAAGAAACAGATGGTAGTATTGTAAATCCTATTTTAAATTCAGTAGGGACGGTAACATATTGGGCTGAAGCAGTTAATGAAGCTACAGATTGTAAAAGTGCCTCTAGAACAGCTGTAACTTTAACTTTAAATCAACCACCTTTAGTTGATGACCCAGCAGATGTTACCGCTTGTGATAGCTACACGCTGCCTACCCTTACCAACGGAAACTACTTCACTGGAAGCGGTGGAACAGGAACACAGTTAAATGCAGGAGATCAAATCACCAGTACAGCTACAATATATGTTTATGCAGCAACCGGCACGACGCCTAACTGTACAGCAGAGAACAGCTTCTTGGTAACAATCAATACAACTCCTGCGAAGCCCACGGCAGACGTTCTACAACCCACGTGTGCAGTACCAACGGGAACAATCACAGTGACGTCTCCCCTTGG
>JBBDIQ010000022.1:0-134185 GCA_040880345.1 Flavobacteriaceae bacterium
TGTCTAATAATCAAGAAAACAATTAAAAAATTTGAGATATGAGTTTTAAATTTGAAAAATTAGTTATTTGGCAAAGAGCTATGGATTATGGTGAAGAAATTTTTGAAATATCAAAAGATTTCCCAAAACCAGAATTGTATAATTTATCTTCTCAAATATTGAGAGCAGGAGATTCCATTGCTCTAAACATTTCTGAAGGATCAATCGAACAGTCAAACCCTGAGTTTAATAGATTTTTAGGATACTCCGTTAGGTCACTAGCTGAAGTTGTAACTTGCTTGTACAAGGCAAAAAGAAGAAATTACATTGATGAAGAAAAGTTTAATATTCTATATCAGGAAGCTTATCATTTGATGAACATGATTATAGCTTTTAAAGCAAAACTAAAAAGATAAGCTTTTTGAGGTGGTTAAATTTAACAAATAATACATCCAGCACCCAGCATCCCACACCCAGCCCAACTAAAATATTAAACTTATAAAGTAAAACATCTAAATCATGAAAGGAAAACTAGTAAAAGACAAAGCTACCCCGCGAGGAGCTTACCCGCACGTTAAACGCGTGGGTGATTTTATATTTGTTTCAGGAACGAGCTCGCGAAAGGCAGACAACACCTTTGCCGGTGTGGAACAAGTGGACGAAATGGGAAGTATGAAACTCGACATCGAGGCACAGACCAGTGCTGTGATAGAAAACATTCGCGACTTTCTCGCAGAAGAAGGCGCCGGACTGGAAGATGTGGTTGATGTCACCAGCTTTTTGGTGAATATGAACGACTTTGCCGGCTACAACAAAGCTTATGGTGAATATTTCAGTAGTGACGGACCAACACGCACAACGGTAGCTGTTCATCAATTGCCACACCCGCATTTGTTGGTGGAGATCAAGGTGATGGCTTATAAGCCGGAATAGTTTCAGGTTTCGGGTTTCATATTTCATGTTTCATATTCAAAGCTTTATATTTGATATTTAAAGAATAGAATATTAAAGCTTTTTATTTATAAAATGTGTAAATAGTAAAGCAATAACTAAGGCGAGTGCTGATTCCGGAAGAAGAAATGTAAATTGTTTGATACCATCTATTGTGACAGAAAATCCTTCAAAAATAAAATGACTTTTCGTCTTCATAGCATATAAAGCTCGAATAGGAATCAGACTGTATAAAATTGAAAAATGAACACTGATAATTAGGATTAAATTGACAATTGCTCTTGTAATAGGTCTATTTATATTTATCATAAGCATCTGAAATTCATTTAGTAAACTAAAATATAAAAAATTGACAGCTAAAGCAACATCCACTCGAAATTTCATGAAACCCGAAACCCGAAACCCAAAACCCGAAATAAAGAACTTCATCAACGGCAACTTTCAGGATCCAAAATCAGGAGAGTGGATTGACAATTACAATCCTTCTAACGGTGAAGTGTATGGACAGATTCCCAACTCATCGGCGGCAGATGTGGAAGAGGCAGTCAACGCTTCCGCGAAAGCGTTTCCGGGATGGTCAAATACCACTGTGGAGGAGCGAAGTAAAATAATGCTGAAAATCGCTGACGGTATCGAAGCTAAATTGGAACTCCTCGCCGAAGCCGAATCTAAAGACAACGGAAAACCTGTTTCGTTGGCAACTGCAGTTGATATTCCAAGGGCAGCGAGTAACTTTCGGTTTTTTGGGCACGCCATTACTCAATTTGCCAGTGAAGCACACGAAAGCGTGGGTCACAATGCAGTGAATTTCACGCTCAGAAAACCATTAGGAATTGTGGGCTGCATATCCCCTTGGAACCTTCCACTCTATTTGTTTACCTGGAAAATCGCCCCGGCACTGGCGGCAGGAAACTGCGTGGTTGCCAAACCCAGCGAAGTCACCCCAATGACTGCTTTTTTGCTTGGCGAAATATGTAATGAAGCCGGTTTACCAAAAGGTGTTTTAAATATCGTTCACGGTTTGGGGCACACCACAGGACAAGCCATTGTGGAACACCCGCAAATCAAAGCCATTTCCTTTACCGGAGGCACAGCCACAGGTGAGCACATAGCCCGAACAGCGGCACCCATGTTTAAAAAACTTTCACTAGAACTGGGCGGAAAAAACCCCAACCTCATCTTTGCTGATTGCGACTATGACAAAATGCTGGACACCACAGTGCGTTCCTCTTTTGCCAATCAGGGTCAGATTTGTTTGTGCGGTTCGCGCATTTTTGTGGAGGAGTCCATCTATAAAAAATTCAAAACCGATTTTGTCGCAAGGGTTAAAGCTTTAAAAGTGGGACACCCCTCTGAGAAAGAAAGCAATTTGGGGGCTTTGGTTTCCAAACCACATCTTGAAAAAGTCCTTTCCTTCATAGAAGACGCACCGGCTCAAGGAGCAACTGTTCTTTGTGGCGGAAAAAAAGTAACAGTACCGGGTTATGAAAATGGATATTATCTGGAACCCACTGTCATCGAAGTAAAATCCAACCAATGCAAACTCAATCAGGAAGAAATCTTTGGTCCGGCAGTTACAATGATGCCTTTCAAATCCGATAAAGAAGCTTTATCAATGGCCAATGATGTGCGCTATGGTTTATCAGCAACACTTTGGACCAACAACCTCAACCGCACGATGCGTTTAAGCAATGAACTGCAAACCGGAATTGTTTGGGTCAATACCTGGATGATGCGTGATTTGAGAACGCCTTTCGGCGGAATGAAAGACAGCGGTGTGGGACGTGAAGGCGGCTGGGAAGCACTGCGGTTTTTTACTGAACCAAAGAATGTTTGTATTCAGTATATCTAAATGAGTTTTTATGTTAGAACCTTTAAACTAAAAATAATAATTTTTGTAAGATTAAATTTTTTACGTATAATTTTTATATATTTACACGTACAACATTATTTGTCACGACATGGACACAAAATTAACGCTTAAATTAAATCGAGAGGTTATTGAAAAGGCCAAACAATATGCTTCAAATAAAAAGATGAGTTTATCTCGACTTGTTGAGGCATATCTAAATTCTTTAACCTCAAATAAAGAGTCAAACGGTTTTGAAATCTCATCTTTTGTCAAAAGTATTGCAACAGGAAGTAGTATTCCTTTAGATTTAGACTATAAAGAGGAATATGGTGATTATTTAAAACAAAAACACAAATGATTAAAAGGGTATTTATTGACACCAATGTAATGCTCGATTTTTTAGGTGAAAGACATCCTTTTTACACTCCCGTTGCGCAATTGGCGACACTCGCAGAAAAAAAGAAAATTACAATGGTTGTGTCTCCCATATCTTTTGCCACTGTTAATTATTTACTTTCAAAATATGAAAATGCAAAAATTGCATTAGAAAAATTGCGTAAATTTAAAATCATTTGTGAAATCTGTGACATCAATGAGAATACAGTCGAAAAGGCTCTGAATTCAGGTTTTAATGACTTTGAAGATGCCCTTCAATATTTTAATGCAACAGACTCTAATTGTGACATACTGATTACAAGAAATGAAAAAGACTTCAACAAATCTTTGTTACCAATTATGAATGCTGATGAATTTTTAAAAAGTATACAATTAACCAATGAATAAACCCCATCTTGATGGAAAAGAATAAAAAACTAAGAATAAACGGCCACTCCCACCTGCTTCCCTATCCTGAGGAGATTCCGCAGTATATGAAAGACAAGGGCATCTTTTGGGTAGATAAAGACCGAAAGTTTATGCTTCAAAAAAACTGGAGCCGCCCGGTAACAGATTCCAGCTTTTTCCTTGACGAAAAACTGGAGTGGATGGAACGCAACGAAATTGATCATGCAGTGGTTCTTAATCTTTCACAATTGTATGGCAATGGCCTTCGGGTTGAAGAAATGAAACAGGCTCTGCGTTTTCAAAACGATTTTAATGCACGCGTGCAAAAAGAAAATCCATCAAAATTTACAACGGGCTTTGTGGTTCATCCCGGACTTTTAAAAGGCGCTATGTGGGAAGTGGAACGCTGTGTGGAAGAATTAGGGATGCAATTGCTGTGTCTCCCAACACATTATATGGATACCATTGGCACTTGGCGCTGTATTTTTGATGAAGAAAACGAAGAACTTTTTGAACTGGTTAGTAAATACAATCTGGCCGTTGAAATTCACCCTTATGATGGTGAAAAATTTATTCTTCTTGAAAACACTTCCTGGCGTTTTCATTTAATATGGATGCTGGCTCAATGCGCAGATGCTTATCACTTTCTCACTTTAAACGGCTATCAGGATAAATATCCCGGAATGCGCACTTGTTTTGCACACGGAGGGCAGTTAGCACAAATCAACCTAGGAAGAAGAATCCAAGGCTTTGATGGGCGCCCTGATCTATTTGAAGGAAAACACCACCCCAGAAAAGCTGTCGCACATAAGAATATCTTTTTTGATACTTTGGTGCACGATACCGGTTCGCTGGGATTGTTGGTTAAAAACCAAACCTCAAAACAAGTTATTATGGGCCTTGATGACCCCTACCCGCTTGGCGAAATGGAAAGTGAACAACAATCCTCCTATCCCGGAAAAATTCTTGATTTGGCAAAAGAACAAAGCATACTTACAGAAACTGAATGTGACGCCATTTGGAGTGACAATGTGATTCAATGGCTGTGTGGTGATGATGAAAAGGCAAAACAAAAGTTAATCAATAGAATCACCGGGCAATAATTTTAGTCAGATTATCTATAAGAAAAGGCCTAATATATTAGGCCTCCACCATATATACCTTTACAATTTAAATCAATAATGGAATTCATCTCTGAAGAACTTGATAATTATGTTTCTGAGCATACCCAACCGGAACCTGAATTATTACAACAATTAAATCGGGAAACTCAGGCAAAAGTTTTACAACCCAGAATGTTAAGTGGCCACTATCAAGGCAGGGTTTTGAGTATGATATCAAAATTGGTGTCCCCAAAGACCATTCTAGAAATTGGTACTTACACAGGCTATTCAGCACTTTGTTTGGTGGAAGGCATTCAGCAAGGAGGAACACTACACACCATTGATCACAATGAAGAATTGTTTTCGCTACAGCGAAACTATTTTGACAAATCGGGTTATGGTAAGCAAGTTATTCAGCATACAGGAGACGCTTTGGATATTATTCCAAAACTTAATCAAACTTTCGATTTGGTATTCATTGATGCCGATAAAGAAAATTACGGCAATTATTTTTATCTCGTGTTGCCAAAAATGAAAAGCGGTGGCGTGATTTTATCAGACAATGTATTGTGGAGCGGCAAAGTTTTGGAAAAGCCCAAAAAAGATGATGTTGATACTCGTGCACTTATTGCCTACAACAAGCTTTTAAATACGCATCCTAAAGTAGAAAGTGTTTTGTTGCCCATAAGAGATGGCTTGACGATTACAAGGGTAAAATAATTAGTGGTTTTGGATAGTAGTGCGCCTCAGGGAAAGCTCGCAGCGCTTGTAAAATATATAAGCTAAAAAGGTGCCAATCAATGCTCCAACAAGCAAGTCACTAGGATAATGCACCCCGACAAAAATTCTGCTCACGGTAAAGAGTAACGGAAAAATTAAAAAAACATACACCCATTTATAAGCCCTCCGAAATGCTAAAACAGCAAAGGTTGCTATAACAAACGAACTTGATGCATGTCCTGAATAAAAACTGTAACTATCCGGTTTTTGAAGTGCCCTGATTAATTCGGCAAGTTCCGGGACACTGCTGGGTCGTACCCTCGCTACAAAATATTTTGTGGTAATCATTAAGGCAAGACTAATCAAAACAGCGCCAAGAAAATAAAGCAACACCAAAGCTCCTTTTTTTAGACCGTAAACCTTGTAGATCAAAAAAAACATCAATAAAAAAAGCGGAATCCACGTGGCTGTATTTGTAACGAAAAGCCAGAAACCGTCCCAAGATTCCATGCCAAAACTATTTAGGTAAATAAAAAGTTCTGCATCCCAGCTTTTTAGTCTTTCCAGCATTATAATTGGCGTTTCACAGGCCCTGTAATTTCATTGATATCTTCTTTGGCTTTTTCTATTTCCTTCTGTACATCCTGTGTGATATCAACATCAACTCCTCTTTCTTTTGCCCCTTTGGAAATTTCACTTTTAATATCATTGGTCGCATTTTTTATTTGTTTGATTCCTTTACCCAAGCCACGAGCAATTTCGGGAACCTTATCTGCACCAAAGACCATGAGCACGATAAAGAGGATAAAGCCAATTTCGGCTCCGCTTATAAATAGAAAAATTGCATTTGATATCATGCTACAAATATAGTGAAGTTTCTAAAGGCTTGAAAGAAATTATTCGGTCGTCTTAAGATAGATTTTACTTTGCTTTTCAAGGAAATCCATCAATTTGAGTTCGTTGTTTTCTTTCAACAAATCGGCTGTAAAACCGTTTTCAATGATAAAATAAATAAAATTTTCAATGCGTTCTTCGGGAAGAAGCAGCACGTCAGTAAAGTATGATTTTTGAAAACGCTGATTTAAGGCAACAAAGGAAGCATCATCCAGTTTCATTTCATCTAATGGATTTAATTTTTTTGGTTTTGAGTCACTTTTTTTGAAAATTAAATCGGCTAATAAAACAAAAGGATATAATATATTTAAACCTGCAGAGGGTACTTCCCGCATCCCACTGTTTTCTACACCACTGCTTTTATCATCACTAAACTCAAAGCCATAATTGAGATCTTCCCAGGATAAATTCATCGCAGCAAGCGGGTCTGAAGTTTTTATTCTACTTGCATCAACAATTATATTTCCGGTAAGGTCGTGAGGTCGAACAATGATTTCATCGAGTTGCAAAATGGCGGGATTTACATAAATTTTCATCACTTTATTGGCTACAATTCCCTCATCAACGATGACTGTAAATTTTTGAAATTGAAGTGCACTAAAGAGTACCCGGTCATTAACACCCACCTCTAAGCTAAATTCACCATTTTCATTGGTGATCGTTCCTTTTTGAGATGACACATTGTATATTGAGATCGCTTCAAGGTCTTCGCCCGGAGGTGCCGTAATAACACCTTCTACCATAACACGTTCTATTTGCTGAGACAGTCCAACAAACGGAACTATAAATATCAGAACTAGTAATAATTTTTGCATCATTAAATTTACATTTTATTTCTTGTGTCAATTTTAAACAAGTGTTAAAACTTTATCCATAAAATTTATTGTAATTTTAAAGTTTAAAACCTAATTATTTACTATGAAAAACTGCATCATCGCAAGCACATCAACCGTTTATGGAGGAAATTATTTAGACTATTTACTTCCTGAGCTCAAGCATTTTTTTGAAAATACTCAGGAGATACTCTTTGTACCTTACGCACAACCCGGCGGATTGAGTTGTGAAGAATACACCCAAAAAGCCCAAAATGCGTTCAGTCATATCGATAAAAAAGTGGTAGGATTACACAGCTTTAAAAATCCTGTTGAGGCACTCAAAAATGCCAAAGGAATCTTCACGGGAGGAGGCAATACTTTCCGGCTTGTGAATGCGCTTTATAAAAATGAGTTGATGGCCGCTTTACGCGAAAGCATCCTCAGCGGCACTCCCTATCTAGGCACCAGTGCCGGAAGCAATATCTGTGGTCTCACCATGCAAAACACAAACGATATGCCCATTGTCTATCCGCCAAGTTTTAAAACATTGGGAATTCTTCCATTTAATTTAAACCCTCATTATCTCGATCCAACGCCCAATTCAACTCATATGGGCGAAACCCGTGAGACGCGCATCAAAGAGTTCCACAGTATGAACAGCTTACCCGTTGTGGGACTGCGAGAAGGCAGCTGGCTTGAGGTAAAGGGAGAAAATACAATCTTAAAAGGGAATTTTGATGCGCGCATTTTTTTACAAAACAAAGCCCCTTATGAAGTCACACCGCTCACGAATTTAAAAGACCTCAACTAATGGATTACACAAAAATTCTCAATGATATTAGAGACGAACTTTCCGATTTTCCCAATGACGGTAAAATCGCCACATACATCCCGGAGCTCTCCAAAGTAAATCCCGAAAAATACGGCGTTCACTTGTATTGTACCAATGGCACTCACCACGGTTTTGGAGATACCCAAGAACGTTTTTCCATTCAAAGTATTTCAAAAGTATTCAGCCTTTCGATAGTGATGAATTTATTGGGAGAAGATTTGTGGGATCGAATAGACGTTGAACCTTCAGGAAATGCCTACAACTCACTTTTTCAACTGGAAAGCGAAAACGGAATTCCCAGAAACCCATTCATAAACTCGGGCGCCCTTGTCCTGGCAGACATATTGGTTTCAGAATATGAAAAACCAAAAGACGAAATACTAAAATTTGTCAGAAAGATTTCAGGTGTAGCCGGCATTGATTTTGATGAAAAAGTCGCTCACAGCGAAAAGCAACACGGCCATAGAAATGCCGCTTTAGCCAATTTGATGAAGTCTTTCGGAAACATTAAAAATGATATTTATACCCTTCTCGATGTCTATTTTTATCAATGTTCTCTTGCGATGAGTTGTGAAGAACTCGCAAAAGCCTTTATGGTTTATGCAAACGAGGGAAAACTCCTCAAAAATGACGAAGAGATACTAAGCCCCTCAAAAGTGCAGCGCGTCAACGCATTGATGCAAACCTGCGGATTTTATGATGAGGCCGGTGAATTTGCTTTCCGGGTAGGCCTCCCCGGAAAAAGTGGTGTGGGAGGCGGTATTGTTACAATTCACCCTGAAAAATACAGTGCTGCCGTGTGGAGTCCGAAGTTGAATGAAAGAGGAAATTCTCTATTAGGGATGGAAACACTGGAGCGGTTGACAACAAAAACAGGACTGTCAATCTTTTGATAGATATTTTTATAAAATCAATGAACATTATTATTAATACCCCGAGGCTATATTTACGCGAGTTTATTCAGGAAGATGCTACTCATTTTTTTGATATGAATAATGATTCAGATGTCATTAGATATACCGGTGACCTTCCTTTTCAATCGATAGAAGATGCTAAAAAGTTTATAGAAGCTTATAATCAATATACACTTTATGGGATAGGTAGATGGGCTGTATGTGAAAAGAAATCTAATTCTTTTTTAGGGTTTTGTGGACTAAAATACCATCCTAATCAAAATCTCGTTGAATTAGGTTACAGATTCAAGAAAAAATATTGGGGTCAAGGATATGCCACCGAAAGCTCCTTAGCTTGTCTCGATTATGGGTTTAATAATCTAAAATTTAATGCGATCTATGCACACGTGAACCATAAAAATTCTTCTTCCGCTAAAGTTTTAGATCGTTGTGAGATGGAATATTTGTTTGATTGTATTCACGATAATGAAGTTGTTATGTTTTATAGAAAAACATCACCACATCTTAAAATTAAACCGATAAATACCGAAGAAACCATCGCTGTGCGCCATCCTGTATTAAGAGCTGGCAGACCCAGGGAAGATTGTTATTTTCCGGGTGATGATTTAAGCACGACTGTTCATTATGGGATTTTTCAGAAAAATAAATTCGCCGGGATTGCAACCTTTTTAGAACAAAATAATCCGGCTTTTGAAGGAGCACATCTTCAATTGCGGGGGATGGCCATTCTTGATGAATTTAAGGGCAAAGGATTTGGAAAACTTTTATTGGAAACCGGCCAACAACTGGCTGTAAAAAAGAAAAAGAATTTAATATGGTGTAATGCTCGCATCATCGCCGTGCCGTTTTATGAAAGGTTAGGCTATAAAACTATTGGAAATTCTTTTGAAATTCCTCAAGTTGGCACTCACTTTGCTATGTATAAGATAATCACAACAAACAAAACCAATTAATGCCGCAAAAATTACTTTATGTTGTAGTGTTCACAATCTTCTTTATCTCTTGTAAAGACAAAGTTGAGGTAGTGCCTGAAGTAACAATAGATGAGTCTGATTTAGAGGCTTCTAATAAAATACAAACAGTTCCCATAGACACTCTGTCTCTTCTGTCAATCAGTGATTCCCTAATCCAATCATTTTACAGAAAAAATCAACTAAAAACCTTTTGGGTCTCTGATCAGTCACGTGGAGCTCTCGTCAACGCTCTTTTAAATGTCAAAGAAGAAGGTTTGTTTGAAAAACATTTTGATCTTGATAGCATCCAAAAAAAGGAAATTTTCTTGGAAAACCTTTCTGAAAAAGAACTGATTTCCTATGATTTTTTGCTTACCGAAAACCTGCTCCGATATATTTACAAACTTGGAAAAGGAAGTATTAATCCAAAAGAAATGTATGATGATTATGATTTAAAGCCAGATTCTCTGGATTTAAAAGCTACATTACTTAAATTTCAGGAAGAAGATTTTGACAAGGTCGTTGCAGGATTCAAACCCCAACACATCGTCTATAAAAAGTTAAAGACAGCACTTAAACTCATCGATGAATTTCCAAATGATAAGCTTACCAAAATTGAAATCGATGATAAAATAGAATTAAATGACACCACAGACGCTGTTATTGCCATAAAAGAAAGGTTGATTTTTTGGAAAGATCTAAAACCACAGGACAGCATTACCCCGGTTTTTGACGAAGAAGCTGAACTGGCCGTTAAAAAGTTTCAGGTGCGACATGGCCTGGCTACAGATGGGGTGGTGGGGCCTGGAACCCTCTTTGCACTGAACAAAACCCCTGAACAAAGAAAGCAACAAATCATTGCCAACATGGAGCGATGGCGATGGTACCCACGTGACCTGGGAGAGGAGTATCTTATCATCAACATTCCTGACTATAGTTTACACACCGTGAAGAACAATGACACAACTAAAACTATTAGAGTCATTGTTGGTAAAAGCTCCAGGAGAACACCGGTTTTATCTTCAACATTCAGCCATCTGGTTTTCAACCCCACCTGGACCATACCTCCCACAATCAAGAAAAATGACATTGTGCCATCCATAAAAAGGGATCGGGGCTATTTAGCTTCAAAAAACATGACTGTTTACGACAGGCAGGGCAATAAAGTGAGTGCTGAAGAATGGAATGAAAGAGAGGCGCTTTCTTACCGTTATGTGCAAAGCCCTGGTAATTATAACTCTTTGGGGTTGGTGAAATTTATGTTCGCCAATCGGTTTTTTGTATACCTGCATGATACAAATTCCAGGAGTTTTTTCGAAAAGGCAAACAGGGGCTTGAGTTCAGGCTGTGTAAGGGTGCAAGATCCTTTTGAGCTCGCAGAATACTTACTCGATGATCAGGAAAAATGGAGTTTGGAAAAAATAAATGAATTGGTCAAAACAAACAAAACCAAAGAAGCAAGAATGACTAAAGAGGTCAATGTCCACTTATTTTACTGGACAGCCTGGAGCGAAAACGGGGTGTTACACTTTAGAGATGACCTGTATGAGAAGGATTTTAAACTTTATGAAATCCTGTCAAATTAATTGTGATTTTGACACATAATCTTCTGAAGGAAAATAGATAAATAAGCACGATTTTTCTTTGATTGTGTTTATGATGCTTTCACTTTCCTCTTTTGGTAATGAAGGACATCCTAAACTTCTGCCCAATCTACCGTGTTCATTGATGAAGTTTTCGGTCGCATAGTCAGCACCGTGAATAACTATTGCACGTTCACGGGCCTTGTCATTGATTCCGTTTTCTAAACCATCCAACCGTAAAGAGTAACCGTGTTTACCATAATAAGTTTCTGCTGTCGCGTAAAAGCCCAAGCTACTCTGATAAGATTCCGGGACATTTGAAAACGATTTTGCATACTCATCACCTGTGTTTCTGCCATGTGCCACATAAGTTTGATATACTATTTCTTCTTGTTCCAAATCAATTACCCAAAGGCGTTTTTCATTGGCTGAAAGGCTAAAGTCAACAACAGTTAACAAGCTTTTTTCAATTTTTTCAGCTTCCTGAAGCTTTTCATATCCCTTTAATGCTTGTGTAAAACTAGGTAAAGAAGGTAAGTCAAAATGGTTTGTGTTTAGACTTTCATACAACAGTACTGCTTTTGAAAGTGTGTTGGATGAAAAATCAGTTAAGGAAACTTTTACGGTGTTTGGATTTGTTGAAAGTGTAATAAAACACAACAACAATACGGGGATTAATCTGTAAGTCATTCGTATTCTTTAGGTTAATTTTAATTTCGGGCTTTCCAAATGTAAAATTTTTTTTGGAAAATCAAAATAATTTATGAGTGATTTATTAAAAAACATCTTTTATATAGTTTTTTAACGTACAAAAATATCTTTTCTTGTGGTATTACCAGGATTAAAATTTTGCAATCAAAAATACTTGCTACCTTTGTAAAATAGATTTTAAAATATGTACAAAAAAGTTCTTTTATTGATTTTAGACGGTTGGGGTATCACTCAAAATCCCGCTGTTTCAGCCATTGCAAAAGCAAAAACTCCTTTTGTTGACTCTCTTTTCAAAAACTACCCAAATGCACAATTACGCACAGACGGTCTTCAAGTGGGACTTCCCGAGGGGCAAATGGGCAATAGTGAGGTGGGACACATCAATTTGGGTGCCGGTCGCATCATTTATCAGGAACTCGCAAAAATCAATCTTGCTGTTAAAAATGATACTCTTTCGCAAGAAATTGTTTTGAAAGAGGCTTTCGCTTACGCTAAAAAAAATAACAAAAATATTCACCTTTTGGGACTCGTTTCAGATGGTGGGGTACATTCTCATATCAATCATCTCAAGGGTTTGCTCAATGCTTCAGCTCAAGAAGGGTTGAGTAGTCAAACATTTGTTCACGCCTTTACAGATGGTCGTGATGTGGATCCTCAATCAGGAAAAGGATTTATTGAAGAACTGCAAAACCATTTAAAAATTTCCGGCGGAAAATTAGCTTCCATTATTGGCAGATACTATGCTATGGATCGTGACAAACGTTGGGAACGCACCAAAAAAGCATACGATCTTCTTGTTCACGGAAAAGGAACACCTTCTGAAAATGCCATCAATAGTATGCAGCAAAGCTATGACAATGGAATCACAGATGAATTTATTGATCCCATCGTTTTTACTGAAAATGGCAATCCCATAGCCACAATTCAACCTGATGACGTTGTGCTTTTTTTTAACTTTAGAACAGACCGTGGACGACAACTCACCGAGGTGCTTTCACAAAACCACCTTCACGAATTCAATATGGCAGCACTTCCTCTCAACTTTGTGACAATGACAAATTATGATGATACTTTTAAAAATATCAGGGTCATCTACAACAAAGAAAACATCACAGAAACGCTGGGCGAAGTGATTTCAAAAGCAGGAAAAAAACAAATTCGCATTGCCGAAACTGAAAAATACCCACACGTTACTTTTTTCTTTTCGGGAGGAAGAGAAGAACCATTTGAGGGAGAAAAACGCATCCTATGTCCTTCCCCAAAAGTAGCAACTTATGATTTGCAACCCCAAATGAGTGCCTATGAAATAAGAGACAAAATCATTCCTGAAATTGAAAACAAAACAGCAGACTTCATCTGTTTAAATTTCGCAAACCCTGATATGGTGGGCCATACAGGTGTTTTTGAAGCAGCGGTGAAAGCTTGCGAAACCGTCGATTCTTGTACAAAAGATATTGTCGAAAAAGCATTGGCAAACGGATACACCACACTCATTATCGCCGACCATGGCAACAGTGAAACGATGGTAAATCCCGATGGCACGCCCAACACAGCACATACCACGAATCCGGTTCCTATTATTGTTGTTGACCCCAATATAAAATCAGTTGAAAATGGTATTTTAGCAAATATTGCGCCTACCATTTTAAAACTTATGGGAATTGAAAAACCCGAAATAATGAATGAAAAATCACTTATAAATTAATACTATGAAAAGAACATTTTTAATACTGCTGGTATCCACACTTCTAATTGCCTGTGGCAATGAAAAAAAACAAGAAACAGAATCACAATCAGAAACTGAACTAAGTACTGAAGAGGAAGAATTGCCCATTCTTCTCGGCAAACAAGAAATTACTGCCATAAAATCGGCTCCTTATTCAAGCTGGTTTATGGAAAACTACAAATACAGTCCAAATCAAAAAGTGCTCGGCTCTTTAAAAGAAGCTTTGGAAGACAAAAAAATGACCATTTTTATGGGCACCTGGTGTGAAGACAGTCAAAGGCAAGTTCCGGCATTAATGAATATACTGGATGCTATAAAGTATGACAACTCAAACATAACATTAATCACAATGTCTGAAGATAAAGACACTCCTGATGGTCTTGAAGAAGGTTTTGACATTCAATATGTTCCCACTATCATTCTTTATGATGGCGAAAATGAAATGGGTAGAATTGTTGAATATCCCGTTGAAAGTCTGGAAGCAGATTTATTGAAAATTGCAACAGGTGAAGAATACAAGCACGCTTATTCAGATATTGAGTAAACTAACAAGCCCAATTAAATTCTTTGTAATTTTGCCGGAATTATGAGAAATAAATCTTTAACGATTGCTATCGATTTTGACGGTACGCTGGTTGAAAATGCCTATCCAAAAATTGGAAAACCTGTCCTGTTTGCTTTTGAAACCCTCAAACAACTTCAAGAGCAAGGCCATCGGTTGATTTTATGGACGTATCGACATGGATCCGAATTGGAACAAGCTCTTGATTTTTGCAACGAAAAAGGAATTACATTTTATGCCGTCAACAAAAGTTTTCCCGAGGAAGAATTTGACAACACCCAAAGCCGAAAAATTCTGGCTGACATTTATATCGATGACAGAAACATTGGCGGATTGATGGAGTGGGGTGAAATTTACAGATTGCTTGTTAATGAGAATGGAGGTTTGGTCAAAAAACCAAAAAGTAAAGGCCTGTTTTCCTTTTTTAAAAAATAACCTGATTCAAAAAGTTATGATTATACCCAAGTCAAAAGACGAAATCGAATTAATGAGACAAAGCGCCCTGGTGGTTTCCAGAACCCTGGGGATGATAGCATCTGAGTTAAAACCCGGAGTCAAATTAAGTTTTCTCGACGCACTTGCTGAATCCTATATTCGTGATAAAGAAAACGCTTTGCCCGGTTTTAAGGGACTTTATGACTGCCCCTCTACCCTATTAATAAGCGCCAATGACCAAGTAGTTCACGGCCTTCCCACAGACTATGAAATAAGGGAGGGTGATATCCTCTCAATTGACTGTGGTGCTATAAAAAATGAATACTATGGTGATCACGCTTATACATTTGCTGTAGGCGAAATTAATCCCCAAACAGCGAAACTACTCGAAGTCACAAAAGAATCACTCTACAGAGGCATCAGAGAATTCAAATCAGGTAATCGTGTGGGAGATATTGGTTTTGCTATACAAGACTATTGTGAAAGTTTTGGCTATGGTGTGGTGCGTGAACTCGTGGGCCACGGTCTCGGAAAAAAAATGCACGAAGACCCTGAAGTTCCCAACTACGGCAAACGCGGTCGCGGAAAAAAATTCATTGAAGGCATGACCATCGCCATAGAACCTATGATCAATATGGGAACACATCGTGTAAAGCAACTTAAAGACGGCTGGACCATCGTGACAGAAGACGGACGCCCCAGTGCTCATTTTGAACACAATGTTGCCTTAGTTGACGGCAAACCCGAATTGCTTTCTACTTTTGGATACATTTACAAAGTACTGGGAATTGAAAGTGATGAGGAAAATGAGTTTAGGCAAAAGGAGTTGGTGCTTTAATTATTTCACAGAGATACACAGAGGAGTCACGGAGATACACAGAGAAAAATGGAGTTCTTAGAGAAAGATTTGACAGATAAAATAATTAGTGCATCAATTGAAGTACATAAATCACTTGGTCCAGGGTTGTTGGAATCTGCTTATCAAGAATGTTTATTTTTTGAATTAAAAACAAAAAATCTAGAAGTTGAAAAGGAAATCCCTTGTCCCATTGTTTATAAAGATGTCAAACTAGACCACGGCTATCGCATTGATTTATTAGTTGAAAATAAAGTTGTTATAGAACTGAAAACAGTTGAATGCTTTACAGATGTCCATACCGCTCAAATTTTAACCTATTTAAAACTTGGAAATTACCCAATTGGTCTATTAATCAACTTTCACACAAAACTATTAAAAAACGGCATAAAAAGATTCATCAACACTCCCTAAACCCTCCGTGAATCTCTGTGAATCCTCTGTGAATCTCCGTGTAACAACCCAATCCATGAAATCCCTCTTCAAATTTTTTCTCAATAAAATTCCCAGACAATCGCTTATTCGTTTGAGCTATGTCTTTCGGCCTATTTTGGCATTATGGTATCGTGGAAATCGTTTTGAAGACCCCATTGACGGGAAACCCTATCGCAGTTTTTTACCCTATGGCTATGAAAACCAAAGGGAAAATGTATTGGCACCCGGCACTCTTTCGCTGGAGCGACACCGACTGCTTTGGTTGTATTTAAAAAATGAAACCCCTTTTTTTTCTGAAAACTTAAAGGTATTACACTTCGCCCCGGAGCAAGCTTTTTACAAACGTTTTAGAAACCTAAAAAACCTCGATTACACCACCACAGACCTCAACTCCCCGCTCGCCGATGTAAAAGCAGATATTTGCAATCTGCCATTTGAAGACAATAGTTTTGATTTTATTTTGTGTAACCACGTTTTAGAACACATCCCCGATGATAAAAAAGCCATGCAGGAGTTGTATCGCATTTTAAAACCCGGTGGCACCGGGATTTTTCAGATTCCACAGGACCTCAGCAGGGAAACTACTTTTGAAGACAACACAATTACAGACCCCAAAGAGCGCGCAAAAATCTTTGGACAATATGACCACGTGCGGATTTATGGACGGGATTATTTTGATAGATTAAGAAATGTGGGATTTCAGGTAGAAGAAGTTGATTATACAGAAACGCTTACTGAAAAAGAAATTGAACGGTACCGGCTTTCAAAAGGTGAAATCATTCCGGTGTGTACCAAATAAAACATAGTTATTGTTTCCTTTTAACTTTTTATTTCGATTTGAGATTTAAATTTTGGTTATTTTTAAAAACTTAAATTTTTTAAAAAAAACAACAAAATGAAGTCTTTGAAAAAACTATCGGTATTTATTTCTTTCTTTATTCTTTCAGGCATTTACGCCCAAATCGATTTAAACTACCAAACCCCACATCAAGACATCCTTTCGCTCGCAGATGCAACGATGCCTCCAACAATGAGTATCAATAATGACGGAAGTCACGCGATTTTGATTTACAGAAATCAATACATCTCCATAGAAGAACTTTCAGAAAAGGAACTGCGCCTGGCAGGACTGCGCATCAACCCAAAGACAAACAGCTCCAGCAGAGCGAGAAGCTATACCAAAATAAGCCTGTTTGATCTGAAAACTAAAAAAGAACGCGCTGTAACAGGTTTACCTGTCGATGCTAAAATCACCAACATCAACTGGTCTAACAATCAAGACAAAGTGGCCTTTATCAACGCGACTCAAAATGGAGTGGCGCTTTGGGTCATTGATATGAAAACCGGCAAAGCCACTCAGCTCACAGAGGACAACCTCAATGCCAATATGGGAAACCCGGCAACCTGGCTAAAAGATGACTCGAGCTTGATTGTAAAAGTGCTTCCTTCAGACAAGCAAAACCTCATTGACACAGAAAACGCCGTTCCCACCGGACCCACAATTTCTGTGAATGAAGAAGGCCAAAAAGCGCAAAACAGAACCTATCAGGATTTGTTAAAAAACACAAACGACGAGGCTAATTTTGAAACACTGGTGCGTTCAGAACTATGGAAAGTAACCCTTGACGGGAAAAAAACAAAATGGAAAGACGCTGCACTTTACAGAAGCATTTCACCTTCACCCGATGGCTCTTACTTTTTAATCACAGAAATCAACAGACCGTTTTCTTATATCGTAACCTACACCCGATTTCCCACGGCATACAACATCTATGACAAAAACGGAACATTGGTTAAAAATCTGGTCGATGTGCCTTTAATTGAAGAATTACCCAAGGGATTTATGGCTGTACAAACCGGTCCGCGTCGCATTTCCTGGCGCGATGACCAGCCGTCAACACTGGTGTGGGCAGAAGCACTTGATGGCGGCGACCCGGAAACCGAAGTCTCCCACCGCGACAAAGTGATGCAACTTCAGGCTCCTTTTACCGGGAATCCAAAGCAAATTGCGCAAACAAAACTAAGATACTCGGGCATTGAATGGGGAAAAGAAAATTTGGCCATTTTAAACAGCTATTGGTGGAATACCCGAACAGCTCGCACTGAGTTTTTTAACCCCGCAGCTCCTTCAGAAGAACCTGTGCTTTTCAGCGAAAGAAATTACCAGGATCGATACAGTGACCCGGGAAGTTTTGTAACCAGCCGCAATGAATACGGCAGAAATGTGCTTGAAATCAAAGACGAAAATCTCTACCTCATTGGAGACGGCTTTTCGCCGGAAGGCAAATTACCTTTTGTGGATAGGTACAGCTTACGCGAAAACAAAACAGAACGTCTCTACCAAGCCGAAAATGGAGAAATGCTAGAGAGCATCAGCAGAATGATGGATGTCGAAAAAGGAAGCATCCTTACGCGTCTTGAAAGCAGCAATGAATTTCCAAACTATTATTTAAGAAACATCAAAACCGGAACACTCGAACAACTATCTTCTTTTGAAAACCCCTTCAAAGCCATACAAGATGTTCAGAAAGAAGTGATTACTTATAAAAGAGACGATGGTCTTGAACTTTCAGCTACACTTTATCTACCGGTTGATTATGAACAAGGAAAAAAATACCCCATGTTGATGTGGGCATATCCCAGAGAGTTTGTGGATGCTGCCAGTGCCTCACAAGTAACCAGCAGCAGTAATGAATTTACTTATCCCTATTATGGTTCACCTTTATACTGGGTAAACAGAGGTTATGTGGTACTTGATGACGCTGCATTTCCCGTTATTGGAGAAGATGGGGAGCAACCCAACGATACTTTTAAAGAGCAACTGGTCGCTAACGCCAAAGCGGCAATTGATGCAGTGGATAATTTAGGCTATATTGATAGAAACAGAGTAGCTGTTGGCGGACACAGCTATGGCGCTTTTATGACGGCAAATTTACTTTCACATTCCAACCTTTTTGCGGCGGGTATTGCCCGCAGTGGTGCTTACAACAGAACTTTAACTCCATTTGGGTTTCAAGCAGAAGAGCGCAACTACTGGGAAGCCCCGGAAATTTATTATGGAATGTCCCCGTTTATGCATGCAGATAAAATGAAAACTCCTTTGCTTTTAATTCACGGCGAAGCAGACAACAACTCAGGAACTTACCCGATGCAAAGTGAGCGATACTTCAATGCCTTAAAAGGACTGGGAGCCCCTGTAAGATTGGTTATGTTGCCCAATGAAAGCCACGGTTATGCCGCCAGAGAAAGTATTATGCATATGCTTTGGGAACAGGATGAGTGGTTGGAAACACATGTGAAGAATAAGAAAGACTAATCTTTTTAACAAAAAAAAATGACAGCTATATTTAATTTTTTAATATCTTTATGAAATCTTTAACGTTCTAACCTTAAAGTAGTAGTTATGAAAACACCAACCAACCAACCAACCAACCAACCAACCAACCAACCAACCAACTAGCCAAATCAATACAAGTTGTTGTTCTGATTATGTTTCTATTTAGCGTTAATTCAAGTTTGATAATTGCTCAAGATAGTTTTTTAGACATTTGTGTGACACCAGACAACACTGAACCAGACACCCCAGGGGTACATTCCTACTCAAAAAACCCAGAAGTACTTGCTAATATGGAGCCTGTTGTAGTTAATATTTTTTATTGGCAAATCAATGACCCGGAAGGAAATGCAGGTTCACAAGCACTCAATGAGCAAAGCGTATTAGAATCAATACAGTTTATCAACATTTATTATAATCCCTTTGGCGTCTATTTTAAATATCGGGGCTGGGATCAATTTAATAGTCCTGTTGTACCGGTTTGGCAACGTCGAACTTCAGAATGTGACGGTTGTGTAAATTATCCTATAGATCCTCAAGCTCCTGACCCTTGTAATTCCCCAGCCCAAGCAGACCCCTTTGGTTATGCAAAATTGAGTCAATGTGAACGTTATGCAATGTGGGATTTTGCTATTGACAATGAACACTTTAATGAAAACGTAATGAATGTGTATGTACCTTCTTATGGAAACGAAGATTTTGGAGGTGCTTCAAGAGGTATTCCTGCAAATCAAGTAACATCCCATCGCGGCGG
This sequence comes from Flavobacteriaceae bacterium, assembly GCA_040880345.1. Taxonomy (GTDB): domain Bacteria; phylum Bacteroidota; class Bacteroidia; order Flavobacteriales; family Flavobacteriaceae; genus Planktosalinus. The sequence goes on from JBBDIQ010000022.1 coordinate 20,193, forward strand.
TCTTACTGGCAACACCTTTGTTCATGAATTAGGCCACGCATTAGGTCTAAGACATACCTTTAGTTCTTGGATTGCCTTTGTGCCAAATACTAATTGTCAACAACAATATGATTTTTGTGAACATGTAACGAGAGATCCAAATAACTCTGAATATAATGCTCATCAAAAGGGTGATTGGGTCATTGACACACCCGCTATGCCTGATTTTGCAATGGAATATTGTGTAATTAATTGCTTGCCAACCGGACAATGTGCTCCAAACACTTCCTTCAGGCATTACTATATTGATGGTAATTGTAATTATACAGGAGTAATTGAAGATAATAGAGGCGACTGTCAAGGCACTCCTTATGAAATCGAACCAGTCGATGTGAAAAATATGATGAGTTACAGCCCAAGTCACTGCTCAGAAGAAATGACTGTTGGACAAGCCATTCGCATAAGAGAATTTCTTGATATTCATTCAACACTTCAACCCTTAAAGGACAGCATCAAATCACTTTATGAACCATATAAAGGAGAATATTATGTAGCCGGACCACTACCTTCTCCTCCAAACCCTCCTTTATTTCAACCCGGTTTTGATTATACTTTTATTTCATGTAGTGGAAATTATCCAGAACCATCTGATTTTGAGGATATTTCATTTTCTTATGGTGGCTTTGCTTTGAATACAATAAGTAAATCTATTGATGCAGCATATTTTAATACTATTACACATCCTAACCATACTGCTATTCAAATAGATTTCGGAAGTTACAATCAAAACTTTCAAAATGTAAGAAAATGTTATGACAATTGGAACAGATCTCCCACAGGAGGCAGTGTCACCAAGTTTAACGACAATATTTTTAACACAAATGTGACCATTACAGCTCAAGACTCTACTGGTATTAATAACCCCAATCTAATTAATAATTTAGACCCCGGCTTATATAAAATAGAAAAAGTCTATGAAGATGGCGCCGTTCAACAAAATGTTATTTATAAAGACCAATAAGGATGAAAACTCACTTTTTAATAGTGTTGCTCTTTATAATTCAAACGACAACAGCACAGATTTTCAATCCCACACCCCAACTTATTGATGATGATGCTCGTGTTGGCACTTTTGCTGTGGGCGATTTTAATAATGATGGGAAGCAAGACATTGTACTAGCAACATCACAATTGTTGGTTTGGTATGAAAACGACGGGCAAGGCAACTTTGGTGCCCCCGTTGTCATCGATACCGATCCGGGGCAGTCATTCAATATCAATGCAACAGACTTGGAGCAAGACGGTAAGATAGATATATTGATAAGCTCTTTTGGTCATGACAAACTGTATTTTTATCGCAACCTAGGTGGGGGCAATTTTGCTCCTAGAGTGGTGCTAACAGAGAATTTGGATAGAACTAGAAGTGCTGAGGCAGCAGATCTCAATGGAAATGGTTTTTTAGATTTGGTGATTGGCATTACCAACAGTGTGGGTTTGTATTGGATGGAACATTTGGATGGGCAGGGCAATTTTGCCTTGCCCACCCCCATAAGCACTACACTGGCGCAAGCACGCACTCAAAAAGTGGGCGATATCAACGGTAATGGGCATCTTGATGTGTTGAGTAACTCGGGGGGCAGCACATTATTGTCTTGGTTTGAAAACGATGGGCAAGGCAATTTTACAGCACAGCATGTTGTAGAAAACTCTGGGCTTTATCACATCAATTTGTTCTTAATTGATATGGATAACGATGGCGACCTTGACATAGCATCATACAGTAGTGACGGTGTTTTTTGGTATGAAAATTTGGATGGTTTGGGAAATTTTGGTCCTAAGCAAACAATAAACCCCACAACAGATCCAGAAATTGATTACGCTTCACTTTTTCCTATAGATATTGATAATAACGGGACTATGGATGTGGTTTATTTTTCTACAGTTAATAGAGGAATCAATTATCAAATCAATGACGGAGCAGGAAATTTTAGCCCTCCAATTTTTGTAGAACCCCCAACTACGGGTCTTCTAAATTTTGGGGGTAATTTTCCTATTGATATTGATGGTGATGGTGATATAGATTTAATCAATACAGTTTTTCAGGGAGCTGTAAATCCTTTCATTATATGGTGGACAGAAAACCAAACCATCTTAAGTGCTCAAGATATGGTATTCAATGGGCTTACTATAACTCCCAACCCGGTTGATAATCTTTTGACTATAAAAAGTAAAACCCCTATAAAAACCGTAACCTTTTACCAAGTAGAGGGCAAAACATTGAAAACTATAGAGTCGGGCTTTGAAGCCATTGATGTATCGTTTTTAAGAGCCGGGGTGTATTTTGTTTTGATTGAGTCCATAGAGGGAGCGAGTGTTGTGAAAACGGTGATTAAAAAGTAAAAAAATTACTTTATAAATTTGGAAATGTCGGGATAAAACCCTGAGAGGGTTTATTTTTATTCGACAACGACTTCTTGAAAACCTGCTGTTAACCATTCTTGTAGCTCACCATTTTCATCTGTATAAATGATATAAACATCCAGGTCTGAATGATTTTCCAAAAAAGCTTGTGTTTCTTCCAGTTCCATAACCATAAATGCGGTGGCATAGCCATCGGCGAGCATACAGTTTTCTGCGAGTACTGAGACGCTTAACACATTGCTTTTTTGAGGCCAACCGGTTTTAGGATTGATGGTGTGTACATATTTTGCTTTGGTGATGGGGTCAATGCGGGTTTTTCTGTAATTTCCCGAAGTTGCCATCGCGCGGTCTATGAGTTTTAACTTTTTTAAGAGGGTGCGTTCTTGCTGTTGGGTGGGGTCGTCAACGCCCACAATCCAGTTGTTTTGAGTTTGGTTGTTTTTTCCTTTTCCAAGAAGTTCACCACCTACTTCAATGAGGTAGTTTCCAACCTTATTTTCATCCAAAACGCTACCCAGTAAATCAATTGCATAGCCTTTTGCAATGGCATTGAAGTCAATATAAGTTCTGGGGTCTTGCTTTATCAATTGCTTGCTAGAGTTAAGCTTTAGTTTTTCAAAACCCACAAACTGCATAATGCTGTCAATTTGAGCGCTGTCTATGCCTTTTAAAGTTCCATCGGGTCCAAATCCATACGCATTGACTAAAGGTCCCACAGTGGGATCAAAAGAGCCGTTTGTGGCAAGCCAGAGTTTCTTTGAAGTATTGAAAACTTCGATAAAATAATCATCAACCACAACAGTCGTATCTCCTTGATTGATTCTGGAGATATCTGAAGCAGGCATATAGGTTGACATCGATTGATTGACTGCATCAAACACCTTTTTTAAATCATCGTGATAGTCGGTTTTACTTTCATATTGAATGTTGTAGGTTGTTCCAAAAGCCTCACCGGTATTTTGGATTAAGACAGACTTTGAATCTTCGCTTTTACAAGCGATAAAAAGCAAAACAAGACTTAGTAAAACTATTTTTTTCATGATTTATGATTGAAGGATGGTATTAAAAAGTAATTTCTTGCAAGCCGTTATAAACAACGGTATAATCTTCATTTTTTAAGATGGGTTGTTGGTAGTCGGTTCCGTGGCCTAAACCCACACCGGCATAATAAGTTTTGGCTTCAAATTTATCTGCGTGTTCTTTCATTTTCTTCATAAAAGCAGGGTCATATTCCTGCACGGGATCAGGAAACGTAATCGCTCTTACAATCACAAAATGAAGTATTTTTTCTTTGAGTGCCACAAACTGCGGGTTCTTTTTCAAAGTAGAGTTCACACCCAAAAATTCAAAGCCATGTTCTTCCAGGTCTTTACCCACGATGTTCATCGCCAGGTTGTGCATTTCTTGTTCTGTGAGAGGTAGAGACATTTGATTTATATATGTGATCTTTATTGATTAATAATTATGTATTCATTCAGATATAAAAAAACCGATACTTTAAAGGTATCGGTTTTTATAGTATTATGGACGATTATCCTCCAAAGTCATCAAAGCGGATGTTCTCATCAGGGATTCCAAAATCTTCTCCCATTTTTTGAACCGCCTGGTTCATCAATGGAGGACCACAGAAATACAATTCGATTTCTTCGGGTTCTTCGTGTTTGCTTAGATAATTATCAATAACGACCTGGTGAATAAATCCGATAAAACCATCTCCTTCTCCATCGATACCGTCTTTTATTTTCCAGTTATCTTCTTCCATTGGCTCAGAAAGTGCCATATAAAATTTGAAATTTGGGAAGTCTTTTTCAAGATTTTTAAAGTGATCAATATAGAACAATTCTCGTTTAGAACGACCTCCATACCAGTAAGATACTTTTCTTCCTGTTTTTAATGTACGGAAAAGATGGTACAAGTGCGAACGCATTGGAGCCATACCGGCTCCACCGCCTACATAAAGCATTTCGGCTTCACTTTCGTTGATAAAGAATTCTCCATAAGGACCGGAAATTGTTACTTTGTCACCGGGTTTTTGAGCGAAAATAAAAGTTGATGCAATTCCGGGGTTCACATTCATCCAGCCGTTTTTAGCTCTGTCCCAGGGCGGCGTTGCCACACGCACGTTGAGCATAATTTCACGTCCTTCTGCAGGGTATGATGCCATTGAGTAGGCACGCTCAACAGTTTCAGTATTTTTCATAACCAAAGGCCAGAGGTCGAATTTATCCCATTCTTCCTGAAATTTATCCGGCCTATCGTGTTCTTCAGGGTGTGCTGTAATATCAATATCACTGTATTTGATTTCGCAAGGCGGAATTTCAATTTGAATATAACCACCTGCCTTATAGCCCATATCTTCAGGAATTTCAACAACAAATTCCTTAATAAAAGAGGCGACGTTGTAGTTTCTTAGTACAGTAGCATCCCATTTTTTTATACCAAAAACTTCTTCTGGTATTGTGATGTTCATATCTTGCTTGACTTTAACTTGACAAGCCAAACGTGCGCCGTCTTTTAGTTCTTTTCTTGAAAAATGTGGTGTCTCAGTTGGTAAAGCTTCACCGCCACCTTCAAGCACGTGACATTCACACTGAATACACGTTCCACCTCCACCACAAGCTGATGGTAAAAATATCTTTTCGGAACTGAGCGTGTTTAAAAGAGTACTCCCGGAATCTACTTCCAATACTTTTTCGTTATTAATGGTGATTTTTACGGGACCGGATGGGGAAAGCTTTTCTTTTACAAAAATTAAAACTCCCACTAAAAGTAGTATTAATACTAAAAATGCTACTACGGTTGCTAATACGACACCTATGGTACTTGCTGCTAATATCATATCGTTAATTTGTTTCTTCTTGAGTATTTTCTTCTGTTACTTCTTCTGAAGTACTTTCTACTTCTGCATCTTCAGCATTTTGATAATCTGCTGTAGTTTCACCTTCTTGAATATTAGAATTTGAATCTAAACGTAAAACCTGAGCAGAATCTGCTGAACCTGCTTCATCTCCTCCGGTTAGCATCCCGCCAAAACTCATAAAACCAATGGCCATCAATCCGGTGATGATAAAGGTGATTCCCAATCCTCTTAAAGGAGGCGGAACATTTGAGTAGCGTATTTTTTCACGAATAGCTGCAATCGTTAAGATCGCTAAAAAGAATCCAAAACCGGAACTTAGTCCATAATTCAAAGCCAAATCAATACTTGCAATTTGTCTGGATTGCATAAACAAAGATCCACCAAGAATGGCACAATTTACGGCAATAAGTGGTAAAAAGATACCCAAAGAGTTATACAACGCAGGCAAGAACTTTTCAACTACAATTTCTACCAACTGAACCATTGTTGCTATGGTAGCAATAAACATAATGAATGAAAGGAAACTCAAATCATAAGAGGCATATTCCGGCCCCAACCAAGTAAGTGCGCCCGGTTGTAATATGTATTGGTCCAATAACCAGTTGAGAGGAACAGTAATTCCCAGTACAAAGATAACTGCAGAACCTAGACCAACTGCCGTGGTAACTTTTTTGGAGACTGCAAGGTATGAACACATTCCGAGGAATGTAGCAAATACCATATTGTCTATAAAAACCGATTTAAAAAATAATTCTAAATGCTCCATATTTTTATGTATTCTGGTTATTTAAACCTTTAACTTTTTCTACTTTAAATTTAATTTTCTTCAACTAGTGCAGGATTTCTTGAGCGCTGTACCCAAATGATTATTCCCACCACAATAAGTGCCATTGGAGACAACAACATAAACCCATTGTTCTCATAACCTATTGAATACAATCCTGTTTTTGTGATTGGGTCACCCAAAACCTGTATTCCCAGAAGTGTTCCGGAACCTAAAAGCTCTCTAAAGAAACCCACAATAATAAGAATAACACCATAACCGAGTGCATTTCCAATTCCGTCAAGGAATGATCTAAAAACTCCGTTTCCAAGAGCAAAGGCTTCAAAGCGTCCCATAATGATACAGTTTGTTATAATCAAACCGATAAAAACAGAAAGCTGTTTACTTAATTCATATGAAAAAGCCTTTAAGACCTGATCTACAATAATAACAAGTGTTGCCACAACAACCAGCATCACAATGATTCTGATTTTTTGAGGAATTATATTTCGCATGAGCGAGATTATAATATTTCCAACTCCCATTACAAAAAGCACTGATAGAGCCATCACGATAGAGGCTTTTAATTGAGCTGTAATAGCCAGTGCCGAACAAATACCCAATACCTGAATAGTAATGGGGTTGTTATCTGTTAGAGGATCTAATATTAAGGCTTTGTCTTTTTTTGTTAATAATCCCATTTCTTACTGATTTAAAGATTTTAAATGAGGTAAATATTCTCTCAAGTATGTGCGAAGCATTGCTGTAACACCATTTCCGGTTATTGTAGAACCAGCTATGGCATCAACTTCGTTGTCTTGTTTATTATTATTAAGTGGGTCGTTGTTACCTTTTGCAACATCCACTGCTTCAAAGGTTCCATCTTGGTCAAAAATGTGTTCACCTTTAAAGTCGTCCATAAAGAAGCGTTCTTTGATGTTGGCTCCCAAACCGGGAGTTTCAGCTTTGTGGTCAAAATAAACACCTTGAATGACATATTCTGAGTCAAGAGCTACGAAGCCCCATATAGCGTCCCAAAGTCCTTTTCCGGTAACCGGGACAATATAAACCGACTCTCCATCTTTTTCACCAATAAAAATTGGTAATTTTTTTTGATAATTGGGGTTTTTAGCTGCAGCCTCTTCCTTAGCAAGGTCTATCAAATAAGCCTCATCATCTTCAATGAGTTGATCACCTTGAGCATAATATTGTTTGGTGATGTAAGTATCAAAAACCTCTCCTACTCTGTCTGTAGATATAAAGCTCACATCATTATCGCCTTCATTGTTATGAACACCCATCGCATAGAGAATGTTTTGTTGTTTTTCATATCGTTGATTTTCAACAATTCGTGGCTTTAATGACGATGCTACAAACGCCAAAAGTGAACCTACAACAACCACCATGACAATGGCAAATCCAATGGTATAAAAATTATTATCAGTTTTCTTAGCCATAATTATGCAGTTTTAACTTTTAAACGTTTCATTCTTTTCTTAATATTCCCTCTAATAACGTAATGGTCAATTGTGGGTGCAAAAACATTCATCAAGAGTATTGCAAGGAATACACCTTCAGGATATGCTGGGTTGAACACTCTGATCATAACAGAGATAAAACCTATAAAGAATCCATAAATCCATTTACCTTTACTGGTTTGTGAACCGGTAACGGGATCTGTGGCCATATAAACTATACCAAAGGCAAGACCACCAATGATTAGGTGTTCCCAAAAAGCAACACTCATCAATCCGTAAAATTTACTTCCTTCTGCAATGATGCCGGCGTCTACAATCCAGTTGAAAATAAGTCCCATCACCAATGCACCAATCACAGAGCTCACCATAATGCGCCAACTTGCCACTTTTGTGTAAAGCAAAAACAGACCTCCTAGAAGTATTAAAATCGTAGAAGTTTCTCCCACTGATCCGGGTATGAATCCATAGAACATATCCCATAAACTAAAAGCTACCTCTTGATTTTGAGCATAACTTCCCAAAATAGTTTCTCCTGAAATGGCACTCACGTCTGTGGCTCCGGCTGCTATTTGTGCATCGCGCTCTACAGCACCGTGCACCCATACTTTATCCCCACTCATCCATGTTGGGTAAGCAAAGAATAAAAAGGCGCGTATTGTTAGTGCCGGGTTGAGGATATTCATACCTGTTCCTCCAAAGACTTCTTTTCCGATAACCACACCAAAGATGACAGCAACAGCGAGCATCCACAATGGAGTATCAATCGGAACAATAAGTGGGACGAGCATTCCTGTAACCAAATAGCCCTCTTCAACTTCGTGACCTTTTATGACTGCAAAGAGAAACTCCACGCCCAATCCAACTGCATAAGAAACAATCACGAGTGGCAGAACCGTCCAAGCACCAAGCACGAAGTTTTCCCAATTGATAAAGTGCTCAAATAGAGAAAATGTTTCCGGAAAACCATTGATGGCCGAGTAATGCTGATACCCGGCATTGAAGATTCCAAAAATCAAACAAGGAACTAAAGCGAGTATCACTGTATTCATTGTTCGCTTTAAATCATCTGCTGCTCTAACGTGACTTCCAGAGTGGGTAGTTTCGTTAGGTAAGTACAAAAACGTGTGGAGTGCATTGAATGCAGGCGCCATTTTGGTGCCTTTGTACTTCATTTTTAAATTGTGTAATTTATTTTTCAAACTCATAGCTTAACCTATTTCTTTGTACATAAGATCCAATCCTTTTCTAATAATTTCCTGGTGGGGTTGTTTTGAAATACACACAAATTCAGTGAGTGCAAAATCCTCAGGAGCTACTTCATACATGCCAATTTCTTCCATAACGTCTAGATCTTCAACCATACACGCTTTTAAAGTTTGCAGCGGGTAAATATCAAGTGGAAAAACCTGCTCATACAATCCGGTTTGAACAAACGCGCGGTGCTCGCCGTTGGTATTGGTATTTAAAACATATTTTTTCTTAGGTGTTAACCACGAAAATGTCAAAGCTCTTGTGATAGAAATTTTGTTGAAAACGGGTTTGGTCCATCCAAAAAATTCGTAGTCATCACCTTCGGGAATTACAGATATCGTGTTGTCATAAAATCCTAAATGCCCGTCTGCTTCGATTTTTTTTCCGGTTAAAACACCGCCGCTTATCATACGAACGTGTTCTTCATTCAGACCGGAATCATAAACCATTGTAGAAACTTCAGCCCCGGCTTTGGTGCGGTAGTATTTTGGGTTTTTTAATGAGGAACCGGAAAGTGCAACAATGCGCTCTGCATTGAATTTTCCTGTTAATAAGAGTTCTCCCATTATCACTAAATCTTGCGGAGTGACAGTCCAGACAATTTCTCCTTTGTTTACAGGATCAATCTTGTTGATGAGTGTTCCCACATTTCCGGAAGGATGTGGTCCTGAAATTTTATGAATCGTGATATCTTGCAGGTTTAAAAACTGTGAAGTACTGTTTTTTCCAACACCCACGTGAACTTGTCCATCTGTAAGTTTCGACAGGGCAGTTACAGCAGCCTGAAGTTCTTTCTCTTTTCCGTTGAGTGTGTAATCATAATCTGCTACTAGTGGTGCCGTGGCATGTGCAGAAATAAAAATTGACTTTGGTGTTTTGTCTGGATTTGCAATCACATCATAAGGACGTTGCTTGATAAATGGCCAGCAACCTGATTCCAGCAAGCGGTTTTTGATTGCTTCAGAAGTTGCTGAGGCAACATCAAGTTTTCCTAAGTCACGGTAAGTGTCCTCTGTATCGGCTGTAATAACTATATGAGTTATGACTCTTTTTGCACCTCTTTTAATTTCAGTTAGTGTTCCGCTCACAGGCGAAACAAACCTAATTGCTTCATTTTCACGATGGTAAAAAAGATCGTCGCCTGCTTTAAGCTTAGCGTCTTCTTTTACAACCATTTTTGGGGTAATTAAATGAAAATCTGAGGGTCTTATAACGAAAGTGCGGGACCTAGGTGCATTTGTTAGCGCTTTATCAGACTCACCAACAAGTCTAATGTCAAGCCCCTTTTTGATTCTAATGTCTTTTGACATAGGATTTCAGTATTTAGTTTTCTGTATATTTATAAAATTGGTAAATACCAATTTAAAAGAGTGCAAATTTACAAATTTAAGGACGTATTTCTAAGACTAAAAATAACTAAATTTGTTATTTATAATTAGTCTAAATTACATAGGCTTACAATTAAAAAACAAAGTCCTAAGTTTAAAAAATGTTTATATTTACCATTCTTTAAAAAAATCAAAAGCAGGCGCTGATGAAACTATTTATTTCACTATTTTTTTTGTTATTTTCTTTTGTTTCTTTTAGTCAGGTAAAAGAAGCATCACCTTCTCAACATATTAAAACCATTGCATTTCAGGGAAAAACTCCACAAGCGCAACTTCCTATTTTAAAATTAGGAGAAGGATTTCAGCTTAGTTTTGATGACATCATTGGTGATGAACGTGATTACTATTACACCATTGATCATTTTAATTTTGACTGGACACCGTCTAATCTTGCCAAAGGAGAATATCTCAACGGCTTTGATGATGTGCGCATCGATTTTTATGAGAACTCCTTCAACACCTTGCAAATGTATTCTCATTATGTACTGAATATTCCAAACAGGGACACACGAGGCATCACAAAAAGTGGAAATTACCTGATTAGTATTTTTGATGATCGGGGAAATTTACAGTTTTCAAGAAAATTTATGGTGTATGAAGATGTTGCCAATGTGGGTGTGGAAATCAAACGAACCAGAAACCTGAATTATATAAACACAAAACAAGTTGTTCATTTTACTATAAATTCACAAAGCGGACCTTTAATTAATCCAAATCAAAATGTAAAAACACTGGTTCTACAAAACAGTAATTTAAGCAATGCCATTTCAGATTTAAAGCCACAGTACACTTTAGGGAATGAACTCGTCTATCGGTATGATTTGGAAGCGTCCTTTTGGGGTGGAAATGAATTTTTCAATTTTGACAATAGTGATGTTAGGGGAGCTACCGTAAACATTAGAAGGGTTGAAATGGAGGATACTTTTATCAATTATTTATACACCAATATTTCCAGAAAAGACAGACCTTATACTTACAATCCTGACATAAACGGCAATTTTGTAGTACGTAATGTTAGAGGTCAAAAAACCAGTATTGATGCTGAGTATGTTTGGGTGCATTTTGCACTTCAATATTATGAAGACCTTAAAGAGGGTGAAGAAATTCATGTTTACGGAAACTTCAACAATTACACTCTGGATGATTCTACCCGATTGACATATGACACTAATAATGATGTTTACAGGCTTAAATATTTATTTAAACAAGGGTTTTATAATTATAAATATGTCATTAAAGATAGAGATGGCAACATAAATCAAGGAGCCATAAGTGGAAATTTTGATGAAACCGAAAATGATTATACGGTTGTGGTTTATTACAGAGATTTGGGCGGCAGGTTTGACAGAATCATTGGTGTGGGCTCAAACAATTCTGTAAACATTACAAACAACTAAAAACTTGCAATTGATAAGTAAAAGATATACCCATCGACACCTATGTTGGACAAATTATCTGTTTTTGTAGCAACAATTCTTCCGTCAAAAGAAAACAGTAAAAATTCTCTTCAATACAGAGGAGAAAAATGTCTCAATTGTGATCAGCCACTGGATAAAAGTGATAGGTTTTGTCCTAATTGCTCACAGCTCAACTCCACTAAAAAACTTCACTTCAAAGATCTATTTAACGAGTTTTTTGGAAGCTTGTTTGCTTACGATAGTCGTGTCATGCTCACTTTAAGAGTACTTGTATTTAAGCCCGGAAAAATTTCAAAAGAGTACATTCAGGGTAAAAGGATGCGCTATGCCAATCCGTTTCGGTTTTACTTGAGCGTGAGTATTGTGTTTTTTCTACTAAGTGGTTTATTGAGTAAAATTTCAGAATACTCAATAGCATCTGAGGGTGATGATAATAAACTCATCACATTTTCAAACAACTCTTCAAACGATTCAAACATAAAAACACTAAATGATCCTGAAACAGCAAAAATTATAAATGAGGTTTTTCGTGAAAATCAAATTATTGCTGATAGTGTTGAATTGGATTTATCCAAGAAATATGTGCCCTCAGCAGATGCCTTCAAAAAGTACCCTGTTGTGTATCATACAGAAAAAGAATTGGACAGCATGAACCGTTGGGAGCGATTTGGAAAAAGAATTGACATTTACAGTGATTTTTATTCAGAAAATAAAACTTTAAGTCCACCTCAGGCCTTAGCACAAATTGGTCATGAAAACAATGCATCAAACAAGTGGCTCTATAAAAAAGTAATTGATTTTCATTTTTTCAAGGAAAACCCTGATGTTGCCTATAGTTATTTTATTTCAAAATTACCCATTGTGATCTTTCTCTTTATGCCTTTTTTTGCTCTTTTCATCAAACTACTCTACATTAGAAAAAACAGGTTTACCTATATGGAGCATTTGATTTTTGCATTTCATGTTCAGAGTTTACTCTTTGTGTTTTTAACAATTACATTGATTTTGGATTATTTTTTAAAGACCTCGCTATTTACCTCTTTAGCAATGTTTGTATTTTTATTCTATTTATACAAAGCTATGCGTCATTTTTATGAACAAGGCAGATTTAAAACAATCGTTAAATTTATGATTTTAAACACTTTATTTAGTATCTTAGCTACTTTCGCCGCAATAGGATATGCACTTTTATCATTTTCGGTTTATTAAATTATGGTACAACAAGTTACAAAAGGAATAAAAATTTCTGTCGAAACTAACTTCGAAGGCACGTTTTATAAAAACAATAAAATGCACTTTGCCTTTAAGTACCAGATAACCATTGAAAATCAAAGTAAAGATCTTGTCCAACTCACTTCAAGATATTGGAAAATCAAAGATGCTCTGAGTTACAATCAGGTTGTTTTTGGTGAAGGTGTTGTGGGTAAAAAACCGGTTATAAAACCGGGAGATTCATACACTTACAGTTCGGGTTGTTTATTGTTTTCCCCTTTTGGTGCTATGCGCGGTTATTTTACAATGATTAATTTTACGACAACCAGACGTTTTAAAGTTAAAGTCCCATCATTCAGATTAAGTGCTCCTTTTGCAATGAATTAGTCTATAATTCAATGCTATTTATTTTCCCGGACTTTAAATCTTCATAAGTCATTTGTACCCGATTTTTATTCTTTACAATTTGAGTTATACTCACGGTTTTGATAAAGCATCGATCCATTTGCAAATCAATTTCCTTATTCCCCTCCCCTGCATTGTGATGAAACTCTAACAAACGCTCAGCACTTGTCTCCTTGTTGTCTAAAAAGTCTAAAAGCCATTGTTCGCGTTTGGTTTTCATTTTGGGAGAATACAGCGGTGAGGAACTCCAAATATGAGTACCCAAATTCAATTCTTTAAAATGCTTTTTAACTCCGTCCCATACCAATCGATACAATTTTAAAGATGAACTCCAGTCAACTAAAATAATAGTAAATGGTTCAATATCCTCAAAATCAAAATGCTTGATTTTCAAAACAGCATCCTCTGCAGTCAAAAGCTGTTTGACAACCAATCCGCGACTCATTCTGTAATGAGGTTTTCTAGTGTGAGGCTCAAAACCTCCATTTAGTAGATTAATTAGTCGGTTTTTTTTGCTTAAACCAATCCAGGTTCCTCCGGCAACGGCATCTTTTGGGTAAACCAGTTTAACACCTTCTTCCTCATAGACTTCGGGTGGTAGCGTTTTTCTTTCCGGGAGCTCATCGCGATTTGATGTCAATATAAAATCATCATTCCCTTTTGCAATAAATGTTACTGTACACATAAATTTAATGTCCTAAATTTGCCATACAACTTACAAAATTTCAGGAAAGAAGTAAAGACGATTTTTAAGAGACTCTTTAAAAATTTGTACCTTCGCAATCAATTAAAAATTAATATAAAATAGATCAAAATGGGAAAAGGATTTTATAAAGTTCCAATCGCGGTAAATGAACCTGTAAGAAGCTATGCACCGGGTTCCCCCGAAAGGGAAGAGGTTTTAAAAACTTATAAAACAATGTATAACAGCTCTGTTGAAGTGCCTTTATATATTAATGGCAAGGAAGTGCGCACAGGAAACACTTCCACGATGTCTCCTCCTCACGATCACAAACACAGTTTAGGCACCTATCATAAAGCTGAAAAAAAGAATGTTCAAGAAGCCATTGCAACCGCACTTGAAGCCCGAAAAAAATGGTCAAAAATGCCTTGGCAACAACGCGCCGGAATTTTCCTGAGAGCTGCCGAACTCATTGCCGGACCTTACAGAGCTAAAATAAACGCCGCCACTATGTTGGGGCAATCAAAAAATATTTATCAAGCTGAAATTGATGCCGCCTGTGAGCTCATCGACTTTTTAAGGTATAATGTACAGTATATGACTGAAATTTATGCCGAGCAGCCCGAGTCAACTTCAGGAGCGTGGAACCGACTTGAATACCGCCCGCTTGAAGGTTTTATTTATGCAATAACACCTTTTAACTTTACAGCTATAGCCGGAAACTTGCCGTCAAGTGCTGCACTTATGGGAAATGTAGCAATCTGGAAACCCAGTGACAGCCAAGTATATTCTGCAAAAGTCATTATGGATGTATTCAAAGAAGCCGGTGTACCAGACGGTGTGATTAATGTCGTGATGGGTGACCCCGTAATGATTACCAACGAAATCCTAAGCAGCCCTGATTTTTCAGGATTGCACTTCACCGGTTCGACAGATGTATTTAAAATGCTTTGGAAACAAATAGGCAACAATATAGATAATTATAAGACCTATCCACGTATTGTTGGTGAAACAGGCGGTAAAGATTTCATCGTTGCTCACAAATCTTCAGACCCTATTCAGGTTGCTACAGCAATTTCGAGAGGAGCTTTTGAATTTCAAGGTCAAAAATGTTCTGCAGCCTCAAGATGTTACATTCCTAAAAGTTTATGGCCTGCTGTTAAAAAACAAGTGATAAAAGATCTAAAGTCGTTCAAAATGGGCTCACCTGAAGATATGAGCAACTTCATCACAGCAGTGATTCACGAAGGCTCTTTTGACAAGCTTGCGAGCTATATCGACCAAGCTAAAAAAGACAACAATGCAGAAATTGTTGTGGGCGGTAACTATGACAAATCGATAGGGTATTTTATTGAACCCACGGTCATACTCACTGAAGATCCTAAATACACCACCATGTGTACTGAGTTGTTTGGGCCCGTTGTAACAATTTATGTTTATGAAGATGAAAAATGGGAAGAAACACTTCACCTTGTTGACGGAACTTCTGAATATGCACTCACAGGAGCTGTTTTTAGCGAAGACCGTTATGCTTTGGAAACCGCTGTTGACATTCTTGAAAACGCCGCAGGTAACTTCTATATAAACGACAAGCCCACAGGTGCAGTTGTTGGGCAGCAGCCGTTTGGAGGAGCACGTGCTTCGGGAACCAATGACAAAGCAGGCTCAAAACTCAATTTGTTGAGATGGGTATCTCCCAGAATGGTAAAAGAAACGTTTGTGACTCCGGTGGATTATCGCTATCCATTTTTAGGTGAGAAGTAGATATTAGATTTTAGACAATAGATATTAGATAATAAAAAAGCGTCTTGTGAATGCAAGGCGCTTTTTATTTAGTATTTAATAATAATTACTTACTCAAAATTCACGCTCTGCCCCGCTTTTACATGCTGGGCATTTAGTGCATTGTTGTTTTCATCAACTACATAAACAGCTACTCCAAAACGAGTTGGATCATACGTATTTGGTGATTCTGTGTGGGCAAATTGAGAAAGGTTTATAGCAGAAAATGTTCTGGAATAGACTTCAAAAGCATTTGTTGAAGGGATGGATTCTCCTAAAACATTTGTAGTTAATGAGGCTTCCAAAACATCATCGTGGACAAAATCCGGAATGGGGTTACCCATCTGATAGTATGGACTACTCGGCGTATTGACATAATAATTTGTCTGAGGAAAAATCAAACCATTTTGATAGACATAGACAACAAGTTTGTTTGTTGCGGGGATTGCATTTTCAGAAATTAATTTCACCACCACATTTAGGTTGTCTCCATTCAAAGTGGTGTTAACTGCTATACTCAAATCGGTTTCTTCACCTGCATGAGTCAAAGCCAAATCGATTGACGAAGCACCATCTTCCGGATTTGGAGCTGTGAGTGTCCTATTGATTTTTGCAGTGGGATATCCAGAAACACCAAACTGGTTTGCTAATTGGCTTTCACCCTCAAAAGCCATTACATCATTGTTATGAATTGCCACCACAACGACATCATCAGATTGTTCTTTAAGCAATCTTACCGCATTGGTAACTCTCACACACCAGCCACACCAGGCACCTGTATAGTCTTCATAAACAATTTTTCTTTTTGGTATAAAAACTTCAAAGGTAGATTCGTCTGTTTGGCTTATACCATTATCATAAACTGCATAAACGCTATAAACTCCTGCTATGTCGGTTGTATAGCTGGTGCCTTCAATGAGATTATCATCAACATAAAATTGAGCTTCATCGGTAGCATCAGTTCCGTCAGGATTTAGAAGTTTAAATTGAACTGTTTGGTTGCGTAATGCTTTAGATTTGTCAATAGTGAGAAATCTTTCTGTAACTACATTAAACAAGAGCGGGTTGCTGTTAAATTCCAAATAAGTTGCAGTAAACTCATATTCACCACTTTCTGCGAATGAAAATGTATTTCCCTCAATGGGTTCTCCATTAACTGAAATGACGCTTTGAGAAGTATAATCCTCACCGTCATCACCTTCTACAGTAAATTCTAAAGTTTGATCAATCCCTATAGTTGTGTTTTCAACATTTGCCTTAATGGTGATTGAAGATAGTGTGTTTGCTCTATTCCCCAGGTAATCTGCACTGCAGGCAACAACAAGCAATGAAAATAAGCCTAATAGAAATCCTTTAATTATAAATTTCATTGTTTTTATTCTAAATTTATTTAACAACAAATTTTAATGTTGCTGTGTTGTTACCCTCTGAAATTCTAATAAAATAAAGACCGCTGTTTAAATTTGAAGTAGTGATTTTATTCAATCCAGATTCTAGTTGCCCATTGTTGATTAACTGACCATTTAGAGATAGTATTTCAAAATTTAAGCTGTTTAGAGACTCAATATTGAGAAAATCTGATGATATAGTGTTCTGTAATGTTACACCAAAATTGTTTTCATAGTCTGAAACACTCAAGTTTGGGTCATAACGATACGTAAAAGTTATTGATTCACCTATTTCATTATCATCTCCATCTACCTGGAAAAATTTCCAAACAAAATCCATTGGGTAATTAGTCCCGTCACCTTCATTTTCATTAAAAAATTTATCAAATTCAGCATTTGTACCCCCAGCAGGAATGGTTACAGGTCCTCCGGAGACAGGATAGGTCTCTCCCTCTTGTACGTCAAAAATACAAAGCGTTGCAAAACAAAACTGATAAGCACTACCATCTCCATTTGTAATGGACTCTAATTTTATTCTAACGAAAATATCATCTGTTTGAGATTCATTATTAATCCAGAAGTATAAGGTTGCTTCAGATTCTACAGTAGAATTAAATGCACGTATGTCTCCATCTAAAATTGGGACATCATCATAGTCTGTTACATTAAATTGAGCAAATGAAAATGTTGTTAAAAGTAAAAAAACAAGTAATAAAGATATCTTTTTCATAGTAGTAATTTTAAAAAAAGGGGAGGCCGAAAAGACCTCCCGGGGAAAGTTTATTTAATAATTAATTTTTGGGTTGACACATTTAAACCATCATTCATTTTGACAAGGTATAAACCTGTATTAAGAGCACTCAAGTCAATTTGATTTCCGCTTGAAACATCAGATGTATTGAAGACCTGTTTTCCGGTTAAATCAAATATAGTGATGTCCAAATTATTTTTGGTTTGAACATTAAGAATACCGCTTGTTGGATTTGGGTAAATTAACACAGCCATAGTATCGTTTTCGTAAAGCGAAAGCGGACTGTTAGCAACTGAAAAGTTTTTTGAATCTCCTGAACCATAATTCCCTGATGTAGAATAAATGGTTAGTCCTTCTGTATCAACAAGAGATACTGGACCGCCTCCATCTCCAAAAGTATCTATAAGATTAAAAGTGAAACAATTATTTGGTAATTCAATTTCTACGTTGATCGTTTGATTGTTACCATAAGGACCTCCTTGGATGATGGTTTGTCCATCAATGTTTTTAATATTCCATCTCACTTCGCTACCCCAGTTATCAGTTTGAATAGTTAAGTCCAATTCATAGTTACTTTCAATTGCTTGATCAAAATCAAGTGTCATTTCATTGTTTGAATTATCATCATCATTTGGTAAGGTAACTGTTATGGTATTATTAGCCTGCAAATCATATTCAATTTCAGGTAATTCAATAGTTTGAGATGAAACTGAGTTAAGCTGCCCTACCCATTCATAAGTTTGAACCGCACCTCCATTTACAGAATATTCGATTGTAAGTGAAGTTGCATCATTAGAGCCAATGTTTTGAACTTTAATTGTTGGAGTAACAACATTAGTACATTGATCTGTTATTTCGCTAATCTCGTTGATTCTGATGTCATTGGCATTTGCTAAACCTGTGTAAGAAGAATAGGCTCCATTACCGCTTGCAATAACTTGTTGTGTTTCTGTTATGAAAACCACAAGCTCTAGTTCAGCTTCAAAAAAATCAACCGGAACTCCGTTATAATCGTTTGGGATTGTATAGGTAAAAGTTTCATCCACAAAACTACCTGTAGTAGTTGTGTTGATATCAACACCCCATTGTCCTGTTAACAAATGAACCAGTCTGTGCATATGCACATAATTATTACCCATATTACCACCGGTTTGTGGACCTAGTGTATTGTTCTGCAATAAGGCTACATTTAGTTTGTTAGTTGCTTGTGGGCTATCACCTGTGTAGTATGCTTCAACGTGAACTGTTAATTCTCGCGTATTGATGTCAATTTCTGCTTCGACACCTACATTAACGTATGAAGATTCAGCGATTGTCTCATTTGAAGAAATTGTCCAAAAGTTTCTTCCCATAGCTGTTGTTCCGGGTGCAGTCATCTCCCTTCCGGGAAAATTTTGACGATTTACTGTACCTGATGGATAACCAAATCCACCACCGGAATAGGATTGATTAACAATTGCGTTTCCAAATGGAGTTCTAAAATCAGGTTGACCGGCACCGGGATTTGCAAATCCCCCTTGATGTATGTTGATGACAAAAAAGTCATCAGGGTTATTGGCTTTTATAGCATTTGCTATGGCATGTCCCTGAGGGCAAAAAACACAATTTATACCTGTGAATTCCTCAAGTATTGCTTTTCTGTTTTCGGGGTCTGTGCTTACTATTGTTTGGCTAAATAAAGGAAGGGCAACAAATAATAAAGTAACTAATAAGGGTATTTTTTTTTTCATGATTGTTAGATTTTAAGTTTTTTCATAGTTATATTAGTCTTCAAATATAATATTTTATAAATAAATTAGAGAAAATTTAACAACATTCATCGTGGAATTATTAATTTAATTTCCAAATAAAATTTTGATTTTATTTAAATTTTAAATTTTATATCGTTAATATTGTCCTTCAATTTTAATAAAATCCTAAACTATGAAACTTCTATTTTCCCTTTTTGTTACCTTCTTTTTTCTAAATTCTTTTGCTCAAAACGAGCTTCCTGATATGACTTTAAAAAATCTTGACGGAACAGATGTAAAAATTCAGGATATTTCAAAAAACGATCAAGTTGTAATCGTTTCTTTATGGGCCACTTGGTGTGTTCCCTGCATTAATGAACTCGACGCCATTAGTGAAGTATGGGAGCAATGGAAGGATGAAACCAATGTAAAACTTTATGCAATCTCTGTTGATGATGCCAGAAGCGTTAGAAGAGTGAGACCTATGATCAACGGAAAGAGTTGGGATTATGAGTTTTTACTCGACACTAACAATGACTTAAGAAGAGTACTAGGCGCCGCTACAGTTCCTTTAACAATGGTTGTCAAAAACAATAAAATTCTTTACAGACATTCAGGATATACTCCCGGTGCAGAAGATGAGTTGTATGATAAAGTGGTGAAAAACTCCAAATAATCACCAAAAAAAACTAACAAAAAAACTTACTATGAAAAAATTATTGGTGGCAATTTTTTGCATATTCTCCACTCAGGCTTTACTATCTCAAGATTCCGGAATTTTTTTTGGTGGATTTGAATCAAATTCACAATGGCTTCAGGATGATGAAGGCTTAAATATTCTGGCACCCCAGGAGCGTTTTCGTGCAAACAATTATCTAACTTTAAACTATAATTTAGGAAAATTTACAGCAGGCGTTCAATATGAATCCTACCTTCCTGTTCCACTTTTGGGCTATGCACCCAATCTTGAAGGGAATGGTATTGGCACTTATTATCTTAATTTCAAACATGAATCACTTGATATCACTGCAGGATACATCTATGAACAGTTT
Organism: Flavobacteriaceae bacterium; assembly: GCA_040880345.1. Taxonomy (GTDB): domain Bacteria; phylum Bacteroidota; class Bacteroidia; order Flavobacteriales; family Flavobacteriaceae; genus Planktosalinus. The sequence goes on from JBBDIQ010000022.1 coordinate 40,753, forward strand.
GGCAGTGGTTTGATTATGAGATTCTGGGAAGACAGGCAATTGGGTTTAAACAATGCCCTAAAAGGCGTGAGAGTTAAATTTTCCCCCACAAACTATCTGCATTTAATGGGTGTTTATGGCGAACAGCGCAACGGATTTGAGACTTCAGCCGGAGTAACTCAAGGTGTTGATGCCATTTTAGACCTAGGTCAAGTTCTGGAAGTAGATGATTTATTTTTAGACCTAGGAGGAAGTTATGTTGGCAGATACCAGGATAATCTTGGTAGTTTAAATATACCCTCTGCTGTTAATGCCTATTCAGGAAGAATTGACTTGTTATACAAAAGCTTTACAGCCGGCTTTGAAGCGATTCATAAAGAACCGGACGTTTTGGTCAATGAAGGCGCCATCACAAACAATGAAGAACTTTACAAAGGTTCGGCTATTTTATTGAATTTAGGCTACTCTCAAAGAGGACTTGGCATCAATGCTGCTTTAAGACGCATTGAAAACTTTAGTTTTTATGCAGACCGATTTGCAGAAGGAAATGAATTTAATCAAGAATTAATTAATTATGTCCCCGGGCTTACAAAACAACACGATTATCAATTAACAAACATCTATGTTTACAATCCTCAGGCTCGCTTGCTCATGACAGAAACACAAACCCAAGCCGGTGAGATGGGAGCTCAAATTGACGGGTTTTACACTTTCGAAAAAGACACCCCACTTGGCGGAAAATATGGCACAAAACTAAGTATGAATTTTGCCTACTGGGCAGGACTTGATGCTGAATTTGATGTTGAAAACAATGGATATAAATCAGAGTTTATCGGGATGGATGGAGATCGCTACTTCAGAGAGTTTTCCACTGAAATAAGAAAAAGATGGACTGAAAATTTAAGTGGAATTTACACATACAACAACGTCATAATCGACAAAGGAATAACAGACGGAAGCCCACTTGCTATTGATGATATCCTTGCAAATATCGCGGTTCTGGAGCACACATATCGCCTTGGTGATGGAAAAGCACTGCGCTTTGAATTACAACACTTGTGGACAGATGATGACCGAAAAAACTGGGCTGCAACTTTGCTGGAATACAACTTCTCACCACGTTTGGGTGTTTATGTAACAGACTCCTGGAATTATGGAGGAGAGGATGAAATTCACTACTACAACGTCGGCGGAAGTTACACCAAAGGAAGAACAAGGCTCGCCTTAAATTATGGCCGTCAACGTGGCGGTTTGATTTGTGTGGGAGGAGTTTGCAGACTGGTTCCTGAAAATACCGGATTCTCTATGAATCTTGCTGTTTCTTTCTAATTCAAAAAATATATTTCTTGACGAATGTCTGGCTTTAAAAGTCAGACATTTTTATATTAAACCCGGATTATGCATTAGAACTTCGTTATGAGGGTTGAAAATACAATAAAATATATTGTTTTCTTAATTTCAGCATAGCATCGCTACGGTTAAATTAAAAAACAAAGTGCAACGTTATATTTTGCAGTAGTTTCAAGCCGGAATAGATTTTCTAATGCATAATCCGGGTTAAATAAATTCAAATTTGATATAATATCCTTATATTCGGGTATCTAAAAAATACGACTTATGAAAAAGCTATACTTTTTAACTGTTCTTCTTTTCCCACTTTTTGTTTCAGCTCAAAATTTGCAACCTGATTTTTTCAATTCTTTGGACAAATCACAAATCAACTCAGGCATACTGTATGACCGTGTGTATCCAATAGCAAATTTAACTTCTGAAACATCTTTTGCCACCGGAAACAAAATGGCTCAAGCACTCTCTGAACTTTCCAGAGCAGATTATTTGAATAGATTTCCCGATTACAAAAACATAAAAGAACTAAAAAAACAGGCCTATTTGAACAATCAAGTGCCTGTTAGTATCGTCATTTCAGAAATACAAAAATTAAATACTTCTGCTTTTGATGAAGGCTTTGTAAGTGTCAATTCTGAAGGGAATCTTTATTTAAACCAACCGCTGCAAGGACATCATTTTGACAGCTATAAAGTTCATTTAGGGGCTCCTCTGGTTGAAAACCACAAAGGACTTAGCGTTACTTTCAGCTTACCGGAATCGCTGATTTTCAATACTACCGAATTTGAAATCCAAAACATTCTTGTTGATATTAACAATCAAGGTTTTGAAAATCTGAGACCAAATCAAACAAAAACCGTTTATTTTTCTTCTGAAGGAGAAAAACCAATCACGTTCAAAATCACTCTAGAAAACAATGAAGAATTGCTTTTGTATTCTTCCATCAATATCTCCAAAAGTTCCGCTGATTACAACGCCCGAAATGCCGGCGTCATTCAACCCATTGAATCCACAATTCCTTATCAAGGTTTTGGTGAAAGCCAGGCCTACACCGGGACTGGTGAATTTCAAATCTTTGTTGATAATGTCGATGGAATCCTTGATAAACCCATCATACTCATTGACGGTTTCGACCCGGGAGACACGCGTGACATCACCGCGGTATATCAATTAATGAGCTTTAATAATGGTACAGAAAATCTGGCTGATGAAGCCAGAGATTTGGGCTATGACGTGGTGATTTTAAACTTTCCGACTTATACCCGAAATGGAAGTGAAGTCATCGACGGCGGTGCAGATTTTATTCAACGAAATGCTTTTATCCTGGTTGAACTCATCAACGAAATCAACGCTCAAAAAGTGGGTGATGAAGAACTCGTTATTATTGGACCCAGTATGGGCGGACTTATCTCAAGATATGCTCTTGCTTATATGGAACAGAACAGCCTTGAACACGATACCCGCCTTTGGTTATCTTTTGACGCACCTCATTTGGGGGCAAATGTACCCATTGGTTTTCAGCATTTGTTGAACTATATCGCTTTTGGTCCCGTGGGTGATGTGGCTTTTCAGGATTTGGTAAACGGTCTTTTACGCAATCCGGCGGCAGGTCAAATGTTGTTAGACCATCTGGACGGCCATTTGTTGCCCGGTGACCCGGTAGAGTTTGACCCCACAATCGTTTTACCCACAGGTGCTCCCAATTTTAGAACCGATTTTCAAAACGAACTCGATGCTTTGGGTTACCCTCAAGACACCAGAAATATTGCCATCTCCAACGGTAGCGGTAATGGCGAAACCACAGGCACACCCGGTATGAATGTGATTGACTGGACCTTTTATCCCGATGGACCCACAGGTAACACACGTGCACTCATTGAATTGTATTTTACTCCCCCTGCTTCGCAAACCATAAGAGTTAGCCGAATAAGAAGTCAAATTTTGATTGTGGTCTGGATAACCGTTGACGAAAGTGAAGCTTTTGCTATGTCACCCGCTTCCTCAGCAGGATTTGACAGTGCTCCCGGCGGGCAGTTTGATATCGCCGGTCTGGCAGCTGGCGCAGGCAACAACCCTATTTTGCTTGATTTTTTAGACAACCTCAACATCGATGCATTTGATTTTATACCCACCTTAAGTTCGTTGGCAATCACCACCACAAACAACTGGTATGCCGCTGTTAACGAAAGTGATGTCGATGTTTTTGAAGCTTTTTATATTCCTGACAGCAATGAACGACACATTACATTGACACAGGAAAACGTTGATTTTGCACGAGATGAAATCTTTTTAGACCCACTTTCAACCGAAACGTTTAATCCTATAAGATTACTGCTTGAAAACAATCCCATCAATGACCAACTTGTGTTGCTGGGTTCTTTGGAAAATGCCGAACTTCAAATTGTTGACCTCACCGGAAAAGTGATTTTTAAAGAAACCAAAACTTTGGAAAACAGAACCACGATCCCTATCAATGTGAGCAGCGGTTTGTATATCCTCTCCATTTCAAACGAACATGTGAACCAAAAAATAAAGTTTGTGGTGAGGTAGTATGAAAATTTAGAATATCTTTAGTGAATGTTGGTGTTATATTAGTGTTGTAGCACATATAAAAAAACCTTTCTTAAATTGAAAAATACATTAATTTTAATTATACAACTTCTAATTTCATTCAGCGGATTTACTCAAAATCTGACTGAAAAGGAATTTGTGGTTCTGACTTTTGAATCGAGTAGTAACAAAGGCCAGCACAAAAACATAATTTATTCTTACTATTGGATTGCGGAATTAGAAAAATATGAAAAAGTAGATGAATATAAAGAACCTAAAATTTATTCTCTATTTCTAAACGAATTTTTTGGAAGTGATCAATTGGAAACTTGCTGTTCAGGAAAAGTTTCATATCCATTCATAATGACAACGGAAACGGAATTTAAATTCCCAGAAAATTATAGCGAATATTTAACTGGCTTAAGAAAATTAGTAAAAGATAACAGAAAGCAAATACAAGTAATAAATAAAAAATGGAAAAATAATTATAAAGAAAAAGTAACTGTTTATGCCACAGCTGTAAAAGGAAAAATTTGTGTTTGCGAATATGGCGGAAAAATAATTCTTAAAGCTGGAGACCTAATTAGTTTTCCAAAAGGAGAATTTAGAATAATTGATGATTATTGGAATGACAATAAGAACATCTTATTGTTTAAAGACTTTTCAACTTTTGAATACGAAAACATACTCTGAAAAAAATACGTGTGGCAACACCGGCGATAAGCTATGGCTTCAACTGGCTCACTCGGAAAATCCTATCGGATTTTTAGCAAGGTGAAATAGTTTAAACCTGTGGCAACAAGCATAAAAATTGGGTAATCCAAGAAAAATAATTACTGAATTTATAATTTTGTATCTTTGATAAAAAGCATACTAATGGACTTACAAACTAGAAAACTGGAACTTATTCGAGAATTTTTAAAAATTCAGAGTGAAGAAGTAGTTGCACAACTTGAAAAAATCTTGAAAAAGGAAAACAAAATATCAGAGGACGAAAATTTTAAACCAATGACAATTGAGGAATTTAAATCTCGAATAGACGAATCAATGGAAGACTCAAGAAATGGTCGATTAACTGAAGCGAGTGAATTTAAGGCCAAGATTGACAAATGGAATTAAAATTATTTCGATTTCATTTGTCTGGAAATTTACCGCAACCCGGCAATACTTTCCTTCAAAGTATTAATTTTTGCCAGTGCATCTGCTTCTTTTTTTCTTTCGGAAGCGATGACAGCTTCAGGTGCATTGTTTACAAAACGCTCATTAGCTAACTTTCCTTGAACAGATTTTAAAAAGCCTTGAGTGTATTTGAGTTCGGCTTCCAGCTTTTCAATTTCTTCTTCCACATTAATAGCACCCGCCACCGGAATAAAATATTCATTAGACTTTACCCGAAAGCTCAAAGCGCCGGCTACTTTATCATCAACATAAGACAAGGTATTTATGTTTCCAAGCTTTACAATGATGGAATCAAGGTTTTGTGTAAAACCTTCCGTATTAAGAACCGCCAAGTCGATGGTGTCTTTAAATGAAATATTTTTCTCTTTTCTAATAGTTCGAATGCCTGAAATCACTTCAGCAGCAATCTCAAAGTCTGTTAGCAAGGAACTGTCAAAAGATTTTGTTTCGGGCCAGTGATTGATAATCAGAGCTTCTTCCGGAGTTCTTTCAGAAATATTTTGCCAAATTTCTTCGGTTAAAAACGGCATAAAAGGATGCAACAAGCGCAGGTTATTTTCCAGTGCTTCAATCACGGCATCAAAGGTCTTTTTATCGATGGGTTGACCGTAAGCGGGTTTGACCATTTCCAGTAACCAGGAGCAAAAATCATCCCACACTAGTTTGTAAGTCGCCATCAACGCATCACTGATTCTGTATTTGCTGTAATTGTCTTCAATTTCGATGAGCGTGTGTTGCAGTTTTGCGTTGTACCAGGCAATTGCTTTTTCTGCAGATTCAGGTTGTTTAATTTCTGCGACTTCCCAACCTTTTGCAAGCCTGAACGCATTCCAAATTTTGTTGGCAAAACCTTTCCCTTGATTGCAGAGTTGTTCATCAAAAAGCAAGTCGTTTCCGGCGGCGGCACTTAAGAGAAGCCCTACGCGCACACCATCGGCACCATATTGGTCTATCAATCCAAGCGCATCGGGAGAGTTGCCGAGAGATTTTGACATTTTTCGCCCTTGTTTGTCACGCACAAGTCCGGTTAGATACACATTTTCAAACGGACGCTTTCCGGTGTATTCATAGCCAGCAATAATCATTCTAGCAACCCAGAAAAATAAAATATCAGGGCCGGTAACCAAATCGTTTGTTGGGTAATAATACTTGAACTCTTTATTTTCAGGGTCTAAAATCCCTCCAAAAACGCTCATAGGCCATAGCCAGGACGAAAACCAGGTATCCAGAGCATCCGGGTCTTGTTTCAACTCATTTTCAGAAAGGTTTTCATTTCCGGATTTTTTCCGCGCAAGCGAAAGGACTTCTTCCCTAGTTTCGGCTACCACAAAATCGTCTTTACCATCACCATAATAAAACGCCGGAATTTGCTGTCCCCACCAAAGTTGACGGGAGATGTTCCAATCGCGTATGTTTTCCAACCAGTGGCGGTAGGTATTGTTGAATTTTTTAGGGAAAAGTTTAACCTCTTCAGTTTCAAGTACTGCTTTGATAGCAGGTTTTACCAGCTCTTCCATATTCAAAAACCACTGATCACTCAAGCGGGGCTCAATAACTGCCTTTGTGCGCTCGCTGGTGCCCACTTTGTTGACATAATCTTCCACTTTAAGAAGGTGACCTTTTTGTTGAAGTTCGTCTGCAATTTCTTTTCTTACCACAAAACGGTCTTTGCCTTCATAATGCAAGCCAAAGGAATTCAATGTGCCATTAGGGTTTAAAATATCAATGATTTCCAGATGGTGCTTGTCGCCTAAATTTTTATCGTTTTCATCGTGAGCGGGAGTAACTTTCAAGCAGCCCGTTCCAAATTCCATATCGACATAGTCATCTTCAATGATGGGTATGACGCGATTGGCAATGGGCACGATGGCTTTTTTTCCTTTAAGATGTGTGAATCGCTCATCATTTGGGTTGATACAGATGGCGGTATCACCTAAAATGGTTTCAGGACGGGTTGTGGCGATTATTAAATAGTCCTCCCCCAACCCCTCCAAAGGAGGGGAGTTATCTTCAACAACTTTATATTTTATGTAGTAAAGTTTTCCTTGTTGTTCTTCAAAAATCACCTCTTCGTCAGAAAGGGTGGTTTGAGCTTCAGGGTCCCAATTGACCATTCTAAAGCCACGATAAATGAGTCCTTTGTTATACAAATCAACAAATGATTTTACAACAGAGGCTGACATTTCGTCATCGAGTGTAAACTTAGTGCGGTCCCAGTCACAGGAGCAGCCTAATTTTTTGAGTTGTTCAAGAATGATTCCGCCGTGTTTATCGGTCCATTCCCAGGCGTGTTTGAGGAATTCCTCTCGGCTTAAATCGGCCTTATTGATGCCTTCTTCTTTTAGTTTTGCAACTACTTTGGCCTCTGTAGCGATGGAGGCGTGGTCTGTACCGGGAACCCAGCAGGCGTTAAAACCCTTTAAACGTGCTCTTCTTATCAAAACATCCTGAATGGTATTATTCAACATATGACCCATATGCAGCACGCCGGTGACATTGGGTGGCGGAATGACAATGGTGTAAGGTGTTTTCTCGTTGGGTGTAGAATGAAAATACTTATTTTCCATCCAGTAGCCATACCATTTGTCCTCAACGGCTTTTGCGTCATAATTTGAAGAGATACTCATTTTTTGGTCTGATTTTTGAAATAGTATGCAAAAGTAGTTATAACTTCAAGATTATAAAAGTGAATAACTTAATTTGCTTGAAGTTTAAAAAGGTTTTACTTTAGCAATTCTAAATTATAGAAATTATGAAAAAATTAGTTTTAGTTTTATTTGTAGGCTTGATTGGTTATGCCACCCAAGCTCAGGCGAAAATAAGTTTTGAAGAAACTACCATAGATTATGGAGAAATTCAAAAAGGTTCAGATGGTTTGAAAACTTTTAAATTTACAAATACAGGGGATGCTCCACTTGTGATTGAAGATGTAAAATCAACTTGTGGTTGTACAGTTCCCAAAAAACCAAAAGGGCCCATCCAACCCGGTAATTCTGATGTTATTGAAGTGAAGTATGATACCAATCGAGTGGGGCCAATCAGAAAATCTATAAGTGTGTATTCAAACGCTGATGAGCCTATAGTAACTCTGAGCATCAAAGGTACCGTGAAAGGGTAAAAAAAATACTCTAATAATTTTATTTAAAGTCCTCTTCCACAAAGGGGACTTTTTCATTGGATGTCTTTCAACTCAAACCTTACTTGTTGTTCTACACCGTTTCTCAAAATTTTCATCCGAATCATTTTTCCTTCTTTACTGTAAAACAATTGATTGAGTTCATTGAGGGTGTATTGGTATGCCGGTTTTCTGTTGACTTCCAGTATTTCATCTCCCACCCTCACACCTGCCAGAAATGCCGGTGAATTTTCCCTAACTTCAATGACTTCAAAAAGTTGTTTGAGCTGTAATGCTACCCGGGTACTCAAATTTAAATTAAACACATTGAATGTTTCATTTTGATTTAACTTATACGCATCAGGGCTTACTCCGCTTCTTTCTTGAACGAGTGCAAAACCACCGTGCTGCAGTGTGAGCCCACTCATGTTGTAATGAAAAGGATCCTTAAAATATCTGTTTTTCTTTAAAGTTAAAAGCGCATTTTTATAATCAATAGTCCAGTTGAAACGTTTTAAAATTTCGCCGCCAAGGCTACCATTCCTGTTACCTAAATCTTCTATGACATCCAAAAACTCAATATCAGGATAAGATGTATTCACCTGTTCCAATTCATAGTGACCTAAAACAAATCCATCTACTTTTGAGCGCTTTCCATAGATGTTTCCATTGATTCCCAATCCCAGATAATCACCAAATGCATCATCAGGCACGTGAATTCCCTCCTCACTGTTTTCAAACAACCACAAACCATCACCTGAGCCCGAATCAATTAACAAATTGACTTCTTTCAAGGTGTCATTTTCCTTAAATTGAGCGGATAAATAAGGTTTGTTTTTGTAGATTGTAAGTTCTTTCTCAACACATTTACGACAGTTTCTTTTCTTGAAATGTTCCGGTAAGGTAAAGCGCATTCGTTCCCTGGAATTGTTGATTTCAACTACAAAATCTTTTAAAAAATCAGCACCAATAATCCCGTGAACAGGATAGCCCAAACGGGAAGAAAAGCTCAACGCTCCATCAAATACCACATAAATCGTTTGATTGGTACTTGTTGCTTTACCAATTTGGATGGTATTTCCTTCAGATTTGAGTGCGTCAACCGGTTCTCCTTTTCCAAGACCTCTCAATTTGATGACTTGATAGTTAAATAACTCAATAGAATCTGTGGCCTCAAAACTAAAAATGACCGTTGAGGAAGCTCCTGTGTCCAGTAAAAAAGTTAAAGGGACATCGTTTACTTTTACGGGTACTAAAATCAAGTTGTTGATGAGTTTGAAATTGACTTTATCGCGGACTTTATTTTTAGAAAACTCAAAATTTCCCTGACTCCAAAGCATAGTGCTTATCAGAAAAAAAAGGGTAAAAAGGATCTGTATATACTTATAATTCACGTCGTGTTATTTTCGATTCAATGGGGTGCTTTTTAATACAATCTTAAAGAATTCTTTGAGGAAATCTTAATTATATTTTGCAACTTTGTAAGCTAAAATTACAACAAAATGCCACAAATTTCTAATAAAGGAAAGTTAATGCCAGAGTCGCCTATAAGAAAGTTAGTTCCTTATGCCGATTTAGCAGAACAAAGAGGTAGAAAAATCTATTATCTCAACATAGGTCAACCCGATATCAAAACTCCTGAGGTTGCTTTAAATGCCATTAAAAACAACGACATCTCTGTTTTGTCTTACAGCCACTCTGCCGGTTTTGAAAGTTATAGAAAAAAGTTGGCAACCTACTATAAAACCATAGAACCCTGCATCAATTCTGAAAATATTATTGTCACCACAGGTGGTTCTGAGGCACTCCTTTTTGCCATGGGAAGCATTGCCGACGCCGATGATGAAATAATTATCCCAGAGCCGTTTTATGCCAATTACAACGGATTTGCAACCGCCAGTGGCGTAAAAGTAGTTCCGGTAATTTCTAATATAGAAAACAATTTTGGTTTGCCACCGGTTTCTGAATTTGAAAAACTCATTTCGCCAAAAACTAAAGCTATTCTAATTTGCAATCCTGGAAACCCAACCGGATATTTATATACCAAAAAAGAAATTGACCAACTTGCCGCTTTGGTTAAAAAACACGACTTGTTTTTAATAGCCGATGAAGTGTATAGAGAATTTGCCTATGACGGCAAGAAGCATCATTCTATATTGGCTGTTCCCGGTATTGATGAGCATGCTATTGTGATTGATTCGGTTTCTAAAAGATACAGTATGTGTGGAGCACGTATTGGTTGCATCGTCTCAAAAAACAAAGAAATTATGGCCACAGCCATGAAATTTGCACAAGCGCGCTTGAGTCCGCCAACATTTGCACAAATTGCCAGTGAAGCGGCTTTGGAAACCCCGCAGTCTTATTTTGATGCCGTCAGTGCTGAATACACATCCCGCAGGGATTTACTGGTTTCTGAACTTAGAAAAATTCCCAATGTGAAAGTAGCAAACCCCGGTGGCGCCTTTTATTGCATTGCTGAATTGCCCATTGAAGACGCCGATGATTTTGCCCGCTGGTTACTGGAAGAGTTTGAACACAATAACGAAACTGTCATGGTCGCCCCCGCCGCCGGATTTTACTCCACCCCCGGCGCCGGAAAAAACCAGGTGCGTATCGCTTATGTTCTTAAAAAAGAAGATTTGCAAAGCGCCGTAAACATTTTAAAAGTAGCCCTTGAACACTATAAAGCTTGATACAAATTGTAGAAAATAAAAATTTAAAACACTACAACACCTTTGGTGTAACCGCTTACGCGAAATACTTTGCAGAAGTCAACTCGGTTGAAGAGTTGCGCGAAATTTTAAAAGACTCTCGTTTTCCGGATAAATTTATTTTGGGTGGCGGCAGCAATATGTTGCTCACCAGAGACATAGAAGCTTTAGTGATTCACATCAACCTCAAAGGAATTTCTATTGATTTTGAGGATGATAACTTCGTTCACCTCAAAATAATGGCCGGTGAAAACTGGCATCAACTGGTTTTATATTGTCTTGAAAACAATTATGGCGGGATTGAAAACTTATCCCTAATTCCCGGGAATACAGGTGCAGCACCCATTCAAAATATTGGAGCTTATGGTGTGGAACTCAAAGATGTTTTTCTTTCCTGTGAAGCGATGCACGTTGAAAGCGATGAGATGAAAACATTTGATTTGGAAGCCTGTCAATTTGGTTACCGCAGTTCGTTGTTCAAAACCGCTGAAAAAGGCAACTACATCATCACGAGTGTGACTTTAAAACTCACTAAAAAAGATCATAAAATCAATGTGGGTTATGGTGCTATTCAGGAAGAGTTATTGAAAATGAATGTTGAAAAACCAACAATTCAAGATGTTTCAAAAGCGGTGATTGCCATTAGGCAATCCAAATTACCAGACCCTAAAGAATTGGGCAACAGTGGTAGTTTTTTTAAAAACCCGGTGGTTGATAAAGCCGCATTTGAGGTGTTTAGTTCCCGATTTCCCGAAGCACCTTTTTACAAAGTTTCAAAAAGCGAATACAAAATACCTGCCGGCTGGCTCATCGAGCAGACAGGCTTTAAAGGCAAACGCTTTGGTGATGCCGGTGTTCACACAAAACAAGCATTGGTACTCGTTAATTATGGCAACGCCACAGGAGCTGAAATTTTGGAGCTTTCAAGGAAAATTAAAGAAACTGTTTTGGAACGTTTTGGGATTGCCATTGAGGCAGAGGTGAATGTGGTTTAGGTTTTTTTTAAAGGAAAATTGCTTTTCTTTTTGTAATTTTAAATTTCTTTAAATCTAAATTATGGCAACAGTAAACATAACTTTACACCCAAAAGATGATGCTCAAATTGAAGCTGTGAAAGCTTTTATGAAAGCCTTAAAAATAAAATTTGAGATTTCTAAGGAAAAAGCCAACACACTATCTGGTGAGCAAAAAAAAGCAATTGATCAAGCTATAACTTCCATAGAAACAAAAGGAACCATTGAACATAACACTGTGATGGAAGAAACTAAAAAACGTTTTCCTCATCTTTTTAACAGTTAATTCCTAATGGTGATTTTTTGGTCTGAACTTGCTAAAAATGATTATTGGAACAACATCGAATATCTAGAAAAAGAATGGACACTTGCAGAAGTTTATAATTTCATGGATAAAACCAATGAACTTATTGAATTACTCAAAAAGGGAAACGTAAGTTTTAAACCCGGATTATGTATTAGAACTTCGTTATGAGGGTTGAAAATACAATAAAATATGTTGTTTTCTTGATTTCAGCATAGCACCGCTACGGTTAAATTAAAAAACAAAGTGAAACGGTATATTTTGCAGTAGTTTCAAGCCGGAATAGATTTTCTAATGCATAAACCGGGTTAAACCCACAGATTATTTAAATACGTTTCAGGTACCTGTTGTTCCACAAATCACATTGTAGTATCGCATCGAAAACAACTCTATTGAACTACTCCGTTTTTGGAATAATTATCAAGATTTAAATAAACTCTCATTATAAGAATAATAAAGCCTACCACAAGGGCTTTCATTATTTTTACCGAACCCTAAACAAGCATTTTTAGTTGATTATCGCAACGCCACGGGAACTGAAATTCTGCAACATTCAAGAAAAATAAAAGAAACTGTTTTGGAACGCTTTGGTATTGCCATTGAGGCAGAGGTGAATGTGGTTTAGAATTTCTTTACTTTCTTTTATACCCAATTTTCGGTCTTGGTTGTGAGTTTTCTTTTTTATCAATAAGCTCATCGATATAATTAAATACCAATTCGATATTTTTACTATGATTAGAAAGTTTCTTTTTAATTTCTTCAATTTCCAATTTAAGGGAAAGATTGTCTGTAAGCATTTCTCTGATTTTGGTAAACACCCTAATGATTCTAATGTTTACAGCTATTGCTCTGTCGCTATTTAGGACACTTGATAGCATTAAAATCCCAAATTCTGTAAATACAAAAGGAATACTACGTCGTCCTCCCCAATTTGAGGTCGCATTTTGCGACTTCAAGTTTTTCCATTCATCATTTGTTAATTGGAACATAAAATCCTCTGGAAAGCGATTCATATTTCTCTTTACTTGTTCGTTTAGCCGTTTAGTTTCAACTTGATAAAGCTCTGCCAAATGACTATCCAGCATTACCTTTTGATTTCTTATATAGAAAATTTTACTGGTAATGATTTCATCGGGTATGGTCAATTCATTTTTCATTGAATACCATTTATGATTTAAGCTATTATAAAGATAAAAAAGTTTAAGATATTTCGCTGAAAATTGGCAGGCTCCAAACCTATTAAGGTTCTATTATTATAAAAATTTAAAACCTCAACTTTCCTTCTTTCTTTTAATATCGAGGCTCACACAATACAAATTTATATTGGAAAGTTCAGATATATTTTAATAAAAACACTTATTACCACTCAATCCAGTTTGATGAAAATATATGTTTATCGGTAACATAATGTAATCTTGTCAATGAATCTGAATCTTTTATTTTTAAATCAATTAAATATATTGGAATACTTCCAAAAAAGTGTTCCCCAGCCTCTAATTTTATATTATTAACTCTACCTGTTCTTCTTGAAGAAATTTGTTGAGACAAAAACATGCAATCAGGGGAAAGTTGTTTGTTTCTGTAGATTTTTAAACCCTTATAGGTGTTTTTATCAACATCATTTTTATAGTTTTTGAAATACTTCAAATCTCCTTTTTCATTTTCTAAAATAAATAAGGGATACTTGATTTTTAAAGAAAGAATATCTGCCCAAGATTCAATTTCTTGGGTATAATCAAACTCATCTTTTTTGTTTTCTTCGCCACAATTTGGGTACAAAGCATCCAAAGATGGGTATGTTACTTTTTTGTAGTTTTCTTGTAAATTTACATAAAACTTCAATTTATAATATGGATGTGAAGAGATATTTGAATCAAAATAAGAAGCTTTATAAATTAATAAACTTGCATCATCTCTAAAAGATTTTTTTACCCCACAAGAAACGTTTGCAAAAAAGAAAAAAATCAAAAATGACTTAAGTAAAAATCTCATTTTAAAAAAATGTTATTATAATTATCATATGATTTAAACACCTCTTTTTTAGACAGCCTTATTATTTTCTGAAAAAAAGTCAAACTTTTCACGGGAAAATTCACTTCTATTAGTTTTATGATAACCTTTAAAAGTTATTCCCTCAACCAGAATACTGAAAAAAATAATACTATCTAACAATCTATTTCTACAAACCTTTATACACAATATGTTTAAGATATTAAACCCCCAAAACAATTGATGCATCAATGCTTAATTTCCTACTTATTTCCCTTGCGACATTTAAAGGTGGTTCGCTTTTTCCGTTAAGGTATTCGCTCACTCTTGAAGTGCTTACTCCTAAAAGTTCAGACAGGCGTTTTTGGTTCAAACCCATTTCTGCCATTCGCAATTTTATAACATCAACCAATGCGGGTTTTTGAACAGGATACGTTCGTTCCTCATAATCTGCTACAAGGTCAGATAATAGGTTTAATTCAATATAACCTTTAGCTTCTATGTTTTCAATGTTGTTGGTATCTTGCAGAAGTGTTTCAACACGCTCTACAATAGCGTTGTATTCTTTTTCTGTTTGTATCACGGCTAAATGTTTTTAATATCTTTAATCTTACTGTATTCTGAGTGTGTGCCTATAAAGCGAATGTAAACTTTTTTAGCATTGAATGAAATTATGGCAACCAGTCTGTAATCGCTCCCTTTTATGTTGAAAACAAAGCGGTTATTACCCACATAATCTACACTATTAAAGGATTGTTTAACCTCATTAAAGTTGTTCCATTCATTTGCTGATACTGTATGATACCAAAAGTTTAAAGGGGTTTCTGCATCTGCATACTTATTTGAAAACTCCAGTATTCTTTTATACGTAATGATTCGCATGTTTTAAACCTCAATAAGTTTACAACAAAGGTATTTATTTATTTTGATATTCAAAATATTATTTTGTTATATGTAATTTTAAAGTTTGTTTAAAAAAATTTAAGCTTCTTCCCGAAAATTACCAAATCCAAACCTGACAGGTTTCCATTTTTATCAAAATTTTAAACCTCAACTTCCCTCCTTTCTTTTAACATTTTCCTATCTTTGCAGTAAAGATAAAATCATGAAATTATTATTAATCACACTCGCACTTTTAGGTCTTGCCATTGCAGGTATTGCCGTTAAAATCTGGGCGAAAAAAGACGGTAAATTTGCCGGTACTTGCGCCAGCCAAAGTCCGTTTTTAAATAAAGAAGGTGAATCCTGTGGTTTTTGTGGTAAAACCCCGGACCAATTTGACAATTGCACTGAAGAAGTTCACTCTTAAAATCGCTACTCCACTTTTATGTTTTCAACACTACTCATTGCTTTTGTTGTTGTTGTCGTTGTAAACTGTCTTTTCTATTTCCTCTTTGCCAAGTATGCCTTTGCTAAGCCTTCACAACCGACTTCACTAAGTAAAATTCCGGTTTCGGTGATTGTTTGTTCAAAAAATGAAGCCGAAAATCTAAAAAATAACATTCCTCTTTGGCTCGCTCAGGAGTATCCCAATTTTGAATTAATCCTTGTCAATGATGCTTCAGTCGATGCGACCCTTGATGTGATTGAACATTTTGCAGAGAATGATTCAAGAGTCAAAATCGTCAATGTAGAAAATAATGAAGCTTTCTGGGCCAATAAAAAATATGCGCTCACACTGGGTATCAAAAAAGCAAAAAACAATCATCTTCTCTTTACAGATGCCGAC
Source organism: Flavobacteriaceae bacterium (assembly GCA_040880345.1). Taxonomy (GTDB): domain Bacteria; phylum Bacteroidota; class Bacteroidia; order Flavobacteriales; family Flavobacteriaceae; genus Planktosalinus. Next base: position 56,669 of record JBBDIQ010000022.1, read on the forward strand.
TGTAAACCTGCCTCCAATCTTTGGATTCAACAAATGGTGGGTCATTTCAGTACAGAAAAACAGCTTGTGCTGGGTTATGGCGCTTACGCGAAAGCAAAAGGCTTACTAAATAAACTCGTGCGCTTCGAAACCTTTATGGCGGCATTGCAGTATTTTGGCTTTGCAAAACTCGGTTTGCCTTATATGGGTGTGGGAAGAAACCTGGGATATACCGCAAATTTATTTTATGAAAACAATGGCTTTATGAGTCATATGTACATCCGCTCTGGTGATGATGATTTGTTTGTCAATCAAGCCGCAACCCAATCAAATTTTGCGATATGTGATGCACCTGAAAGCTTCACCATTTCAACACCCAAGAAAAGCTGGAAAAGTCTCTTCAACCAAAAAAGAAGGCACCTTACGACTGCTTCCCATTATAAACTTTCACACAAAATAATTCTTGGTACGTTTTATTTATCAAATGTTTTATTCTGGCTGGGATTAATCTTATCGTTTCTGTTTTTAAGCTGGAAAATAGTAGTTGCTTTGCTGTTGTTCAGATTACTGATTCAATACATAGTGATTGCCAAAGCATTAAAAAAACTTCGAGAAAATGATTTGGTTTATTTTGTTTCTGTACTCGAACTTGTGATGATTTGCTTTCAAATGGTTATCTTTATGACCAATCTTTTTTCAAAGCCCAAACATTGGAAGTGAGTTCAAATACCCATAAAAATCTTTTAGAACAAATTCAACAAGCCAAAATTGGCAAGCAATCTGCTTTCAACTTTTTATTGGATACTTACTGGAATGAAGTCTATGCCTTTCAACTCATCAGGCTTAGAAATGAATATGAAGCTGAGGAAATCACTATAGAAACTTTCGCGAAAGCGTTTGACAAAATAAACACATTCAAGGAAGAATATACTTTTAGCACCTGGTTAATTACCATTTCAAAAAACATCCATATTGACAAGCTGCGAAAGAATAAATCAAACATTCAAACTGAAAATTCGGCTGCTCTAGAGCAACAAATGCAAAAGATTGCAGACGACTCCCCTTCTCCTGAAGACAATCTGATCACACAGCAAAACCTCGCTGAGTTGTTACAATTTATCAAACTTTTAAAACCACACTATCAGGAGGTGATCAATCTGAGGTATTTTCAGGAAATGAGTTATAAGGAAATTGCCCAAAAACTCGACGAACCCATTAATAACATCAAGGTAAAATTGTTGCGCTCAAAAAAATTACTTTCAGAAATTATCAACAGAAAGAGGTCTTAATAGATTTTAGACAATAAATGATAGATTACAGATGACACCATCCGTCATCGGTCATCCGGCATTAAGCAAAGTACTAACTCAAAAACTCATCAACTCACAAGCTCAACCACTAAAAAATCGCCAATCTTTTTGTACATTTGCACGCAATTAAGCCTATGGAAACACAAACAATCACACCCCCTGAAAGAGCCCCTAAACCCAAGTGGCTGCGGGTAAAATTACCCACCGGAAAAAAATATACAGAGCTGCGCAGTTTGGTTGACAAATATGATTTGCACACCATTTGTACTTCAGGAAGTTGCCCTAATATGGGTGAATGCTGGAGTGAAGGAACTGCCACATTTATGATATTGGGAAATGTCTGTACCCGATCCTGCGGATTTTGTGGTGTAAAAACCGGTCGGCCGGAAACAATCGACTGGGAAGAGCCAGAAAAAGTAGCACGCTCCATCAAAATAATGAATATCAAACATGCGGTTGTTACTTCAGTTGACAGGGACGATATTAAAGATATGGGGTCTATTATCTGGGCAGAAACAGTGAAGGCCATAAGAAGAATGAATCCTGAAACAACTCTTGAAACACTAATTCCCGATTTTCAAGGCGTAGAAAAAAACATCGATAGAATTATTGAAGTCAAGCCCGAAGTGGTTTCCCACAATATGGAAACCGTAAAACGATTGACGCGTGAAGTTCGCATTCAGGCTAAATATGAGCGTAGCCTTGGTGTTTTAAAATATCTAAAAGAAAACGGCATCAACAGGACCAAAAGCGGGATTATGCTGGGTCTTGGAGAGCAAGAGGAAGAAGTGATTCAAGTGATGAAAGATCTCAGAGACGTAAATGTTGACATTGTCACTATTGGTCAATATTTACAACCTTCAAAAAAACACCTTCCGGTAAAAGAATTTATTCTACCTGAACAATTTAAAAAATATGAAGAAATTGGTTTAGAAATGGGATTCCGTCACGTGGAGAGTGGTGCATTGGTTCGTTCCTCATACAAGGCTCACAAACACATTCTTTAATACTAAGTCAAAAACCATGTCACAGAAGATAAAGGTTGCTATTAACGGCTTTGGGAGAATAGGCCGCAGTTTATTTCGGCTTCTTTTAGACCATCCCCAAATTGAAGTGGTTGCCATCAATGACCTGGCTGACTCTAGAACATTGAGTCATTTACTCAAGTATGACAGCATTCACGGTGTTCTTAAAAGACAAGTAACATTTTCTGAAATCGGAATCATTGTGGATGGAAAAACCTATCCGCTATCAAACCACGCTTCTATTTCAGAAATAAACTGGAAAAATGTTGATATCGTAATTGAATCCACCGGAAAGTTTAAATCAAAAGAGCAATTACAGAATCATATTTCAGCAGGAGCAAAAAAAGTTATACTCACAGTTCCTCCAGTTGATGATGATATAAAAACCATTGTGTTGGGTGTTAATGAATCTATTTTAGACGGAAGTGAAGAAATTATTTCAAATGCTTCCTGTACCACAAACAATGCGGCTCCTATGATCAAGATTATAGACGAGTTGTGTGGAGTGGAACAAGCATATATTACAACCATTCACTCATACACCACAGACCAAAGCCTGCACGATCAGCCGCACAAGGATTTGAGAAGAGCTAGGGCTGCCGGACAATCTATTGTTCCTACGACAACAGGAGCTGCAAAGGCACTTACGAAGGTTTTTCCGCACCTTTCTGATGTGATTGGAGGCTGTGGAATCAGAGTTCCGGTGCCGAATGGTTCTTTAACAGATTTAACGCTCAATGTAAAAAACGAAACGTCTATTGAAGAAATCAATAAAGCGTTCAAAACCGCAGCATCAACTTCCTTAAACGGAATTTTGGAATACACTGAAGACCCCATTGTTTCCATTGATATCATTGACAACACACATTCGTGTATCTTTGATGCTCAAATGACGTCAGTTATTGGTAAGTTTGTAAAAGTAATTGGGTGGTATGACAATGAAATTGGTTATTCTTCGAGATTAATCGATTTAGTTAATTACATTTCAAAGAAATAACTATATTTAGCCCTATATATTCAAGAATGATGAGGAGTTCCTTTCATTATATTTTAACCTCACTTTTAGTTTTGGCTTCGTTTTCTCTTTTTTCTCAGGAAAATGGGTCTAAAGCCTTTGATACTATTGCAAAAATTCAAGAGTTACAAGAAGGGGCATACCAGTCAATTTTAATTCAAGAGCTTGACAATGTTGTACCCAAACTTTTAGAAGCTAAAAGTCTGGCAAATGCCATTGAAAACCCCTCACAAAAGGCTTTAATAAGTACCACACTTGCTTATTTTTATTATTCAATCTACAGTTATAATCTTGCAAGTTCAGAATGTGCCAAAGCCATTAGTTACATAAAAGATGAGCCAAACTCAAAAGAACTGGGTATTGCATACAGTTTGTACGGTCTTATTTCCCTGAAAACAAATAATAAGCAAAATGCTGAAAGGTATTTAGAAAATGCCGATAGAATTTTTCAAACATTAAATGATGAGGTTGAGCTAGCAAAAGTCACCTATAAAAAGGGCCTATTTGCCCTAGAAAACGAAAATGTTCAAGTAGCTTTGAATTATTTTGCAGCATCCTTAGCGGTTTTTGAGTCTGAAAATATTTCCTTTTATGAGGCAACGGCAAACAGGTACCTTGCAAAATGTTTGATCATTATTCCCACTGAAAAAGAAGAAGAAAAAGAAAAAAATATTAACAGAGCCAAAAAATCTATTGACAGGGCTTTTGAATTAAGTAGAAACAACAACTATTTAAAAATTGAAGCAGATTGTTACAAAACCGCAAGTGATATTGCTTTTCTTTTGGATAATCCGGAAGAGGCATATACTTCCTTGAGAAAACACATCGATATAAAAAATGAACTGGAAGAAATTCACGCAGCTGTTTTAAGCAAAAATTTAGACTTTGAATCAAACAATGAAGAACTCATAGCCAAAATTGCTTTGCAGCAAAGTGACCTTGAAGAGCAACAAAAATCGATTACGATGAATCGATTTACGACCGGTTTGAGCGTGGCATTAATTATCATTTTATCGTTACTTACTCTCTCTCTTTTTAAGAATAATAACTTGAGAGCAAAAGCAAATAATTTATTACAAGACAAAAATGATGAGCTTCTCATTGCAAAAGAACGCGCAGAAAAAGCTTCCATTGCAAAAGCACAATTTCTCTCTACAATTACACATGAGCTACGAACTCCTATGTATGCAGTAACAGGTTTAACCCATTTACTTCTGGAAGAAGAACCCCGGGAAGACCAGATAGAGCATTTAAACTCTTTAAAGTTTTCAGGTGAATATTTACTGTCACTCATCAACAACATCCTTGACCTCAACAAGCTTGAAGCAAACAAGGTAGAGCTTGAGAAGAAGTCTTTCAGTTTGAAGAAACGAGTTGAAGATGTATTGATTGCCTTAAAAAAATCTGCAATGGATAAAAACAACAAACTCACTCTTGAGTATGATGAAGGCATTCCGCCTAAACTCATTGGTGACCCTGTTGTGTTATCTCAGGTATTAATAAATCTTGTGGGTAATTCTGTAAAGTTCACAGAAAATGGAAAAATCAACCTGGTTGTTAAGAAATTAAGTCAAACAGACCGAAGTGTCCTACTTCATTTTGAAATTCAAGACAACGGTGTGGGGATTACCCTGAAAAAACAGAAAGCCATTTTTGAAAGTTTCACTCAAGGTTCTGTTCAAATCAACAGAAAATTTGGCGGTACCGGTTTGGGTCTGTCAATTGTAAGAAACTTGCTTAATTTAATGGATAGTAAAGTACATCTCGAAAGTGAAATAGGCAAAGGGTCCAAGTTTTGGTTTGATTTAAAACTGAATATCTCTGATGAAAAACCAGATTCACTTGTACCAAACTCTCAGCTTTCACTAAAAGACCTGGGGGCACTTGAAAATCTGAATGTGCTTGTTGTTGAAGACAACAAAATCAACCAAATGATTACCAAAAAAATTCTGGAAAAAAATAAAATTATTTGCTCTGTTGCTGATAATGGTGAAGACGCCGTTAAAATGGTTAAAGACAACCACTATGATTTAATACTTATGGACATCCATATGCCGGGCATTAGTGGTATTGAAGCAACCCAACAAATCAAAGAATTTAAAAAAGACATTCCAGTTATTGCTCTCACAGCAGTAACAATTGATGAAAATTTAGATGACTTTTACAAAGCAGGATTCAATGAAATCATTCCAAAACCATTCAAAACTGAAGATTTCTTTGAAAAAATTTACCGCACCCTGCAATCTCAAAACGTTTAATTTTTATTTTTTTCTTCTTCATTTTCTTCAGCTATGAAAGCTGCAGCATTTTTTATACGCTTTATAAAGCCTTCTTCTTTATTTAAAAATGAAACCGAAATAGGCAAATAAAACAAAGCAGCGGTTTTAATTTTATCTTTCAGACGCATAAAATCCTTTTCTGTTGTTAAAATAATCGTTTCGCTGTCAAGCGCTGCGATTTCATCTTCAGTAAATGCATGGTGGTCTGCAAACTCCAGGTGTTCAAAGTTTAATTTCATTTCCGTCAGGTAATCAACCAGTGGTTTTGGGTTGGCAATACCGGTGACGAGCTTAAATATTTTTTCCGTAAGATATTCAATATGCTTTGTTTCTTTAACACCTTGTATGACCGATGCATAAGCAATGGCTGAAAAGTAAATATGCTGATGAAGTTCTAAATTTAAATCAAATTGAATTTGTTGTTGTTCAGCATAAGCAAGATTTTCAGGACATTTAGTGACCACTATACAATTGGCTCTTTTTGCGCCGGCTTTGGACTCTCTTAAATTTCCTGCGGGCAGAAGTAAATCATTCACATACAAATCTGAATAAGAAGTAAGTAAAATGGTGTAAAATGGTTTTACTTTACGATGTTGAAATGCATCATCAAGTAAAATTACGCTTGCCTTTTCTTTGAGAATATTAATTCCATTTCTGCGATTGGCATCAACCGCAACAATCACATCCGGGTATTTAAGTTTAAACTGCAAAGGCTCATCACCCACTTCTTCAACCGTGTGATGTTTTTCAACAAATTGAAACCCTTTTGATTTACGTTTATATCCCCTGCTCAAAACAGCCACTTTGTGCTCCTTTTTTAGTATCGAAATAAGATATTCAATCATTGGCGATTTTCCGGTACCACCCACATTGAGGTTGCCAACACAAATCACGGGAACATCAAAAGCTGTAATTTCTAAACAACCTTTATTATACATATAATTACGCAATGATGTAATCCCATCATAGGCCACCGAAAAGGGAAATAGTATTTTCCTGAGTTTATTCATCACAACGAAAATATACTTTTTTATCTTTACCATAAAATACTACCTATGATTATTCAGCAAGTAATTGATTTTTTAGAAGAACTGGCGCCTTTACACTACGCAGAAGACTTTGATAATGTGGGACTTCTGGTGGGAAATAAAAATACTGAAGTCACTTCCATACTGGTTACTCACGATACCCTGGAAGAAGTGGTTGACGAGGCCATTGCAAAAAAATGCAATCTCATAGTGAGTTTTCATCCCATCATTTTCGGCGGACTTAAAAAAATAAATGGCAACACGTATGTGGAAAGAGTGGTTATTAAAGCCATTCAAAACAACATCTCCATTTTTGCCATTCACACGGCACTCGACAATGCCTGGAATGGTGTCAATGCCATTATGTGTAAAAAGTTAGGGTTAACAAATCAAAAGATTTTAATTCCGAAAAAGGAAAGCATAAAAAAACTGGTAACTTTTGTTCCTAAAGCTGAAGCCGAAAATCTTCGAAAAGCACTATTTGATGCCGGCGCCGGAAGCATTGGTAATTATGACCATTGCAGTTTTAATCTGGAAGGCACCGGAAGCTTCAAACCCAATGAAGCTTCAAATCCAACGATAGGAAAAAAAGGGGAAACCCATTATGAAGCCGAAACTCAAATTGGAATCACCTTTCCGGCACATCTGGAATCTAATATATTGAAAGCTCTTTTTGAAAATCACTCCTATGAGGAAGTGGCATATGAAGTCACCACGCTTGAAAATGTCAACCAGAAAATTGGTATGGGAATGATTGCTGAACTGCCTGAATCAATGGAAGAAAATAATTTTTTAAAGCTTGTAAAAACCAAAATGAACTGCGGCGTCATAAAACACAGTAAACTTCTCGGAAAAAAAATAAAAAAAGTCGCCGTTTTGGGAGGTTCCGGAAGTTTTGCCATTTCAGCTGCAAAACGCGCTCATGCAGATATATTTCTCACAGCAGATTTGAAGTATCATGACTTTTATCAAGCTGAAAATCAAATTATAATTGCAGATATTGGTCATTATGAAAGCGAACAACACACAAAAAACGAATTAGTTGACTTCCTTACCAAAAAAATCACTAATTTTGCACCTGCCTTTGAAAAAGGAAATCTAAAAATATCAGAAGTAAACACCAATCCTATCAAGTATTTATAAGTATGGCAAAGAAAACTGAAGCAACAGTCGAAGAAAAATTAAGAGCTTTGTATGACTTGCAATTAATCGACTCAAAAATTGACGAGATTAAAAATTTACGTGGAGAGCTTCCACTGGAAGTGAGAGATCTAGAAGATGAAATCACCGGACTCACAACCAGAATTGATAAACTCAAAGCCGATCTTGAAGCAACAGAAAATGCTATCAAAGAAAAGAAAAATCAGATTGAAGAGTCTAAAGGTCTCATCAAAAAATACACTTCACAACAAGATAACGTTCGCAACAACAGAGAATACAACTCATTGAGCAAAGAAATTGAGTTTCAGGAATTGGAAATTCAATTAGCAGAAAAACACATCAAAGAATTGAAAGCTCAAATTGAACACAAAACTGAGGTCATCAACCAGTCTCAAGAGCGCTTGACAGACAGAGAAAACCATCTCACTCACAAAAAAGGAGAATTGGACAACATTCTTGGTGAAACCGAAAAAGAAGAAAATACGCTGTTAAAAGAAGCAGAAAATTATAAAAGCCAACTGGAAGAACGCCTTGTAAAAGCTTATGACCGTATAAGAAAAAACACGAAAAACGGGCAGGCTGTTGTGACCATTGAAAGAGGTGCCTCAGGAGGTTCCTTTTTCTCAATCCCTCCACAAGTACAGGTTGAAATTGCATCGCGCAAAAAAATCATGACTGATGAGCACAGTGGAAGAATTCTTGTAGATTCTGAACTAGCAGAAGAAGAGCAACAAAAAATGGAAAAGTTTTTTAAGAAACTGTAAATACAACATCATAAAATTTAACAAAGCCTTCCCATTTCCCGGAAGGCTTTTTTCGTATATTTAAATAAAAATGTTATGAAGTTCAATTTAATTCTCCTTCTTTTTTTAGGAATCCTTTCCTCAGAATCTTGTCAAAACATACCAGACAAAAACAAAGCCGAAGGACTTGAAAAACAAGCTACAGTCAAAGCCGTTCAAGTACCAAGCGAAAACGGACTCAGCAAAGCTTATTTTGCCAGTGGATGTTTCTGGTGTGTTGAGGCCATTTATGAAAGTGTGTATGGCGTTAAAGAAGCTATCTCAGGCTACTCCGGCGGACATACCGAATACCCCACTTATGAATCCACCAATACAGGTACTACAGGCCACGCAGAAGCAGTCGAAGTGATTTATGACCCAAAAAAAGTTTCTTTCTCTTCACTGGTTGATGTGTATTTTGGTTCTCAAAACATCACCCAGGTAAATGGCCAGGGACCTGATAGAGGTTCACAATACCGTTCCATTATTTTCTACCAAAATGAAGAACAAAAACAAACCATAGAAGAGAAAATCAATTCTTTAAACAAACAACTGGGAGATAAGGAAGTGGCTGCAGAGGTATATCCTTTTGAAAAATTTTGGGAAGCTGAAGCTTATCATCAGAATTATGAAAAGAACAACCTTAGCAATCCCTATATACAAAATGTATCTATTCCAAGGTTAAACCGTTTTAAAGAGAAGTTTCCTGAGCTTTTAAAGGAAAACAACTAAGTTGCTATTAAAAGGAGTTTTATTTCTTGATGATTTTTCTTGAAAAAGTCTCACCTGTTTGTTTGCTTTTCAGAGACACAAAATAAAATCCGGAAGTTAATTTAGATACATCAACCCTGGCTTCACCATTGAATGCAATATCTTCAATGTTTAAAACTGTTCTTCCATTTACATCTAAAAAAGAAGCTGTATAAACGCCCCTGTCATTCATTTGAATGTTCAGAAAATCATCTGCGGGAATAGGATACAACCGCAAATATGCATTTGAGTTTTCATCAGTAATTTGTAACACTTCACCATTGATATATGCCAATGCGTGTTCGAATGCATCTTCTCCTATTTCCTGACCAATCATTCTTCCCGGTATATCATCAATTGGTGGATGGATTCCGCCCCAAATTCTTGAAAGGCTGCATTGGTCTGAAGCATCCTGATAAGTGGCCCATTGCAATTGCATAGGAACACTGGGGCCGGCCTCAAAAACCAAATAGTCATTGGCTTCAAAGTCAAAAACCCCCATGCCTCCGGGGAAAAATTCATCACCTGTAATACTACTCAATATAACGGCAGCAGCTCTGGAATAAGTCGAATGGCCGGAAATATAACCTGCAAATGGTGGCGTTACAAATGATATGCGTTGGTAAGGAAACCAGTCTTCAGCCAGCATCCAGTCCACTCCGGCAATCTGAGTGGTGGGGTCTTCAATGACTTTTGGGCCCAGCCAGGCTTTAATTTTTATTTTACCGATATGTTCTCCTTCGTCTCCCTCAAGAGGGTCCCCTGCTTCCACAGTTTCAATATAATCCTCAATCAGGGGAATTCCATGGGGATTGTAATTTGACAAGCTCATATCTGTGCTTTGACCTTGGTCTGCCATAAATCGCAAGGCACTGATGGGCCTTACAAAATCATAATACCCTTTTATTCCCCAAGCCGTGATTGCTACATCGTGCATAGCACCTCCCAAAGCAAAATATGTTTTTATATCCCATTCCAGGTCACTTAAAATATCACCTTCACCTCCAAAGCGTTTTTCAAGTAAAGGGTTATCGCTCACATAATTTAGAATGGTAAACCAGTGCCCCGGCGGCGTTTCAGAATCGGGTCCATCTGCCCAGAATTCTGCTAAAACTCTTGTATAATCTCCCCTTGGTATTATTTGAGGCTCGTAAGGAGCTCCGGTTACAGGATTTAGCGCGTGGCCTTCACTGGCATCACCACCTTCCAATAGATCATAAAACAATTTATACTCTTCAAAATTTGTAGGTAACCACTGGTTGTTTCCAATGCTGGCCGGTGAGGTATCAATTAGTACTCCGTCTGTTGGGTCTAAATGAGATGACCAAGTTGAAACCAGACTAAAATTCCATTTGTAAGGATCATCAATACCTAATCCCTCCTGAATGTAATGTGGAGCTCCCGGATCGTGATAGACAAAAAAATCATAATCAGCTGTTCCATAAATAGTTAAATCCTCTTCTTTAAGCGCAAAGGGTACCACTTGACCCCACTCAGGACTTAAAAAATCTGGAGTACTTAACGGGATTGTATTTCCACTTTGGTCTATATAAACCTCTAAAGTCAATGGCTGCCATCTATTTGGAAATTCAATGTCAGGATTTCCCGGGAATTCAATAACTAAAGGCTCATTTACCGGTTCATAAAATTGATTCTCATAATCATTTATCTCATTGGAGCCATCTTGCAGACCAAAAGCAATGAGCTCTTGAGCAATAAAATTACCCAAGGCAGCAGCATCTCCAGAACTGTAATTCAACCCTGTAAAGTTTGTATCATATCCCAAACTACCCATCAACCCATTTACAGAGGGCAAAATCTCATCATCAAAACCGGGTGAATCTGCAAAACGATGCAGGATCAATCGATACACTGCATAACTTATCGCTTTTTCACGGGCTTCTTCAATGGGTTCGGTGGGAGAAAATCCATCAAAAGGGCAGAAAAACTCACCTACAGTTTTTCCAAGTAAAAATGTTTCTGAGGTTTCATCCATTGCAGACCACGCCTCATACATTGCGACAGATGTGTGAAATAAATTCCTGGCGTGCACAGTGGGCCTGGCAAAATCGTTTCTGATTGCATTCAAAACCTCTTCATTCCACTCCCTCGCGACTGATTGACTCTCAACATAAAGAGGTGAAAACAAAACGATAAACGAAAGTAAAAATCTTTTCATAACCCTAAATTTTGAATAGTAAATATATAAAACATTCCAGAGATTAACATTTATTTAAGAGCATATTTTGCTGTAAACCAATTGAATGTTTAGTATTTTTACGATACTATTAAACACTTTATGAAACAGTTTTCAAAAGCATGCATCGATGAGAAGTCAAAAGTTTTTCGGTTAAACTTAATCAACAGTTGTACAGGTTTTAAATCTGCCAATCTCATTGGCACAAAATCAAAAGATGGTATATCAAATGTAGCCATTTTCAGCTCTGTGACTCATTTGGGAAGTAATCCGCCGTTACTGGGATTTGTTCTCAGACCCACAACGGTTCCCAGAAACACGTATGATAACATCAAGAGAACAGGTGTTTTTACCGTAAATCACATCAATAGTTCACAAATAAAAGATGCGCATCATTCTTCGGCTAAATATGACACTGACATTTCAGAATTTGACAAAACCGGTTTAGAAGAAGAGTACCTCAATGATTTTTACGCCCCTTTTGTAAAAGATTCAAAAATAAAATTGGCGTGTAAATTTGCTAATGAATATCACATTAAAGAAAATGACACATTGCTGTTAGTGGCGTCAATTGAGAGCGTTTATGTAGCTGATGAACTCTTACAAGAAGACGGCTGGCTGAATCTTGATCAAGCAAACACAGTCGCTATTAACGGTTTAGATGGCTACGCAAAACCCACACTTTTAGACCGTTTTAAATATGCAAGACCCGACCAAGAAATCCGATCCTTTTTTGAAAATGGGGCATAAAAAACCGTACTTGCCCACAAAAATTTGTGCTACTTGCAAATTGCCCTTTTCCTGGCGAAAGAAATGGAAAAAAAACTGGGAGGATGTTAAGTATTGCAGTGAAAAATGCAGAAGAACAAAAAAGACAACGCTATGAATCACTTGGTTTGGTTTCGAAATGATTTACGGGTAGAAGATAACGCTTCGCTCACAAAAGCCTGTTTAGGAGAAAAAGTAATAGCAGTCTATTGCTTTAACCCACTTTATTTTGAAAAAGATGCTTTCGGATTTAAAAAAACTGAAAAATACAGAGCCCAATTTTTAATCGAAACTGTTTCCGAACTCAAAGAAAATCTAAGCAAATTGAACATTGATTTACTGGTATTCCATAAAAAACCCGAAACAATTCTCCCCGAAATTATCCAAAAACACAACATCACCAAAGTCTTCCTTCAAAAAGAGTGGACACAGGAAGAAACAGACACTTTGAATCGCGTTAAAGAACAATGTGACCAAACAATTGATTTTGAAGAAAGCTTTGACCAGTTTTTGTACCATCCGGAAGACAGTGCTTTTCAAAATTTAGAAGAACTTCCTGAGGTATTTACTCAGTTTAGAAAAGTTTCAGAAAAAAAAGTAAGGGTAAGAGAGCTCCTTCCTGTTCCCGCATCAAAATCAAAAAATAACCGAATTCAAAACGACACACAAATTCCAACGCTTACAGATTTGGGGTTGGAAAATTTTGAAAAAGACCCACGTTCCGCTTTCCCATTCTTGGGAGGTGAACAGCAAGGGATGAAACGCATTCAACACTATTTTTGGGAAACCAAAAAACTGGCATACTACAAAAAAACCCGCAACGGACTCATAGGTATTGATTACAGTTCCAAACTCTCCCCCTGGCTCGCAAACGGAAGCCTTTCCTCCAGAATGATTTATTGGCAAATCAAGCAATTTGAAAAACAAGTTCAAAAAAATCAAGACACCTATTGGTTGATATTTGAACTTATTTGGAGAGATTATTTTAAATACATTTCCTTAAAACACGGTAATGCGATATTCAAAATTGGTGGAATTTTGGAAAAAGAATATGATTGGGGCACTTCAGAAAAGGCGAAACAAGAATGGATAAACGGCAACACCAAAGAGCCTTTTGTAAATGCCAATATGATTGAACTCTCTAAAACCGGCTGGATGAGTAATCGCGGGCGCCAAAATGTGGCGAGCTTTTGGTCAAAAGATCTCTGTCAGGACTGGCGCATGGGCGCTGCCTATTTTGAAAGCACGCTGCTTGATTATGACGTACATAGCAATTGGGGCAACTGGATGTACAATAGTGGTGTGGGCAACGACCCCAGAGACAGAAAATTTAACATCAAACGACAAGCAGAAATGTATGACGCGGCCGGAAAATACCAGCGCACCTGGCTGCAAAACACCTTATTTTAGCTATGAAAACTCTCAGACTCATCCTTGGCGATCAACTCAACCAAAATCACTCCTGGTTTGAGGAGGTCAATGAAAACACAATCTATTTTATGGCCGAAATGCGTCAGGAAACAGATTATGTCACCCACCATATTCAAAAAGTAATTGCATTTTTTGAAAGTATGCAAAACTTTTCAGCGCATTTAAAAGCGCAAGGGCACCAAATAATTTATCACAAAATAAACGAACCTGAAAACACACAAAGTCTCGTCAAGAATCTTGAAAAAATCATTAAAGAAAACGACATCACCGTCTTTGAATATCAATTACCCGATGAGTACCGACTTGATAAGCAACTAAAGGACTTTTGTAAAAACAGTTCGTTAGAAACTAACGCCTATGACACAGAACATTTTCTAACCAAAAGAGACGATTTAGCCAATTTCTTCAAAGGCAAAAAACAAATCATCATGGAATATTTCTACCGCGATATGCGAAAGAAACACAACATTATGATGCAAACAGACAAAGACCCCGAAGGAGGCAAATGGAATTTTGACCAAAGCAACCGCAAGCAATGGAAAGGAGAACCGGCCATTCCTGAGGCGCTTTCGTTTAAAAAGGATGTTTCAAAAACTCTTAGTGAGATCAAAGCTGCGAAAATAAAAACCATTGGCAATATAGATGCACAAAATTTTCAATGGCCCACATCGCGTGAAGAATCTTTAGAGTTACTAGAGTATTTTTGTGAGCAATTACTGCCTCATTTTGGTGACTTTCAGGATGCGCTTCATACTGATGAACACTTTCTGTTTCACTCCCGTCTCTCATTTGCAATGAATAGTAAAATGCTTCACCCCAAAGTAGTCATTGACCAAGTGATTTCATATTGGCGAGACAACCCTGAAACCATTGACATTTCGCAAGTTGAAGGGTTTGTGAGGCAAATTCTAGGTTGGCGTGAATTTATGCGAGGTATTTACTGGAAAGAAATGCCGGGCTATGCCGAAAAGAACAAATTGGAAAACACAAACAAACTCCCGGAGTTTTTCTGGACGGCAGATACTAAAATGAACTGTTTGCATCACGCCATCAAACAAAGTTTAGACCACGCCTATGCACATCACATTCAGCGATTGATGATTACCGGAAATTATGCCCTACTCACTCAAACCCACCCTGATGAAGTGGATAAATGGTATTTAGGAATTTACATCGATGCCATTGAATGGGTAGAAATTACCAATACCAGAGGAATGAGTCAATTTGCAGACGGCGGAATAGTAGCCACAAAACCCTATGTATCAAGCGGAAACTACATCAACAAAATGAGCAACTACTGCAAAAGTTGCCATTACAATGTCAAAAAAACCACTGAAGACGATGCCTGTCCCTTCAATGCCTTGTATTGGAATTTTCTGGACGACAAAAAAGCCCATTTTAAAAACAACAACCGTATGGCAATGATGATGAATTTGTTGAATAAAAAGCCCGCAAGTGAACTGCAAGCTTTAAAGCTAAAGGCACAGGATATTTTTGAAAACCCAAACTCTTATTAACACTTTTAAAATTATTTTTGACGTTATTGATTAAATCTCGTTAACTTTAGGTTAAATGAATAAAAATATCTCAACAATCAGTTACCTTTATCGAACTAATCAATAAAAACACAAAATCATGAGAGATTTAATTTGGCTAATTGTAGTAATCCTTGTCATAGGATGGCTTGTAGGATATTTCAGTTTTGGCGATTCTGTTGGACCCTTAATTCATATTTTATTGGTTTTGGCTGTCATCGGTATTTTGTACCGTTTATTCAGCGGAAAAAGACTTTAATAGTTTATAACTAATTCAAACAAAACTTATGAAACGTAAAATTTTTAGCTTGTTATTTATTGTATTATTTTCATTTGCATACACCAGCTGTCGCGAAAAAACCCCCGGTGAAAAAATCGAGGATGGCATTGAAGATGTAGGCGAAGGCATTGAAGATGCAGTAGATGGCAACTAATAACAACATTAAAAAATTGACAAACCCTTTAGATTCTAAAGGGTTTTTTTTATGTCCTCTCGTGATTGGATAAAATACAAGGTTTTGAAGTTTTTAAATAAAGTGGTCTAAACAAGACTTTTTATAAAACACAGCCCTATTTATTGAACAACAATTGTTTTAGTGGCTTTCCCTTGATTGGTTTCTACTTCTATAAAATAAGAACCTTTTGCTAAACCAGAAACATTGATTTGTAAGGTCTTTTCAGTTTTTATTAGTTGTCCTAAAGCAGTATAAATGTTTACTTTTTCTAATTCTAAATAGTTTCCCAAAGTTATATTAACTAATTCTGTAGCTGGATTTGGATACATAGAAAAGTTATTGAATACAAAAGGTTCACTTGACAATACAGCGGACAAATCATAAACGCGAACATGTCCTGATTGGAACCCATTTCCATTATTAAAACGAGCACCTATAGCAACGATACTTCCATCTGATGATAAACTAACACTAGAACCAAGATTATCACCACCGGCTTCACCGTAAATATAGGCTCCTATTTGGGTCCAAACACCGGATAAAATTTTAAACACGCGAACTTGACCTGAATAAAATCCATTTCCACTATTAAAAATAGCACCAATTGCCACTATACTTCCATCTGATGATAAACTAACACTCCAACCACTAAAATCATCAGCGGCCTCGCCGTCAATATCAGCTCCTAGTTGTGTCCAAACTCCCGATAAATTTTCATACACGCGAACATGACCCGAATTGGACCCATTTCCATCATTCCAAATAGAACCAAAAGATACTCTACTTCCATCTGATGATAAACTAACACTCCAACCACTTTCATCACCAGCGCCCTCGCCGTCAATATCAGCTCCTATTTGGGTCCAAACACCGGATATATTTTCATACACACGAACATGACCGGAATCTGATCCATTTCCGTCATTACCAATAGCACCTATAGCTACGATATTTCCATCTGATGACAAACTAACACTTCTTCCACTTTGATCACTAGCGGCTTCACCGTCTATATCAGTGCCTATTTGGGTCCAAACACCAGATATATTTTCATACACACGAACATGACCGGAAGCTGATCCATTTCCATTATTTAATCTAGCTCCAATAGCTACAATACTTCCATCTGATGATAAACTAATACTCCAACCACTAAAATTACCAGCTGCTTCGCCGTCAATATCAGCTCCTATTTGGGTCCAAACACCGGATATATTTTCATACACACGAACATGGCCTGAATCGGACCCATTTCCATCATTTCGAGCAGCACCAACAGCCACTATACTGCCATCTGAGGATAAGGAAACACTCCTGCCACTTTCATCACCAGCTGCTTCGCCGTCAATATCAGCTCCTATTTGGGTCCAAACACCTGAACTATTTTCATATACGCGCACATTACCTGAATTGGATCCATTTCCGTCATTACCAATAGCTCCAATAGCTAAGATACTTCCATCTGATGATAAACTAACACTCCAACCACTTTCATCACCAGCGGCTTCGCCGTCAATATCGGCGCCTATTTGAGTTTGTGAAAAAGTTAAAGAAGTGCAAAGTAGTAAAAAGTATATTTTTTTCATTTTTTAATATGTATTTTTAAGTTGAGCAAATATAGAAAATAAAAAAGGTTGTCTAAAAAGGCAGTCTCTTTTCTATTTCTTTTTATAAATGGATAAACAATAAAGTTTTGAACTTTTGTATCTTTACACAAACTAGTAATCTATGAAAAAAATAGCACTCCTTATCCTTATTTTAATCACCACGCTTTCTTGCAAAAATAAAACAGACAAACCCATTTCAGAAAAAGAACCTTTAACACTCCCTGAAATGATTGCCTTCGCTCACGGTATGGAGCATTGGGAACAAGTTGAAGAACTGAAATTTACGTTCAATGTGGATCGGGGTGAAAATCATTCTGAGCGTTCCTGGAGCTGGAAACCAAAAACAGATGATGTGACGCTATACAGTAGCGATGATACCATTCAATACAATCGTAAAAATCTAGACAGCCTTTCCCTTCCCGCAGATCGTGCTTTTATCAACGATAAATATTGGCTCTTGGCACCTTTCAATCTCGTTTGGGATGAAGGAACCAGCTTTACGCAAAAAGACTCGGTTACAGCACCTATTAGCAATAAAACAATGCAGCAACTCACTATAACTTATGGTGATGAAGGCGGCTATACCCCCGGTGATGCCTATGATTTCTTCTTTGAAAATGATTTTATGATTAAAGAGTGGATTTTCAGGAAAGGCAATGACACCGTTCCTTCTGTAATCACCACCTGGGAAGATTACAAAGACTTTAATGGCATCAAAATCGCCACGATGCATCAAAACCCTGAGGGCACCTTCAAACTCTATTTCACAAACATCGAAGTAATTACCGCAAATGAATAACTACGAAGCAACACTCGCTTTCGCCAAAGAGCAAGACCAAAAAGACCCTTTAAATCGCTTTCGCGAAAAGTTCCATATTCCAAAAGACAATGATGAAAATGACGTGGTGTACCTCTGCGGAAACTCTTTAGGCTTGCAACCTAAAAATACCCAAAAATACGTTCAGGAAGAGCTCAACGACTGGGCAAAACTAGGTGTTGAAGGCCACACCGATGCTAAACATCCCTGGATGCGGTATCACGAGTTTCTCTCAAATACCATGGCAAAAATTGTGGGTGCAAAACCAAGCGAAGTCGTGATGATGAATACCCTTACCACCAATCTCCACTTGTTGATGGTTTCGTTTTACCAACCCACCAAAAGCAAATACAAAATCGTCATTGAAAGCGACGCCTTTCCTTCAGACAAATATGCAGTGGAATCCCAACTTGATTTTCACGGTTTTGACAAAAAAGAAGGACTCATTTTGTGGAAACCTCGTGAAGGTGAAGAACTCTGTCGTTTTGAAGACCTTGAAAAAATAATGGAGACTCAAGGTGACGAAATTGCCCTAATCCTCATTGGAACCACAAATTATTACACCGGGCAATCCTTCCCCATCAAAAAAATAACTGAGCTTGGTCACAAACACAAATGCATAGTAGGTTTTGACCTCGCTCACGGTGCCGGAAACATTCAACCCAATCTGCACGACAACGGCCCCGATTTTGCTGTTTGGTGCAGCTACAAATATCTCAACAGTGGTCCGGGAAGTCTGGGAGGTCTTTTTGTTCATGAGCGACACGCAAACAATCCCAAGTTAAAACGCTTTACCGGATGGTGGGGACACAATAAAAAAACGCGTTTCAATATGCGTCAGGAATTTGATGTGCTTCCCGGAGCTGAAGGATGGCAGTTGAGCAATCCGCCGATACTTTCAATGGCTGCCATAAGAGCTTCTCTCGATATCTTTGAAGAAGCCGGTTTTGAAAACATCCTTGCAAAACAGAAAAAACTCACCGGTTATCTGGAGTTTTTATTACACGATTTAAAAAATGACCGCATCAGCATCATCACACCCAAAAACCCTGAAGAACGGGGATGTCAATTATCGCTGGCAGTAAAAAATGCAGACAGAAGCTTACACGACAAACTCACCAAGGCCGGAGTGATCAGTGACTGGCGTGAACCGGATGTGATCAGGGTCGCTCCTGCTCCACTTTACAACAGTTTTGAAGATGTGTATTTAATGGTGGAGCGGTTGAAAAATATTATTTAAATAACATGAAAGAACAAACCATACTCATTATCGGTGCCGGGCTTTGTGGCTCATTACTCGCCTTGCGAATGGCGCAACGCGGCTATCAGGTGCAACTCATAGAAAAACGATCCGATTTAAGAACAGTTGACTTGGGTGCCGGTCGGTCAATAAACCTGGCCTTTTCAGACCGTGGAATGAAAGGGATGAAACTCGTGGGTCTTGAAGAAAAAGTAAAAGAACTCTGCATCCCGATGTATGGCAGAATGATCCATGATATGGAAAGCAATACGTTTTTAAGCCGCTATAGCGGAAGAGAACATGAATACATCAACTCCATTTCGAGAACCGGATTGAATGCCCTGCTGCTTGATGAAGCAGAACAGATGGAAAACATTACTTTGATTTTTAATCACAGCTGCATTGAAGTTGATTTGGAAAAAGGAATCGGAACCTTTCACGACGATGAGAATGACCGTCAAATTTTACTCAAAGGCGATATCGTCATTGGAGCAGATGGTGCGGGCTCTGTTTTACGTAAAAGTATGTTTTTACATAAAAAGTTCTTGTTCAGCTTTTCTCAGAATTTTTTAACGCACGGATATAAAGAACTCACCTTCCCACCTGACAAAGATGGTGGTTATCTCACTGAGAAAGGGGCGCTTCATATTTGGCCCAGAGGAGAAAATATGGTCATTGCCCTCCCCAACCTTGACGGAAGCTTTACGGTAACATTGTTTTTATCTTACAGCGAAGGAGAATACAATTTTGACAACCTTACCACCCCTGAACGAGTCATTGAATATTTCGAAAAATACTATCCGGACGCGTTGGCTTTGATGCCAAATTTAGCAACTGAATATTTTGAAAACCCGGTGGGACCCCTTGGCACAATAAAATGCAGCCCGTGGAGCAGTTATGGAAAAACCCTCTTAATGGGAGATGCCGCACACGCGATTGTTCCTTTTTACGGTCAAGGAATGAATGCTTCTTTTGAAGATGTCGTAGTTTTTGACGAAATCTTAGACCAACACGAGGGTGACTGGCAAAAAGTGTTTTCAGCCTATGAAAAAGAACGCAAAAAGGATACCGATGCGATTGCTGATTTGGCTTTGGATAATTTTCACGAGATGAAAGCCCATACCGCAAGCGCTCTGTTTCAGGAAAAAAGAAAGCTGGAAACCGCCTTTGAAAAAGAATTTCCGTTTGAATATTACTCAAAATACTCGCTGGTGACTTTCAATGAAGAGATCCCTTATTCTGAAGCGATGCGAAAAGGAAGGGCACAGGATAAAGCCATTTTAAATTTGTTGGCAGATGGAAAAATTAATTTGGATAAACCCTTGAGAGATACTTTAGAGCTTGTAAAACGTGAAACCGAACGTATTTTACACGATGATGCTATCGCTAAAAATTTAATGTAATTTAAAAGTAAAACCACTAAGACACGAAGCACACTAAGAATCACTTAGAAAAAATAGGATAAAATCTTATTGCAACTTGTGCCCTTTGTCTGAGTGGTAAAAAAATCAACTATGACAAAACAAGAAATTGCAACCCTATTAGACAACGCCGCAAAAAAAGCTAAAGCTGTTCCACAAATGGCAGCTGCCAATAAAATGAACCTGGAAGATGCTTATGAAATTCAACGAATGGCAATTGATATAAGAGTTGAACGCGGTGAAAAAATCACAGGTTACAAACTGGGATTTACCAGCAAAGCCAAAATGGAACAAATGGGCGTGCATGACCTCATCTGGGGCATTCTAACCGATGAAATGGAAATCAAAAAAGGAGAATCCGTTGACTTAAAACGATGGATTCACCCAAGGGTAGAGCCAGAAATTGCTTTTCGCGTAAGCAAAGACATCCATAAAGAATTAACACCGGAAGAACTTCCGGATTATCTGGATAGGATGGCACCCGCACTCGAAATAATCGATTCAAGGTATGAGAATTTTAAGTTTTCACTTGAAGATGTGGTGGCAGACAACTGCTCTTCAACCGGTTATGTAATTGGAAACTGGCAGCCTCTAGCTACAGAAATTTCAGACTTAAAAATGGATCTTTTGGTCAACAATAATGTGATTGAAAGTGCTTCATCTGCTGCAATTCTTGACAATCCGTTACAATCTGTGGTGGAATTGAGCAGACTGGCTTCAACTGCGGGACTTAAGGTTAAAAAAGGTCACATCATTTTAGCAGGAGCAGCGACAGCAGCACGTTTTATGGAGCCCAATCAAAATTTAAAGGGGCGTGTTGAAAAGCTTGGTGAGGTCAGTTTTAAATCTCGTTAAGGTTTAATTCTCTCTTACTTTTTGATATTTATTTTGGATGGGATTCCCCTGATTGTCAACTTCGTCAATCAATAAATTACCGCCCTCGTCAAAGTTTGCGAGCTGGCTTTTCCCGTCTTTATTGAATAAGTAAATTCCGGGTCTAGAGGTTTCTACCAGGGTTCCATATTCTACAAAATCTTGATTGTTTTTGTCCTTTTTGTAAACCACAAATTCTTTTTCATTTGCTTCCAAATAGAACTTTTGACCATTAAATTCATAGGCCACTAGCGATTTTGCTTTCATCAAATCCTTAGAGATAGACTCATTTTTAACCACAATTACTTGGTTAACGGTAAGTGCTGCATCCCGTTTATCAAAGCTTTCGCGAAAGCTTTCCAAATCCCCTTGATTTACTCCCAATATTTCAATACTTTCAAACGACTTTCTTATGGCCTCGTGATAGCTTTTCTTGTAATCTTTTTCTTTACTCCTACCAGATGCAGAACGATAGACAACGTTGTTGTTACAGTCTTTTAGTAGTATTTGGGTATTGGTATTTAAAAAATTAGAATCAACAACCAAATCTGTAAACAAGCCGTTGCAACGCGGTAGTCCTTTTAATTCTTCATCATAAATCGCGTTAAAACCTGCATTATTAAATAAGTGACGAAGAAGAGTGTTTATCTGAAACTGATCTTTTCCTTTTTGAAAATCAAATTGCTGAGGAATCAATACATAGGCAAACTCATTCAAATCTGTTTGAGCAGAGTTTGTAAACGGAAAAGAGAACAATAGTACAAACAAGAAAATTTTGTGTTTCATCATTGCGGTAAATTTTGAGTCAATACTCCTGCTATTAAAGGAGCTTGTTGATAGTGATTATTGATATTTTATATTAAAACCCAGTTGCAAAGATACATGATTTGCTTTAGCGAGGTTTCCATACCGCAACAAATTATCTACCCCCATATACACATTGAATTTTCCAAAATCGCCCACCGCCATAAGACCCAAATTGTCTGAAACAAAAGAGTCAACCGTGTATGTTATTTTACCGGATAAAAACTCGGTAAATCGTCTGTAATAAAAAAGGGTGGCTGCAAATTGAGGTTGTTTAGGTCTAAAAACAGAATAAAACTGCACTCCCAATCCCTGATTTCCAAAGTTTGTTGTTTGCCTGTTTAAACAATCACATTCATTTTTGCCATAACCTTCACCAAAATGATAGGTCACTGCTGCATTCATTTTTAAAGGCCTCATAACAGAATATTTGTTGTAAAGCGTATCAATTGGAACTTGTTCTGTAACTTCATCTTCCAGGTTTTGATAATAGGGAAATGAGGGTTCGCCATCTTCCAAAGGCGGAAAGATAAGGTTGATTCCGGTTAAATTATAACTTCCACGTGCCCGATAGTTTTCTACATCATTGGTATGAAAAACCGCTCCCAAATCAAGAATACTTGCACTCGCTGTGAAATTTCTGTTGATTTCGTAAGTCGCGCCAACATCAATTCCAACGCCTAAATTGCCTCCCAAAAGAGCACGTCCCATCACGTGACTCACAACATCTCCTGCTCCATTAACATTGTCATTATCTATTAGTGATGCAATTCCGGATGTTTGAACCTGAACATCTGCCCCTTCGAGCAAGTGATCATAAATATTGGGACCACCATCACTTTCCCGTGTCACAAAAGTCCCTTTATTGGAAGTACTTCTAAAATTAAAAATGCTAGAATATATTTTAAATCGTGCACCCAGTGTGAGTTTGTCTGTTATTTTTTTATTGGCTCCAAAATGATAAACAGTCAACAAATCCCCGGAAGTATTTAGATCACCCAAATCAAATTCATAACCAATGTAATCTCTGTTTCCCTCCCAACCCAAAATAGCCAGGTCTTTAGGAAAATAAGTAATCATATCAAATTCCTGGTAAATACCTCCTGAAAAATAATAATCCTTGCTATTTCGCCACCCAAAACTTATAATTTCCAATTGCTGGGTTACTGTAAAAAAGTCAGTGTTATCCATACTAAAAATAGCATCAGTAATTCTTGAGTTAATATCTGAAGTATTTGATGTTTGAAAAATATCATAAACCGTTACACCGGAAGAACCACCATTTAAATGAAGATGTGAAAAAAACGGAATGCCAAAATGGGTGTTATATTCCACAATTCCACCCGGATTTGTGAGTAGTGATTGAGGTACTTCAGAAACACCATATAAGAGTTGCTTGTTTTGAGCAAAGCCCAAAAACCCTAAGCAAAGGAAAATAAAAATCAAAAAAAACCTCATATTATAAATCTGAAAATTCTAAAAAGTAAGTCGTTTTGGATTGCAGGTTTAAAACCCCTTCCAGCGTTTGATTCTCTGTCTCAATTGTGATAGTAACCACCACCTTGTCGTTTAATGTGAGGAGCTCAATATCTTCTGCAGTTACCAACTGAGAAAATTCTGTGATAACCGGGCTGCCGTCTTCACTAATTTGAATTGGAAAATTAATATTAAAAAAAGGTTCATTTTCTTCAGAAAGAAAAGTGAAATCTGCAACAAGCCCAACTGGAAACGTATTGGTAACCTTAAAGAAAAACTCTGCGGCAACAATGTTGTCAATAGCAAAATCATCATCAAGAAAACGCACCTCTGTGGTATCTATCACAGTAAGAGAACCTTCTGAAAGAGGATTCATTTGAAAATCATCAATTTCTAATGTAAAAAAAACAAAATTGACTTCAACTTCCTGGCTGGGTGTAATCGCATCTGCCTGGTCAAAGTCTGTGTCTTTAACACAGGAAAAAAGGAGTGCACCAAAAAAGAGGAGTAAGCAGGAATATTTGAACATATCTTTGGGGATTAGACAACTATTAAACGTTAAAAATAATTTTGTATTGTTATTTACGTAAACAGTTAAAAAAGGGTTTACCCTATGCTAAAACATTTTTATTATGTCCAAAAGTTTTTTAACCATCAATTGATCCTGTTGTAATTCGTCAAGCGGATTGAAAAAAACCGTGTTCATACCTATTGCTTTTGCTCCATGAATATCGGCTTCAAGATTATCGCCAATCATCACGCTTTTTTCGGGTAGTGTCTTTGCCCGGTCTAGAGCAAAGTGAAAAATTTTAGGGTTGGGCTTTTTTACGCCCACGCGCTCTGAGTTTGTTATGGTGTTAAAGTAACTATCAATTTTAGAGTTGATTAATTTTTTGGACTGCACTTCCTCAAAACCATTGGTAATTATATGCAATTTATAGTTTGGCTTTAAATACTCCAGCAATTCAATTGTCCCCGGAAACAAATGGTTATGGTGTGGGAGGAAATCGATATATGAAACAGCAAGGGCATCAATAATTTCAATTGGAAACTCAAGTTTAAGCAGCTTAAAAGCATCATTGAGACGACCTCTGCGTAACTGTTGCTTTGTGATCATTTCATCCCGATATAATTTCCAATAATTTAAGTTAATGGGCTCATAGACTTTTAAAAAATGAGTTAAGTCTATTTGTATATTATGTGTTTCAAACACTTTTTGAAATGCAAATGCCGAATTTCTATCAAAATCCCAAAGGGTATGGTCTAAATCAAAAAAAATATCGGTAATCAATTTATCTTTAAACATAAACTACAATAGGTTTTCATCTGCAAAGCTAAAATAGGCTTTTTCGGTGATAATAAGGTGATCGAGCACTTTGATATCTAAACTTTCTGCAGCAGTTTTAAGCTTTCGCGTAAGCATTTTATCGGGTTCACTGGCGATGAGGGTTCCCGATGGGTGATTGTGTGCCAGAATGAGTCCGGTGGCACCCACCTCAAGGGCTTTTTTTAAAACCAGTCGCACGTCAACGAGCGTTCCTGTGATGCCTCCTTTGCTGCATTGCTCTTTGTGAATGATTTTGTTTGAATTGTTGAGGTACAGTATCCAGAACTCTTCGTGAGGCAATTCGCCTAGAATGGGTTGTAAAATTTCAAACACATCCCGACTGGATGAAATTTTATTTTTCTTGATAGGTTCCTCAACTCGGCGGCGTCTTCCCAGCTCCATCGCAGCAGCAATAGTAATGGCTTTAGCTTCACCAATGCCTTTAAACTCCATCAATTGATTGATAGTGAGTTTCCCTAGTTGATTGAGGTTGTTATTGGCTTTCGCCAAAATGCGTTTACTCAAGTCCACAGCACTCTCTTCATTGTTACCAGAACCAATAAGTATGGCTATGAGTTCTGCATCCGTAAGGACAGCACGACCTTTATTTAGGAGTTTCTCACGGGGACGATCGTCCTCAGACCAGTTTTTTATTGAAAATGATGTTGATTTTTTTTGATCACTTGCCATAATGAGTATAAAGATAAACATGTATCTTTAATTCCTAAATAAAATTTAAATAGAATGCAATCACTTTTTGATGAAAAGGCTTACGCCGAAATTTTAAAGCGGTTAGAAAGCTTAAGTCCGGAGTCACAAGCAAAGTGGGGAAAAATGAACGTTGCCCAAATGCTGGCACATTGTAGTGGACCGCTGAAAGTTCCTTTAGAAAAAATCACGTTGGCAAAACCCAATCCTGTAATGAGGTTGCTTTTTTCTTTTTTTAAAAAGTCGCTTTATAATGACAAACCCTGGAAACAGGGATTACCCACTTCAAATGAATTTAAAATTGTGGATGAAAGAGATTTTCAAAAAGAAAAAGTAGCTTTAAAGACATTGATCGAAGAATTTTATTCAGAAAGAAATAAAACTGATTGGCCTCCCCATCCATTTTGCGGGCATTTTACCACAGTGCAATGGGGCAAAATGCAATATAAACATTTGGATCACCATTTTAGGCAGTTTGGGGCTTAGTCCTCCATCCTCCCCCCCAGCCCCCTCCCAAGGAGGGGGAGTAATTATTCTATAAATCTAAAAATACCATAACATTTGTATCCACCAAAACACCATCAGGAAAACGACATACAAAAAATGATTGCGGTCATTGAGGAATACCCTTTGGGTATGCTGGTTTCTGTGCTTGATGGAAAACCGCTTGTTACGCACATTCCTATCATATACAACCACAAAATTCAAAAACTGGTGGCACATATTGATAAATACAATCCACAAGTTAAGACCCTAACTGATGGCGCAGAAGTCACGGTTATTTTCAGGGGGCCAGACGCATATATTTCGCCAAGCATCTATACCACCACCCAACTCCCCACCTGGAATTATATTTTTGTGCATCTCACCGGAAAAATCACCTTAATCAACGATCCGGAAGCCGCAAAGAAAACAATGATTGCCATGACCAAATTTCTGGAAGACAAGGAACAAAAATACATTTTAGAACCCGACAACAAACGGATGGAAGCTGCCGTAAACTACATCCAGGCTTTTGAAATTGAAGTCACCCACTGGGAAGGGAAGTTTAAACTTTCACAGGACAAGGTAAAACAAGATCAGCTCAATGCAAAAGAAGTGCTTAAGCAAAATGCCAAAAAAGATAGGGATGGGTTTATTGAAGACATCTATAAAACAGATTAATCCTTTCTAAGAATTGCTATCTACTCAAAATCCAACCCGCCATATTTGCCTTCACTTAGTAAAAGTAACGTATTATTTTAAAATTCTTGGTAGGGAAAAAATTCTTAAATCCTTTTGCGAAAAGGGAAAATAAATAAAACTGATTTTTAAAAAATTTTCGTAAACTTTATTATCCTTCCTTTTATAAAATTTTCCATATCAACGTGATGACATTTTTATCTTTTTACGATGAATGCATATAACCTTTTAATACATACAAACAAATGAAAAAACTTGTACTTTTATTTTTCTTGCCTATTTTAGGTCTTGCGCAACCCGGGAGTCTTGATCCGTCCTTTGACCCGGGTACAGGAACAGACATCTTTGTCAGAACCATATCAATCCAAAACGATGAAAAAATTATTATCGGAGGAGGTTTCACTTCTTATAATGGAGTACCTAGAAACTCTATTGCACGTCTAAATACAGACGGAAGCCTCGACACTTCCTTTGACCCGGGTACTGGTGCAAATGGCGATATCTATACAAGCTCCATTCAAAGTGATGGAAAAATTATTATAGGTGGTGCCTTCTCTTCCTATGACGGAACGGCAAGAAATTACATTGCCCGTCTAAATACTGATGGAAGCCTTGACACCTCTTTTGACCCGGGATCAGGAGCAAATTTCGGGGTGTTGACTACCTCCATTCAAAGTGACGGAAAAATTATTATTGCCGGAAACTTTACATCCTATGCCGGGACAGTAAGAAATTATATCGCACGCATTAATACAGATGGAAGTCTCGATACCTCTTTTGACCCGGGTACTGGTGCAAATGGCGCAATCAAAACAAGCTCCATTCAAAGCGATGGAAAAATTATTATTGCTGGAAACTTTACATCCTATAGCGGGACATTAAGAAATTATATTGCACGCCTAAATACAGATGGAAGTCTTGATACTACATTTGACCCGGGATCAGGTGCAAACTTTTATATGCTAGCCACCTACATTCAAAGTGATGGAAAAATTATTATAGGTGGTGCCTTCTCTTCCTATGACGGAACGACAAGAAACTACATTGCCCGTCTAAATACTGATGGAAGTCTTGACACCTCTTTTGACCCGGGATCAGGAGCAAATTCAACAATCCATACCATCTCTATTCAAAGCAATGGAAAAATTATTATTGCGGGGCAATTCACCGATTATAACGGAACATCAAAAATCGGGATCGCCCGCTTGAATTCTAACGGGAGTCTCGATAATTCCTTTGATCCGGGAACAGGAACGGGACCGGATACAGGTTTATTCATCTTTATCGGGTCCACATCCATTCAAAGTGACGGTAAAATTATTGTAGGTGGCCCTTTCATTGAATATGACGGAACGGCAAGAAATTGTGTCGCGAGAGTGTTTGCAGAAAGTACTATGGGAATCGATGAAATGGAAACTAAAAAGATGAGTATTTTCCCAAATCCTTTTAGTAATAACACAACTTTACAATCAATAAACGAATTGAACAATGCAATATTGACAGTTTACAATTTGCAAGGTCAAGCTGTAAAAGAAATGAAAAATATTTCCGGTCAAACAACCATTATAAACAGAAACAATTTACCGGCAGGACTTTATATTGTCCGAATATCACAAGACAATCAAATACTAATGACTGATAAACTTTTAATTACAGATTGAAAGACAAGAAAAGTTAAGGAAAAGGAATTGTTGTAAGGGTTCATCGTTATTTATTGTGAATTGCTACAACAATTTTTTTAACTCCTCAAAATCCAATCCGCCATAATTGCCGCTGCTCATCAAAAGCAGGCTGGTATTCTTAAAATCCTGAGTATATAAATAAGTTTTAAAATCTGCCGGATCAGTAAAGATCATTAAATCTTTTCTTTCAAAGGCTTCCTCAATTTGGGTGTCCTTGATGGCTTCCAGTTGTTTTATTTTCACTGCGTGCAATGAGTAAAAGACGACGGCCACATCTGCAGCATCGAGGGCTCCCTTGTATTCTTTTAAAAATTCTGGGGTAAGGCTGCTGTAAGTATGCAACTCAAGACAAGCGATGAGTTTTCGGTCTGCATATTGGTTTTTTACGGCTTGGGTGGTAGCAGCAACTTTTGATGGTGAATGTGCGAAATCTTTATATGCCACAAAGTTTTCAGTTTCAGTTATTTTTTCAAGGCGTTTTGATGCGCCTTTAAAGTTGGCGATGGCTTCATAAAAATCGTCTTCATCCACGCCCAGATGTTGGCATATCCATTTGGCGCCGGCCAGATTGTTGAGATTGTGTTCGCCAAAAATTTCTATGGGCATCGGGCCTTCCGGGGTTTCCAGATAGGTGGTTCCGTTTTCAATGGTATAATCGGGTGTTTGATAGCCAATTTTTCTAATGGTGTTTTCTGAAGCTTCCACTACTTTGACAACTTCGGGGTCTTCTTCATTGTAGTTGATGCTTCCACCTTTTACGATAGAATCTACAAAAATTTTAAACTGTTCTACATAATTTTCATAAGTGGGAAAGACGTTGATATGATCCCAGGCAATTCCGCTGAGCAATGCAATATTGGGTTTATAGAGGTGAAATTTGGGTCGTCTGTCGATGGGAGAGGATAAATATTCATCGCCTTCCAGAACTATAAAGTCATTTTCATTTGTTAGATGTACCATCGTGTCAAATCCGTCCAACTGGGCGCCTACCATATAGTCAACTTTTTTATCGTGATAGTTCAGCACGTGTAAAATCATTGCTGTAATCGTGGTTTTTCCGTGGCTCCCGCCGATGACAACGCGTGTTTTGTTTTTGGAATGTTCGTAGAGATATTCAGGATAGGAATAAATTTTCAGTCCGAGTTCCTGTGCTTTCAAGAGTTCTGGATTGTCTGCTTTGGCGTGCATTCCCAAAATGACGGCGTCAAGGTTTGATGTGATTTTTTCGGGAAACCAACCGAATTCTTCCGGTAACAAACGGGCTTTTAATAGGCGAGATTTGGAAGGTTCAAATATTTCGTCATCGCTTCCTGTTATGGTGTCTCCTTTTTGGCTTAAAGCCAACGCCAGGTTGTGCATGGCGCTTCCGCCAATGGCTATAAAATGAATGTGCATAGTTTAAAATAAAATGTTGCGTAAATATACATATTGTGAAATAAAAAAACCTGTCGATGTTTGCCAAAGACAGGTTTCCAATTTAAGTATTTGAAAATTTATTTTTTAATGGTCATTTCATCAACCAGATGCTTGGCACCGGCATATTTATCGATGATAAACAAAATATAACGCACATCGACATTGATGGCACGTTGCAGTTCGTCGTCAAAGATTACATCACCCGCCATCGCTTCAATGTTCCCGTCGAAAGCGAGACCAATGAGCTCTCCTTTTCCATTTAATACGGGCGAACCGGAGTTACCACCGGTAATATCGTGGTCTGTAAGGAAGTTCACAGGCATATGACCTGCTTTGTCTGCATAAGGTCCAAAGTCTTTCGCATTGTAAAGGTCAATTAGTTTTTGTGGCATATCAAACTCATCATCGCCGGGTTGGTATTTTGCAACGGTGCCTTTTAGTGTGGTGTAGTAATTTTTCTTTGCATCGTTTTTCTTGTTTCCTAAAGGCAATGCTCTCACTTTGCCATAAGACAATCTCAAGGTGCTGTTTGCATCGGGATAATAAACTTCATCAGGATTCATCTCGCGCATTCCTTTAATCATCAAACGGTAGGCCTTTTGGTATTGATCTTCTAGTTCTTTCAATTCTTCAGATTTGAATCTATACTCGGTGAGCAGTTCTTGTGATAATTTAACTAAAGGGTCATTCTTATATGCCTCCTCATTTGGGTTTTTTGCAAATTTTTCAAAGTTTTCTTTTGAGGAAAGCACACTCGTGTTTAAAAGTTCTTTTAAATAATCTTTTATGGAAGGTCCTCCCATTTTGTAGTTTAATTTTGCTTCTTCCAGAGAAGGTACCGGATTGGATGCATTCAGAGCATAAAGACTTACTGTTTCAATCAACACATCGTGTTCTAATGGCATGAATAAGCCGTCGAAGTATTGATCAATTTCAGGTTGGATTTTTTGTTGAAAAGCTTCCTCAGGGATGCTTTCTTCGTTTACTATCGTGTTTACCAAATTATTAAATCTGTTGGGTAATAAAATTAAATTACTCCCTCGCAAAACACTAATTAAATAGTTGTCATCACTACTTTTTCTGTTTGTGTTTGAAAAGTATTCATTGATTACTTTCATCACATCAACATATTCCGTTTTCTTTTCAAACTTTTTTACATTCTTAGTGCCCACTGTTTTTATAAGTGAAGAACTTGTTTCAGTGTTTGAATTTGAATCATCTTCTGAATCTGAATCTGAATTTGAAGATGTATAAGGGTTGTATCCCACTTTGGCCCACCTTGTGAAATCATCTTCAAATTTTCTTTTTGATTCTGCCGTTTTATGTTGCTTTAATGCATCAATCATACCTTGGCGGTTTTTCCAATAGTTTGCAATACCGGCATATTTTGAAGCATAATCCAATTTTACTTTTTGATTGGCATCCATATGGGGTTTCATAGCATCCATTGCTGTTTTAGAGCCTTCAACCCAGGCGGGATAGGCATAGTTTACATTTTGGTCAATTCCTGAGGCAGGCATCCATCTGTTGGTTCTTCCGGGGTAACCCAAAATCATAGCAAAGTCATCCTCTTGGAACCCTTTTGTGCTTACCGGTAAATGGTAATCTACATTTAATGGAACATTATCTTTTGAGTAAGTGGCTGGATTTCCTTCTTTATCGCCATACACTCTAAAGAGTGAAAAGTCACCGGTGTGGCGTGGCCACTCCCAGTTGTCTGTGTCTCCTCCAAATTTTCCGATGCTGCTAGGGGGAGCTCCCACAAATCGAACGTCTGTGTAATCTTGATAAACGAAATAGTAATATTCATTTCCGCTGTAAAATGATTTTACAGAGACTGTATATTTTCCCCCTTCGTTGTTTTCTTTTTGAATTTTTGCTATTTCCTGATTGACGACTTTTTCTCTTTCGAGTTCAGACATTTCATCGTTTACAAGCGCTAAAATTCTCTCGGTCACATCATCCATTCTCACAAAAAACCGGACGGAAAGGTTAGCGGGTTTTAGTTCTTCTCCATAATTTTTCGCCCAAAAACCGTTTGTTAAATAGTCGTTTTCTTCGGTGGAGAGTTCAGCTATTTGTCCATAACCACAATGGTGATTGGTGAGTACAAGTCCGTTTTTTGAGATAATTTCGGCGGTACAGCCACCACCAAACTGCACGATGGCATCTTTCAAACTGTTGTTGTTAACGCTGTAAATTTCTTCGGGGGTGAGTTGCAGACCCATTTTTTGCATGTCTACATAGTTAAGTCGCTCAATGTGCATTAAAAACCACATGCCTTCATTGGCCTTTACAGGAACGATAAACAAGACTAGTAGCAATAGAATAAGTACTTTTTTCATAAAATTTTGTGTTTGATGTATTGGGTTTTAAGTTAAATTTATTTGAGGCTAAATATACAGTTTTAGAATAAAAAATTTAAAAATTATAGCCGGCTTATTTGTTCTTTTTCCTGATGAGCTTCTTTAAAATCTTCATTGGATGCAATTGCTCTGGAAATCCATTTTTGTGCTTGATTTTTATCACCTAGGTGCCTGTAAATTTGTGCTTTTCTATAATAAGCCCATTTTAATTCTACACCATCTCTAATTGTGTGGTTTTGAATGAAAGTGTTTAGGTAATGTAGTCCACTGTTTAAATCAATATTATACAAGCCTGAAATTTTTCCAAGATGATAATTTATGTTGTTTTGCTTGTTTGTTTTGGGATTCTTTGCATTTAGGCTCAAAGCCTTTTTATAATAATTCTCTGCTTCTTGAGGATTGTTGAAACTTTCTGCAATGTTTCCAAGCGACAGATATCCTTCCAGTTCAGAGATTTTCATTAATTGATTTGCATATTTTCGAGCTGTGGTTTCACTTCCTCCAATAATGCTTGGCAATGCAATATATAAATCTACCAATGCCCAGCGCACTTCTCTATGACTTGGGTCTAGTTCTGCCGCTTTTTCTAGGTATTTTTTTATATCTCCTATGAGCAAGGCAGCTCTGAAGCGATTTGAATTTTGAGCTTTTCTTCCTAAAGTACCACCTAATTTAAAGTTGTAATTTGCGTTATTAGGATGTTTCTCTACAAGTATTTTATAATAATCTATGGCTTTGTTCCAATCCAATGCACTTGCAGCAATATCACCCAAATATTCAACTGTTTGAAGGCTTGTAGAGTTTACTTTAAGATGGGATTCAAAAAGGGGTTTTGCTGCTTGATATTGTTCTGCTTTATAGAGCGCAACAGCTCTATCAAAATCAGTATTCTGAGCTGATAAAATAAAAGGTATAAATATTAAAACGAGCAGCTTAGACATATATAAGGTGATTTAGTAAATCTAAAATTATTTCTTTTTAGGAGGATATTTATTAATAATTTTGGTCAAGATTTGAGTGTAATATTTTACTTTTTGTTGCGGTGTGGATTTTTCTTTAAAGCGACCTTCTGCTTGTGCTTGCCATACCAGAGCATCCAAATTTGCGTCAATAAAGTCGATGGTGAGTTGTTGATTTACTTCTTTACCACCAATGGGGATTCCTCCCGAAACTCCGACAGACGTGTTTCTGCCAACATTACCAAAACCCACCCCAATTGTATTTCTGGAATTTGAAAGATATTCTTTACTGTAAAAATTAATTAAAATTTGAGGATTTTCAGACCTAAACATTCCTTTTGCAGTTAAAAGACTGTCTGTGATTTTCACAATCCGTTTTTCGTCAAGTTCATTCAGTCCAGAGGAAAGTGGGCTGTAAAAGTTAAAAGTGGTGTATTTTGTAAAATCTTTTTCAGAATCAAAATCAACTCCTACAGTAGACCCACAGGAGTAGAGAAATACCAGGACACAAAAAGACAGAATATATTTCATTTGAGTAATTCTTTGTAATCCTATAAATGTACAAAAGCTATGCCGTGAATGCTTCTAACGAAATATTAAAATTTACAGCACGGTTTAAGCTTCCACATTCAGCATTTTCCACAATGTATCTTTCAACTCCTGAAGGCCTTGTTGGGCTACTGAAGAAATAAACAGATAGGGAATTCCTTTAAATTGTTTGTCCAGTTCTTTTTTCATTTCGCCTTTGAGCTCTTGATCGAGCATATCGCTTTTTGAGATGGTAACTAAGCGCTCTTTATCTAAAAGTTCGGGGTTGTATTTTTTGAGTTCGTTAAGAAGGATATCATATTCTTCCCGAATGTTTTTGGCATCAGCGGGAATGAGGAACAACAAAGTCGAATTTCTTTCAATATGACGTAAAAAACGATGACCCAGTCCACGGCCTTCTGCAGCTCCTTCAATAATACCGGGAATATCTGCAATTACAAAGGTTTGAAAATCGCGATATTTTACAATTCCCAAATTGGGTTTTAGCGTAGTAAATTCATAATCTGCAATTTTAGGTTTTGCAGCTGTTAAAACAGAAAGCAATGTGGATTTACCGGCATTTGGAAACCCTACCAGACCTACATCTGCAAGGATTTTGAGTTCTAAAGTAATGTCTCTTTCCTGTGCCGGAATGCCGGGTTGTGCATATCTGGGCGTTTGATTGGTACTACTTTTGAAATGCCAGTTGCCACGTCCTCCCATTCCCCCTTCAAGGAGAATTTTTTCTTCGTCATTTTCTGTGATTTCAAAAATGATTTCCTGGGTTTCAGTATCTCTCACTACTGTTCCAAGAGGCACATCAATATAGATGTCTTCGCCGTCTGCTCCTGTGCTTCTTCCGCTGGAGCCGTGTTCACCGTGACCTGCTTTAGCGTGTCTTTGATATTTTAAATGAAGTAACGTCCATAGATTGTCCTTTCCTCTGATAATGACATGGCCACCACGACCACCGTCACCACCATCGGGGCCTCCTTTTTCAATAAACTTTTCACGATGCAAATGTGCAGAACCTTGTCCTCCCTTTCCGGAAGAAGCGTGCATTTTTACATAATCAACAAAATTGCCTTCGGTCATGATTTGGTTTCAGGTTTAAGGTTTCAAGTTTGGAATTTAATTTTTGGTATTTGGTGCTTGGCAGTTAAAAGTTACAATGCGTTAATTACATTGTTTAGTCGTTCCGTAATTTCTTCAATAGAGCCCTCTCCGTCCACGCCAAAATATTTATCTTGTTTTTGGTAGTAACCCTTTAGAATGGCCGTTTCATCATAATAAACCTCAATGCGGTTTCTAATGATTGACTCGTCTGCATCGTCAGGTCTGCCGCTGGTTTTTCCTCTTTCGAGCAATCGTTTTACAAGCACCTCATCGTCAACTTCTAGTGCTACCATACCATTTACTTGGGTCCCTTTAGAATCCAACAGTTTGTCCAACGCTTTTGCCTGAGCTTCTGTTCTTGGAAAACCGTCAAAAATAAATCCATTGGCACCTTCGTTTTTTTCTACCTCGGCTTTCAACATATTGATAGTGACTTCATCTGGAACAAGTTGGCCTTTGTCTATATAGGACTTAGCAGAAAGTCCTAATTCAGTTTTATTTTTGATGTTGTAACGAAAAACGTCTCCCGTCGAGATATGAACCAAGTTGTATGTATCTTTTAAAACGTCTGCTTGTGTTCCTTTTCCGGCTCCCGGAGGGCCAAATAAAATAATATTTGTCATCTTTTGTGTTTTTAATTGATATACTTTGGGAAGATTACGTCCCAGCCCGTCATAGTCGAGACCATATCCTACAATGAATTTATTAGGAATTTCAATCCCTATATAGTCTAATTTTAAGTTCTTTTTGTAAGCTTCGGGCTTAAAAAAAAGTGTGGCTGTTTTTAAGGCTTTTGTTTTCTGTTTTGAAAAAATAGCGTGTAAAGCTTCTAAAGTGTTTCCGGTATCCACAATATCTTCAACAAGTATCACAGTGCGCCCATCTAATTTTTCATTAATCCCAATGAGTTCGCTCACTTTTCCAGTCGAGGCAATTCCTTCATAAGATGCCATTTTTACAAAACTCACTTCGCAGTTTCCGGGATAAGCCCGCATCAAATCACTAACAACCATAAATGCACCATTAAGTACCCCGATAAAAATGGGTACTTCGTCTTCTAAATCTGTGGCAACATCGTGTGCCATTTTTTTAATCGCTGTAGCAATTGTCTTTTCACTAATAAATGGGACAAATGTTTTGTCGTGAAGCTGAATCAAAATAGCGTGTTAAAAAATTGAAAGTGCAAATTTACGAAATATAAGGTTTCAATGGTTGTTTATTATATTTTAATCTACTAAAATTCTGGGTATATCAGCCCGCAATCTGGTTAGCATTTCATAATTGATTTGGTTACTGTATTCACTAAACGAGCTCACGCCAATTTCCATTTCGCCTTGCTTTCCTATCAACACCACTTCATCGCCCTTTTCAATACTATCCAAATGTGACACATCTACTGTCATCATATTCATATTTACAACACCAATCACAGGAGCCCGCTGACCATTGATTAAAACCCTCCCTTGATTGCTCAACGATCTGCTGAAACCGTGACTATATCCCACAGGAATGGTGGCGATTTTCATATCATTTCCTGCCATAAAAGAAGTGCCATATCCTATAAAATCACCGGTTTTTACTTGTTTTATATCCATCACTTTGCTTTTCCAGCTTAAAAGTCTTTGCAAAGGATCTTGATTTAATTTTGATTTTTCAAGAAAGTGAATCAACACTTCCTTAGTGGGAAAAAAACCATACTGGACTATTCCCAAACGCACCATGTCTGCTTGCGTTTGCGGATAACGTAAAGTAGCTGCAGAGCAAGCCGTATGTATCAATTGCGGCTCAAGTCCAAAATCTTTAAAATACCTTTTTGCTCTCCTAAAATTTTGTTGTTGTTGCTTGATGCGGTAGTAATTGGCAATTTCTTCTGCTCCGGCAAAGTGAGTACACAAACCTTGAAATGTCAAAACATCAGAATTGGCTTTCATAATTTCAGCGACTTCCTGCCACTCGTTCACATCAAAACCGGTGCGGTGCATTCCGGTTTCTGCCTCAATATGGATTTTAGCTTTTTTTCCGGTTTTTTTAGCAAAAGAAACGGCTTGTCGTAAACGCTTTAAATCGAAAATGTAACAGGATATATCGTTTTCAATAGCCCATTCCAGTTGTTCATTTTCAACAGAGCCCATAATCATGATTTGGCTGTTTTGGGTGCTTGCCTTTTGAACTTTATAGGCTTCATCTGCACTAAATACCGAAAAATGATCAATACCATTTTCTTCAGCTAAGGGAACAAACAAATCGATGGAGTGACCATAAGCATTTCCCTTTACCACAGATGAAATCTTTACGCCCTCATTCAATGTATTTCTCAAAAATTCGATATTATGACCGTAAGCAGCCTTACAAATTTCAATGTGACAACTGTAAAAATCTATAGACATCCTAGGTGGTTTTTGCAAAGTTCGTAAAACATTTTTGAACCCGTGGGGATGAGTTCATCCGGAAAATCATAATCCGGGTTGTGTAAAGCAGGACATTCCTCACCGGCACCAATCCCAAAAAATGCACCTTTGTATTGTTGAGTAAACAACCCAAAATCTTCGCCCCATTTGAACGGTGTTTTACGTTCAGTTACTTTCAAGTTTAAATTTTTGGCTGCAGAGACAATATTTTCAACAGCTTCCGCATTATTTTCATTGGCTTTGAATTCCTGAATGTATTTAAAATCAACCTTTAGCTCGTGTTTTTTGGCTAAAGCCAAAATATATATTTCCATTTTTTTCTGTAAATTTTTCATTTCACTCTCAGACCAGGTGCGAATGGTAAACCCAATAGTGGCTTTACCGGCTGAAGTTCCGTAAGCTTCACTTCCTAAATTAATATGAATAGGAGTCACCACCGCAAAATCATTGCGTTCGGGTTTGTTGTTTGACCAAATTGAAGCTTCTTGAATCAATTCTGAAACAGCCAGCGCCGGATTGATGCCGTGTTCTGGTTCGGCGGCATGAGTTGTTTTTCCTTTAAAATCAATCAGAATACTTGTTACCGAAGCTGTAAAAGAATCATTCTTGACTACGATTTCGTGTAATGGATAGCCCGGTAAATTGTGTAAACCAAATACCCAATCAGGCTTTAATTCCTTGAACTTTTTGTCGTTCAAAACAGCGGCAGCACCGGCACCAATTTCTTCGGCAGGTTGAAAAAGCAAGAGGGCTTTTCCTTTTTTCGGCGGATTTTCAGCCAGCAATTTTGCGAGTCCCAAAAGCATCGTTGTGTGTCCGTCGTGACCACATTTGTGGGAAACGCCTTTTACTTCAGAGCGATATTCAAAATCATTCACTTCCTCGATAGGAAGTGCATCCATATCAGCTCTGAACATGACATTAAGTCCATCTTTCCCACTTTCAAAAATTGCTACAACACCATGGCCTCCTACAGATGTTATAATTTGGGAAGGATCACATTTTTTCAAAAAAGCAGTTACCTTTTTAGCAGTTTCTTTTTCTTCACCCGAAAGTTCGGGATGTGCGTGCAACTCCTTTCGGAAGGAGATTAGTTTTTCAATTTCTTGACTCTCAAACATAGTTTATTTCTAAGAAAAGCTATAATAACAAAAATGCCTGAAAGATGCTAGAATATTATGAAATTTATGGGAAAGCTTTTTAGCGAAAAGGCTGTTGGCTAAAATAGCATTTCTTACTTTTGCCAAAAATATTTTCATGGCATTAAAAGCAATCCTGTTTGATATGGATGGTGTGATTGTGGATACAGAGCCATTACATCACAAAGCTTATTTTCAGATGTTTCAGGATAGAAACCTGGAAGTGAGTGACGCCATGTACCATAGTTTTACCGGCCAGTCTACACTAAAAGTGTGTCAGCAATTGTGTGTACATTTTCAGTTAGATGTGAATCCGCAGGAGTTGGTATTGCATAAACGCTCTAAATTTCAGGAATTATTTACTAAGGATCCTGAGCTTGCACTGATTACCGGTGTCAAGGAACGCATCGAGGAATACTACGAAAATGGGTTGACTCTTGTGCTGGCTTCTTCAGCCTCAATGGGAACCATCAATGCCGTTTTTGAACGTTTTGATTTAAACCCTTACTTCAAAGCAAAACTAAGTGGTGCCGATTTAAAAGCTTCAAAGCCACATCCTGAAATTTTCCTCAAAGCTGCGCAAGCTGCTGAAAAAGATAAAGAAAACTGTGTCGTTATTGAAGATTCCACCAACGGAATTCTTGCTGCTAAAGCTGCAAATATTACTTGTGTGGGCTATGACAGCATCCACTCTAAAGATCAAAACTATGACCTTGCAGACAAAGTAATTACCCACTTTGATGAAATTGCCTTTCCTAATTTACAGCAATGGTTTTTGAACAAAAAGGATCTCTAAGAAGTTTTAATTGGGTTTGTTTAAAACCAAGTTGTTTTCCTCAAAATAGCAACTTAAAATAGAAAGCATTTTCTCTTTTCCTGAAGCAATTTTTTCAACTTTCTTCCATACTTCTTCAGAAATATAAGGTCGTAATGGCTGATTTAAACCGGTAATCAATGGAAAAACCGCTTTCACTTTATCATCCCATTCTTTGTGATAACGCAGCAAATCGTCAGGATACACAATCTTTCGTTCGGTACCTTCGTCTTCTGCTTCAAAGGGTTCTGTAATATTCAAATAGCCATAATCATCGGTTAATTGCTCACCGGGATGAATATCGCGAATGGCCACTTCAAAATCATAAGCCGTGCTGATGCAATTAGCATTAAAACTGTGGTTGACATAACGACCAAAATCCCAGCAGAAAACAAAATTCCCACGGTTGTTTCTGTAGGTATAAAAGTCTAGTATTTTTTGATATTTGACATCCATTTGAGATACTTCAGCCGGAGAAAATTCTCTGTCCAAAGCGTCTAAAGCCCAGGTAATTGTACCTTTTGGAATAAATTCTTTGGCTACAATACCATAGCCAATTTTAGGACTGATAAAACGCAATTCCGTTTTTGGAAATATCATATAAATTTTTGGTTAGAATAGTTCAAAGGAATGAAATTTTTCGATTCAAAATACAGCTGTTAAAAAATAATTTTATTCCGCTTAAGCGAAAGAAAAGCAATTGTAATAAATGACTTTGGAAGCTCACTGAAAGCTCTATTTAAAAAACCTTTTACTTATCTTTGCGCAAACAGCAAATTCAATGAATTATTTTTCTTCAAATTTTACACTCGGTATTCTAGGTGGTGGACAACTCGGCAAAATGCTCCTTTACGAAACCCGAAAATATGACATCGCCACCAAAGTGCTCGACCCAAGTGCCGAAGCTCCCTGCAAAATTGCTTGCAACACATTTATTCAAGGGGATTTAATGGATTTTGAAACGGTCATCGCTTTCGCGAAAGATGTGGATTTACTTACTATCGAAATTGAAGGCGTCAACCTCGAAGCTCTGGAAAAACTGGAAAGCGAAGGCAAAAAAGTGTATCCTTCACCCAAAACCCTGAGAAATATTCAAAGCAAAGCGGTTCAGAAGAATTTCTATAAAACAAATCAAATTCCCACCGCGCCTTTTATTGTTTTTAAAGACAAATACCACTTACAGGAAGCTGTCGTTCGAAAAGAACTTCACTATCCTTTTGTCTGGAAAAGTGCCACCGGCGGTTATGACGGAAAAGGTGTAAGCATCATCCGTGATGCCGAATATTTGATCCCGCTTCCTGAAGGGGAATGTATTGCAGAAAAACTCATTCCGTTTAAAAATGAGTTGGCCGTAATCGTTGCACGCTCAGTTTCCGGCGAAATCAAAACCTATCCCGTCGTCGAAATGGAATTTCACCCCACTGCAAATCAGGTGGAATATGTGATTTGTCCCGCACGCATTGACAAAGCAGTCGCGGAAAAAGCACGCGAAGTCGCAATGAACGTTTCCAAAGCTTTTGAACACGTGGGCCTTCTCGCCGTCGAACTTTTCCAAACCGAAGATGACGATATTATCGTCAACGAAGTCGCACCAAGACCACACAACAGCGGACATTACAGCATTGAAGCCAGTTATACCAATCAGTTTGAGCAACATTTACGTGCTATTTTAGACTTGCCATTAGGCGAAACCAAAAGCAAACTTGCCGGAATCATGGTCAATCTTGTAGGCGCCGAAGGCCACACCGGACAGGTGGTGTACAAAAAAATCGAAAATATCATGGCAATGCCGGGCGTAACGCCCCACATCTACGGCAAAAAAGAAACCCGACCTTTCCGGAAAATGGGGCACGTGACTATTGTGAATGAAGATATTGCAGAAGCAAGGAAGATTGCTGAGGAGGTGAAGAACGCTATTCAAGTGATCAGTGGTCAGTAAATAGTAACAGCCCATTTTCTGTTTAAATGAAATAATTAAATTAGCTTATGGTTTCAAAAAAAGGCTTTGTCAAATTTACTTCATCAACTTCCGGCCAGTCACTTGAGGTTCTATTGGATGAAAATAAAGAAACTATTTGGGCTTCAGAACAACAAATCGCAGCTCTTTTTGAGAGGGACAGGACTGTAATAAGTAAACACATAAAAAATATTTTTACTGAAAATGAACTCCTTCAAGATTCAGTATGTGCAAAATTTGCACATACTGCAAATGATGGCAAAACTTACAATGTTACTCATTATAATTTAGATGTTATTATTTCAGTTGGATATAGAGTAAAATCAAAAATTGCCACCCAATTCAGAATCTGGGCAACAAAAACTTTAAAAGACCACCTCATCCAAGGTTATTCGATTAACCAAAAACGACTGGATCAATTAAAAAAGACCATTCAACTTATTGATCGCACATCTAAAATAACTTCAAACACTAGTGAATCCAAAAACTTAATTCAAGTACTTTCAGACTATACAAAAGCACTCGATATTCTTGACGATTATGACCACCAAAAACTGGCCAAAAAAACATATGGAGAAAAGGTACTCTTCAAAATTGATTATAAAGAAGCCATAGAAGCTATAGAACAGTTAAGAATTAAGTTTGGTGGTTCTACGTTATTTGGCAATGAAAAAGACCAATCTTTTAAAAGCTCCATTGCAGTCATCGACCAGACTTTTGATAACGATGAATTATACCCAACTATAGAAGAAAAAGCAGCAAACCTTCTCTATCTCGTTGTAAAGAACCACTCTTTTACAGATGGCAATAAACGCATAGCTGCCTGGTTGTTTGTTTGGTATCTCGATAAAAATAACTTTCTTTATAATGAAGATGGCTCTAAAAAAATTGCAAATAATGCTTTGGTTGCCTTAACTTTGATGATTGCAGAAAGTAGCCCTTCAGAAAAGGAGATTATAATAAGTGTAATTACAAACATAATAAACGCGGAAAATGAATAAAGTAGCCGTAGTAATGGGAAGCGACAGCGACCTGCCGGTAATGCAGGAAGCCATCGACATCCTCAAAGGATTTGACATCGAAGTGGAAGTGGACATTGTCTCCGCTCACCGAACACCCGAGAAATTAGTTGATTTCAGCACCAACGCCCATAAAAGAGGCATTGCCGTTATTATCGCCGGTGCCGGTGGCGCTGCGCATTTGCCGGGAATGGTCGCAGCTATGAGTCCGTTGCCGGTGATTGGAGTTCCTGTAAAATCAAGCAATTCCATCGACGGTTGGGATTCCATACTTTCCATTCTTCAAATGCCGGGTGGCGTCCCTGTAGCAACTGTTGCTTTAAACGGTGCTAAAAACGCCGGTATACTCGCTGCGCAAATAATTGGAAGTGCTGACAAATGTGTTTTAGATAAAATTTTGGCTTATAAGGAAGGTTTAAAGCTGATGGTTTTGGAGAAGGCGAAGAAGATGAAGAAATAAATTATTTTTCTTTAAATTTTATAAAAAGTATTCCAACCCTCTCAGGGTTTAAACCCTGAGAGGGTTAAATTTGTCTTATGATAAAGATTTCCAAAATAGAAACTCATAAAGTGAGTCTTAAATAAAAAAAACATTCCTTAACACGCTTTAATTATTTTTTGATATCTTTGTGATATCATAATAATATCACTTTTAAAACTAAATAATCATGACTCAAGAAAAAATTATTACTCCCGCAAACGGCTATCTTATGTTGTTTGTTAATTTAGCTTTGCTCTTTGCAGGCATCGCAGGTATTTTTATTACTAAAACCGGTTGGTTTGTTTTGTTGATTGTATTGTTTATTTTTATGTCAGTAGGATTTGTAATGGTACAACCCAATGGATCCCGTGTATTGCTTCTTTTTGGCAAATACATTGGCACAATAAAAAAGAATGGATTTTATTGGGTAAACCCGTTTTACACTAAAAAGAAAATTTCGCTTCGTGCGAGTAACTTCGATAGTGAGCGCTTAAAAGTCAACGATAAACTAGGTAATCCGGTGATGATTAGTACAATTTTGGTTTGGCGTGTCGAGAATACGTATAAGGCTGCCTTTGACGTGGACAATTATGTTGATTTTGTAAGGGTTCAAACCGATGCTGCGGTTAGGAAATTGGCAAGTATGTACCCCTATGACAATTTTGCTGATGAAGGCTTAGACGAAGATATCACTTTACGTTCCAGCGTCAATGAGGTAAGTGAGGCCCTTGAAAAAGAACTGGAAGAACGTTTATCGATTGCTGGAATTGAAGTGTTAGAAGCACGTATTGGTTATTTAGCCTATGCTCAGGAAATTGCCAATGCCATGCTGAAACGGCAACAAGCCACTGCCATAGTTGCTGCTCGCCACAAAATTGTGCAAGGCGCGGTGGGAATGGTAGAAATGGCTTTAGAAGAAATAAGTAAAAAAGGAATCGTATCCTTGGACGAAGAACGAAAAGCAGCTATGGTTAGTAATTTAATGGTAATCCTTTGTAGTGATAAAGACGCTACTCCGGTGGTCAATGCAGGAACGCTGAACCATTGATAAAATGAATGGAAAATAAGAACAAACACCCTGTAACGGTCTGAAATCGACCTCTTTTTGAGAGGCACAAAAATCGATAACTATGCCAAAAAAGAAACCCTTTGCACTCCGTGTAAATGAAGATATGATGAAAGCCATTGAAAAATGGGCGGCAGATGAGTTTCGCAGCACCA
This sequence comes from Flavobacteriaceae bacterium, assembly GCA_040880345.1. Taxonomy (GTDB): domain Bacteria; phylum Bacteroidota; class Bacteroidia; order Flavobacteriales; family Flavobacteriaceae; genus Planktosalinus. The sequence continues at coordinate 100,945 of JBBDIQ010000022.1, forward strand.
ATGGGCAAATTGAATGGATGCTTATGGAGTCTCTTAAGAAACACAATCGAAAACCTAAATAAAAGAAGCTTCAACCCTCTCAGGGTTTAAAACCCTGAGAGGGTTATTTTACCAAAACTTTAATCATAAAACTAAACCTGCTTTGTAACTTTGTATTGTTAAAAATTAAAAACAATGCAAGAACAAAACCCTTTATTACAACCTTTCGACACCGCCCCCTTTTCCAAAATAAAAAATACCCATTTCAAACCTGCTTTTGAACAAGCTATCGCAGATGCAAAAGCAGAAATAAATGCAATCACCGCAAATCTAAAGGTGCCCACTTTTGAAAATACTATCGAATCGCTTGAATTTTCAGGGCAGCAACTCGACAGGATATCGAGTATCTTTTTTAATCTGAATTCAGCGGAGACTAACGATGAAATTCAGGCGATTGCGCAGGAAGTTTCGCCTTTGCTTTCCGAATTTGGAAATGACATTACTTTGAATGAGGCTTTGTTCAAACGGGTGAAAGCGGTTTATGAACATAAAAATAAACTAGACCTCACACCTGAACAGGAAACACTTTTAGACAAAAAATATAAAAGTTTTTCCCGCAACGGCGCTAACTTGCCAGAGGATAAAAAACAGCAATTGCGTGACATTGATAAACAACTTGCCAAGCTTAAACTAACTTTCGGAGAAAATATACTTTCTGAAACCAACAAATACACCCTCCACATCACCGATGAAAATGAACTGAGCGGCCTGCCTGACCAAGCCAAAGAAGCCGCCGCACAAACCGCTGAGGAAATGAAAAAAGAGGGGTGGGTCATCACCTTGCAATACCCAAGTTACATTCCGTTTATGACCTATGCTGACAATCGCGAGTTGCGCAAAAAACTCGCCATTGCCTTTGGAGCCAAGGGGTTTCAGAATGATGGACTCGACAATCAGGAAAATGTGTTACAAATCGCAAAACTGCGGCACCAAAGGGCAAAACTCTTAGGTTATGACACCCACGCTCATTTTGTTTTGGAAGAACGCATGGCACAAAACCCAAAAAAGGTAGAAAGTTTTCTGGAGGAATTGCTAGAAAAAGCAAAACCGGCAGCAAAAAGCGAGTTTGAAGAGCTTTCCACTTTCGCGAAAAAAACCGATGGCATTGAGCAGCTTCAAAAATGGGACAGTGCTTACTACACCGAAAAATTAAAACAAGAACGCTTTGACCTTGACGACGAAAAACTGAAACCTTATTTCAAACTGGAAAACGTCATCGACGGTGCTTTTACCATCGCCGAACGCTTATTTGACCTGAAATTTACCGAAGTTTTTGACATAGACACATATCATGAAGATGTGAAAACCTTTCGCGTAAGCGACTCCAAAGGTCTCGATGTAGCCATTTTTTATGCCGACTTCCACCCTAGACCAGGCAAACGCAACGGTGCCTGGATGACTTCTTACAAACCGCAATATGTAAAAGGTGGGAAAAATGAGCGTCCGCATATTTCTATTGTTTGTAATTTCACAAAACCGGGAAAAACAAAACCGTCACTGCTTACTTTTAACGAGGTGACCACACTTTTTCATGAGTTTGGGCACGCGCTTCACGGGATGCTGGCAAACACCACTTACCCAAGCCTTTCGGGAACGGGAGTCTATTGGGATTTTGTCGAATTACCAAGTCAGGTAATGGAAAACTGGTGTTATGAAAAAGAGGCGCTGGAGCTGTTTGCCAAACATTATGAAACGGGCGAGACCATCCCGATGGAGCTCATCGAAAAAATCAAAGCTTCCGCTACGTTTATGGAAGGAATGCAAACCTTGCGGCAATTGAGTTTTGGATTACTCGATATGGCGTGGCACGGCGGCAATCCATCTGATATCACTGATGTAAAAGCCAAAGAACAAGAGGCTTTTGAAGGCACCAATTTTTATCCTGACGTTGCTGAAAACTGCATGAGCACATCCTTCTCACACATTTTTCAGGGCGGTTATTCGTCCGGGTATTATTCTTACAAATGGGCCGAAGTACTGGATGCAGATGCTTTTGCTTACTTTCTGGAAAAAGGGATTTTCAACAGCAAAGTGGCTGCCAAGTTCAAACAACACGTCCTTTCCAAAGGCGGCACAGAACATCCCATGGTGTTGTACAAACGCTTTCGCGGAAAAGAGCCTAATCCGGAGGCGTTATTGAAACGTGCGGGCTTGCTCAAATAAATTCAATGTCTTGTACCTTAAAATTTATATGTTTTATTTCTTTTAAAATTTCTACATTTACAAAAAACTTTGAATGGAGCCTCCAAAACATAAAATTGACACCGGCCAATGGGTTGACCGTTATGCCGATTATTTGTTTAATTATGCAATCACCAGGGTTAATGACACCTATGTTGCAGAAGAATTGGTTCAGGAAACCTTTGTTGCCGGCTTAAAGGCTATGAAAAATTTTAAAGGAGAAGCAACAGAGCGAACCTGGCTGGTTTCCATTTTGAAAAGAAAAATCATTGACCAATACCGAAAAAATAACTCCAAAAAAGGGCAAGCAGAGGTCCGAATGGATTTTAGCAGTGCCTCAGACCAAGAGGGCGATTGGCTGGAAGAAAAAGTAGAAGACACAGCCTCACTCAATGCAGAATCTACCATTGAAAACACAGAATTAGGACTTGCCATTGAGTTATGTCTTGAAAAACTTCCAATGAAGCAAGCGCAGATTTTTAAACAAAAAACTATTTTGGAACAAGAAACTGAAACTATTTGTAAGGATTACAACATTACAGCGTCAAATCTTTGGGTGATTATTCACCGTGCACGAGTGCAATTGATGGAATGTTTAAATCAAGATTGGTTTAAGAATTAATAGTATTTATGAATCGAAATTAGAAAAAAAGACGATCTATTTACAAATCACATCTAAAGTCGTCAATTTAAAAAAATGAAGAATAAATTATTTATAAGTTGTGAGGAAGCCTCACATCAAATTGATAAAGCACAATATGGAGAAGCCAGCTTTTGGGAAAAGTTTACTTACAAACTTCATGTGCTTTACTGTAAATTGTGCAGCGTTTATTTAGCAAAAAGTAAAAAACTTTCAGAGCTTTTAAGAACTGAAAAAGTAAACGCATTAACCCCTGAGCAAAAGCTAAAAATTAAAGAGAAATTAAAAGAAAGCTCGGCTACTTCTTAAAAAATATTCCAAAATAAACCAACCTACCGGAATCGCCTCCACCCAAAAAGCCGTAAAATAAAAAGAACGCTTCTCACTGCTTCTCCATAAAACGAAGCCTGTAACCAAAAAAACAGTCAAAACAACCCAAAAGGAGTTTGAAAAAATGGCATTAAAATAAATTTCACCAAAAGCTATAATCCCCAATAAAATACTTCCAAAAATTTTAGTTTTAACTACCCCTAGCTTTTGCGGAATTGTTCCCAGTGAAATGCTATCTACCTGTAAATCTCTTATTTCAAATGGAAGTATCAAAACCAGTACCCAAAAAAAGCGCAACAAACATAAAACAATAACTGGAAAATTAATTTCGCTTTCGGCATAAAAAGCCGGCATGAAAACTGTGGTTAAGATTAAAACAAGGGCAATTAAAAGCAGTTTTATTCCGGGGATAGACCGAAAGTTTTTCCATTTTCGCTGTAGCGGAACTGCATAGAGCAACGTCAAAAATCCTGAGAGAATTGCGATTACTTGAACAGCAATCGGTAAGTTCCAAAAGAAAAATACCATTGCAAAAAACGAAAAAAACGAAAAAACCTGTATGCTTTTTAAACTGGTTGTCAAACGCTTGTGATACCATTTTGCAATCCCAAAATATTTTACAAAATTATAACCACTTATCGCTGCAAAAAAAACAAACCCAAGTAGATAATAGTCTATTTGAAGATTCAAATAAATCCCGGTAAGCAATGTGAGTGCCAAAATGCCAAAAGCCACGTGAATACTGCTTTGGATATAGAAATTAAATAGAATTTTCAAAACCCTCATAAAACAAAAGTAGGTATCTTGTTCATAACCCACCCATTTGGTTGAAAAATTAACGAATTTCTAAGCATTTTCGACCTATTAAATCGACTTTTATATTGTAATTTTGCACAACTAAATTCACTGCAGATGAACACAGATTCCTTCGCATTAAGGCACATTGGTCCCGGAGAAAAAGACCTGGCTGAAATGCTCAAAACAACAGGTGTTGATTCCATAGAGCAACTCATACACCAAGCCGTTCCGGACGATATTTTACTCAAAAAAGAAATGAATTTGCCGCGTGCTCTATCTGAGCAGGAGTACCTTTCACACATTGGCGAGTTATCAAATAAAAATAAAATCTTCAAAACCTACATTGGCCTGGGTTATCACAATACCATTTTGCCTCCGGTCATTCAAAGAAACATACTCGAAAACCCGGGTTGGTACACCGCTTATACGCCTTATCAGGCAGAAATTGCACAAGGCCGATTGGAAGCGCTTCTGAACTTCCAAACCATGATCACAGACCTCACCAAAATGGAACTTGCAAACGCCTCCTTACTGGACGAATCAACTGCAGCTGCTGAAGCTATGGCGCTTCTTTTTGCCGTGCGCGATCGTCAACAACAAAGAGATGGAGTTGTGAAATTTTTTGTTTCGGAAGAAGTACTCCCACAAACAATTTCGCTTCTTAAAACCAGAGCTATTCCAATAGGCATTGAGCTTGTAATTGGCAATCATCAGGAATTTGATTTTTCAACAGACTTTTTTGGCTGTTTGTTGCAATATCCCGGCAAGAGCGGCATGGTCTATGACTATGCAGAATTTATCGAAAAAGCCAAAGCTTCATTTATTAAAGTAGCCGTTGCTGCAGACATCTTAAGCCTTGTAAAATTAAAAGCTCCCGGCGAAATGGGTGTTGACGTGGTTGTGGGAACCACCCAGCGTTTTGGTATTCCAATGGGATACGGCGGACCACACGCTGCTTTTTTTGCTACCAAAGAAGCTTACAAACGTGACATTCCCGGAAGAATCATCGGGGTCACCAGAGATACCGATGGCAACCGTGCGTTGCGTATGGCGCTTCAAACCCGTGAGCAACACATCAAGCGAGACAGAGCAACTTCAAATATTTGTACCGCTCAGGTTTTATTAGCCGTGATGGCGGGAATGTATGCTGTTTATCACGGTCCCAATGGACTTAAGTATATCGCCACCAAAGTTCACAAAACCGCCATCACAATCACAAAAGCTTTAGAAAAATTAAATATTCAGCAAACCAATGCTACTTTTTTTGACACCATTCAGTTAAAAGCTGACGCCGAAAAAGTAAGAAGCATCGCCGAACAAAACGAAGTAAATTTTTACTATCCTGACGCAGAAACTGTTGTCATTTCGGTAAACGAGACAACCACAATTGATGACATCATTCAAATCATTTCTATTTTCGCGCAAGCGACCTCTCAAAAAGCATTTGAAATAGAAACCTTATCTGAAGGCAAAGCCATTCCGGAAAGTGTTATTAGAAAAACAGAATTTCTCAATCATGAGGTGTTCAACTCCTATCAGTCTGAGACAGAAATGATGCGTTACATCAAAAAACTGGAGCGCAAAGATTTATCACTCAACCACTCCATGATTGCCTTGGGAAGTTGCACCATGAAATTAAATGCCGCAGCAGAAATGCTTCCTCTTAGTGACCCGCAGTGGTGCAATATGCACCCGTTTGTTCCGGTTGAACAAGCTGAAGGATATCAAACTGTTTTAAAGAACCTGGAAGATTATTTAACTGAAATCACCGGTTTTGCTGCGACTTCGCTTCAACCCAACTCAGGTGCGCAAGGAGAATATGCAGGTTTGATGGTCATCAGGGCATATCATGAATCCCGTGGTGACTATCACAGAAATGTGTGTTTGATACCCAGTTCAGCTCACGGTACCAATCCTGCATCGGCAGTCATGGCAGGAATGAAAGTGGTGGTTACCAAATCAACCGATGAAGGCAATATTGATGTGGTTGATTTGAGAGAAAAAGTCGAAATGTACAAAGACAATCTCGCCGCTCTTATGGTGACCTATCCTTCCACACACGGTGTGTATGAATCGGCTATTAAAGAAATCACACAAATCATTCACGACAATGGTGGTCAGGTTTACATGGACGGTGCCAATATGAATGCGCAGGTGGGATTGACAAATCCCGGAGCAATTGGCGCAGATGTTTGCCATTTGAATTTACACAAAACCTTTGCCATCCCACACGGCGGTGGGGGTCCCGGAGTGGGCCCCATTTGTGTGGCTTCACAATTGGCTCCTTTTTTACCGGGCAATCCCATCATTAAAACCGGAGGTGAGCAAGCCATCACTGCTATTTCTGCGGCACCTTGGGGTTCGTCGTTGGTTTGCTTAATTTCTTATGCATACATAAGAATGCTTGGTGTAAGAGGTTTAAAAAAAGCGACTCAATATGCCATTCTCAATGCAAACTACATCAAAGAAAGACTAAAAGGTCACTACGAAACTTTATATTCAGGTGAAAACGGTAGAGCAGCTCACGAAATGATTTTGGATTGCCGTGCGTTTAAACAAAATGGAATCGAAGTGGTTGACATTGCCAAACGATTGATGGATTATGGATTTCACGCACCCACTGTTTCCTTTCCGGTTGCCGGCACATTGATGATTGAGCCCACAGAAAGTGAAAGCAAAGCTGAATTGGATCGCTTTTGTGATGCTATGATATCAATTCGAAAAGAAATTGACAAAGTGACTTCAGATAACTTAAACAATGTCTTGAAAAATGCACCTCACACATTGAAAATGCTAACCACAGATGAATGGGATTTTCCATACAGCAGAGAGCAAGCTGCATTTCCGTTGGACTATGTTTCAGAAAATAAATTCTGGCCCAGTTGCAGACGTGTGGATGAAGCCTATGGAGACCGTCATTTAATTTGCACCTGTGCTCCTATAGAAGAATATATGGAAGCCTAACGTGAAGTGATTGTAAATTTTAACAGCGTGATTTTTATAAATTCTATAAAAATCACGCTGGGTTTTTAGAAATTTTTAATTATTTGCCCATATAATTTTAATCTGATAAACTTCACTATTTATTTTTGAAGTTTAAGTCATTTTATTGATAAATTAGTACCTTTCGAAAAAAATTAAGAGCTCATGGAAACCTCTGTAAAAATTACCGGAATTGGCAGCTATATCCCTGATACGATTGCAACAAATGAATCTTTTATTGCCAATCAATTTGTAAATGAAGACGGTTCTGAAATCAAGGACCCCAATCCTGTGATTATTGAAAAATTTAAGGCCATCACGGGTATAAAATCCAGACGATATATCGAGAAAGACCTGGTGACTACAGATATTGCCTTTTTTGCTGCTGAAAAAGCAATAACAGCCGCAGGCATTAATCCTGAAACCATTGACTACATCATTGTTGCTCATAACTATGGTGATGTAAAATATGGTTCCAATCAAAGTGATACGGTTCCCAGTTTGGCCTCCCGAGTGAAGCATTTATTACAAATTGAAAATCCGAGATGTGTTGGGTATGATGTACTTTTTGGTTGTCCCGGCTGGCTGGAAGGAGTGATTCAAGCAAATGCTTTTATAAAAGCGGGAATTGCAAAAACCTGCTTAATTATTGGTGCTGAAGCATTATCGAGAGTCATAGACCCTCATGACAGAGACTCTATGATTTACAGCGATGGTGCCGGTGCCGTTATTCTCCAAAAAGGGGATGAAAAAGGAGGCATCATTGCTCACGATACAGTGACACATACGCGTGATGAAGCACATTTTATCTACTTTGATAAAAGCAACCACTTGAAGCAAAGTGACAAAATAAGGTACATAAAAATGTATGGAAGAAAGGTCTATAACTTTGCTTTGACAAATGTACCCCTCGCCATGAAAGGCTGTTTAAACAAAAGTCGTGTTAATATCAAAGACATCAAAAAAATATTCATCCATCAGGCCAATGAAAAAATGGATGAAGCCATTTGTCAACGATTCTACAAACTCTATGACATGGAAATGCCCGAGGGCATCATGCCCATGAGTATTGGTGAGTTGGGAAATAGCAGTGTGGCTACGATTCCTACTCTATTGGACTTGGTATATCGAAATAAAATGGAAGGGCATAAAATTGAAAAGGGAGACCACGTCATTTTTGCAAGTGTGGGAGCCGGAATGAATATCAATGCCGTGGTGTATCAATTTTAACCCATGTACGAAGGAAAATATCCCAAAAAACGCTATAAAATCACACGTGACTTTTTAAAGGAAGTTCTCCCTGAAAATGCCACAATTTTAGATTTAGGCGTTGAAAACCCGTTTTCTGAAATTATGAAGCAAGAGGGATATCAGGTTGAAAACACGCAGGGAGAAGACCTAGACGAAGACTTTTCTGCCGTTCAAAAATCAAATGCTGATGTTGTTACCGCTTTTGAAATTTTTGAACACCTCATCGCTCCTTATAACATTTTAAAAGAAATCAAAGCGAATAAACTGGTGGCGTCAGTTCCGTTAAGGCTTTGGTTTGCACCCGCATATCGCAGCAAAACAGATAAATGGGACCGGCATTATCACGAGTTTGAGACCTGGCAATTTGATTGGCTTTTGGAAAAATCAGGTTGGAAAATTAAACAAGCTACTACCTTTACAAATCCTGTTAAAAAAGTTGGAATACGACCAATTTTAAGGCTTTTTACGCCTAGATATTATTTAGTCTATGCTGTTAAAACAGACTAAGTAATTGTTTTTCAATACCTAAAACTTTCCATTCCATTTTTTATTTTTATATTTAAACTTCTAAACGTTAAACCCGCATTATTCATTAGAAAATCTATTCCGGGTTAAAACTAAAATTAGTTTGTAAAGATGAATGGCCGTTTAACTATAAAAAGACTATCAAAATCTCTAGAGATTCAATCTTCTAATGAGTATTTCAGATTGTTTTGGTTTTCTGAAGGTTTAAATAATGTCAAAATTGACGGCAAGCAAATCTTTGGATATCCAAATCTCATTATTTTTACAATTCCTGAAAAGACAGTAGAAATTCATTGTCAAAATAAAGTTTGTGGATGGGTTCTTGAGTTTAGTAAAGACTATTTTGATTTATTAGGTTTTGAACCCTTGATTATCAAAGATGCGTTGATTTATTATGCTACCGGTCAAATTCCCAAAATAGTATTGAGCCCAAAAATTGGTTTGCGCGTTCAGGCTATGTTTGAAATGATTGATGAAATGGCAGGTTCTGAAATTCCCAACAAAGAAAACGGTATGTTTTCACTTTTAAGAACCATCTTAATCTATTGTGACAGTAAGTGCAATATCAATCCAAATAAAGATCAAAACTCACAAGAACTCAACACGGTTTTGATTTATAAGAACCTGGTTTCAAAATATTACTACAAATGGCACAAAGTAAGCGATTATGCTGACCAAATGAATATTTCATCAAAACAGCTGAACCAATATGTAAAAAACGTAATGGGCGTCACTGCAAAACACCTCATCAAAGAACAACTCATAATTCACGCGCGTAGAGATTTAAAATTCACGGATAAAAGCGTCAAAGAAATTGCTATACAACTCGGTTTTAACGAATCTTTTCACTTCAGTTCATTTTTTAAAAAAAGCATCGGGATTGCCCCTACTGACTTCAGATTGATCTAAATCTACTTATTCTTTTTTTGTATTTGTTAATCCATTTTTCACATGTGCTAAATGGATTATGAATTTCATATTTGTAAAACCAACCAACAAGCTATGAAAAAAATCAAAAAAATTATACTGTATTTCTTAAGCACACTGGCGATACTTATAGTAGCTGGCTTACTATTTGTGCGATTTGCGCTTCCTAATGTAAACAAAGCCCCCTATCTCGATATTGAAATTACTGAATCAAAGGTAGAGCGCGGCAAGTATCTGGCTTATCATGTAATGTTATGTGCCGACTGCCATTCTGAGCGCGATTTTACAAAATTTTCAGGGCCTCCTACTCCGGGAACTGAATTTGTGGGCGGTGATGTTTTTGATCAATCCATGGGTTTTCCGGGAAGGTTTATCTCTTCAAACATAACACCTTTTGGAATTGGTGACTGGACAGACGGTGAGCTTTTCAGATTAATAACCACGGGTGTAAAACGCGATGGAGAACCTATTTTTCCTGTCATGCCCTATCATAATTTTGGTCAATTGGATCGAGAAGATATTGAAGCTGTAATAGCATTTTTGAGAACACTGGAACCCATAGAAAGTAACCATCCACAATCTGAAGCAGACTTTCCTTTTAATTTCATTTTAAGAACCCTTCCCAAAGAAGCTAAACTTACAACAAAACCCCAAAAAGAAGACCGTGTTGCTTATGGCAAATATATGTTTACCGCAGCCGCCTGTGCTGAGTGTCATACCCGTTTTGAAAAAGGAAAATTTACCGGCCCTATGGGCGGAGGTGGCAGAGAATTTACATTTCCGGATGGCAGCGTTCTTAGAACACCCAATTTAACACCCCATGAAACCGGCTTGAAAAACATGAACCGGGAAGATTTTATATGGTTGTTCAAAAAATATGAAGATTCTACTTATGTAATTCCAAATGTAAAACCCGGTGAGTTCCAAACCTTGATGCCCTGGGCTATGTATGCCGGAATGGAAACAGATGACATCAGTGCAATTTTTGACTATTTACAAACACTTGAGCCTTATGACAATGCTGTGGAACGATTTACCCCGGCAACTCAATAAAATTAGTTTAAATCAAATAAAATCCAACCCTATGAATTTTTTTAAATCCTTTTTTTTACTCGTTACACTAAGTCTGTTTGTTTCTTGTTCAAACGATGATGACTCTACACCTCAGCTTTCTGAAGAAGAACAAATTGCACAAATGATTCTCGAAGTCAAGGCTGCAACCTCTTCATACAGCAATATTAACGTCGCTATGAATGCCGGCTGGAATACCGATTTATCGGGTTGTGTGGAACATCCATCAGCAGGCGGAATGGGACACCATTATGCCCGATTGGAATTTATGGACGGAAGAATCAACCACCTCGAACCTCAAGTTTTGCTTTATGCAATGAATGCAAATCAAGAAATGGAGTTTCTTGGTGTGGAATACATAGTGCCTTTTGAAATTTTATCTGCCGATTCAGAACCTCCGGTTTTATTTTTTCAGCAATTTCATGCCAATCATGAATTAGGCATTTGGGCTCTTCACGTATGGACAGAAAAGGAAAACACAAACGGGATGTTTGAAGACTTTAACCCCAGCGTGAGTTGTGAAAACTGGATCAACTACCTCATCAATCAGGTGCGAGCCGAAACAGCAGCCTATGTTGATTTTAATGCCGGAATGAATGCCGGTTGGAACGCACAAATGTCAGACTGCGTAGAGCATCCCACAGAAGGAGGTATGGGCTACCACTTTGGCCGTATGGAATATATTGACGGCAGGGTAAACCATCTGGAACCTCAAATACTGCTCTACAATCAGGATGAAAATCAGGAGTGGGAATTTTTAGGTGTGGAATACATCGTGCCATTTGCCATTCACCCTGCGGATGCTGAACCACCAATGTTGTTCAACCAGCAATTCCATCAAAACCCAACATTAGAAATCTGGGCTTTACACCTGTGGACCAAAAAAGAAAACCCTAATGGAATTTTTTATGACTGGAACCCCAATGTAAGCTGCAACTAAAATTATATGTATTTTTGAAAGGAATATTTGAAACCCTTTCAAAATTGAGATTTTATATTGTTATACCGGCGCACAATGAGGTCGAATATATAGAAAAGACCTTGTTGTCTTTAGCCAACCAGACACTGCTTCCTAAGCAACTTGCGGTTGTGGATGATCATTCCACAGATGCTACTGCGGAAGTGGTGTCTCGTTATGCCGAAAAGTACCCGTTTATTCGATTAGTCAAAACAACTTCTGAAGACAAACACCTCCCCGGAAGCAAAGTAATCAATGCGTTTTACAAAGGATTTGATACCCTTGATGACAACTTTGACATCATCTGTAAATTTGATGCCGATCTGATTTTTCCTGAAAACTATCTTGAAATAGTGGCTGAAATATTTAAGAAAAACACTAAGTGTGGAATGGCGGGGGGATTTTGCACGATTGAAAAAAACGGAACTTGGGAAATAGAAAACCTCACCAACAAAGACCACATTCGGGGTGCTTTAAAAGCTTATAGACAAGAGTGCTTTAAGGATATTGGGGGGCTTAAAACAGCTATGGGCTGGGACACTGCCGATGAATTATTAGCTCAATATCACGGATGGAGAGTAATTACGGAATCTTCACTTTTGGTTAAACATCTTAAAATTACCGGAAAATCCTATGACAAAACTGCGCGCTTAAAACAAGGCGAGGCGTTTTATACCTTACGGTACGGATTCTGGCTTACAGTAATTGCTTCAGCTAAACTGACTTTTAAGAAAGAAAAGCCCTTTTTAGTCTTTGATTATCTTAGGGGATTTCGAAAAGCTAGAAGAGAAGGTTATGAGTATATAGTAAGTCGTGAGGAAGGAAAATTTATTCGTGCTTACAGGTGGAGAAAAATTAGACAAAAAATAGGATAACTTATTTTATAACTAATTTTTTTCTGGAAACATACTCATCACTAATCAAACTTACAGTATAAATCCCTGATTTGAGTCCGTTTATATATTGTTTCTCATTGTAATCACCTTTAAACACTAACTTTCCAGTTAAATCAAAAATTTGAGTTTGTTCAAAAGATACAGGGCTAGCTATCTTGAAATAATCATAAGCTGGATTTGGAAATAGTTTAATTTGTAAATCAAAAACAGCTGAACCAACATTTAAATTAGGGTCACAATAAAATTGAATTTCATCACTTGAAAGTACTTTATTCCAATATCTAAAACTATCTATCGCCCCTTTAAAATAATTAGCCGGCACTCCTAGATCCCTATCTCTTCGCCCTAAAGAACCAGGTGTAATTGAATAAAATAAATTTCCACCTGTGCCTGAATAGTTCCCACCAAAATCTCTACAATTTACATATATTTTCATTTCAGTTGCAGATTCTACAATGGAAATTACATGTATCCAATTATCAATCTCAGCTTGAATATTTGTTACATAAGATCTACGAGTAGTAGGGTTATAGCCAGGTGAACCATCCCCAAAATTAACAGCTAAATTACCAGTACTAATTTCTGTATTAAAATAGACCCCTGAGCTTCTATCATCTTCAAAAGATGTATTAAATAATTCAGTATTAGTATATTGTAAATCTTCATATTTTATCCAAAAAGCAAACGAAACCGGCAAATCAGGTTTTAATTCAGCAAGGTTAGGAAAATTGATATAACTATCAACTCCATTAAAATAAATTGCAGATTCCGGATTATTATTTCTGTCATCAACATAAATAACTTCATTTTCGTCTGCGTGATATTCATTACCACTTATATCTTCAGAGTTCCCGTCAAAGGGATAATGCAATAATAAGTTTTCCTCGATGTTTTGAGCTGATGAAAAAGAGATAACGCTAAGCAATATCAAAGTTAAAATTTGTTTCATTCTAATAAATCTTGAATATTTTAAAGTGAAATATACATAAAAAAAATTAATAATAACTAGCTAATTGTCACTCAAACAACTCCGTCAATACCCTGCCGGTAGCACCATTGGGTCGTGCAATACCCAGCAATGCTGAAAGTGTGGGCGCAATGTCGGTAATTTCAGATTTTTGATAGGTATGGCCTTTTTTTATTCCGTTACCAAAAAAGATGAGTGGCACGTGGGTATCATAAGTGAAACCGCTGCCGTGAGTGGTTCCTCCCTTTTCATACCAGGTAGAAATGACCGCCGGGTCTAGCACATAGACCACATCGCCACTGCGTTTTTGGTTAAACCCATTCTGCACCAAGTAGCCGGTATCACGGGTGTATGAAGTGCCTTCTAACTGTTTTCTGGTGTACACTTTATCAATATGTGAGTAGTTTAATAGAAAATCTGCCAGGGTCTGCTGAACAAAATCTGATGCTAAATTTTTAGATTTTAGGGATTCCTTATTCAAAAAAACCTGATTGCTTTGTACCTTTTCAACAACATCCACAGAAAAAGTAGCGATGGAAAATTCCTTTAGTTTTGTTTGCAAGGCGGAGCGATCAAAAAATCCTGCCGGTATGTTTTGTAATTGCAAATAACCGGGATTGTGAACCGCACCGTGGTCTGCCGTAAAAAAAACGGTGTAATTTCCGTTTCCAAGTTGTGAATCCAAATAGACTAATAAGCGCTCAATTTCTTTGTCCAGTCTAAGATACGTATCCTGAACTTCCACTGAATTAACAGCAAAAGTATGTCCAATATAATCGGGGCTGGAATAGCTGATGGCAAGGAAATCTGTGGTGTTGTTTTTACCGAGATTTTCGCCCTCAATGGCAGCAATGGCAAAATCGGTGGTGATGTTGTTGCCAAAAGCGGTTTCTTTGATGATGTCAAAATTTCCGTTGTTTGGGGCGAGTGTTTTCAGGTCATAAGGGAAGACTGAATTTTCCACACCTCTGAATCTATCTTCAAAAGGAGACAAATCGGGACCACTTTCCGTATAGGTTTCGATGGGATAGAGCGTGCTCCAAGTGTCGTTTAAATAACTTTCAGCGACACCAGAGTCATTAAATTGTTGTACCCATTGCGGTAGTTGTTCCATATAAAACGAACTTGAAATCCAGTTTCCTTCATCTTTACCATGAAACCAATAGGCTGTGCCACTGTGTCCTGCGGGCAGGATGGCTCCCCGATCTTTCAAGGAAAGCCCAATGACTTTTGATTTCTGCTGGGTGTGTAGCCTGAGTTGATCAGTAATGGAGGTAGTTTTCATTCGGTGAGGCGACATTTTACCTGCTTTGTGAGTCGTGCCAACAGGATCGACAGTATCATCCTGAGTGCAGTAAACGCTTTCTTTAATTTCTTTGTCATACCAATCATTAGCAACGATACCGTGAATTGCGGGATACGTTCCTGTGTAAACAGAAGCATGCCCGGGACCGGTATAAGTGGGTATGTAGTTGAAATGGTTGTTTTTAAATTCAAATCCGTTGTCCATCAATCTTTTAAAACCTCCTTCACCATAACGATGGTAATAGCGTGTGAGATAATCATACCTCATTTGATCAATTAAAATTCCAACAACAAGAGCAGGTTGAGTAAATTCCTGATTGTTTATAGGTTTTTTTTGATTGCTTTGTGCAATGCTTATACTGATAACGAAAAAAAATAGTGTACTAAAAATAAGTTGCTTGTTCATAGCTGCAATAGATTATATGCCAAAAATACAACACCTCTTTAAACTAAAGTTTACTTAATAGTTAAATCCCGACAAATAATTTTTGTTACTTTAGCAGGGTGAAATTTTTTAGGCTTTGCCTTCCGTAAATTTATCATAGGAAGGTTTCTGGTTTAAGCCGCAGCTGAGCGGAGCCGAAGCCTGAAGTTAAGTAAATCACACTTTATTTTTTTATGAATATTATTTTTCAATGAAATACATTCGAGATATTGGTTCTTATTTTATAATGTTAAGGCTGGTCTTTAGTAGACCTACTAAAACCTCTGTTTTAAGAAAATTGATTTTCAAAGAAATTGATGACTTGATTATCAGCTCACTGGGCATAGTCGCTTTTGTGTCCTTTTTTGTGGGTGGAGTAATAGCCATTCAAACGGCATTAAATATGGACAATCCTTTGGTGCCTAAAAGCCTCATAGGTTTTGCTACCAGACAGTCTGTTTTGTTGGAGTTTGCCCCCACCTTTATTTCTATCATTATGGCCGGAAAAGTGGGCTCATTTATCACTTCTAGTATTGGTTCGATGAGGGTAACTGAACAGATTGATGCCCTAGAAGTTATGGGGATTAATCCAATAAACTACTTAGTATTTCCTAAAATAATTGCTCTTTTATTTTACCCTTTTCTCATAACGATTTCTATGGTTTTGGGAATTTGTGGCGGGTGGATTGCATCAGTTTATGGAGGCTACAGTAGTGCTACAGACTTTGCTCAAGGGTTGCAAGATAGTTTTGTTCCCTTTCACATTGTGTATGCTTTTTTAAAGACATTTGTTTTTGCATTCATTCTTGCGACAGTGCCTTCCTGGCAGGGTTATTACATGAAAGGTGGAGCGCTTGAGGTGGGTAAAGCCAGTACAAACTCCTTTGTATGGACCAGTGTATTGATTATTTTGGCAAATTATATTATAACCCAAATGCTTTTAGGCTAATGATTAAAGTTGAAAATTTACATAAGCGATTTGGAGATGAAGAGGTTCTAAAAGGGATTTCGACTACATTTCAAAAGGGAAAGACCAATGTCATTATTGGCCAAAGTGGAAGTGGTAAGACTGTATTTATGAAGTGCCTTTTGGGTTTATTTGAACCAGAAGAAGGTAAAATCATTTATGGTGAAACAGCTATTCAGGATATGGATAAAGACGAGAAAAGTGAACTGCGTCAAAAAATGGGTATGTTGTTTCAAGGTGGTGCTTTGTTTGACTCCATGAACATTGAAGAAAATGTAATGTTTCCTCTAAGAATGTTCAGTAAAAAATCAAGAGCAGAAATGTTGGAACGGGTCAATGAAGTTTTAAAACGTGTTAATCTTGAAAATGTAAACAAAAAGCTGCCGGCAGAAATATCAGGTGGAATGCAGAAGAGAGTTGCAATTGCTCGGGCAATTGTAAACAATCCTGAATATTTATTTTGTGACGAACCCAATTCCGGGCTTGACCCCAGAACAGCTACTGTGATAGACAATCTCATTCAAGAAATCACCAAGGAGTATGATATTACTACTGTTATCAATACCCACGACATGAACTCTGTGATGGAAATTGGTGAAACAATCATCTTTTTAAAAGACGGGCATTTAGTTTGGGAAGGTGATAAGTCTTTAATTTTTAAAACCGACAATGAAGCGGTAACCGACTTTGTCTATTCCTCAGACTTATTCAAAAAAATAAGAATCGCTCAGAATATTGAAAATGACAAGCTTTAATTTTGCTCTCTGATTACCACATTTTCTTTACCTAGCTTGAAGGAAAGCCAATTTTTTAATTTCTCGTTATTTTTGTTTCTCTGCTGTCTGGAAACACCATTATCCCATTCAACTGTAAAAACCGGAATCGTATCAATTTTTTCAAAATTGGACATCAATGTGTTTGAGAACGAAATCGTATTTAATTCAGCATAATTGATTTTCACTTCTTCAATCAAAACTTCAAAAGGAATTTTACCAGTGGTTAAATCACTTACTTGTTTTTCGAGCGTTCTTATTTTTGTATCACGTGATTCCAGGTTTTCAACCACTCGTGAGTACCTGTCTGATAGCGAAACGAAATCTGTTGCAGAAACATCACCATCGTCTCTTCCTTGTCTTACGATCAGATTGACATCATCCAAATTTTCGTCATTCATTAATTTAGTTTGCCAGGTATTGATTACGGGTTCAGGTATAATTTCTCCTCCCATATAAGCTGTAATCGTTTTTGTTTCATAATCCCCCTCATAGCGAATTAAGTAAGCGTTTTCATACATGATATTTTCAGTTACAAAAACATCAGTATTACTAATAAAAATTTCTTGCTTTAATAGTTTCCAAAACAATAATGTACTTGGAATCATAACCACTAAGGCTATGGTAGTTGCTATTTGAGCGATGCGCTTTCTTCTTTTAGAGTTGGCATATTTCACTAAGGGGAAACCAAGTAATTTTGAGACCACAAAAGCAGAGAGAGCAATAAAAATCGAGTTGATGGTAAACAGATAAAAAGCGCCCCCAAAATACTCAAAGTTACCCACAGCAAGTCCATAACCTGCAGTACACAATGGTGGCATAAGAGCAGTGGCAATAGCCACACCATAAATAACACTGGGCATCGTTCCTTTTTTGGTTTTAGCTACGATGAGTGCCAATCCACCAAAAATGGCAATCAACACATCCAGAATGGTTGGGTAAGTACGAGCTTCAAGCTCTGGCGTTAATTTTGTCAAAGGAGAGAGTAAAAAATACAGATAAGCCGTAAGGATACTCAATCCAATCATAACGCCCAAGTTTATCAAAGAGCGTCTCAAGGTGTCAACATCATTTATAGCCACCGAAAGACCCACACCCACAATTGGACCCATAAGTGGAGAAATTAACATCGCTCCAATTACGACAGCTGTGCTACTTACATTCAATCCAATAGAGGCCACAAATATCGAGAAAATCAAAATCCAGGAGTTGTGTCCTTTAAAGGAAATTTCCTTTTTGACAGCCTCTACAGTCTCTTCCTTGTCTGTGTCTTGCCTAACATCCAAAAGCCCTGCAAGAAAGGATTTAGCTTCCTCAAACGTGCCTTTGGCACTTTGATTTAATTTGTGTTGGTTAACTTCTTCATTTGTGTTCATAAAGAATGTACTTTAAATAAACTTTTTCTTAGCAAGTTCTTGAATTTTTTTGATGTCCTGTTCTTTTTCCTTGGGTACAATTATAAGTGTTTTTCCTTTATTAACGATAATAAAATTACTTAAACTACTTATCACTATATTTTTATCGGCATCTGTTTGAATGATATTGTTTTTGGAATCAATCAAAAGAGTATTAGCTCTCACGACAGCATTATTTTGTTCGTCTTTTGGGAGTTTTTCGTGCAATGAACCCCACGTTCCTAAATCATTCCAATCGAAAGTCGCAGGAAGCATGTACACATTTGCTGCTTTTTCAAGGATGGCATAATCAATCGAAATATTTTCTGCTGAAGCGTACTTTTTTTTGATGAAGGTTTCTTCATTTGAGGTATTATATTCTGAAATGCCCGAATGAAAAAGTTGATGCATTTGAGGCGAAAATTTTTCAAATGCCTGAACAATGCTTTTTACACTCCACACAAAAATACCGGCGTTCCACATAAAGTTTCCGGCGGTTAAAAAGTTTTTCGCTGTAGCATAATCAGGTTTTTCGGTAAAACGAATGACTTTTTTGAAATCATCTTCTGTTTTTTCAAATTCGATATACCCATAACCGGTATTTGGAAACGAAGGTTGAATGCCTAAAGTCATCAGTACATCATTTTCTCTGCAGTTTTCAAAAGCTGATGTGATATCTTTCTGAAAGGCTTCTTCATCTTCTATCCAGTGGTCACTGGGCGCTACAAGCATCACAGCATCGGGGTTTTGCTTTTGGATTTTTAATGCCGAAAGTAGAATACAGGGTGCTGTGTTGCGCATAGCCGGCTCCAGAATTAACTGATTTTCTTTCACTTCCTGAAGTTGTTCCAACACCAAGCTTTTATAGCGTTCATTAGTTAAAATCAGGATGTTTTCTGTAGGCACTATCCCTTGCAAGCGCTTGAAGGTTTTTTGAATCAAGGTGTCGCCGCTGCCCAAAAGGTCGTGAAACTGTTTGGGGAATTCCTCTGTACTCACCGGCCAAAACCGGGAACCGATTCCTCCGGCCATAAGCACTGCATAATAGTTGTTGTTTTTCAAAACCCTTTTGTTTAATTAATTAGCTTTTTCACTGAGGAATTCCACCTCGGCATTGGGATTGAATAAATACATTTTTCCGGTTTCCAATTCAACACCCTCAAATCGTTTTACACGTTTGGCACCTTTTCTAAAAACTTTCCCGTTGTAGATTTTAAAAAGGGAACCTTCAGGAATTTCAAAGATATAATTTTTATCGTTGGCAGGATCGTAATATTTGAGAGCTAAAGCAAGTTTGGCATCGGTATCACTACTCGCTTTTGGGTTTTTAAAGTGTTTGGCAATCAAAGGCAATAATTGAGCAGGGAAAATCGAGGGATGAATAAAAGGAAGCATCAACCTTTGAAAAGTGTGTTTCCATTCTTGTCCGTGTGGTTTTATGCGACGTCCATACATTTCAAAAGCTTCCAAATGTGCAATCTCGTGAATCAGGGTAATAAAAAAACGGTATTTATTTTTTGAAGCGTTGACCGTTATTTTATGCTGCCCGTTGGGTAATATTCTGTAATCTCCATGGCGTGTGACCCTTTGATTGACAATTTGAAGATAGACGTTGTTCTTTTTGATGAGTTCAAAGGTGGATGCAACAGCTTGTTCGGGGATGTAGTTTGCCAAAATTTCTTTCATATCAGGGCGTTGAGCTCGAAACCTGCATAATTTTTCCGTTGTAAAATTTGTTTCCGTTAAGGGCAAAGTCCATCAGGTATGCTGCCATTTCTTTGGCTGTAAGCGGTGCTTTATAGCCGGGAAAGGCTTCTTCGAGCATTTCGGTTTGAACCGCTCCCAAAGCGAGCACGTTGAAAGAGGGTCCTGTTTCTTTGTATTCTTCGGCGAGGAGTTCTGTTAATGTGATGACGGCTCCTTTAGCTGAACTGTATGCTGCCAAACCGGGAAATTTCAGGCTGCCTTGAATGCCTCCCATACTGCTAATGTTTACAACATGACCCTCCTTTTTTATAAAGGGAAGCATTGCCCGAGTAAGGGCTGCAAGCCCAAAGACATTGACAGTATAGACCTCCATAAAATCTTTAGAAGAGAGTTCTTCAAAGGGTTTATTCAAAAGCAAACCGGAGTTATTTATCAACACATCTACCTGTGTCCAGTTTTCGCTCACAAATTTTACAGCTTCCTGAATCTGGTCTTCACTTGATAGGTCACAAGATAAGGAAGTGATTTGATTCATATTGAGTTCACTGCAGGGTTTTTCATTTCGCGAAAGCGCCAGAACTTGATGGCCCTCCTTTGCAAATAACTGAGCCAACTCATAACCAATTCCTCGGCTTGTGCCTGTGATGATAATGTTCTTAACACTCGCGTGGGCGGGTGTCCCGTCGATTTTATTTTCCATTTATATTTATTTAACTAAATTCATAGCACGCAGATGACGCTGATCTTGCGGATTTTCACTGATAATTTTATTCAACTTGATTTAAAAATCTGCGGCTATCCGCTTAATCTTTGTCATCTGCGTGCCATTTCCCAATCCTTAAAAATAAAAAAATCCCATTAATTACTATGTAAAAACGGGATTTAATAATTTATGTCATAACTTGTTTAAACAAACATTGTGATGGGGTTCTCCATATAAAGTTTGAAAGTTTGTAAATAGGCAGCTCCAGTTGCTCCGTCCACTGTTCTGTGGTCGCAAGCGAGTGTAACTGTCATCACATTACCAACCACTATTTGCCCGTTTTTCACCACCGGTTTTTGCACAATAGTTCCCACTGAAAGTATGGCCGAATTGGGTTGATTGATTATGGAGGTAAATTCCCTGATACCAAACATACCCAGGTTTGAAACGGTAAAAGTACTTCCTTCCATTTCTTCGGGTTTTAGTTTTTTATCTCGCGCTTTAGTTGCCAAATCTTTTACGTTTGCACCAATTTGCGCAAAGCTCATCTGGTCTGCAAATTTCAAAACAGGAACCACCAATCCATCTTCAACAGCCACTGCGACACCCATATGGATGTGTTTTGCAATAATCGTGGCTTCATTCGTCCATTGGGTATTCACCCTTGGGTGTTTTCGCAAAGCCATTGCACACGCTTTAACAATCATATCGTTAAACGAAATCTTGCTCTCACCGGCCTCGTTGATTGCGGTACGTGCCGAAATGGCGTTGTCCATATCCAAATCAATCGTAAGGTAATAATGGGGTGCTGTGAATTTTGATTCGCCCAAACGTTTGGCGATGGTTTTACGCATTTGGGAGTTTTTAATCTCTTCAAATTGCTCTTGACCCACCGGCGTGTAAGCTTGCGCACCTGCTCCGGGCTGGAAGTTTTCAATATCTTTTTTTACAATTCTTCCGTTTTCACCGCTTCCCTGAACATGAGAGAGTGTGATGCCTTTTTCTTCAGCCATTTTTTTGGCGAGTGGTGAAGCAAAAATGCGACGGTCAGAATCAGAACTTTGCGGTTTCTTTTGGGAAGTTTCTACCGGTTTATTTTCTTGCTTTTCTGATTTTTGGGCTGCTTTTTCGTCTTTTTTATCTTGGGCTGCATCTTTAGCCTCTTTTGCACTATCAGAATTAAGACCTTGAATTAGCCCCGACACATCTGTGCCTTTAGGTCCAATTATTGCCAAAATGGAATCTACCGGAGCTGAGTCACCTTCTTGAATTCCTATTTTTAATAGCGTTCCTGAATAAAAGGATTCAAACTCCATCGTGGCTTTGTCTGTTTCGATTTCGGCAAGGATGTCGCCCTCAGAAACTTTATCTCCTTCTTTTTTTAACCAGGAAGCTACTGTTCCTTCGGTCATGGTATCACTTAATCGTGGCATCGTGATGACTTCAACACCTTCAGGAACATCCGTTTTTTTTGAATTTTTTTCTTTTGATTTATCTTCTGATTTTTGATCAGAATCAGGTTTTTCTTCTTTTGAATCAATATCTTTTTTATCAGATTTATCTTCTTTAGAATCTTTCTCTTCTTTTTTGTTTGAATCTTTTTTCTCTCCTTTTATCAATTCAGAAATATCTTCCCCTTCTTCACCAAGAATAGCCAGCAAAGTATCTACAGGTGCTGTTTCCCCTTCCTGGATGCCAATGTGGAGCAGTGTTCCTTCGTAAAAGGACTCAAACTCCATAGTGGCTTTATCTGTTTCAATTTCGGCAAGGATATCCCCTTCTGAAACTTTATCTCCAACTTTTTTAAGCCATTTTGCAACAACACCTTCTTCCATGGTGTCGCTAAGTCTTGGCATGTTTATTACTTCTGCCATAATTATTCAGGTTTGTGTGCTAAAAATGGATAATCATCTTGTGCATATACAGTATCATACATCACATTCTTTTCCGGATAGGGTGATTCATCTGCAAATTTTTCACATTCAGCTACTCGTTCCTTAACGCGTTGATCAGTAGCTTTAATTTCTTTTTCTGTGGCATATTTTTTTTCTTTAATCACATCCAGTACCTGTGTGATGGGATCAATTTTTATATACTCTTCTACTTCTTCTTTGGTTCTGTAAAGCTGTGCGTCACTCATAGAGTGACCTCTGTATCGGTAGGTTTTCAATTCTAAAAATGAGGGACCGTCACCTTTTCTTGCTCTTTTGATCGCCTCATCCATTGCTTCGGCAACTTTTACAGGATTCATTGCGTCAACAGGACCACAAGGCATATCATAGCCCAATCCAAGTTTCCAAATTTCAACGTGGTTTGCTGTTCTGGCAACAGAAGTCCCCATTGCATAACCGTTATTTTCTACACAAAAAACAACCGGTAGCTTCCAAAGCATTGCCATGTTTAAGGTTTCGTGAAGTGACCCTTGCCTAGCGGCTCCATCACCAAGGAACGTTAAAGTTACAGCGTCTCTGTTAAAGTATTTGTCTGCAAAGGCTAAACCTGCACCCAATGGTATTTGACCACCCACGATACCGTGACCACCATAAAAGCGATGTTCTTTTGAGAAAATATGCATTGAACCTCCAAGACCTTGTGAAGTTCCCGTTGCTTTTCCATAAAGTTCTGCCATCACACGTTTTGGATCCACTCCCATCCCTATGGGCTGAACGTGGTTTCTATAGGCGGTAATCATTTTGTCTTTGGTTAAATCCATAGCATGAAGCGAACCGGCAAGAATGGCTTCCTGACCGTTGTATAAGTGGAGAAAACCTCTCACTTTTTGCTGAATATAGACTTGAGCAAGTTTGTCTTCAAACTTGCGCCAAAAGAGCATTTCTTCATACCAATTCAGATATGTACTTTTTGTGATTTTTTTCATCTTTTTATGTAGAATATAAGACCTAGCTTTTATTGTCAAAAAACATAGAGAACAAAAATACTACTTTAGTTAGTAATAAAAAAAGTGTTCAACTTAAAAATGACACAAAAGAAAGAAATGGGGTTTTTGTAGTGGTGGCTTGCAATTAAAATCGCCAAACTTTACAACTTATTAGCTTTAAATAATGGATTAAACCTACAATAAACTATTTGAGGCTAGCGCCATCAAAAAGTAACGGAAGAAGCACTTTGATTGAATCTGCTTTATAAACTTGACCTGTCTCACCCATAAAATAGATTTCAATGGGTTGGTTTTGTTTTATTTCATATTCAGCAATTGATTGCCTGCAAGCACCACAAGGGGGAATGGGTATATTTAAAGTTTGCTTTTCAGATCTTGCCGTGATTGCAAGTTGTAAAATTTTAGTGTTTGGAAATTGTGATCCTGCAAAAAATACAGCAACGCGCTCTGCACAAAGCCCGGAAGGATAAGCAGCATTTTCCTGATTGTTTCCGGTGACAACCTCTCCATTGTCAAGAAGCAATGCGGCTCCCACTCTAAAGTTTGAATAAGGTGCATAGGCGTTTTCCCGAGCTTTTTCAGCTGCTTCCATTAAATCGAGCGTTAATAAGGGCAAAGAATCCTTGGATTTGAAAACACTGAGTTGGGTATGTAGTTCTATTTTTTTCAATTTATTTAAGGAAAAAAAATCCCGAGTTGCTGTTAGCAATCGGGATTTAATTTAAGTATTTATCGTTTTAATATTCCACATAATAATCACTGTCACCAAAATTGAATGTCAGCCCAAATCGAAGTGTTCCTTCAAGCGGGCTTCTCACTTTAGATGTTGAAAACAAGTAGGAAACATCAATGTTGATTGAAGTATATTTAAAACCGGCACCCAATGATAAGAATTTTCTGGAACCTTTTTCATCACTTTCATTAAAATAACCTGTTCTTAGGGAAAATGAGTCCTGGTAAACATATTCTGCTCCTAAAGCCCATGTGAATTCTTTCAGTTCTTCACTAAAACCATCAGGGGCATCACCAAATGATTGAAAGACCCCTTTGAAAAAAGAAACATCATCATCTTGACCTTCTAAAACTTCTCCAAAAGTGGGAGAGTTTGGATCTCTGTCTCTCACAGGTGGTGTTGGAACGAGTAATTTATTGACTTCGGCAGTTACTCCAACTCTGTTGAAAGCATCTAATATAAAATCAAAGCCTCCACCCAATGCAAGGTTTGTGGGCAAGAAGTTTTCTTGACCTACGTCATCATATTTCATTTTGGGGCCAAGGTTTGAAATATTAAAACCGGCTCTCCATCGACCATCAAATTCGTCATAACGCACTTCTTCACTTTGGTAATAACCTGCTACATCTACTGCAAAGGAACTTCCTGCTGAGGCATCTTCATCTGCAACTTGCAGTTTTAAATCAGACCTCAAATAGCGTCCTGCTACAGCCATTGAAAATCGCTCACTAAGTCTCAAAGAATAGGAGACATCAAAAGTAAGTTCATTTGGACTTTGTATCAAGGGCTCTTGAATTGCGTCTTCTCTAAGTTCGATTTCGCCTAAGCTAAAATATCTAAAGCTGGCAGCAACTGCACTTCTCTCATTTAGTCTATTATAGTATGTGAGGTTTCCAAGGAAAATATCATTTACTAATTGGCTTAAGTAAGGAGTATATGTAACACCGATACCTTGTTTGTATGTTGAAAATGCATATTTTGCAGGGTTCCATTGTTGTGAAAAGCCATCTGCGGAGGTGCCTACACCCATATCGCCCATACCTGCTGCTCTTGCATCGGCTGCAATAAGCACAAACGGTACTGCTGTTGTTATTACTCTTCTGGGTTCCTCTTGGGCGGTTGTGTTAAATACTACAAAACAAAGTAGCATAGGTATCAGTATTCGCTTCATAAATTTCAAATTTTGGACAAATATATATTTAATTTTTATAGGATGACTAGTTTTTCAATTTTTTCAACTTTCTTATTGGTTAACGTAGATTTTACAGTAAGCTTATACACATAGACTCCTTTTCCAATGCGGTCACCAAAATCATCTCTTCCATCCCAGGTGATTTCTCTGGAAAGGAAACCTTCTGTATTGATAATTTGATTGCGTGACCACACCACTTTTCCGGTAACTGTAAAAACCTGTACCTGTACTTCAAGGGGTTCAAACGGGCGGTTGTGGTTAAACCAAAATTCAGTATAATTTACAAATGGATTAGGGTAATTTAAAACGCGTTCAATTTTAAGATCGTTACTTCCTGCCACTACAAATTGGATTTCGGAAGTGGAAGAGTTGTTGTAAACATCCCACGCTTTAATAGTGAGCGTGTGAAGGCCTTCTTCTAAATCTCTTAGGCGATAGCTTAAGGCACCTTTAGTAAAATCATCAACTTCAGCCTGATAGTAATCATTTAAAACAAATGGGTTTGTTTCATCGCCATCGAGAATTGCTGTGATGTCGTGACCAATTCCACTGGCTGTATTGATTCCGTTTTCATCTTCGAGTTTGGCAATTAAAATGGGTGAATTATTTGTAATCCCTCCGTTGACAAAACTCTCATCATTCATAAAAAGCCTTATTTGAGGACCTTGATTATCATCTGGCGCATTTTCATTCAAACCTCCCACAAGTATGGTTTCATTGGCTCCCGCCTGATCTTCCAAACTGTTATTTCTTTTGGCATAGAGACTTACCCGTCCCTCTCCAACGGGAATCGCAATATCTCTTGGAACTACAAACTCAAATTCAAATTGGCCGCCCGAGATTGTTGCTTGACCATTAAAAATACCTTCTCCAAGTGTTTCAAAGTCCATTAAAGCCAAATTTCCATTACCATCTGTTGTTCCATCATTTCCAAGAGTTTGTCTTTGTACTTTTTTATCAAACACTTTGGCCTCTAAAGTTCCATTATAACCTGAAACTAAATTTCCATTTGAATCAACCACCTGGCCTCCTAATTTTACTCTACTCAAAGCTTTTAGTGTATCATTTGTCGAACCTAGAGGTACTCCATTCAATGTTGTTAAACGCACTTCTTTTTTGGGAAAAGCGAGTTCCATAGCCGGGTCACCAACATAAAAAATAACCCTTCTTTGTGAGGTTGACATTTCATTTTTTGAGAGTCTTACGGCTTCGGCGGGTGGTACAAAATCTGTGATATCAAATGCATAAAGTTTTGAAGCAAGTGTATCGTTGAATTGTCTTCCGGTTGATACACCAATTTGTCTCGTTGTAGAAATAAGAGCGATTGCTCCACCTTCTCTATTCCAATAAGTAAATTCTCCTGCGGTGGGTCTCAAGGGGTTATCAAATCGCGTAAATTCACAAGTAACAGTCACTACAAGCGGATACCGATTTCTATTTCTCAGGTTTTGAACCGTTTGTTTGGTTACAATGCGTTCACTGGAAAGGCCATCTTCTCCTCCATGTCCAAAATAATTTAAAACCAAAGTGCCCACATCAATGGAGTTTTCAATGGCTTCATTAACCTTTGGGTATCTGTTTCCTCCTGAAGAAGTTTCCTGTTGGTAGGAATCACTGTGAATTTTTATAACGTTTACAAAAGGTTTGTTTGCAGATATATTATCACCCAATTCATCCAGTCTAACCTGCAAATTAAAATCTGTGGGATGATTATCCGCATCATCTGATACCAAAACAAAATTAGTACGCCAATTTCCCAATGCTTCATCAGACTCATACCTAATTACTTTATTTACCATATCATTTGCCAGTGAAACATTATCCACGACCATTCTTCCAACAGCTATATCTAATTTGTCTGTGCTTGACATTGATCCTTCATTTAAATCCATCATCCCAAAAAAATCATCAGACATATAGGTTCCTGATGCTGAAATTGAACCCATTTCAGAAAGATGAAATGTGGGTACTATGTTATTGTTTCCCTGAAGTCGGTTTTTATAGTCCACTGATGTATCACCAAATAAATTGAGGTATTTTATTCTGTTTTCAGGAGAAGAAGCGTTGTCATATATGTATTTTACAAAATTTCTAATGGCGGCAATATCTTGTTTACCGGCACTAAACTCATTGTATATTTTATCTGTGGTAACAACTTTAACGCTCAATCCATTTTTATTTTTATGGTGATTTGCAAGTCTCAAAGCAGGTTGCAAAAGAAATGGCGGGGCAACTATCAAATAATCTAAGTCCTGAAAGGCTCCCTGTTCATTTAGAAACACGGTCCCTTTTAAGTTTTGATTCCCCACCGTGGACGTGTTTGCTCTAACAGGTGTATAAAAATCTGTATTGTGAACTGCAATATAATTCCGCACTTGACCCAACTGAGCCTTGAATGAAATAGTTTGAGAACCACTTTCATTTTGAATAGCCCCAATCGTCTCAGGGTTTGTTACATCCCAAATTTGAGTGTATGCAGATGCATTTGAAAATTGATATTCGCCTATGCCCGATAAAACTGCAGCTTCATCAAGTCTGAAAGGTAATTGCTGACTGGTACCTGTTAACTGTGAAAGAGCATTTACACTAATGTAATCCAAAAAAGCATTGCTTTGAGGATTACCGGCATTGTTATACTTTAATGTGACTTTGACTGTTTCTGAAGTCGCATTTACTAAATCTGAAAAACTTCTGCTTGAGGCCAAAACAGTAGAACTTACAGTTCCAAACTGCAATACTGATTGTTGCTGATCATTCACAAGCACTTCCATTGTTGTTGTAACTTCAGAAGTTCCAATTACAAACACTTTCACTTCCATGGGTTGACCGGAAATGATATTTGGGAAATTAAATTCAAAACTTTGCTCATTCTGAATACTAAATCGATTGCTAAACCACCTGCTTCCCACTAAGGGTGGATTTAATTCATCTTGTTCAAAAAACTGATAGTTATTGTATTGATTTATTGTAGTGGTTGCTGCTCCTGAGGGTTCATTGTAAGGAGTGATCCGTTTTCCATTGGCACCATCTGCTGTGATGTAATAATAGGCATTGTCATCATAGATATTAATGTGCGTATTATTATCCTGATTAAATTTAAAGTTTTCTCCATAGAAAAGGATGTAATCCCCGGAATCAAAAGAGCCATTTTCCTCTCCCACAACCTGAATCGCATTTTCAGCTAAATCAAAATTTGTATTTTCACTGTTGAGCAAAGGCAGCATTCTACCTCCATTACCATAAATTTTTATTTTCCTGGGATCTATAGAATTTACATCCATTCCCAAGCTGTTTAAAAAGTTCCTGTCAATTTTATAAACTCCCGGCTGTTCTATTTTAAACCGATACCACTGACCCGAATTCAAAAGAGAATTTGTGAGTCCGATACTTCGGGTTGATTGGCCAGTGCTAGATTTTGAATAAGAAATATCAAACGACATTAATTTCCTGTAACTCCCATTTTCATTGATAATAGGAGTTATTGAAAGAGTAGTAAATATTTGATTTCTTCCTCTGCTACTTTCTATTGAAGACTTCACCTCACTTGGTATATTGTTTAAATCCAACTCTATGAGATCACTTACAGATACAGTTTGGAATCTCATATTAGAGATAACAAGTGAGTTTGGATTGACAAAGGCATCATCCTTCCAAACCTGAGAATAGGTATTACTGGATGTTGAATAATTAATGCTATTTTCAATTTTTGATGACTGTTGAGATTTAGCTGTTGCAGCTCCTACCCAATCTATAGTAATCTGCTTTGATTGACTATAAACAGTGAGAATTGAAAACAGAGATAGGAAGAGAGAAATTTTTTTAATCATCAAAATAGTTAACGGCAGAATTTGAGAGTTATTACTTTAAAAATAGTGATTGATAAAATTTATATAAGAACACACTAAAACTCCAATGGACTCGTTAAGTTGTACATCAATATTT
The DNA here is from genome assembly GCA_040880345.1 of Flavobacteriaceae bacterium. Classification (GTDB taxonomy): domain Bacteria; phylum Bacteroidota; class Bacteroidia; order Flavobacteriales; family Flavobacteriaceae; genus Planktosalinus. The sequence continues at coordinate 130,549 of JBBDIQ010000022.1, forward strand.
TAATGCTAAATTTAAATTTTAAAATAATATTGCAAATTTATCGTTAATTACTATATTGCGAACCCAATTTTTTCTTAATCGAAGCCATGAATATGAGAAGAACAACAGTAATAAATCTTATTATAGTCGCTGTTTTCAGTACTATATTATTCAGTTGTAACAAATCAAGAGACTATAAAAATAGCTCAAGAGCCACCGGTTGGAGTCTAAATGACAAAGATGGCGGCTTTCAGTACAACCCCAAAGCAAAAGAACAGGAAACCGGTCCCGGATTGGTTTTTGTTGAAGGCGGAACCTACACTATGGGTAAAGTTCAAGACGACCCTATGCGTGATTGGAACAACACACCTACCCAACAACATGTACAATCATTTTACATGGATGAGACAGAAGTCACCAATCTAATGTATTTGGAGTATCTTGACTGGACTAAAAAAGTATTTCCCCCGGAAAACGAAAATTACAGACTTATCTACGATGGTGTCCTTCCTGATACACTGGTTTGGAGAAACAGACTAGGTTTCAATGAAACCATGACAAACAATTACCTAAGACACCCTGCCTATGCAGATTATCCTGTGGTGGGTGTTAGTTGGATTCAAGCCGTTGAATTTTCAAAATGGAGAACAGACCGTGTCAATGAACACATTCTTGAAACAGAAGGTTTCACAAAACGAGGTGCCAGAATTACAGATGTTGATGCATCAACTACATTCAACACTCAAACCTATTTGACTTCTCCAACAGACGCTTACGGCGGAAATACTGAAATCACCCAAGGTGGAAAAACCTCTGAACGCATTGTCGAGAGAGACAGCACAAACCTTTATGTACAACTAAAAGATGGTTTGTTGTTGCCAGATTACAGACTTCCTACTGAAACAGAATGGGAATATGCAGCCCTTGGTCTAGGAAGCTTAAGAAGTTACAACGTTTACCGAGGAAAGAAAAAATATCCTTGGGATGGTCAGTACACTCGTTCCGGTAAAAGAAAAACACGTGGTGATCAATTAGCAAACTTCAAACAAGGAAGAGGAGATTATGGAGGTATTGCCGGGTGGAGTGATGACGGTGCAGATATTACTGCTCCAGTTAAATCCTATCAACCAAACGATTTTGGACTCTATGATATGGCTGGAAATGTAGCCGAATGGGTAGCAGATGTTTACAGACCTATCATTGATGATCAATTCAATGACTTTAATTACTTTAGAGGTAATATCTATACTAAAAACGCAATTGGTGAAGATGGAAAAGTATCTCTTGTAACCACAGAAACAATTGTTTATGATACTCTCAGCAATGGTCAAATAGTCGCCAGAAACCTGCCTGGTGAAATCCTACAGGTGCCTGTTGATGAAAATGAAACTTATCTAAGAACTCAATTTTCAGAAAGTGACAATAGAAACTTTAGAGATGGTGACAGACGTTCAACCAGAAATTATCAGTCATTCAACGACGATTTGGAAGAAGATGAATCCGCTACCCGATTGATGTATAACTCTCCTAAGCACAGTGTTGAAGCCGGTGAAGAAGGAGATTTAGAAAGACAGTATGATCAAGAAAGCACAAGAACCACTCTAGTTAACGATGAAGCAAGAGTTTATAAAGGAGGCTCCTGGAGAGACCGAAACTACTGGCTTGACCCTGCTCAACGTCGTTACTTCCCTCAAGATATGGCAACAGACTATATAGGCTTTAGAAACGCGATGTCTCGTGTGGGAACAAAATCGAAACAAGGCAAAAGTGCAAGAAATTAAAAATTGAAATAACAATAAATTTAAGCTCCGTTTTTCGGAGCTTTTTTTATACCTTTATTTTATGACAATTGAAAACTTACACACGCTTTTCCTTGAATCTACCGGTATAAGCACTGATACCCGAAAAATCATTAAAGGAAATCTTTTTTTTGCCCTTAAAGGCGAAAACTTTGATGGCAATGTATTTTCTGAAAAAGCTATTGAATTGGGCGCATCATTTTCGGTTATAGATGATGAAAAATACTTTGTTGACCAAAAAACAATCCTGGTAGATAATGTTTTAAAAACACTACAAAACCTTGCTAATTTTCATAGAAACTATTTAAACCTACCCATCATTGCCCTTACCGGAAGTAATGGAAAAACAACCACAAAAGAACTAATTCATACTGTACTCAAAGAAAAATACAACACGATAGCCACACAAGGAAACTTAAACAATCACATAGGAGTTCCCTTAACACTCTTAACGATGAACAATGATACAGAAATAGGCATCGTTGAAATGGGTGCAAACCATCAAGGCGAAATTGCTTTTTTATGTGAAATCGCGCAACCCGATTATGGATACATAACAAATTTTGGAAAAGCGCATCTTGAGGGTTTTGGAGGAGTTGAAGGCGTTATAAAAGGGAAATCTGAAATGTATGTCTATTTAAGGAAAAACAACAAAAAAGCCTTCATCAACAATGAAGATACATTACAAATAGAAAAAGCCCTATCCATTCAATCATTTTCCTTCGGAACAAAAAATTCTTCTCCTGATGTGATTGTCGAATTAGTAGAGGCAAACCCGTTTTTGAAAATTGATTATTCTAGTACCACTATTGAAAGTAAACTCATTGGCACATACAATTTTTCAAACATTGCCGCAGCGATTTCAATAGGAGCATATTTTAAAGTACCTTCATCTGCTATTAAAAAAGGTATCGAAAGTTACACACCCGCAAACAACAGATCGCAAATAATAAAAAAAGTCAGTAATACTATCATTCTTGATGCTTACAATGCAAACCCAAGCAGTATGTATGTTGCTTTAGAAAATTTTAACCAACTCCAAAATAAAAATAAAACGGTCATTCTTGGCGACATGTTTGAATTGGGCAAAGATGCTGCCATAGAACATCAACAAATTGTGGATTTATCAGAGTCATTGGGTTTCAATCAGGTCTTCCTCATAGGAAAAAACTTTTTTAACACCAAAAGCAAGTCCTCTCACAAATTTGAAAGTTTTGATGATTTTAAAACTTTTCTAAAGAAGAATAAATTTGAAAACTCTCAAATTTTAATCAAAGGCTCTCGAGGTATGGCATTGGAACGGGTTTTGGATTTGATTTAGTTTTGACTTAATTGAAACGCAATCCACTTTTATCTTTGCTTTTAATATTTCATATATAAGGAAATTTTGAGCTTTTGGATTACCTGTGGTTTTCCAGAATAAAACCACTCCTGCAAATACAAGCCTGATTGTTTCACAATCGACTTTTTATTTTTTCCGCCCTTTTGAAAATTTTATTTTCAAGGGCACTTTGATATTGGATTACCAAAAGGTGATCCAGAATAAAACCACTCCTGCAAATACAAGCCTGATTGTTTCACAATCGACTTTTTATTTTTTCCGCCCTCTTGAAAACTTCGTTTTCGAGGGCTCCAAAAATAAAAAGCCCGATAGCTATTCGCTATCAGGCTTGTGCTTGATGTGGGTCATACTGGATTCGAACCAGTGACTTCCACGTTGTCGACGTGACACTCTGAACCAACTGAGTTAATGACCCGAAATTTTAAACTAAGATAATTAAAAAAACCCACACTAATGTGCGGGTTTTTGCTTTATGTGGGCGATGAGGGGTTCGAACCCCCGACCCCCTCGGTGTAAA
>JBBDIQ010000023.1:0-4828 GCA_040880345.1 Flavobacteriaceae bacterium
GAACCCCTGTTACCAGGATGAAAACCTGGCGTCCTAACCCCTAGACGAACGGACCGTTAGTTTAGGGTATTTTATTCTCGAAAAACCCTCAAATAAAATTGTCACTATTTCAATACTTTGTAGTCCGTAGGGGAATCGAACCCCTGTTACCAGGATGAAAACCTGGCGTCCTAACCCCTAGACGAACGGACCGTTAGTTTAGGGTATTTTATTCTCGAAAAACCCTCAAATAAAATTGTCACTATTTCAATACTTTGTAGTCCGTAGGGGAATCGAACCCCTGTTACCAGGATGAAAACCTGGCGTCCTAACCCCTAGACGAACGGACCATGCGCTTTTAAATGCGGATGCAAAAATACAATTATTTTTGAAAGCTACAATTGCTTATCAAACTTTTTTATTTTTTTTAATACGCTTTCGCGAAAAGCACCCGTTTTGCAGAAGGTTTGCCACTATAAATACAGACACCCTCCTCCGCTTTTGCATCCAAAGGAATGCAACGAATGGTCGCTTTGGTTTCGTTTTTAATCCGTTCTTCCGTTTCTGCAGTTCCATCCCAGTGAGCACTTAAAAATCCGCCTTTGGTTTCCAAAACTTCCTTAAATTCATCATAGCTGTTTACCTCTGTAATACTTTCATTTCTGTATTTAAGTGCTTTGTCAAATAAGTTTGTCTGAATGGTATCTAATAAAAGTTCCAGCTTGTCAGCCAAGCCGTCTCTATCAATAATTTCTTTTGTGAGAGTATCCCTTCTGGCGACCTCCACCGATTTATTTTCCAAATCCTTAGGCCCAATCGCTATGCGCACCGGCACGCCCTTGAGTTCATATTCATTGAATTTCCAGCCCGGTTTGTGGGTGTCTCTTTTATCGAGTTTTACTCTAATTCCTTTCGCTTTAAGCTCTTTTACAATGGTTTCTGCTTCTGCACAAACGGCATCATATTGTTCCTCATTTCGGTAAATGGGAACTATCACCACCTGATCGGGTGCCAGGTTTGGCGGAATCACCAAGCCGTTGTCATCGCTGTGTGTCATCACCAGGGCACCCATCAATCGCGTAGAAACTCCCCAGGAGGTCGCCCATACATAATCGAGCTTCCCGTCGCGGTCTGCAAATTTTACGTCAAACGCTTTCGCGAAATTCTGTCCTAAAAAGTGAGAAGTTCCTGCCTGTAAGGCTTTTCCGTCCTGCATCAAAGCTTCAATGCAATAGGTTTCCAAAGCACCTGCAAAGCGTTCACTTTCAGTTTTAGTTCCTTTGATAACAGGAATCGCCATAAAGTTTTCGGCAAAATCAGCATAGACATGCATCATTTGCTCGGCTTCTTCAAGGGCTTCCTGTTTGGTGGCATGAGCCGTGTGACCCTCTTGCCATAAAAATTCAGTTGTTCGCAGAAATAAGCGGGTGCGCATTTCCCAACGAACCACATTGGCCCATTGGTTTACAAGTATGGGTAAATCTCTGTACGACTGTATCCACTTTCGGTAAGTATCCCAAATGATGGTTTCTGAGGTGGGTCTCACAATGAGCTCTTCCTCCAGTTTGGCATCAGGATCCACAATGATTCCGCTTCCATCTTCTGCATTTTTAAGCCTGTAGTGAGTTACTACCGCACACTCTTTTGCAAAACCATCCACATGGCTGGCTTCTTTACTAAAGTAAGATTTTGGAATAAATAATGGAAAGTAGGCATTTTGATGACCGGTTTCCTTAAACATACGGTCGAGTTCTGCCTGCATTTTTTCCCAAATGGCAAATCCGTAGGGTTTGATGACCATACAACCCCTCACTCCTGAGTTTTCGGCTAAATCTGCTTTGACAACCAACTCGTTGTACCATTTTGAATAATCTTCTTCCCTTGTGGTTAAATTCTTTCCCATACCCTTAAGATTGGCATAAATATTGTGTTAAATGTGTTAAAGTATTCTTTGCTTTTTGCAAAACTACTTAAATTTATAGTGTTGAACAATTAAAAACCGTTGTTATGAAAACTTATACAAATAATAATATCTTTTACAGGCTACTTGCTGTCGCCGTGCTAAGCGTTAGCTTGGTTTCCTGCGGCACGTCACGAGAAACCGCATTTAACGACAACGACGGTATTTACAATAACACATCAAACAGTGATATCAGTGATACCGAAGAAGTTGACAAAAATTATTACAAACAATACTTCCAAACCAAGGCACAGGCCTATTCAGATATCCCCGAAGAAAATGTAATCTTTACAGATATTGAAGCATACACCTCCTCAGATGCTTACATAGACGAAGAGGGTGTGATTCACGAAGAGTACTCAAACGAATATGATTCGTATGGTGCCTGGGGCGAAACCTCAGAAGTATCTATTAATATTTATTCAAATCCCGGTTTTGGGTATTACAACTATTGGCACAGACCTTACTGGTGGTATGGCAGCGGCTGGGGTATTAGCTATTGGGGTTATGGTGGCTTCCACAGTCCTTTTTGGGGCTATGGACATCCTTATTACTGGTCCCCTTGGGGCAGTGGTTACTATTATGCATACAATCCTTACCACAACCCATATTACAATCCCTACTATGGTGGATATTCTAATTATGTAGCTTACAACAGAGGAAGACGCAATACAGACTACAACAGGTCAAACCGCTCTGTAAACCGGGGTACAAATGCATCAACCCGTTCAAACAGAAGTTATTCCAGATCTGAGGCTAACCGGAGAATCAATAACAGCAGCCGTTCTCAAAACGTGAGAAGCAATTCCACCCAGCGTTCGCGAGAAAATACAACCCGAACAGCACCCACTCAACGAAGTCAAAATGTGAGAAGAACAAACAACTCGAGGAATTTTCCTTCTACGAACACTTCGCGTTCCACAAATACACGAAGTTCCGGAACGACAACCAGCAGAGGGGGCACAAGCGTGCGATCAAGCAGTGGAACATCCTCCCGTTCTGGTGGTGGTACCAGCACCAAAGGTCGAGGCGGCAGAGGATAAAATTCACAAAGTCTAATTCAAAAAAAATATTTCAAATGAAAAGAATCTATTTCTTGGTCATATTGCTCTTGGCTTGCCCAATGGTATTTGCTCAAAGCATTGTGGATGCACTGAGATACAGTTCAGAAAGTTTACATGGAACTGCACGCTACAGTAGTATGAGTGGTGCTTTTGGGGCTTTGGGTGGCGACTTATCTGCCATACAAATCAACCCGGCAGGTTCAGCTGTCTTTTTGAACAGCACAGCTGCAGTTTCGCTTTCTTTAAGTGACACCAAAAATGAAACTAATTACTTCAACAATACAAATAAAACATTCAATACCGATTTAAGTTTCAATCAAGCCGGAATGGTGTTTGTTTTTGATACCGGCAATCAGGATTCTGCCTGGCGAAAATTTACACTAGGACTAAATTTTGATGTAACAAACAATTTTGATGATGCTTTTTTTGCATCGGGCCAAAGCCCAAAGTCTATTGATGAATACTTTTTGGGGTATGCTCAAGGAATTCCATTGAATTTGCTGCAACTGCAATCCGGTGAGAACATTTCAAGTTTGTATCGGTTTTTAGGAGAAACCGAAGGCTATGGAGCACAGCAAGCCTTTTTAGGTTTTCAGTCTTTTATCATTGATCCCGTTGATTTTGAAAACCCAAATAACACCGCTTATGTTTCAACCCTTGCTGCCGGACCTAAAAATCAGGAATACAGTAAACAAACGTCCGGTTACAATGCAAAATTTACTATCAATTTGGGAACCCAAATTCATGACAATTTATTTTTGGGGCTAAACCTTAATTCACACCTAATAGATTACAGAGAATCTACTTTATTCTTTGAAAGCAACTCAAACTCTGAAAGTCTGGTGAATGAAATTGGTTTTAGAAACAATCTGGCGGTTATTGGTGATGGTTTTTCAGCTCAATTCGGGCTCATTACTAGAGCAACAGAGTTTTTTAGATTTGGACTTACTTATGACACGCCCACTTGGTATGACATACTGGAAGAAACCAGTCAGGCAATTTCAACCATAAGAACTGAAGGCGATGAAAGCATCACAGAACGTATTCAGCCCAATATCATCAATATTTATGAAGAATACAGACTTAGAAGCCCCGGAAAACTCTCAGCAAGTATGGCCTATTTATTTGGTGGAAACGGACTTATAAGTGTTGATTATTCTTATAAAGATTATTCAACTATGCGTTTTAGCCCCGGTGACATTGCAGCTTTTAACCAAGAGAACGCTAAAATCGACAACTTATTTAAAGGAGCCTCTACCATCAAAGTTGGGGGTGAATACAGACTCAATCAACTGAGCTTACGAGGCGGGTTTCAATTTGAAGAAAGCCCTTACAAAAACACTGAAACGATGGATGATTTAAACGGATTTTCTCTAGGTCTTGGGTATAATTTTGGGTCTTTTAAAGTAGATTTGGCTTACGCCAGAACAGAGCAGGAAAGACAGGAACAGTTTTTCCCAAACAGTGCCTTTACAAATGCAACCATTGTTAATACCACAGAAAACTTCTTTACACTCACCACGAACTTTGACTTTTAAATTGTTGGATTTAAACGAACCAAAAAGAGCCATTTTCTAGACAGAAAGTGGCTCTTTGTTTATTATCTATTTCATTTAGACTTGACTTGATGCTTGCAAGCAGCTCTGATGCATTCCCTACTTCCAGTATTGAGATTTGGAATTTGGAATTTATTTTTTCAATCAAAACCCCTCGCACCCCTCTCCTTATAGGAAAGTATATTTACATCAGACAAGTATCTTTTCTTGTTCCTTTATCTCTTCAATGTAAAATGTGCTCTGAATTCCTTTTCTCTGTCGTCTTCCCG
>JBBDIQ010000024.1:0-30085 GCA_040880345.1 Flavobacteriaceae bacterium
GACCCAAACTGGCCAGTATAAATATTTTTAATTTTTTCATTGTTTTATTTTTTTTGATTATAAAAATAGTAAGTACTCCTTTTACATAAGACAACATAACATAAAAAAGTCCTACCAAAAAGTTCAAGATTTTAAAACAAACAACTGTTAATTGTAAAAACACTTCCTTTTCTTTACTTTTGCAATTCAAACTTTCTTTTATGCAAACAAAATCAGAATCTACCAGTGAATTGTCTTTTGACGAATTTAAATCTGAAATTTTAAATGACTACAAAATTGCGGTAACAAGCCGGGAATGTAGTTTGTTGGGCAGAAGAGAAGTTTTAACCGGAAAGGCAAAATTTGGAATTTTTGGTGACGGAAAAGAAGTGCCTCAACTCGCTTGGGCAAAAGCTTTTAAGAATGGAGACTGGCGCTCAGGGTATTACCGCGACCAAACCTTTATGATGGCAATTGACGAAATGAACATCCAACAATTTTTTGCCGGACTGTATGGGCATACAGATATTGAACAAGAACCCATGGCCGCCGGAAGACAAATGGGAGGTCATTTTTCTACTCATAGCTTAAATGAAGATGGGACGTGGAAAAACTTGACAGCCCAAAAAAATTCAAGTCCTGATATATCCCCCACTGCAGGTCAAATGCCTCGACTTCTTGGCCTGGCTCAAGCATCTAAAATTTTTAGAAATGTCAAAGGCCTCGAAAACAAATCAGACTTTTCAATTAATGGAAATGAAGTTGCCTGGGGCACCATTGGAAATGCCAGCACAAGCGAAGGCTTGTTTTGGGAAACCATCAATGCTGCTGGAGTTTTGCAAGTTCCTATGGTCATGAGTGTTTGGGATGATGAATATGGTATTTCGGTACACGCAAAATACCAAACCACTAAAGAAAATATATCTGAAATCCTAAAAGGTTTTCAAAGAGACGAAGAAAATAACGGTTATGAAATCCTGAAAGTTTATGGCTGGGATTATGTTGCCTTGATTGAAACTTACAAAAAAGCAGCACAAATAGCCAGAGAAGAACACGTGCCTGTTTTGATTCACGTAATAGAATTAACGCAACCCCAGGGACATTCAACCTCCGGGTCTCATGAGCGTTACAAAGATGCCAACCGACTTGCCTGGGAAGTAGAGCATGATTGTAATTTGAAAATGCGGGAATGGATGATTGCCAACAACATTGCCACCGATGAAGAATTAACTGACCTGGAAAAGGATATAAAAAAAGAAGTGCGAGAAGGAAAAGCCGCTGCCTGGAAAGCGTTTGTGGCTCCTCAAAAAGCAGAACAAGCTGAACTCCTCAAATTGCTTGAAAGCCTAATGAATTCAAGCAGTAATAAAAATTTTATTGCTAAGCTCAAAGAAGATTTGGAGTCCATAAAAGAGCCCATTAGAAAAGAAATAATGGCTGCTGCTAGAAAAGCCTTGCGTTATGTAACAACTGAAAACAGTGAGGCTAAATCTCAACTTATAAATTGGATTCAGACATATTTTGAAAAAATTCAACCCAAATACAGCAAACACTTACACAGTGAAACAGCTCAAAACACAAAAGCGGTATCAGAAGTAAAGCCTGCATACGATGACGACTCAAAAGAAGTTGATGCACGATTGATTTTACGTGATAATTTTGACAAACTATTTGAAGAGCATCCGGATGTATTGATTTTTGGCGAAGACAGTGGTACCATTGGTGATGTAAACCAGGGACTTGAAGGAATGCAAGAAAAATATGGCGAACTTAGAGTTGCAGATGCCGGAATTAGAGAAGCTACCATTTTGGGACAAGGAATTGGGATGGCACTGAGAGGCCTCCGCCCTATTGCAGAAATTCAATATCTTGATTATGTGCTCTATGCGCTTCAAATAATGAGTGATGACCTTGCCTGTATTCAATACAGAACTTTCGGGAAACAAAAAGCACCGCTTATCATTAGGACCAGAGGACACAGACTGGAAGGAATCTGGCATAGTGGATCGCCCATGGGCGGAATTATAAATCTCATAAGAGGAATTCACGTTTTAGTTCCCCGCAATATGACCAAGGCCGCAGGATTTTATAACACCTTAATAGCAGCAGACGAACCCGGACTCATAGTAGAGTGTTTAAATGGCTACCGTTTAAAAGAAAAAATGCCCTCAAATTTGGGAGCATTCAGAAATCCAATTGGCGTTGTTGAGACCCTCAGAGAAGGAACAGATATTACACTCGTTTCATACGGTTCTACACTACGTCTAGTTGAAGAAGCTGCCAAAGAGCTTCAGGAAGTAGGAATTTCTGCTGAAATTATTGATGTTCAGTCATTATTACCTTTTGACTTAAACCACGATATTGTTAAAAGTGTCGCTAAAACAAACCGACTTTTAGTCATTGATGAGGACGTGCCCGGCGGTGCTTCAGCATTTATTCTTCAACACATTCTGGATGAGCAAAAAGGATATAACTATTTAGACAGCAAGCCACAAACACTTACTGCAAAAGCACATAGACCCGCTTACGGAACTGATGGAGATTATTTTTCTAAACCCTCCATCGAAGATATTTTTGAAAAAGTGTATGCCATTATGAATGAAGTTGACCCTAAAACATACCCTTCATTAGGATAAATTTGCAACTCATCGAAAAATTATAAATTTAATATCACAATAAAATAAATAATCGATATTTGTAGGAAAACATCCCCGCTAATAAATGAAAATAAATAATTTAAATAACAATAATTTCACCTAACAAGAAAAACTTGTCAAGATATCGACCTGTCAAGTTTTTAAATTTGACAGGTTTTTTTATAACCTAAAATGAGAAAATATGTGCGGAATTGTATGTGCTTTTGATCTTAAAGAATCTGCTGAAGAGTTGAGACCTCAACTATTGGAAATGTCAAAATGTATCAGACACCGTGGGCCAGATTGGAGTGGTATTTTCAATAATGATAAAAGTATTATGGCTCACGAGCGACTTGCCATTGTTGACCCCACTTCAGGAAAACAACCCCTTTTTAGTGAAGATGGTAACCTTGTACTTGCTGCAAACGGCGAGATATACAACCACAATATTTTACGCAAACAATTTGAAGGCAACTACAATTTTAAAACAAAATCTGATTGTGAAGTCATCCTGGCCCTGTACAAAGAAAAAGGACCCGACTTTATTGATGAACTCAATGGGATTTTCGGTTTTGCTTTGTATGATATTGAAAAAGATGAATATTTTATCGCACGCGACCATATGGGGATTATCCCCTTATACATTGGATGGGACAAAAACGGCACTTTTTATGTTGCTTCAGAATTAAAGGCTCTGGAAGGTGTGTGTTCAAAAATTGAACTTTTCCCTCCCGGTCATTATTTCCACAGTAGAGACGGAAAGTTTGTCAAATGGTATGAACGCGACTGGATGGACTATGAAGCCGTAAAAGAAAATGAAACAGATATTGCTCTTTTGAGAAAAGCACTGGAAGATGCTGTTCACCGCCAATTGATGAGTGATGTGCCTTATGGTGTTTTGCTTTCCGGTGGGTTAGACTCTTCTATTACTTCTGCCGTAGCTAAAAAATATGCTGAAAAGCGCATAGAAAGTGATGACAAAGATGCCGCCTGGTGGCCACAACTTCACTCGTTTGCAGTGGGATTGGAAGGCTCACCAGATTTGGCTGCAGCCAAAAAAGTTGCAGACCATTTAGGCACTGTACACCACGAAATTAAATTTACCATTCAAGAAGGACTTGACGCCATAAAAGATGTGGTATATCACTTGGAAACATATGATATTACTACCATTCGCGCCTCCACCCCTATGTACCTTATGGCTCGTGCAATTAAAGCGATGGGAATAAAAATGGTGCTTTCCGGTGAAGGAAGCGATGAACTATTTGGCGGATACTTATACTTTCACAAAGCTCCCAATGCAGAAGAATTTCATAAAGAAACCGTTAGAAAACTGGACAAACTCCATCAATATGACTGTTTGCGTGCCAATAAATCTCTTGCCGCCTGGGGTATCGAAGGACGTGTTCCATTTTTAGACAAGGAATTTATGGATGTCGCCATGCGATTAAACCCACAGGATAAAATGATTAATGGAGAACGAATGGAAAAATGGGTGCTTCGAAAAGCTTTTGAAGACATGCTTCCGGAAAGTGTTGCGTGGAGACAAAAAGAACAATTTAGTGATGGTGTGGGGTATAGCTGGATCGACAGTTTGAAAGAATTGGTTAATCAAGCTGTGACTGATGAACAATTGGCAAATGCCCATTTTAAATTTCCGGTGCAAACTCCAAAATCAAAAGAAGAATTTTACTATCGCTCCATTTTTGAAGATCATTTTCCAAGCGATGCTGCAGCTTTGAGTGTGCCTTCAGTACCCTCTGTTGCGTGCAGCAGCCCTGTTGCTTTAGAATGGGACGAAAGTTTTAAAAATATGAACGATCCAAGCGGAAGAGCTGTAGCAAATGTTCATGCTGATGCCTATAATAAATAATTTATTTATATAGTTTAAAACTAGAAAGAATCCTTATCTTGGTGGTTTGAAATTTTCGTTCAAAATTACTCATAAAATTATCAACTCACATGGATTTTACAAACCCATTAGTCTATGGTGTTCCTGCCTTTTTGGCGTTTATTTTACTCGAACTTACTTACAGTAAGCACACAAACAACAAAGATCTTTATAAATGGAAAGACTTAACTGCTAGTCTGGCCATTGGTGTTGGCTCTGCAGTGATTGCTGCTTTGATTAAAACGGTTTCTGCCATTTTGATATTTTCTTTTGTTTATGAATTGTTTAATCCTGTAGTAGATGGTGTACGTAGAAATATCTTTGGCTGGGAATCTTTTGGCTATGCCTGGTATGTTTGGATTGCTTGTATGCTGCTTGATGATTTTGCTTATTACTGGTTCCACAGACAAAACCACATGGTTCGGTTTTTTTGGGCGGCGCATATAGTACACCACTCTTCAGAAAATTTTAATTTGGGTACTGCTGTTAGAAATGGCTGGTTTACCATTTTTTACAAACCCTTCTTTTATGTGTGGATAGTTATGCTGGGCTTTCCGCCGGAAATGCTTATTGTTTGTCTGGGCATTGAAGCTTTATGGCAATTTCAGTTGCATACTAAATACATCCCAAAAATGGGTTTTATAGAAAAATTTATCAATACCCACACCATGCATCAGGTTCATCACGCAAAGAATATTGAATATATGGACAAAAACCACGGTGGAATTTTAAATATTTTTGACAGAATGTTTGGCACCTGGAAAGAACTTGATGACAATATAGACATTGAGTATGGTGTTACCAGTCCACCAAATTCATATAACATTTGGACTATTTTATCACACGAATACGTAAATATTTGGAATGACATGAAAAAATCCAAAAACTGGAGACACAAATTTATGTATGCTTTTGGTCCTCCGGGCTGGAGTCATGATGGCAGCACAAAGACGATAAAACAAATTAGAGATTCACTTAAAGAGGAAAAAATAAAAGCCAAAGTACTAAACGGTAAGACACAAAAAAACAGCACAAACCAAAAAGAAAAGATTGCTGAAGTGCTTTCAGAAGCAGGTTAAGTAATTTCAAATATCAAATGTGAAATTTGAAATAATAAATTTTTAAGGTAACCACTTCTTATCAAAATTAGGCTTTCGCTTTTCCAGAAAAGCATCCCTGCCCTCTTTAGCTTCATCAGTCATATAAGCCAAACGTGTGGCTTCACCGGCAAAAACTTGTTGGCCTACCATTCCATCGTCTGTGAGGTTCATTGCAAATTTGAGCATTTTGATAGATATGGGTGATTTTGCCAGTATTTCCTGCGCCCACTCATAAGCGGTATCTTCCAATTCAGCATGCGGGATTACAGCATTCACCATTCCCATCTCAAAAGCTTCCTGAGCAGAATAATTTCTTCCGAGAAAGAAAATTTCACGTGCTCTTTTTTGACCCACCATTTTAGCAAGATAGGCAGACCCATACCCTCCGTCAAAACTGGTTACGTCAGCATCAGTTTGTTTGAAAATGGCGTGTTCTTTACTGGCAAGTGTCATATCACACACCACGTGCAAACTATGCCCACCTCCCACTGCCCAACCGGGAACTACTGCAATTACGGCTTTTGGCATAAACCTAATGAGGCGCTGTACTTCAAGGATGTTCAACCTGTGATACCCGTCATTTCCCACATAACCCTGACGGCCACGTGCCGCCTGATCGCCTCCACTGCAAAAACTATAGACACCATCCTTAGGTGAAGGTCCTTCAGCCGAAAGCAAGACTACACCAATAGTAGTATCCTCTTGCGCATCGTGAAAGGCATCCAGCAATTCTGATGTTGTCTTGGGCCTGAATGCATTGCGCAATTCAGGTCGGTTAAATGCGATGCGCGCTACACCATTGCATTTTTTATAAGTGATATCTTCATATTCTTTTGCCGTTTTCCAATTGGGAGATTCCATATCGAGTTTTATTAATAATTATTGTAAAGCAAATTTACCCAAATAATTTATACTTTTCGGAAATTCAGCTTTTCCGAAAGTTAGTTCAAATGTACAGCATTAGAAAACGCCATCTATTTTCGAAAGCCATTTCCAGAGATGCCAGCAAGACTATTAAAATAAGAGCAAAAGTAGTACTTTTATTGAAGCATCTCTTCAAATGCAACCGTTGTCTATTCTACCATCTCATTTCTAATCTATATCTTTACAAAAAAAAATATGACCCATCATCCGGATTCTGTGAGACTAAACAAAACCATTAGTGACAGTGGTTATTGCTCCCGAAGACAAGCAGATACTTTAATAGAACAAGGAAAAGTAGCTGTAAACGGTAAGCAAAGCAGTCTTGGTGATCGTGTGTTGCCTGATGACGAAATTACAATTGAAGGAAAACCCTTAAAAAAATCAAATGCAGATATCTTTATTGCTTTTAACAAACCCGTGGGGATTACCTGCACTACTGATTTGCGCGTCGAAGGAAATATCATTTCCTACATCAATCACAAAGAACGCATTTTCCCAATTGGTCGCCTTGATAAGCCTTCGGAAGGTTTGATTTTTCTCACCAACAACGGTGACATCGTTAATAAAATCTTACGTGCAGGAAATCAACATGAGAAGGAATATATTGTTACTGTTGATCGTCCCATTAATGATGTATTTTTGGAGCGTATGCGTAACGGGGTTCCTA
Organism: Flavobacteriaceae bacterium; assembly: GCA_040880345.1. Classification (GTDB taxonomy): domain Bacteria; phylum Bacteroidota; class Bacteroidia; order Flavobacteriales; family Flavobacteriaceae; genus Planktosalinus. The sequence continues at coordinate 7,198 of JBBDIQ010000024.1, forward strand.
TTTTGGATACAGTGACCAAAAAATGTGAAGTCACCCAATTGAGTCGGTTTGTATTTAAAATTATTTTGATTCAAGGATTGAACCGTCAAATTAGAAGAATGTGTGAGTATCTGGGTTATGAAGTTGTTGCGTTGAAGCGCGTCAGGATCATGAATGTCAAATTAAATGATTTAGCTCCGGGAACCTGGCGCAATCTTACTCAGGAAGAACTTTCCCTAATTCATAAAATGGTTAAAGATTCTAAAAAGACCGCTGCTTCTGAAGTTGTTGAGACAAAAAAACCTCCCTTCAGAAACAGACATAAAAAATCATAATCATTTTTGTGAATAATCAGTAAATTAAAAAAAATTACTGTCCCATTCAAGAATATCCATTCAATAATATTCTATTTACCACTCAGACACTAAGTCCACAAGTTACACTAAGGTTTTATTGTATATTTCTTTGTGTTTCTTTGTGTTTCTTTGTGCTCTCCGTGTCTTAGTGGTTCAATACTCTTGATTTTGATAAAAATTTACTGATTAATGTTATCGATTTATTGAAGTCCATTATAGGACTCTTGGAGTTCTATTCTAAGAATACTTTTATTTTGCAATATTAACGGCTCGTGTTTCTCTAATCACAGTTACTTTTACCTGCCCCGGATAGGTCATATCTGTTTGAATTTTCTGAGAGATTTCAAAGGACAAAGCAGCTGCTTTTTCATCACTGACTTTATCACTTTCAACCATGACCCTCAATTCTCTACCTGCTTGAATAGCATAAGCCTTATTGACACCGCCAAATCCAAAGGCGATATCTTCAAGGTCCTTGAGACGTTGAATATAAGAATCGAGCACCTGCCGTCTTGCTCCGGGTCTTGCACCGCTTATGGCATCACAAACCTGAACAATGGGTGATAACAAGCTGGTCATTTCAATCTCATCGTGGTGAGCTCCTATGGCGTTACACACTTCGGGTTTTTCACCATATTTTTCTGCCCATTGCATACCCAGGATAGCGTGAGGCACTTCGGTTTCAGTATCGGGGACTTTACCAATATCGTGAAGGAGACCTGCGCGTTTTGCAAGTTTGGTGTTTAAACCAAGTTCTGCAGCCATCACACCACAAAGTTTTGCTACCTCGCGCGAGTGTTGCAGCAGGTTTTGTCCATAAGAAGAACGGTACTTCATTCTTCCCACAACTTTTATCAACTCGGGGTGAAGCCCGTGAATGCCCAGATCAATCACTGTGCGTTTACCCACTTCTATAATTTCTTCCTCAATTTGCTTACTTGTTTTACTCACCACCTCTTCTATTCGTGCCGGGTGAATTCGGCCATCTGTCACAAGTTTGTGTAAGGATAAACGTGCTACTTCACGTCTCACTGAGTCAAAGCAGGAAAGAATTATTGCTTCCGGGGTATCGTCAACAATAATTTCAACGCCTGTAGCCGCCTCAAGTGCTCTGATGTTTCTACCTTCTCTACCTATGATGCGTCCTTTAACGTCATCGCTTTCAAGATTGAATACAGAAACACAGTTTTCAATAGCTTCCTCTGTACCAATGCGTTGAATGGTATTGATTACTATTTTTTTAGCTTCTTGCTGAGCTGTTAGTTTTGCTTCTTCCATAGAGCCTTGAATAAAGGCCATGGCGTCTGTTTTTGCCTCGTCTTTGATGGTTTCAAAAAGCTGAGCTTTGGCGTCTTGTGCAGAAAGTGAAGAGATGACCTCAAGTTGTTCTATTTGACTGCGGTAAAGCTTTTCTACTTCGGTTTGTTTCTTTTCAAGCACAGACAAACGTTCCTGATAATCTTTGATTTGCTCTTCTAAATCGGTGTTGAGTTTTTTGCTTTTTGCCAGTTCGTTGGAAACCTGAGATTCTTTGTCTCTTGTTCTTTTTTCGGCTTCAGCAATTTTTTTATCACGACTTATAATGACTTTTTCGTGTTCAGATTTTAATTCTATAAACTTCTCCTTTGCCTGAAGAATTTTATCTTTTTTAAGGGTTTCTGCTTCAGATTTTGCTTCTTTAAGAATAGAAGTTGCTGCTTTCTTTGCAGATTTTATAAGATGAGAGCCTTTGTTTCTCTCTATCATTTTAGCAATCAGATAGCCCAGTGCAATGCCTATGACTCCTATCGCTATGATTAAAAATAAACTATCCATATTGGTTGATTTTAGATAAAAAAAAAGCCTACATTAAAACGTTGATTTGTATAAACTCCTTAAACCAAGTTTAGGGCTACTAAGATGGTCAAAAATCCGCCAATCAGCCAGAAGACTGAGACGGCACGCTTTTACATCTTCAACTCACCCTTTTTAAAGAGATCGCGTTGAGTTTATCAAAATTTGTAATAATGTAGGCAGTACCTTATTATATTATTTTAAAGAACTTATGACAAATGAACTTGCAATAATTGATTTAAAGCGTTTAACTTTTCTTCTACTTCTGCTTGATCATTGACATTATTTACTATTTTTTGTTCCGTTTGAGCTGCAAATTGAAGGGCACACATTGCCAAAACGTCCTGCTTATCTCTAACGGCATAATTTTGCTCAAATTGCTTAATCATCTCATCGATTTTTTTTGTAGCCCTGCGCAACCCTTCCTCCTGTGAGGGGTTTACCGTTAAAGGATACACACGGTCTGCTATCGAAAGTTTAATTTTAAGCGTGTCTGACATAGTTTTCAATCATTTAATTGTGAGATACATACATCGATATCACGAATTAATGAATTTATTTTGAGTTTCGTTTCTCGTTTAAATTGGTCACTGCCTAACATAGCATTAGCCACTTTTAAATTATCTGATTGTTCTTTCCATTGTTTTAGTTCTTCCATTGTTTTGGAATGCTCAAGTCTTTCTTGAGCCAACTCGTTCTCCAGATTTGAATTCGTTTGCTTTAAACTTTCATGCTTGTGTAAAAGCTTACTAATCCTATTTTCAAGAGAATCAACAATATCTGAAAGATTGCTCATTAAAAAAGTACTTCTATGCTAATCACACAAAGTTAACATACCTTACTTAATAAGGCAACATTTTATTTCATTTTTTTAAAATAATATTTTGTAATTATTTCTGTTGTGGTTTTGGGACATTTATTATACCTTGTATTGTCAACAGATTTCAAAATTATGAGCCGCATTTTATTTTTTACTTTTTTCATTTATTGTATTTCATATTCACAGGGAGATTTATCAAATTTAAGCTATAACATTCCAGATGATATTCCCCAGGATTATTTTGAGGTTCCTTTAAAAATTCCTGTTCAGTTATCCGGCACATTCGGGGAGTTGCGCACAAACCATTTTCACGCAGGTCTTGATATTCGCACTCAACAAAAACAAGGAATCCCCATTTATGCCGCAGCAGATGGATTTGTAAACCGAATAAGAGTGGCTCATTTTGGCTATGGAAAAGCTTTGTATATTCAACATCCCAATGGATATTCCACAGTGTATGCACACCTTCAAAAATACAGTGGTGCCATTGAAGAATATGTGAAGAGAACACAATATGAAAATGAATCTTACGAAATACAAGTGTATCCCAAAGCTGACCAACTTCCTGTAAAGAAAGGTGACTTGATTGGCTACACCGGTAACTCCGGAAGTAGCGGCGGACCTCACCTCCATTTTGAAATTAGAGACAACTCATCAAGACCCATGAATCCAAAACTTTTTGGAATCAATGTAGATGACACCAGAAACCCCTTGATAAACAGTGTTTTTGTTTATCCGCAAGGAGATGATTCTCACGTAAACCAAAATCAAAATCCCCAGCAACTAAGATTAATTCCTCAAACTGACGGAAATTATATCGCAGAAAAAATTACTGCTTTTGGAACCCTGGGTTTTGGTATTTCAACTGTTGACCAACAAAATGCAGCAAACAACCGCAATGGTGTTTTTAGAATCCAATCGCAACACAATGGCGAAAAAAGCATCGATATTGTTTTTGACCGCATTTCATTTGATGAAACCAGGTATATCAACAGATTTACAGACTACGGGTATTTTAAAGAACGTAAATCACGAATTCAAAAACTTTTTATCGAAAGAAACAATCCATTGAGCATATTAAAATCTTCAAAGAACAACGGTTTTATTTCAGTACCTGACAGTCTAAGCTATTCCTATAGTATTTTTGTATCTGACTTTAATGGAAATAACGTGTGCATTACAATACCCATTGAAGGAACAAATCTTCCCATCAAAACAGAAAAAGTGACTGAAGAACACAATCATTTTGTAGTTGCGCGTGAAGGTGCCACCATTGTTGAGGGAAAATTTTCAATCTATATCCCTCCAAACAGTCTTTATGAAGATGCCTTTTTACAAATAACCTCTGATGGGGATAAACTAAATTTTCATCAAGACAACATTCCTTTGCACACAAACGTTACCATTTCTGTGGATGTTTCAAATTATGAAGCCACAGATATGGACAAAGTATTTATTGGAAAGCTAAATTACAGAGGTGAACCTTACTACAGCAGCACCACACGAACAGGCAATGTGTTGTCAACAAAAGCAAGGGAGTTTGGCACTTATGGACTTGCCATAGACACCTTACCGCCGGTGATCACAGCTGCCAATTTTTCTGACAACCAATGGATAAGCAATCATCAAACACTGCAAATTAAAATTGATGATAAACAAAGCGGTATCAAAAGTTACCGTGCCACCCTTAACGGAAAGTGGATTTTGATGGAATATGAATATAAAAACAAAATGCTTACCTACGATTTTAGTGACCACATAAATTCTGAAACCGAAAACAATTTAAAACTCATTGTTACCGATAATGTTGGAAATAGTTCTAAATTTGAAGCAACTTTTCACAGAAAATAAATTCATACACTTGAAAACAAATAAACTTCTCCAGATTTTACTTGTCTTTTTAATTGGCAACTCAATTTTTTCTCAAACTGCAACCATCAAAGGTGTCATCCTTGACAATGAAAACCAACCGATTCCGGGTGTTAATGTTACTTTTAACACATCGGGGACGCTGACAGATTTTAGTGGTTTTTACATACTTGAAGTCCCTTCAAATCAAGAGTTGACCATCAATTTTTCGCATATAAGTTTTAAAAACTTTTCACTGGAAATAAATTTTGAAGCCAACGAAGATTTTGAATTCAATCCCATTATGGAACTGGATGTTGAAGGTATCGATGAAGTTATCATTTCCAGCAGACAAAACAAACAAGTGCAAGGAATCATCAACTTAACTCCCGAAACCATCAGAAAAATTCCGGGTGCTAATGCCGGAGTGGAGAATTTATTAAAATCACTTCCCGGCGTGAGCAGTAACAATGAATTGAGTACTCAATATGCTGTTCGCGGTGGTAATTATGACGAAAACTTAGTTTACGTTAATGAAATTGAAGTCTATCGACCATTCTTAATCAGAAGTGGGCAGCAGGAAGGTTTGAGTTTTGTAAACAGCGACCTTACCTCCAATGTTGATTTTTCAGCAGGTGGTTTTCAGGCAAAGTATGGTGACAAACTTTCTTCGGTTTTAGACATTACTTACAGAAGACCGGTAGCTTTTGATGCTTCAGTAGATCTGAGTTTACTGGGCGCAAGTGTTTCAGCTGGCGGAATTTCGAAGAATGGGCGTTTAACGGCCATTGGAGGTTTACGTTACAGAAACAACAGCCTGCTAGTCAATTCACAGGAAACTGAGACCAACTTCACCCCCGTTTTTGCTGATGCACAAACCTATATCACATACAAGGTCAACAACAAACTGGAACTGGGATTTTTAGGAAATATTTCCATCAATGATTACAGCTATGAACCCCTCACCAGACAGACCAATTTTGGAACTCTGGCAGACCCCAAAGCCTTACTCATTTTTTATGAAGGACAGGAAGAAGATACCTATGAAACCTATTTTGGCGCTTTGAAGGCCACCTATGCAGCCAATGAAAATTTAACTTTGAAATTTATCGCCTCTGCATACCATACCCAAGAGCAAGAACATTTTGACATATTAGCACAATACCGCATTGGCGAAGTCAATACTGATATAGGCTCTAGTGGTTTGGGTGATGTGGAGTTCAGCCGTGCAATTGGCTCTCAACTCACTCACGCAAGGAACAATCTGGATGCCCTCATCTTTAATTTGGAGCACAAAGGTGATTATTCGATTGATGATCATCAAATTAGCTATGGTTTAAAATACACACGCGAAGACATTAGAGATCGGGTTCAGGAGTTTGAAATAATTGACTCTGCCGGTTTTTCAATTCGTCCGCCCGGAATTGATTTTGTTAATGACCAGCCTTACAACCCTTTTGATTCTCCCCTGGTTCCTTTTAATGATATTGACGCATTTAATGATGTACAAATCAACCGTATTTCAGGTTTTGTGCAGTGGAGCAAAAGAACAAACCTTGGTGAGAATGAAGTTTGGCTCAATGCCGGTGTGAGAGCCCACAACTGGAACGTGAGTGGTCAAGGGATTGAATCTGTCACTCAAACTGTTTTTAGTCCGCGAGCGCAGGTTGCTTTAAAACCTAAATGGGAGGCAGATATGCTTTTTAGACTCTCGGGAGGATTTTATCATCAACCGCCTTTTTACAGAGAATTGCGCGACTCCACCGGAACGGTAAGACCCAATGTAAAAGCACAGCAATCAGTTCATATTGTTTTGGGAAATGATTATAGTTTCAAAATGTGGGAGCGAAAATTTATCCTCAATTCTGAAGTCTATTACAAATCGCTCACTGATGTAAACCCTTACACCCTTGAAAACGTTCGGATAAGGTACCGGGCAGAAAACAATGCCATTGCTTATGCATACGGACTCGATTTGCGTCTCACGGGGGAGTTTGTTCCCGGAACAGAGAGCTGGTTGAGTTTTGGTTACCTGAAAACAGAAGAAAACATCAATGACCGTGGTTATATATTCAGGCCCACAGACCAGCGTTTGAAGTTTGGTATTCTCTTTCAGGATTATGCCCCAAGAATTCCCGATTTAAAAATGTACTTGAACCTGGTTTACAACACGGGACTTCCAGGTGGATCTCCCAGTTATGCAGACCCTTATGACTTTCAAACCCGCCTGCCGGATTACAAAAGAGCCGATGTCGGGTTTTCCTATGTGCTTGTCAATGAAGATAAATTGAGAGATTCCGGATGGTTAAAACCCTTTAAGGAGTTTAGTTTTGGTTTTGAAATCTATAATATTTTTGATGTGCAAAACTCCATCACAAACACCTTTGTAAGAGATGTGGATACCAAAGTGCAGTATGCCATTCCTAATTTCCTTACACCAAGAGTGTTTAATGTGAGAACTACGATGAGGTTTTAGGGTTTCTTGTTTCAAGTTTCAGGCTTGCCTTCCGTATCCGCCTGAGGCGGAGATGGGAGGTTTCAAGTTTCAATCATTGGCCACAGTAGATGTATCGGAGGGAGGTTTCAGGTTTATTTTTCGGTCATCGGTCAAATTTCACAAACTCACAAACTCACAAACTCCTTAAGTACTTTCACGACATAATCAACTTCTTCTTTGGTATTGAAGGAGGAGAATGAAAAACGTATGGAGGGTTTTTTGAGGTCTTCTTCGTCTAATATTTCGTTTAAAACGTGTGAACCTTTATCGCTTCCGCTTTGACAGGCACTGCCTTTAGAACAGGCAATTCCTTTTAAATCAAGCTGAAACAACAACATCAGTGCCTTTTCAGGCGAAATGGGTAAACACACATTGAGAAGTGTGTAGGTGCTTTTGGAAGCATCTGTACAGGCTGCGTTGAATTTAACACCGGGAATATGTTTCTTTAACTCATTGACAAAGTAGTTCTTTAGGTCAAGTATGTATTTTTTTTCCTCCTCAAGATGTTGATATGCCAACTCAAAAGCAGTTTCGAGCCCGGCAATGTTGTGAACAGCTTCTGTTCCTGCTCTCAAACCGCGTTCCTGCTGACCGCCAAAAATTAACGACTGTAATCCGGAATTTTTTCTGATAAAAGCAAAACCAACGCCTTTGGGCCCGTGAAACTTATGGGCGGCTGCAACGATAAAGTCCACTTCCACTTTGGATAAATCCAAATCAAAATGACCTATAGATTGCACCGTGTCTGAATGAAACAATGCCCCGTTAGCTTTTGTCAATTTTGCAACACGTTCTATATCCAGCATCGTGCCTATTTCGTTATTTACGTGCATCAAACTCACCAATGTCTTTTTTGAAGTGTCCTTCAACAAACTTTCAAGCTGCTCATAATCAATTTCACCACAAGCATTTAATTTCAAATAAACAGGCTCAATTCCATAATTTTTTTGAAGTTCGTCTATCGTATGAAGCACTGCGTGGTGTTCTATTTTTGAAGAGATAATGCGTTGTACTCCCAAATCCCTAACACAACTGTTCAAAATTAAATTATCGGCTTCTGTGCCACCTGAAGTAAAAATAATTTCGGCAGCGGTACAGCCCAATTGTTTGGAAATTGTTTTTCTTGTGTTTTCGATTATAGATTTAGATGACCTTCCATAAGCGTGTGTAGATGAAGGATTTCCAAAAGTATTTTGCATCACTTCATACACCCTGTCAATGACTTCTTTGCGCATTTGGCTGGTCGCGGCACTATCAAAATAAACGCTGTTCATACTTCAAAAATAGTTTATTTGAAATTAATTGGAGTAAGTTCCGTTTTAAGTTTTGCAAAACTATTACTTTTGCAGAATACATCTTGATTATGAGACACTTTTTTTTATCGTTCCTGCTGATCTTCAGCTTTAGTGCCTGCAATGACGGCGATGTGATTGTAACAACGTTTGATTTTGAATCGATTGAACTCAATGTGTGTGGCGATGTGGGCAATTATGTGTTTTTTAAAATCAACAACACCAATCTGGAAACCCTTTCGCTACAGCTCAATACACAAGATTCTATTCTGACCAATGAAGACACGCTCACTTACAACATAGACGCTTCAACCAATGTGGTCAACTACAGGACGTTTAACGATGATATTCCCACTAGTTATTTTTGCAGCTCCATTCCGCCAACCGCACCAAAAATAGTTTTAGACTTCACGAGTTCTGAAGGCGTCGCAACTGTTTTTACCCGCGTCACTGATACCTTGATAACAGGCATTGGAATTGAACAAGACACCTCCTTTGTCTATACCACTACCATTGTTTTAAACAACCTGAGGCTTGAAAGCGAAAATGAATCCATCACTCAGGAAACGCTGGAGCTGGGCTCGCTAAACACCACTGAGCAGTAGCTTATTTTGGGTTTTGGAAAATATACACTTCGGTAGCACCGCGTCCATACTTTTGATAATCAGCGTCATAAAACTTAAGGTTGTCATAGCGGTTTAACAGAAATTCCAGCTCTGTGCGCAACACGCCTTCTCCCACTCCGTGAATAAATACCAGCCGTTGAATTCGGTTTTTGATGGCAAATTCCAATTGCCGTTTGGCGGTATCCATTTGAAGGTTGAGCATATCATAATTGTCCATCCCTCTTGTTGACTTGATGAGTTGGTTGATGTGCAAATCAACCTCCATTGCCGGGGCGTTTCGTTCTTTTTTTGAGGGAATTGGGGTGTTTTTTCGTTTTACAGACTCTTTTTCCTTTAAAATATTTTCTATGGGTGTGGAAGTATTCAAATCAAAGGAAAGATCTTCATCTATTTTTATCAATTCATTTTGGTTGAATTCCAGGGTAAATCCATCGCGGGTTTTTACATGAACTCTGTCTTTAACCACTGCAATCACACGACCTTCCATAAGTTCGTCAATGGCACTCACTCTGTCTCCTTCCTTTAGTTTCACTCGAAAAATTTATTTTGGTAAAAGTACACATTTTATAAAAATGCAGACATACAAAAACCGGGAAGCTTTAAAAAATCGCATTTAAAAACACCAAAACACCCACCTAAGAATCAAGCAGATAATCGAAAATATTAAGAAAACATTGAGTATTTTTAAAATAATATTGTATTTTTGATTGATTAAACAACAGTGAACCCCAAACTACTGTATAATAAACCTATTAATTATGAAACACCTACTACTCTCAGCATCCCTATTGCTCTTTGCAGGTAATTTGGCTGCTCAAACCGCAGATTTACACGTAAGTCCAAACGGTGCCACAGACAGCTATATCTATGCAAACGATGTGGTTTTGTATGTTGAAAACGACATCGATCTTGTTGTAAATTCTAACGACCCTGAAACCCGAGCAAGCATTTATTTGCGTGGCGATTCCCAACTTATACAAGGCGACAAACTAAGCTCAACAAACTCCGGCAATGGTTCCTTATCTGTTTTGCAACGCGGAACCACCAATGCTTATGACTACAATTACTGGGCATCTCCGGTGGGAAATCCAAATGATCCCGCTGATGGAAACACAAACTTTGGTATCCCAAGGATATTTGATGTTAGAGAAGATACTACAACACCGCTAACTCTAAGTAAAACATTTAGTACTCAAAGCCCCTCAACAACGGCATTAAACGGTGTGCGTAGCGATCCCACTATTGGTTTCGATGGTACTTTAAACATTTCAAGAAGATGGATTTATACCATGAGAGCCCAAAGCGGTTATGCAAACTGGATCTACATAGGCAATCAAAATGGAATTGGTAATGGTTTAGAGCCCGGCGAAGGTTTTACCATGAAAGGTACCGGTACTGTTGCTCAAGTGGGTAACACAAACGATCAATTATACGACTTTAGAGGAAGACCTAATGATGGCAACATTGATGTTGCTGTTGCTGGAACCACTAGTGTTTACCAGGAAACACTTACCGGAAATCCCTACCCTTCTGCTTTGGATATGGCAGCATTTCTATTGGATTCTGATAATACTGAAATTGATGCTTCTGCTTGGTATTGGGAGTCTGATCCCAATGTGAATTCACATTATATTGAAGTCTATCAAGGAGGTTATGGGGTTTGGCAACCTGGTGGAGGTGTTGATATTGGAGACGGAACATTTTCGGGAGAATACACTCCTGCAGTTTTTATTATGTATGATGGTTCTGGAAATTCAATACCCGGAGATGTAGGAACAGGTAGCGCCTACGAACGTCGTTTTGCACCCATTGGGCAAGGGTTTATGGTAAGAGGTGAAGCTTCAGGCTTTGTCACTTTTAAAAACAGTATGCGACGTCAAGTTGCAAGAGGTGCGGTAACTTATAGCGAATTTAGAAATCCTGTAGGTCCCAGCTTGACTGCCAGTTCAGGACCTGTAACACCACCCACAGAGCCTGAATATGTATTTCCCACATTACGTTTTCATTTAGAAGTTAATGAGCAATATGTTAGAGAAATGGTTATGATTTTTAATCCAGAGAAAACCAAAGGCAAAGACAGAGGTTGGGACAGCAAACACCCTCGCCTTATAAACAATGGTGATGCCTTCTGGAAACTGGAAGAGGAAACCCATCCTTATGTAATTCAATCACGTCCTTTTGACGAATATGATGTCATCCCACTTGGTTTGAGAGTGAAAAATGGGACTACAAACTTTGTCGTTAAATTAGTTGAGTCTCACAATTTCAATAACAATATGTATTTGTTTGACCTGGTCAACAATTCATACCAGCGTTTGGATTCAGAAAATAAAGCATCGATTACCCACAACGGCACTGCCGGGAAAGTTGAAGACCGCTACTTTATCGTCTTTAGAAGAGGCATTCAGGATGATCAAATACCAAACAAAATTGCTGAAATGAATCTTGATTTCTTCCAGAACAACAGGCTTTCACAACTGGAAGTCTTTAATCCGGAGACTATAGATATCAAATCGGCTTCTGTATATGATATGTCTGGAAAATTGATGATACACGAAAAGAATTTAGGCAAACAAAACACCTATATCTTTTCAACTGCAAACTTAAGCAGTGGTGTCTATCTCGTGAAACTGGTGACTCAAGATGATATCATCGTAGATTATAAAGTAACTGTTCACAATAAGAACTAAGAAAACTCATTTTTATAATTATAAATTGAAGCCGCTCCAGGGAGCGGCTTCTTCATTTTCTATGGGGTCCATAATCAGTTAAAATAAAATTCCTATCTTTATATAACTAATTATAAACTATTTAACCAATGGAAAATCAAAACAATCAAGTCATGTCAGTTAAAGACTGGTTCTTAACCGTCTTCATTACCGCCATTCCCCTCGTGGGATTAATTATGCTATTTGTGTGGGCTTTTGGAAGCTCCACAAATGCCAGCAGAACAAACTGGGCGAAAGCAGTCTTGCTTTGGTATGTAGTTATTTTTGTTCTCTACATTCTTATTGCTGTTGTTTTTGGAGCAGCATTTCTCACCGGAATGAGTGATATGGATATGAACTATTAATTCAACTCATAAAAAAAACGCCCTTCGGGGCGTTTTTTAATTCTATTACTTTTCAAACTGTTTGAGTGTTTTTGTAATGATAGAAACACAATCCAGCAGTTGTTCTTTATTCATCACCAGTGGCGGTGCAAACCTGATGATGTTTCCGTGTGTGGGTTTTGCAAGGAGTCCGTTGTCACGCAACGCCATACAAATGTCCCAGGCGGTTGAGCTGTCTTCTGTATCGTTAATCACGATGGCATTTAACAGTCCGCGACCTCTAACCAATTTAACAATAGAACTTTTCTCGATATATTTATTGAGTTCGCTTCTAAAAAGATTTCCCAATGTTCTGGCATTTAGTGCCAGCTTTTCTTCTTTCACTACCTCGAGAGCTGCCATACCCACTGCTGCTGCAACAGGGTTTCCACCAAAGGTAGAACCGTGTTGACCGGGCTTGATGACGTTCATAATGTGATTATCAGCCAGTACTGCCGAAACAGGATAAGCACCTCCTGAAAGAGCTTTTCCAAGGATTAAGATATCAGGGCGGCTGTAGGTTGACTGGCGTTCGCAGTGGTTTTCACAAGTACAATTACCGCAAACGGCAAGTAAAGAGCCCGTTCTGGCGATTCCGGTTTGGATTTCATCTGCCATAAAAAGCACATTGTGTTTGTTACACAATTCTTTTGCCTTACTCATATAATCATCAGCCGGAGTATAAACGCCTGCTTCACCTTGAATAGGTTCAATCAGGAAACCGGCAATATTTTTGCTGCTTGTGATGGCTTTTTCCAAAGCCTGTATATCATCATAAGCGATTTTTATAAAACCGGGTGTAAAGGGTCCGAAGTTTTTTCTCGCATTTTCATCGTTTGAAAAGGAGATAACCGTAGTGGTTCTTCCGTGGAAATTATTATTAGCTACAATGATTTGTGCTTCGGTTTCTTCCACGCCTTTCACTTCATACGCCCATTTTCTGGCTATTTTAATGGCGGTTTCAACGGCTTCGGCACCGGTATTCATTGGTAAAACCTTGTCAAACTTAAAATAGTCTGTGATGTATTTTTCAAATTGGCCCAGCATATCATTGTGAAACGCTCTTGAGGTTAAGGTAAGCGTTTCCGCTTGACGGGACATGGCATTAACAATTTTTGGATGACAATGTCCTTGATTTACCGCCGAGTAAGCTGATAAAAAGTCATAATATTTTTTTCCTTCAACATCCCAAACGTGCACGCCTTCGCCTTTGCTTAAAACTACAGGAAGCGGGTGGTAATTATGAGCACCGTGTTTGTCTTCAAGGTCAATGGCCTGTTGTGATGTGATTTTGTCTAATGTAAGCATAGATGAATTTTTTAAAAGTTAACTAAAAGTAATTCCTGCTTGGCTTAAATCGTGGAGAGAAATCATCCTTGAAATACAAAAATAGCTATAATCAATTAAAATAAATAAAGAATCTCAAAATATTGCGAAATGTCATTTTTAAGCTTTCGCGAAAAGCTTACTTTTGATAGTTAATAAAATTTATATGTCAGATTCCAGAGGCTATTCCCTAAAGAAAATTGCAAAATACCCATTCATCTATGCCCGAAATACAAAAGTGGGAATGTTTCTGCTGTGTATCGCTATAGCCGCAGGATTAACCTTTTTTCTGGGTGATGATGACTTTGTGAGAACACAATATATCGTCCTGTTCTTATTGTTTTTCTCTATGTTGTTATGGTTTACTGAAGCAATCCCTCCTTTTGCCGTCGGTATTTTTATTGTGGGGTATCTCATTTTCTTTATGGGAAGGGAAGGCACCATGGATGTGCAGCAATATGTACAAACCTGGTCTGATGGCGTGATCTGGTTGTTTCTAGGTGGTTTTTTCCTCGCTGAAGGAATGCGAAAAACAAGGCTCGATATCAGACTGCTTATCTTTACTGCACCCAGATTTGGCGATAAGGCAAAATACATCATATTGGGGCTTATGTTTGTCACCGCTATTTTATCAATGGTAATGAGCAATACCGCCACCACAGCAATGATGCTGGCAACAGTAACTCCCCTTTTTTCTAAAATTGACAACAAAGCCCTTCAAAAAGCATTTCTATTGGGTATTCCCACTGCAGCAGCCATTGGCGGAATGGGAACCATCATTGGTTCGGCGCCAAATGCGATTGCCGTGGGTGCGCTGGAAGCCATTGGAATAAAAATCAGTTTTCTGCAATGGATGAGTGTGGGCGTGCCGGTGGCGCTGCTCCTCACCTTTATGACGTGGAAGCTCTTATTGAACAAATACAAACTCGGCGAACTTAAATTATCCACAGATTTTATAAAAGATCTCGAACGCAAAAAAGACCAAAAAAAGGAAGAGAAGCTCGCAAAGCGCATTGTCTTGGTTGTTTTAACACTCACCATTTTTCTTTGGCTAACTTCACAGTGGACAGGAATCCCGGTGGCTGCTGTTTCAGGAATTCCTATCGTTGCTTTGACTATGATGGGCATCATCGATGCAGATGACGTGAGAAAACTTCCCTGGGATACGCTGATGCTTGTCGCCGGCGGTCTGGCTTTGGGAATTGCGATTCAGGAACAGGAACTGGCCCTGTATTTTATTTCAAAAATAACTGTGTTTGATTTTAATGTGTATTTACTATTAGTGCTCTTTAGTCTGCTCACCGTGACTTTGTCCAATTTTATGAGCAATACGGCTGCAACTACTATTTTAGTTCCGGTGGCGATTTCGCTGATAAGTATTTATGGTGATGTGAATCCTGTTTTATTTACGATGGTCATTGGGCTTAGTGCTTCGTGTGCTTTGCTCCTTCCGGTTTCTACACCTCCCAATGCTATTGTTTATAGCACGGGGCTTGTGGAACAATCAGAATTCAGACTCGCCGGATTTTTTATCGGAATCACCGGACCCGTAGTAATTATTTTATGGACACTACTGCTTACTTTTCTTTTTTTCTAAAATTGGGGTGACATTCCAATTGAAGGAATTTATAAGGACAAATTTGCATTCCTCTTAAAGATGTATTTGCCACGAATGCACCAATATAAAATCAAAAGAAAATCAACCCCCTACTATGTATTCGTGCATTCGTGGCTAACTATTTTGAAAACTATAGTTTTATGAACTAAAGTAAATTCGACTAAATCTCTAAGATTAATTTCATAATAACTCTTTTGTGACAAATTGATTTTTTGAAATTTTAAAATACATAAATCAAACTTTTAACAGGTCGCCCCGCTGGGGCTTTATCATTTTATTATACTATTTTTTCTATAAACAGGTCGTCCCCAAAGGGACTATATTAGCTCCATTGGAGCGAACTGTTTATAGAAAAATGTTACCTATTTGATTAAGCCCCAGCGGGGTGACCTGATATCAGCGCGTTATCAGCATTAATATTTACAAACTGAACAACTTGAATTTCTAACTTCGTACTTATATTTTTGATGTTCGGTTTTACAAATCGCAAGGACTGTTGAAAGGTGTATCTACCACGAAATCGAAGGCTTGACAAAGTCAATGCACCAATATAAAATTAAAAAAACTAAAAACACCTATTTTGTATTCGTGTATCTGTGGCTCTCCTTTTTTAAGAAGTACCGTTTTATGAGCTAAAGTAAATTCGACTAAATCTCTAAGATTAATTTCATAATAACTCTTTTGTGACAAATTGATTTTTTGAAATTTTAAAATACATAAATCAAACTTTTAACAGGTCGCCCCGCTGGGGCTTTATCATTTTATTATACTATTTTTTCTATAAACAGGTCGTCCCCAAAGGGACTATATTAGCTCCATTGGAGCGAACTGTTTATAGAAAAATGTTACCTATTTGATTAAGCCCCAGCGGGGTGACCTGATATCAGCGCGTTATCAGCATTAATATTTACAAACTGAACAACTTGAATTTCTAACTTCGTACTTATATTTTTGATGTTCGGTTTTACAAATCGCAAGGACTGTTGAAAGGTGTATCTACCACGAAATCGAAGGCTTGACAAAGTCAATGCACCAATATAAAATTAAAAAAACTAAAAACACCTATTTTGTATTCGTGTATCTGTGGCTCTCCTTTTTTAAAAATTAACGTTTAATAAACTAATGTAAATTGGTTCTATTATTTTTCAGACCAATAACCTGAAAATCTAAGTCAAACCACTATTTTTGCCCTATGGCAAGAAAGAAAAACAAAAGACAAATTTTTGAACACATAAGCGTAATTGATGCCGGTGCAAAAGGAAAAAGCATCGCAAAAGCACCGGACGGAAAAGTAATTTTCCTGGGCAATGCCATCCCCGGTGATGTGGTAGATGTGCAAACCACCAAAAAAAGAAGCGCTTACTATGAAGGAGAAGCCATCGCATTTCACGAGCTTTCAGAAAGAAGAACCGAACCCAAATGTATTCACTTTGGAGTTTGCGGTGGTTGCAAATGGCAAAATATGAAGTATGACGACCAGCTTTTTTTCAAACAAAAAGAAGTCGAAAACAATTTAAAACGCATTGGAAAAGTAGCCTTACCCGAAATCACTCCCATTCTGGGTTCTGCAAAGCAATACTATTACAGAAATAAAATGGAGTTTTCGTTTTCTGACAGCCGCTGGTTGACATTTGATGAAATCAATAGCAATCAAGAAATCACCAACAAAAATGCTTTGGGTTTTCATATTCCCGGAATGTGGGACAAAATTCTGGATTTGAAAGAATGTCACCTTCAGGGGGAACCCTCAAACACCATCAGGCTTGCCGTAAGGGATTTTGCTACTAAAAACAAGCTCCCCTTTTTCAACACCCGAAATCAGGAAGGATTTTTAAGAACGCTGATGATCAGAACCAGTACTACCGGTGAATTGATGGTGTTGGTTCAGTTTTTTGAAGAGCACAAAACAAATCGGGAGTTGCTTCTTGATTTTATTGGAGAACAATTCCCGGAAATCACTTCCCTACTCTATGTCATCAATTCCAAAGGAAATGATACTTTGTATGATCAGGAGATTATTTGCTACAAGGGAAATGACCATATTTTTGAGGAGATGGAAGGCTTGAAATTTAAAATCAATGCAAAATCATTCTACCAAACCAATTCTGAGCAAGCCTATGAATTGTATAAAATAACACGTGATTTTGCCGGTTTAACCGGAAACGAATTGGTGTATGACCTCTATACGGGTACCGGAACCATTGCCCAGTTTGTGGCCAAAGAAGCCAAAAAAGTGGTGGGCGTAGAATCGGTTCCTGATGCTATTGAAGCCGCCAGGGAAAATGCGCAATTAAACGGAATTGAAAACGTTGAATTCTTTGTGGGTGATATGAAAAAAGTGTTTACTCAAGAGTTTATAAACCAAAACGGTGTGCCCGATGTGATTATCACAGACCCACCCCGCGACGGAATGCATAAAGATGTGGTGCAGCAAATTCTCAATGTCGCTCCGGCGAAACTAGTGTATGTAAGCTGCAACAGTGCGACACAGGCAAGAGACCTGGCGATGATGGATGGATTGTATGAAGTTGTTAAAACACAAGCGGTAGATATGTTTCCGCAGACACATCACGTAGAAAATGTTGTACTTTTGGTAAAACGAAATCAATGAAAAAAGTTGTATTACTTTTCTTAGGTATTCTATTTTTGTCTTTGGGTTGTACCCGGGATGATATTTGTACTCCCGAAACTTCCAAAACCCCCTTACTGATTATTAAATTTTTTAATGCTGAAAATCCCGAAGCTCCAAAGTCTGTAAATGCCTTTACCGTTTTTCGTCCTCAGGATGAGTTTAGCTTGTTTGCTCCCGTCACAGCCGACTCAATCGCCCTCCCATTAGACACCAGCGTTGACTTTACTGAGTATTTTTTTATATCAAACGCAAATGACAGTATCCCTTTGGCAGACTTTATTACTTTTACTTACGATAGAAAAGATGAATTTATTAACAGGGCCTGTGCCTTTAGAACCAATTTTACAAATTTAGATTTTACCATAGAAAATCCGACACAACAAAGTTGGATTGACGAAATTATTTTAGAGACTGACAGTGTAAATGCAAGAAATCAAAATGAAGCACACCTTTCTATTTTTCATTAGTTTGTTAGTTTTTGTGCAAATTTCGAAAGCACAAACCACTACTGAAACCACAAATGACACTTTGGTTCACAAAGAGAAATTTGGCTTGCGTGCAGGAATTGATTTGTTTAAGCCCGCCAGAACACTCTTTGATGAAAACTATTCAGGTTTTGAAGTAATGGCAGATTATAGAGTTTATAAAAATTATTATGCCGCGCTGGAATTAGGGAACGAGCAAAAAACCACTTTTGACGACAATCTCACTTCAAAAGGAGATGGAAGTTACTTTAAACTTGGTTTTGATTACAATGCGCATAACAATTGGGCCGGACTCAACAATATGATTTTTGCCGGTTTGCGTTATGGACTTTCTTCCTTTTCACAAGAACTTATTGAATATCAAATCGCTACAGTAGCACCTTTTTTTCCACCGGATATAAGAACAGAACCCATTGTTTTTGATGGTTTAACAGTACATTGGGTTGAATTTATCGTGGGGTTAAAAACCGAAATTTTTAATAATTTATACCTTTCGCTCAACCTTCAACTCAAAAACAGGGTTTCAGAAACAAAACCTGATAATTTTGACAATCTCTTCATTCCCGGTTTTGGACGCACCTATGAAAACAGCAAGTTTGGTGCAGGCTTTGGGTATGGGATAAGCTATTTGATACCGATTGTTAAGAAGTGAAAGTCAAAAATTTGAAAATTTAAAGCACCAAACCTTGTCTTCCGAATCCGCCAAAGGTGGAGAAGGGAGATTCCAAATTAGCTATTCATTGAATTTTTAATGACTTCTCATCCAGCATCCAGCATCCAGCAAAATTTAGAAAATACTTGAAACATGAAACTTGGAACTTTAAACCTACTAACCCCTCCTTCGTGTGCCTTCATAAAGTTCATACTTTACAAAGCGAGCTTCCAGTTTTCCGTTAAAGGTTTTGATTTTACGGGAAGGTCTTAGTCCCACAAATTTAAGTGCTTCAAGATTTCCGGTAATAAGCCAGGCTTGGGAATTTGGGTAACCGTGTTTGAGGGTATTTCCAATTTCGGTATAAAAACTTTCCATATCAATACTCAAACGCTCATCATAAGGCGGATTGAAAACGATTTGTAAAGGACCCTGATTGCTTTTTTTCGTTTTAAAAAAATCTTCGTGCTGTACTTTTATAAATTCTTCGAGATTGGCATTTTTTATATTTTCTTTCGCTTTAGCTACTGCCGAAGGGGCTTTATCATAACCTGTAATAGAAAAGTGAAAGTTTCTCACCCTTTTCAGCATGGCCTCCTCTATGGTTTCAAAGAGCGCATCGTTGTAGTCTTTCCAGTGCATAAAGCCAAACTCGGGACGGTTAATATTTGCCGGAATGTTACAGGCAATCATAGCCGCTTCAACGAGAAAAGTCCCGCTGCCACACATAGGGTCCAAAAAATCACTTTGACCGGTCCAACCTGATTTGATAAGCAATCCTGCTGCTAATACTTCATTAATGGGAGCGATGTTCACTTCTTTTCGATACCCTCTAAGGTGCAAACTCCCACCGGAGCTGTCAAGAGATAAGGTACATTTGTCGCCTTGAATATGAATGTTAATTTGAAGTTCGGGCCTCTCGGTATCAACATTAGGTCTGATTCCTGTTTTGTCCCTTAATTGATCAACGATAGCATCTTTGACTTTGTGTACCACATAAAGAGAATGATTGAAAAAATCTGAGGACACACTCGCGTCAAGCGAAAATGTGGTGTTCTGGTTGAAGAATTGCAACCAGTCAAACTTCTGAACCTCCTTGTATAAATCCTGATCATTTCTGGCTTTAAAGAAATAAATGGGTTTTAAAATCTTAATAGCTGTTCGTAAACTCAGATTGGCTTTATACATAAAACCCAAGTCACCAATAAAACTGACACTCCTTGTGCCGATTTCAACTTTTTGTGCGCCAAGGTCTTTCAGTTCTTTAGCCAGAATTTCTTCAAAACCAAACAAGGTTTTGGCTACCATTTTGTAGTTATTTTCCATAATCAACTTCTCAATGCTGCAAAAATACATTAATTTAGACGTGTTAAAGAATGACGATGCAAAAAGAAACAGAAAATTGGTTTACTTCCTGGTTTGACACACCTTATTATCATATATTATATAAAGACAGGGATTATGATGAGGCCTTAATTTTTATGAAGAAACTCACAAGTTTTCTAAAACTTAAAAAAGGTCAAACCATAATGGATTTGGCCTGTGGAAAAGGAAGGCATGCCATAAGTCTCAATGAATTGGGGTATGATGTTACCGGTGTTGATTTATCACCCGAGAGCATATTGTATGCTAAGGATTATGAAAATGAAAGCCTTCACTTTGATGTGCACGATATGTGTAAACCTTATCACAAGAAGTTTGACGCAGTATTCAACTTGTTTACCAGTTTTGGATATTTTGAAATGGAAGAAGATAATTTTCGAACACTAACAGCCATAAAATCCAATTTGAATCCTAACGGAAAAGCCGTTATTGACTTTATGAATGTCAATTATGTGATTTCTAATTTAGTTGAAAAGGAAACCAAAACGGTTGATAAAATTACATTTCATATCCATCGATATGTCAAAGATGGATATATTATCAAGGATATTTCTTTTAAAGACAACAATGAAACCTATTTTTTTACTGAAAAAGTGAAAGCCTTAACAAAAGAAGATTTTATGGATTACTTTTCGAAAGCCGGAATTGAATTATTGTTTACTTTTGGAAATTATAATTTAGATCCTTTTGATAGGGAACAATCACCAAGACTCATTCTTATATTTAATTGATGACATACCTTTTGCCCATTTTAGCAATCGTTTTAGGATACTTTTTTGTCATCCTTTTCAAGCCTCAAAAACCAAGCAGTATTAAGTTGTTTTTGGCTTTTAGTGGTGCTTTTTTATTGGCACTCACTGTTTTTGAACTTCTCCCTGAGGTTTATGAATCAGAAAATAAATTCATTGGCGTATTTATTATGTCAGGCATTATCCTGCAAATTTTCTTGGAGTTTTTCTCCAAGGGAGCTGAACACGGTCACGTCCATTTACATAAAAATGATACTACTTTTCCCTGGATGCTCTTTGTGAGTTTAAGTATTCACTCTTTTTTAGAAGGAATTCCCATTCACGACCACGACAATTTGTTGTTAGGAATCATCATACATAAAATACCCATTGCGATTATTTTGACGGTGTTCTTTATGCAGGCAAACTACTCACGAAAAAACACATTGATTTTCTTAATCTTATTTTCTTTGATGACGCCCGCAGGAAGTTTTGCCGCTGAGCATTTAGACTTTTTAAAGGATTATTATATTGAAGCAACTGCAGTGGTGATAGGAATCTTTTTACACGTTTCAACAACCATCTTATTTGAAAGCAGTGAAGGGCATAAATTCAATTTGGCTAAGCTTTTAATCGTTATTTTTGCAGCTTTTTTGGCGTTTCTTCTTTAAATCACCCGAAGGAAAATAAAAAGGTAATGAAATAAACTTCCCATTAAAACAAATAGATGCCAGATCACGTGGCTGAAATACACCCGGTGTCTCACGTAAAAAATAATTCCCACGCTGTAAAACAATCCTCCTAAAGCAAGTAAAATTAGACCAAGTGCATCAGTACTCTGAACCAATGCATGAATGTCAAACACGATTAACCAGCCCATAACAAGATAAAGCAGTAAAGAAAAAACTTCAAACCGTCCGGTATAAAACAATTTAAGAAGGGTACCTAAGGCTGCTATACCCCAAACTGTCCAAAATAAAAGCCATCCCCTACTATCGGGAAGCAGTAATAAAACAATTGGGCTGTAAGTTCCTGCTATTAACACATAAATACTTATATGATCAAAGATTCTTAGTTTGTTTTTTCTGCTTTCACGCTTTTCAAGATGATAGATTGTTGATGCAAAGTAGAGAAGAACGAGTGATCCTCCATAGAGGCACACACTTAAAATACTTTGCACAGAGCCGTGAGTTTCAAAAATGAGCAACAAAACAAAACCCAGGATGCTCAAAGCAAATCCAATCCCGTGGGTTAGCCAGTTATAAAATTCTTCTTGTTCAGATTGGGTGCGCATTGAGCTAAAATAAAACAAAGGAAATTAATAAACACTTTAAAACAAAAAACCCCTCATCGTTAGATGAAGGGTTTTAAAAGAAGGCGGCGACATACTCTCCCACTGGATAGCAGTACCATCTGCGCTAACGGGCTTAACTACTCTGTTCGGAATGGTAAGAGGTGAGCCCCGTTGCTATAACCACCTTAATAGTTGGTTTCAGGTTTGTTTGTTTCAGGTTTCAGGTTCTTAAACTTGAAACATTAAACTTGAAACTTCCCGCAAAGCGGGACAATATCTTAACATAAAGGAAAAAACAATACTAGAAATATATGGTAAACTTTAGCTTATAAAGAGTTAGCTTCCTGCCTGTCTTACAACAGGCAGGAGGCGGTGTACATAAGCTTACGGGTTATTAGTATCACTCGGCTATGACATTACTGCCTTTA
>JBBDIQ010000025.1:0-4627 GCA_040880345.1 Flavobacteriaceae bacterium
GTTGCAAGATATGTAGAGAGAAAAAAATCTTGTGAGAAAATCTGATGTTTTTAAAAGTCGTT
Organism: Flavobacteriaceae bacterium; assembly: GCA_040880345.1. Lineage (GTDB taxonomy): Bacteria > Bacteroidota > Bacteroidia > Flavobacteriales > Flavobacteriaceae > Planktosalinus. Next base: position 63 of record JBBDIQ010000025.1, read on the forward strand.
TAATCAGTATCGGACTCTCATAAAAACTCAAAAAGATTAAAAGGATTTCTCAAAATGCTCAAGCGTTGCGCAAAAAATTTAAAATGATTTTGAAAAGATTTTATTCTCATACTCAAAACAACGCCGGACAAAGATTTTTTGTGAAGGCAAGTTTATAAACGAAAAAACAAAGCATTTTTTGCGGAGTTTTAGAATGATAAAAAAGGAAAAAGCAGGACGTAATCAGGGTAGAAAAAACACATCTTGCAACAAAAGGCTATAAACAATGGCTTGTCCAAGCTCACTCGGAAAATCCTATCGGATTTTCCTCAGGTTTGGGTTTTGTTTGCTAAATTAGTTGCTAAATCCACGCCACTGTTTATAGCCAGCACGTTGTGCATAATGCAAAAAAACGTGCGAACCATCAACATTAGAACTGAAAAAGCCAACGCGCAAACAGCACATTTATTTTTTGCCAATGCTCAATGCCAACGCAGAAAAAAATAAAAGAGCTGTTTCTTTGCCTCTGCCCTAATTTGTAAGCCAATACAATCGAAATTCTACAAGCTGAAAACTGCACGAAAAAAAATTTTATAATATTACATTGTTATACTATGTATATTGTTATATATTTGTCGAATGAATGAAATCTTTGTTACCAAATGGAAATCGCAAGTAAAGAAAGGAACACTCACGTTCGTTGTCTTGAACGTACTTCGGAATAATGAATTTTATGGATATGAATTCATTGAAGAAGTAAAAAAACTTACCGCCATTGAAATTGCGGAAGGAACATTTTACCCACTAATGAACAGGTTGAAAAAAGAAGACCTTGTCTCATCAAAGTGGGTAGAACAAGAATCGGGAATACCAAGAAAATATTACGTTTTGACCGAAACGGGAAAAGAAACCCTAAAACAAATGCAAGTTTATTGGGCGGAATTATCAACATCAATCAAAGAAATCTCAAAATGAAAATTAAAGAAATAGAATTCAAGGAAACAGCTTCGAAACGTGTCTATGACAGTTATATAAAGCGAACAAAAAAGGCTATCAGACTTTTGCCTTTATCAGACCAAAATGAAATTCTTTTAGAATTTAACAGTCATATTTACGAAGGTCTTCAACGAAATAAAAATAAAACCGAAATCGACAATTTATTGGACATTTTGGACAAATTGGGTATTCCTGAAGAGGTTTTGAAACCTTTGGTTGCCGATAAAAAAATGGAACAGGCAACAAAAACCTTTAATCCATTGCATATCATAAAGGCTTTAGCTCTCAACGTAACAAACGGAATATCATACGTGATTTTCTTTATACTCTATTTGTTACTATTTGGATTTGTCTATCTCATATATGCTAAAATAGTAAATCCAAAAGAAGTTGGTTTGTTTTTTCAAAACGACTCATTTCTCGTATTGGGAAAAATAAACCAGGCAAAATTAAATGATACAGGAATTACAGAAGTATTGGGCAATTGGTTCATTCCACTTGTTTTATTATCAATTTTCGTTTCCTATTTCCTAATAACATATCTATTAAAATTAAAACGTAAAATCAATAAAAAATAAAAAGATGAAAAATATTCTTACAAATTTAGCCTTGTTACTTTTTGTAACTATAGGAACAGCACAATCAATCAATATACAAAAACTCGATAGCTTATTTATACTATTAGAGCAAAATGACAAATTTATGGGTAGCATTGCCATATCACAAAATCAAAAAACAATATATGAAAAAACAATAGGATTTACAGATTTAGAGAATAATATCAAAGCAACAAGTAATTCAAAATATAGAATAGGTTCTATCTCAAAAATGTTTACAGCTTCTTTGATTTTTGAAGCCATTGAAAATGGAAAACTTGAACTTGGGCAAAGTATAGAAAAGTTTTTTCCCAATGTAGAAAATAGTAACTCAATCACAATTGAGAATTTGCTTAATCATAGTAGCGGTATCCACGATTTCACAAGAGATAATGACTATTCAAATTGGGACACGATTACCCAATCAAAAGAAAAAATGATTGAAAGAATTTCAAATGGAGAAAGCGAATTTAGTCCAAACGTAACAAATGATTACAGTAATTCGAATTATGTTCTTTTGACATTTATTTTAGAAGAAATTTACAATAAACCATTCAGCAAAATTTTAGACAAGCACATTGTAAAACCTTTGAAACTCAAAAATACATATTATGGAGGCAAAACAAATATTTCAGAAAATGAAACCTATTCATATAGTTATTCAGGGAAATGGGAAAAGGAATCTGAAACTGATATGTCAATACCACAAGGTGCTGGAGCAATAATTTCTAACCCTTCAGACTTAAACGTGTTTGTTGAACAGCTCTTTTTAGGAAACATAGTTTCTGAAAAGAGTTTAGAAAAAATGAAAACCATAAAGAATGGTTATGGAATGGGCTTATTTCAATTTCCGTATAATGGTAAAGTTAGTTTTGGGCATACTGGCGGAATTGACGGATTCCAGTCTGTTACAAGTTATTTTGAAAAAGATAAATTGGCAATTAGTTTAACTTCAAATGGCGTTAATTATGATAAGAACAAAATCCTATTAGCAACATTAGCTGCATATTATAAAAATACTTTTGAACTGCCCAATTTTGACCGAATAGAATTAAAATCAGAGAATTTGGATAAATTTTTAGGAACATATTCAAGCGAAGAAATACCACCAAAAATAGCAGTTACAAAAGAAGGTAATACTTTATTTGCACAAGCAACTGGACAAGGTGCTTTTCCTTTAGAACCAACTTCTGAAAATATTTTTACCTTTGACCAGGCAGGTGTCAAAATAGAATTTAATCCATCTGATAAAACAATGATTTTATACCAAGGTGGTGGCGAATTTAAGTTCAAAATGGATTAATTACAAGAACATATTGAACGACATACTGGAAAACGCCAACGCTAAAAGCCATACACATTTACAGTCGCTAAAGCCAACGCAACACCAAAACTGTAAAAGAGTATGTCTTGCCAACGCTCACATCTAAACTAAATAACAAACATCTGAAAACCAAGCAGAACGTGAAAAGCACTATGCACAACAATGTATATAAAACATAGCTGCTACAAGCTTTCCGAGAGGTTTTCGCTTCTTTATTAAGTCCGCCAAATTTTTATTTTTGTATATTTAGAAAATTAAAGATAAATAGAAAAAATAAAAATTCGGCTCGTGTATAATCCGAAACGATAGTGTCTTTTTACACGCTACGTTTCATATACGGAGACGTTGCAAGATATGTAGAGAGAAAAATATCTATCGTGAAAATCTGATGTTTTTAAAAGTCGTTTAATCAGTAACGGACTCTCATAAAAACTCTAAAAGATTAAAAGGATTTCTCAAAATGCTCAAGCGTTGCGTAAAAAATTTAAAATGATTTTGAAAAGATTTTACTCTCACACTCAAAACAACGCCGGACAAAGATTTTTTGCGAAGGCTAGTTTATAAACGAATTGAAAAACGCATTTTTGCGAAGTTTTAGTAAGATAAAAAGGAAAAAGCAGAGCGCAAGCAGGGTAAAAAAAACACATCTTGCAACAAAAGGCTATAAACAATGGCTTGTCCAAGCTCACTCGGAAAATCCTATCGGATTTTCCTCAGGTTTGGGTTTTGTTTGCTAAATTAGTTGCTCAATCCGCGCCACTGTTTATAGCCAGCACGTTGTGGTGCATTTGAAAATGAAAGAAAATAGACCAATACAATTAGATTTTGTCGACCGTGTCAGTCATCAGACGATTGAATGGGCTAAGATATCAAACATTTCACTTCATAACATCGAAACCGTAATTCCATTCGTGACCTCCGACAAAGACCTGGATGTATGGCTCTTCTTCGACACAGACGAGATTGTAATGAACTACGCGATCAATGGAACTACCGAAAAAGTCAAAAAAGAATACCTGCGGATTTTAGAAGATCTCAACTACCCAAGCAACTATCTCGATCAAGTGATATTTCACATCGACTCACATGAGAACGTAGTCAAGAATTATGAAGGCAGTTACTTCTATCGACTCAGATGAAGAAAAACAAAAAAACGAATGACAAGAGACGAAGCTCAACCAGCATGGGAAAAAATTGTCGAGATAGGTTTCTCCGACTATGAAAAATTGACCAGAGAACAACGAGTTTGGTTCAATGTCGAACCTCTGACAACTGACGGACTTTGGGATCACTATATGAATCACGGGGCGGACAAAAACTCTGACACAATTGCTGATTTGGAATATTTGAACTTCCCTTCTGTAGCAAATCAATTGCGGGAATTTAATCGGACATATTTTCCAAATGGAGTGCCAGAAGGACCTGATGCGAGACAAGAAGAATTTGATAAGTTTCCAGAAGACCAACTCGAAAATGACATTGAAAAAATGGACGACAAATTTTGGAAAGTATCTGAAGATTTAGAAGAATCTCTCCTTGAACATATTAAGCGGACAGGAATAGGAGAATAAAAAAAAACGACACCACAACATCAGCTATAATCTATGGCTTCAATCGGCTCACTCGGAAAATCCTCACGGATTTTCCTCAGGTCTGGGTTTTGTTTGCTA
>JBBDIQ010000026.1:0-89105 GCA_040880345.1 Flavobacteriaceae bacterium
TAAATTACAAACCCCCCCCCCCAGTCAATGCTCTATTATCAAAAATAACTACCCCACTTGTTCTTATAGCATTTTTGTTTGGATGGCATTCTTTTTCGCAAATTTTAGGTACTAATTCTATAGAATTATGTGGCACTTATTCCAATCCTGAGGAAGAAATATGGGATATGTTTTATGAAGATCCTGACAATCAAGTGTATGTGGATATTCTTTTGGAACACGGTATAGACATACCGGAAAATTATCTTGAACTTGTGGAAAGTGGTGAAAAATTGATGATGGATGAAAGTAGAATTACTTCAAATGCAAAAGAGTATTGGATACCCATTAAAGCTTGGATTTACAGAGAGAACAGTAATCCATCGAGTAATGTTTCTATTTCAAATGTACATAACACCATAGATTTACTTAACACCATATTTAAAGAAACAAGTACCAATATACAATTTTATTTACTTTGTGATATTGGCATAGTAAACAACAATAACTATGCTAACTATGGTGATGATTATCTTGATATTTATTGGGCAAATTACCATACATCCGGTGCTATTAATGTCCATTTTGTAAGGTGGCCAAAAGGAGTTAACAATTTTGAAGATATCTGGGGAGGAATAGCAAGGTTACCTTGGAGCAGTAAATCCCCTAAATTTGTTACTTCTATTACTACCTTTGGAAGTTATTCAACATCATTTGCAGATGTTTTAGCTCACGAAATTGGTCATAATTTGGGACTATTACATACTCATCATGGCAGAAAAGGCGGTGCTAATAGCTATAACGAAGATGCAAACAATTGTAGGCAAGAGCCTGTAAGCCGTACTGCGACTCAATCTCTATTTTGTTCCGAAACCGGCAGCAAAAAATGCGCGGTAAATGGGGACAAGCTATGTGATACCCCGGCAGATCCGGGTTTACGTAGGATAGGACGTAATCCAGAATATTATTTCACAGTTCAATATGATAATACCTGTGTTTACAATACATCTTTAGGAGGTACTGATAATTGGAATGATAGTTGGATACCTTTTACAGACAATATTATGAGTTATTCTTCAGGATCATGCAGAAGCCAATTTACACCAATGCAAGTAGCCAGGATGTATGGATATATCAATGATATTGGAATCAATCATTCACCATTTGCCATAATGGGAGATGATGCCCTTTGCGCAGGTCAAACAACCACTTATAACGTAAATACATTACCCGGAGTAACAAATTATCATTGGGAAGTTTCTTCAAACTTGAACATACTGTCAGGTCAAGGCAGTACTTCTGTTACTGTTCAAGCAATAAATCACGGTGGCGGCACTTTGACAGTGACGCCAAATTGTGGCAATAAGGCGATTAATAAGGCATTAACACAACTGTTTTCTGCACCTGTTTCCGGAGCTGATACCATGTGTGTGGGGGCAGCACCACAATATTACAGCACTACCTCATATCCAGGAGCGACCTACAACTGGTCAATTACAAATGGAACTATTTTAAATGGTCAAGGTACATCTATGGTTCAAGTAAGTGTTTCTTCACACCCAAGTAATATTAGTGAAATGTATGTTGCCGTTAATTATTGCGGGTCTCCATTTTGGGGTAATATACTAATAAACCACGTATATTCAGGTCCTGAATGTAACATTCAAGCCCCTTTAATTAATACCCAAAATAATTTTAAGAACGAAGATTACGAATTTATCATTTACCCAAACCCGGCTAAGCACGTATTTACAATAATGACTCCGAATGAAGATACCTTTACATTTGAAATAGCTGATAAAAATGGAACAATCGTTTATAGAAACAATCAAACCCATATTTATGAAACAACAATAAATGTAGATTCCTTTGAAACAGACATTTATTTTGTAATCATTAAATATGGTTCTCAACAACAAATAAAACGTTTAATTATAAAAAAATAAAATTATGAAAGCAACAACATTTATTTTAATCGCCTGTTTGTTTTTGACAAGCTGCGGAAATAATGATGAGGAACTTACAAGGGATACCCCTGTGTCTTTTCATTTTTACTTAGAGTTGTATAATACAGAAGGTGCTATTCCTTCTGATGGTGAAGTATCTCTTTATTACCCCGATTATTTTGCCTCTTCAACTGATACCATTGAACTTGTAGTAGTTGACGATGCGGTAAGTGTGGCTTCCGATAAAACCCTCTTTGGTGATAGTATTCTTCCAGATGGATGGCAAGGAATAATCTATGGTAGCAGTATTCAATCTGCATTAACTGAAAATATTGATAATACAGAACATATACTAATTCATTATAATGAAAACACAACAGATACTTTAACTATAAGAAAATTAGGTATTGCTGGTGAAATATTTTTAACATATGAATTCCGCCTTAATGGTGATTTATTAGAGCTATATAGCCCTTATGTTGAAGGTCAAATTCCAAACCCAAGCAGTGGTAATCTTTATTTTACTATTGTGAAAGATATTGAATGGGAAAATAATCAAGAGAATTAAAAATCCATTTTAATAGTCTTGAGATAAAAAACTTGCCAGTTTAATAATCCGGCAAGTTTTTTATTTTACACTTAAAATAAAATAGTTTTTCTTTCCTCTTTGCAACAATACAAAACTACCATTGATCAAATCTTTTTCTGAAAGAATGAAAGAGTCATCCACTTTTTCTTTATTCACCGAAATTGAATTTTCTTTCAAGGCTCTGCGTGCTTCGCTGTTTGATTTTAAAAAACCTCCCACTTCGGCTAAGGCTGCAATAATATCCAGTCCCTCTGAGATTTGCTTTTGTGAAACTTCCGTTTGGGGAACTCCATCGAAGACATCCAGAAAAGTGGCTTTGTTCAGTTTCTTTAAATCATCTGAAGTTGAGTTTCCAAAAAGGATGTTTGAAGCAGCAATAGCGTTTTCCAGGTCTTCTTTAGAGTGGACCATAATTGTAAGTTCATCAGCCAAGCGCTTTTGAAGTTGCCTTAAATGGGGTGCGGTTTTGTGTTCAGTAACTAGTAATTCGATTTCTTCTTTGGGTAAGAAAGTGAAAATTTTGATATACTTTTCTGCATCCTCGTCACTGGTGTTGAGCCAGTATTGGTAAAACTTATAAGGGGATGTTCTTTCGGCGTCAAGCCAGATATTGCCACCTTCGGTTTTACCAAATTTGGTACCGTCTGCTTTAGTGATTAATGGACAGGTAAGTGCAAAACCTTTACCGCCGGCAATGCGTCTGATTAATTCAGTACCGGTGGTGATGTTTCCCCACTGGTCGCTACCACCCATTTGCAGGGTGCAATTGTGTGATTTGTATAAATGCAGAAAATCATAGCCTTGAACAAGCTGATAAGTAAATTCTGTAAACGACATGCCTTCACTTTCTTCACCTGTGAGTCGTTTTTTTACAGAGTCCTTTGACATCATGTAGTTTACGGTAATGTGTTTTCCAACATCTCTTATGAAATCTAAAAACGAAAAAGATTTCATCCAATCATAATTGTTTACTAAAACAGCTGCATTTGCTGCGTTTGATTGAAAGTCGAGAAATTGAGATAATTGATTTTTTATCGCATTTTGATTGTGTCTCAAAGTCTTTTCGTCCAGCAAATTTCGTTCTGTAGATTTTCCCGAAGGATCACCAATCATTCCGGTAGCACCACCCACCAGTCCAATGGGTTTATGTCCTGCTTTTTGAAAATGAGCTAAAAGCATGATGGGCACTAAATTCCCAACGTGAAGTGAGTCTGCTGTGGGGTCAAATCCCACATAAGCAATGCGCATCTCTTCGTTTAAATAATCTTCTGTCCCGGGCATCACATCGTGAATCATGCCTCTCCATTCTAATTCTTTTACAAAATTTTTAAGCATCAGGAAAATGTTTTTGCAAAGATAGATTTATCAGGCAAATGATGAAGAAGAAATTATAAAAAGAGTATTTTAGTGGCATGATATTAGTAACCGGTGGCACAGGCCTTGTTGGGGCTCATTTACTCTATTTTTTGCTCAAAGACGGGCAAAAAGTAAGAGCAATTCATAGAGCAAACAGCAATCTTAACGCTGTAAAACAAGTATTTTCCTATTATACAGATACACCGGAAAATTTATTCAATCAAATTGAATGGGTAGAAGCAAACTTGATTGATATTCCTGCTTTGACTAAAGCATTTGAAGGAGTTGATTTTGTTTATCACGTAGCTGCTTATGTAAGTTTTGATCCAAAAAACTTTCAGAAATTAAAAAAATCAAACATTGAGGGTACTGCAAATATTGTGAATTTGTGTCTGCATTTTCAAGTTAAAAAATTATGCCATGTGAGTAGTATTGCAACACTTAACAGTGAAGGCAAAAAGAGGATTACTGAAGAAATGCACTGGAATCCCGATGCTGATAACAACGTGTATGCCATATCAAAATATGGGGCAGAAATGGAAGTGTGGCGCGGCACTCAGGAAGGTCTTGATGCTGTAATGATCAACCCGGGTGTGATTTTGGGTAGTGGCTTTTGGAATAAAGGCACCGGCGTTTTATTCAGCAAAGTTTATAAGGGGCTTAACTATTATACAACCGGCGAAATGGGATTTGTAGATGTAGTTGACGTGGTTAAAATTGCCATTGAATTAATGAAAAGTCAGATAAAGAATGAGCGTTTTATATTAATTTCTAAAAATGAATCTTACAAACAGATCCTTTCAAGTGTTGCGATTGCCTTTAATAAAACCCCGCCCAAAAAAGAATTAAAACCCTGGATGCTAGACATTGCCTGGCGATTGGACTATATAAAAAGCAAACTCTATTTTGGAAAACAAATGCTTTTTAAAAGCACCGCAGAAGCCATTGTTATAAAAAAACACTACGACAATAGTAAAATAATACAAGCTCTTGATTATGAGTTTTTACCATTGTCAAGAACCATTGAAACAATTACAAAAAATTATAAAAGCGACCACGCTATTTAATTGTGTCTGTCTGTAATTTTTTGAGAACTTTTGAACCTTCAGATGAATTATTCAGTCCTTCAATTCTCAGAAGTTTGAGTGAGTCTGTAACAAATTTAATCGAATCAACCTTTCTTTTTTCTCTGGCAATTGTTGTGTCTATCTTCCTTTTTTTTAATTCCAGAAAGTCTTTCACCCTATTGTGAATTCGTCCATATTTATTTAAGTCAGCTCCATAGTAGGCATTACTATTTTCATACTGAATACTATCAATAGCGTGCTTTTCATAAATAAACTGATGTGGAGTCATGCCCGTTTGTTGTAACGGAAGCCGGTTTACACTTTTTGCGGCATTGAATACATGTACATCAACCAAAACTTCCACCATTTTATCTTCAGGGATAAGGTCTTTGGGTTTTTCAGGGTATTCGATGTTTTGACAACCCATAAAAAACAGACCAAGACCCAAAAAGAAAACAAGAGGGTTAAATGCGATTTTTTTTATATTAACGATTGAATTCAAGACGTTGCGCTTTGCTTGTTTTTGAAAATTTTGAATTGTTGTAAACTATTTTTCCATTCACTAATGTATGGGAAATTCTTGACTTAAATGTAAATCCTTCAAAAGGCGACCAGCCACATTTGTATAATAAGTTACTTTTATTGACGGTCCACGGAGCGTGTAAATCAACCAAAACCAAATCTGCTTTGTAGCCTTTTTTGATATAACCACGTTTTTTTATTTCGAAAAGAATTGCCGGGTTGTGGCACATTTTTTCGACAATTTTTTCCAAGGATATTTTTCCACGGTGGTAGTTTTCAAGCATTGCAACCAAAGCGTGCTGTACCAGAGGCCCACCAGAAGGTGCTTTGGTATAGACATTTTTTTTCTCTTCTAAAGTGTGTGGCGCGTGGTCTGAAGCAATCACGTCAATGTGGTCATCGAGTAAGGCTTTCCAAAGTCCGTCGCGGTCCTTTGCAGTTTTTACTGCGGGATTCCATTTGATGAATGTTCCTTTTTCTTTATAATCAGCATCAGAAAACCAGAGGTGATGAATACAAACTTCTGCGGTGATTTTCTTTTTCTCAAGTGGTATTTTATTGTCAAAAAGGGCCGTTTCTTTTGCTGTTGAAAGATGAAAAACGTGCAATCTGGCTCCAGTTTTTTTCGCTAAAGCTATGGCATTTGAGGATGATAAATAACAGGCCTCCTCGCTTCTTATCTTTGGATGATATTCCATTGGAATGTCCTCTCCAAATTTTTCAATATGCTTTTCCAGGTTGTTTTTAATGGTCATCTCATCTTCGCAGTGAACCGATATAAGCAATTTTGATTTAGAAAATATCTCCTCAAGTGCTTTGGGGTCATCTACAAGCATGTCTCCGGTTGAGGACCCTAAAAACAATTTTAAGCCGGCTACCTTTTTTGGGTCAACTTTTAAAATCTCATTTAAATTGTCATTGGTTCCGCCAAACATAAAGGAGTAGTTTGCCCAAGAAGTATTTTTAGCAATTTCAAATTTGTCTTCAAGCAACTCGATGGTGGTTGCCTGTGGTGAAGTGTTTGGCATTTCAATAAAAGTGGTAATTCCCCCTGCAATGGCAGCTTTGGATTCAGTTTCTATTGTTGCTTTGTGGGTAAGACCGGGCTCTCTAAAATGCACTTGATCATCAATCACTCCTGGCAACAAGTGTTTGCCTTCGGCATCTATGACTATCGTGTCTGAGGATTTTGCACTGATGCTCGTTGCAATTTCAACAATTTCTTCATTTTGAATGAGTACATCACAATTTGTGATTATTCCCTCATTGACAACATTGGCATTTTTAATTAAAACAGTATGCATAAGTTATATTTCATAACGGTTAAACAAGCTTTTAAATTTCATTGACAAGACACCAAACACAGCTTCAGAAATGATGCCCCCGCTCATTTTTGACTCTCCCCTTGTTCGGTCTGTAAAAATCACAGGGATTTCAATAATACTAAATTTACTTAGGTATGCTTTGAATTTCATTTCAATTTGAAACGCATAGCCCACAAATTGTATTTTATCCAGATTGATAGTTTCCAGTACTTTTCTTCTGTAACACACAAAACCGGCCGTGGTATCAAAAATAGGCATTCTGGTGATGAATCGCACATATTTTGAAGCTAACCAAGACATCAACACCCGGCTCATGGGCCAGTTCACCACATTGACTCCTTTGACATAGCGGGAACCAATGGCGACATCATATTCCTGTTTTTCACACGCATTATAGAGCCTAATTAGGTCGTTTGGATTGTGAGAAAAATCAGCATCCATTTCAAAAATATACTCATATTTTCTCTCTAAGGCCCACTTAAATCCGGCGATGTATGCTGTACCCAGTCCTGTTTTTTCTTTTCTAAAAAGCAGATGTAGTTTTTCAGGAAATTCTGTTTGGAGTTCTTCAACTTTCTTTGAGGTTAAATCCGGCGAATTATCATCGACGATCAATAGTTCGAAATTTCGCTGCAGCGAAAAAATATTTCGAATGAGTCGTTCTATGTTTTCGATTTCGTTATATGTAGGTATAACCACCAGTGCTTTGGACATTCCCCAAATTTTTGCGCAAATGTACTCATTTTTATATTGACTGCTTGTTTAAAAAATGTTATAGGGGCTGATAAATTGGTTTATTTTAAAGTAAATTTGTCTCAAGAAAGTGAGGCTTTGGAAGAAATTATTAGAAATACCGCAATTCCTGATTGGATTACCCTTTTAATCTTCCTGTGCTTAGCATTTGTTGCAGCAGCAAAACTGATAAACACTTCCCGATTTAATGAGTTTATCCAGCTTATTATCACTAATAAATATTTTTTGGTGCACGGCAAAAATCCACAAATTTTTATTCCTTTTAATATCCTTTTGCTTCTTGTTCAAATAATCTCGGCTTCCTTATTTTTATTTATTTTTCTGGTTTTTTTTAGAGAAGATATAAGCCTTCAAAATCAAATTGTATATATTCAAATACTTGGATTTTACACCTTGTTTATTGGCTTGAAATTTTACATTGAGAAGATTATCGCGACCCTTTTTTCAATCGAAAAACACATAGACACCTATTTGTACCAAAAATTAAGTTATAGAAATTTAATAGCTCTATTACTTCTGGTTTTCAATATGATTTTGCTCTATACCACTACTCCATCAACTTCTATTTTAATTGCCATGGTTGCAATCATTGTTCTTTTCAATATCATTTCACTGGTGTACAGTTGTAAAGTTCAGGAAAAGTTGGTGAGAAGCCATTTCTTCTATTTTATTTTATATCTTTGCGCACTTGAAATTTCACCTTATTTTATCTTATACAAGATACTGGTAGGATAGGGAAATTTTAACCAAAAAAAATAACCAGGTTTATGAAAGTGAAAACAATTTTGGTTTCCCAACCAGAACCTATTATCGAAAACTCTCCTTACTTTGAACTTGTAGATAAGCAAAAAGTAAAAATTGATTTCAGACCCTTTATTCACGTCGAAGGGGTTTCCAGTAAAGATGTAAGAGCTCAGAAAGTTGACTTGAATAATTATACCGCAATTATTCTCACCAGCAGAAATTCTGTGGACCATTTTTTCAGGATTGCAGAGGAAATGCGCTACAAAGTGCCGGATACATTAAAGTACTTTTGCCTTTCTGAAGCAGTGGCATTCTACCTCCAAAAATATGTGGTTTATAGAAAACGGAAGATTTATGTGGGGAAACGCACTTTTTCTGAACTTTCGCCTATGATCAAAAAATACAAGAATGAAAGTTTTTTGTTGCCTTGTTCAGATGTCTTGAAACCTGATGTACCCGAAATATTAAACTCTTTAAAAGTAAAGTGGAAACAAGCTTCATTTTATAAAACAGTGGTGAGTGACCTCTCTGATTTGAAAGATGTGTATTATGATATCCTGGTGTTTTTCAGTCCCAGCGGAATCAAATCACTTTTTGAGAATTTCCCTGATTTTGAACAAAACGAAACACGCATAGCCGTGTTTGGGAATACCACCGTTCAGGCTGCCAAGGAAAGCGGATTGCGAGTGGATATCCAGGCACCAACACCAGAGACACCTTCAATGACAATGGCACTGGAGAAGTACATTGTAGAGGCCAATAAAAAGAAATAATTAATAACAAAATAGAAATAAAAAAAGCGGCACTTTTAAAGGAGCCGCTTTTTTGTCTAGGTAGAAACTAATTTTCAAAGACCGAGTTTTGATATAAATCAGGTAGACCTTTAATATCTTCCAAATCCATCGTGAGGATGATGTAAGGAATATTTTCTTCCTCTTTTAATTTTTTTAATGGCGCTAAATATTGATCCATAAACGGTCTTAATTTTGAGCTATATAAAACAAGAGCTACAATTTGATCTTCATTAAATGTAATGGGTTTTTGATCCCGTATGTTTTTGATCACAATGCCTTCATATGACTTTTTATCATTCAAATGGTTCAATATGTGTTCTTTAGATAACTGTTGTACACTACAACTTGAGTTTAAATTAACCACGCCATTCTGTTCATCATGACCTTCTATTTCATCAATAGAAGTTGAGAGATTTCCTTTCACAAAGGCAATCAATGCAGGTTGCATGTTTTCTATGAACTTTTCTTTAGAAGAAACTGACACATAAAAAAAGGATTCTGCAGGAACACTTAATGCTTTAGATTCTTCTTCTATATACTCTATAAAATTGCTTTGAGCATTTATTGCCGTTATTTGAAGTAAGAAGATAATTGTAAAAACCGTATTGATAACTTTCATAATTGTATTAATAAATTAAAACGGACTAATTCATCCTGTAAGATACTGAGAAAAAAGGAAATTCAATATAATCTTTAAAAATATTAGAATTACCAAAACCTTTACGATTTTCAAAATTAGGTCTAGAACTGTAATTATACAATACATCTTTAAACACTATCGCTACAGCCCAGTTTTCTGAAAAAACAAAATTTACTCCCAAATCAAGATAGGATTTTATATAAGAGTTTGATAAAGTAAACTGTTCAGGATTGTTTTCCCGCAGGTTTAAATAATTATAGTTAGAGCCAATTTCACTATGCAGATAAATTTCAGGAATTATTTTAAAAAAATTATAACGAAGTTGGACACCCATTTTATAATTTTCTGAAGAACTTTTTATACTTCTGTCTTTATCTGAATAATTAGTAATACCAAAACCTAAGTGACCTCCAATCCATAAATTATGAAATAATGAATAATGTATTGCTGGTTTGAATTGAAGTTTTATGCCGTTGCCAATATTTTGATCAAGTGGAGGTTGTTCATTGATGCGGGCAAGTTCGTCAGCTTGAAAAGTAAAGCCTGTTTTGAACTCAAGAATCCAATTTGACATGTTATGTGATTCTATAACTTCAGTTTGGCCAAATTGAAGGAATGGAATTAATATTAAAAGATATGTGAGTTTCTTAAACAATAGCTAATGCAATAATAGTTTTAACTAAAATAATAAATTAAAATATAACTGAACAAAAAAGCACGACCAATATTTATTGACCGTGCTTTGAAATTTATTTTTAAAAGCTGTTACCCCATCGGCGCACCACCAAGAATTTCTTCATTGGCATAAGACTCAAATTTGGCAAAGTTTTCCCTGAAAGAAGCTGCCAGCTCTTTGGCTTGTACATCATAAGCTTTGGCGTTTTTCCAGGTGCTTTTTGGATTCAACACTTCGTTGGGTACATCTGGGCAGCTTGTGGGCATCGCCAAACCAAAAATTGGGTGGTTTTCAAAAGTCACATCTTTCAACTCCCCATTCATAGCTGCAGTAATCATCGCACGGGTGTATTTTAATTTCATTCTGCTTCCAATTCCATATGGACCACCCGTCCATCCGGTGTTAATTAGCCAGACGTTTACACCTGCATCCTTCATTTTTTTGCTCAGCATTTCTGCATATTTTGTTGGGTGCAATGGCATAAAGGGTGCGCCAAAACAAGCAGAGAAGTTAGGCATAGGCTCATCTACACCCGCTTCTGTACCGGCCACTTTGGCTGTATAGCCGCTAATGAAATGATAAGCTGCCTGTCCCGGTGTTAATTTTGAGATGGGAGGCAACACGCCAAAAGCATCTGCGGTGAGGAAAAATATGTTCTTTGGGTTTTCAGCTATGGAAGGAGTTTGAATATTGTCAATGTGATAAATCGGGTAACTTACTCGGGTGTTTTGAGTGATGGTGATATCTTTATAATCTACGTCACCATTTTTATCCATGATTACATTTTCAAGAATTGCTCCTTTTTTGATGGCTCTGTAAATATCGGGTTCTTGCTCTTCGGTCAGGTTGATTACTTTGGCATAACAACCACCTTCAAAATTAAATATTTTATTGTCTGCCGTCCAGCCGTGCTCATCATCGCCAATCAGTTTTCTGCTAGGATCTGCAGAGAGGGTTGTTTTTCCCGTCCCGGAAAGACCAAAGAAAATAGCGGTTTCACCATCTTCCCCCACATTGGCAGAACAATGCATGGGCAAGGTATTTTTATTTACTGGTAGAATAAAGTTCAAAGCAGAGAAAATCCCTTTTTTGATTTCACCGGTATAACCCGTTCCGCCTATTAAGGCAATTTTTTTTGTAAAATTTAAAATGGCAAAATTGTGCTGTCGGGTGCCGTCCATATCGGGGTCTGCCATAAACCCGGGGGCATTAATGACCAGCCAGTCCGGGCTAAAGTTTTCCAATTCACTTTCTTCAGGACGAAGAAACATATTGTATGCAAACAAGTTGGACCAGGGATACTCATTAACAACACGAATGTTCAATCTCAAATCCTCGTGAGCACAGGCATAACTGTCTCTCACAAACAGTTCTTTGTCGGAAAGATAATCTGTGACCTTGTCATACAATTTGTCAAACTTATCTGTAGGAAAAGGGATGTTGATGTTTCCCCACCACACTTGATCACGAGTGATATCGTCTTTTACAATAAATCTGTCTTTAGGAGAACGCCCTGTAAATTCACCGGTATTGACTGCCAGTGCACCTGAATTTGCTTCAACGCCTTGGCCTTTTTCGATGGTGATTTTGTGGAGTTCGTCCGGAGAGAGTTGGTAGTTAACTTTTGCGTTTTTGATTCCGTAATTGTTCAACGAAATCGTTTTAGTTGCTTGGTTACTATTGACCATAACTTATTTTTATATGATTGTTGTGTACTACAAAAGTAAAAAATATTTATGTAGAAAGCCTTTAAAAAAATAAGATTTATATCGATTTTAACTTAATAATTTTCATCAGGAAATACAACCATCCAATGATAAAGCAAGCACCACCTATTGGCGTCACAAATCCAATCACTTGAGCGTTAAATGGTAATAGTGAATTGAGAGAAAGCAGGTAAATAGATCCCGAAAACAAGAAAATTCCTAATGTAAATAATATAAAAACCGGTTTTTGAAAAGATCGTTTGAGAAAATGAGACATTCCGATGAAAAGGAGACCAAGGGCATGATACATTTGATAGCGCACACCCACCTCAAAAGTAGCCAAAGCATCGGCATTTATCATTGATTTTAAGGTATGTGCACCAAAAGCACCAAAAACTACAGACAGCATCGCAAACACCACTCCGGAAATAACCATATTTTTATACATACATCTTTTTTTGAAACGTGAACAATTTACTACATTCGTAACCTAATAATTAAAGTCTCAAATTTACAAAATTAGAATGAGGAATATCTTAATAATTGGTGCAGGAAGATCTGCCAGTAGCTTAATAAAATATCTTTTGGACAAGTCTGATGCAGAAGATTTGTTTCTAACCATTGGTGATGTGAATATCAAAGCGGCAACAACCTTGATAGGCAAACACCCCAATGCCCGCACGGTAGTGCTTGATGTTTTTAATGAAAAGCAACGCAAAGAAGCTGTTCAAAGTGCAGATATTGTCATCTCCATGCTGCCGGCACGCTATCACTATGAAGTGGCTAAGGATTGCCTGGAATTTGGAAAAAATATGGTAACGGCCTCATACATTAGTGACGAAATGCTTAGCCTTGATACCAAAGTGAAATCTAAAGAACTGGTTTTTATGAATGAGATTGGTCTCGATCCCGGTATCGATCATATGAGCGCCATGCAAGTCATTGACCGCATTCGCGAAAAAGGCGGAAAAATGCTACTTTTTGAATCGTTCACCGGTGGGCTGGTTGCCCCCGAAAGCGATACCAACCTCTGGAACTATAAATTTACCTGGAACCCAAGAAATGTCGTTCTTGCAGGACAGGGAGGCGCAGCAGAATTTATTCAGGAAGGAAAATACAAATACATCCCCTACCACAGACTTTTTAGAAGAACCGAGTTTTTAGACATTAACGGCCACGGGCGCTTTGAGGGTTATGCCAACAGAAACTCGCTAAAGTATCGGGAAATTTATGGCCTGGAAGATATTCTCACCCTTTACAGAGGAACCATTCGTCGCGTGGGCTTCAGCAAGGCGTGGAATATGTTTGTACAATTGGGTATGACAGATGATTCATACAGGCTTCAGGATACAGAAAATATGAGCTACCGCGAATTTATAAATTTATTTTTACCCTATTCGCCCACAGATGCAGTCGAACTGAAACTTCGCCACAGCTTGAAAATTGACCAAGATGACTTGATGTGGGACAAGCTTGTGGAACTGGATATTTTCAATCCCAACAAAAAACTGGGACTCAAAAATGGAACACCCGCAGAATGCCTACAGAAAATCCTGATGGACAAGTGGATGCTGGAACCCGAAGATAAAGATATGATTGTGATGTACCACAAGTTTGGATATGAACTCAACGGCAAAAAATATCAGATTGACTCCAATATGGTTATTAAAGGAGATGACCAAACCTTTACAGCCATGGCGAAAACAGTGGGTTTACCTGTCGCTATAGCCACCCTCAAAATATTAAATGGCGAAATTACCACTCCGGGGGTACAACTTCCCATTGCAAAAGAAGTGTATGAACCCATCCTCAAAGAACTCGAAGACCATGGCATCATTTTTAAAGAATATGAAATGGAGTATTTGGGCTATAATCCTGATAATATTTACGGATAAAATTTGAAAACACTTTTACTGTTGCACGGCGCCATAGGGGCAAAAGATCAGCTTCAACCGCTTGCAGAGGCTTTGAAAGGGAGTTTTGAAGTACATACTTTAAACTTTAGTGGCCACGGTGGCGAGCCCTTTTCAGAAGCATTTACAATTCAGCAATTTGCAGATGAAGTACTTCAATACATTTTAGATCACCAACTAAAAAACGTGCATGTTTTCGGGTACAGTATGGGTGGTTATGTTGCGTTATTTTTGGCAAATAAACAACTTCATACATTCGAAAAAATCTTTACACTGGCCACCAAATTCAGATGGTCGCCTGAGATAGCGCTGCAGGAAGTTAAAATGCTTGATTCAAAAATTATTGAGGAAAGGATACCCGCTTTCGCGAAAACACTTCAGGAACGTCATGCCCCCAATTGCTGGAAATTATTGATGGAGAAAACCTCCTCAATGATACTGGGTATGGGCGAAAACCCACCCCTAACAGCAAAAGATTTTCAAAACATTCACTCACCTGTCAATTTAGCCATTGGCAATGCTGACAAAATGGTGAGTATAGATGAAACCAGCGAGGCTGCAAACTGGCTTCCAAATTCAAGGTTTTTGATTTTACAGGACACTCCACATCCCATCGAAAAAGTGCCTGTAGAACGTTTGGCCGAAGTCATCAAAAAATTCATGAATTAAACCCGCATTATGCATTAGAAAATCTATTCCGGGTTAAAAAAAAACACCAAAACCCTCTTTTGGATTTTGGTGCTTGTATTTTGTTTTTTTTTAGATACCTATTCTCTTCCGAGGTAAATCATAATGAAGTACAACAAGGTTGCCAACGAACCCACGGCTGCTACCACATAAGTGCGTGCGGCCCATTTCAGGGAATCTTTAGCTCCGGCGTGTTCTTGTGGAGACAGCATGTTTTTATTGGTCATCCAGGCCAGTGCACGGTTACTCGCGTCATATTCCACAGGAAGTGTGATGAAGCTAAAAAGTGTACCGAGTCCATACATAATGATACCTACAAGAAGTAAAGTCTGCCCAAAAGCCGATCCGGCAGCTAATATCAATCCACCCAAAATCACCCATTGTGAATATTGAGAAGCCACACTTACCACAGGCACTAGTTTAGAACGCATATCCAGCCACGAATAAGCCTGTGCGTGTTGCACGGCGTGACCTACTTCGTGAGCGGCTACAGCGGCAGCAGCAGCATTGCGTTGCATATAAACCGACTCACTGAGGTTGACGGTCTTTTTCATCGGGTTGTAATGGTCAGTAAGTTGACCGGGGGTAGAAATGACTTGCACATCATGAATGCCGTGATCTGCCAGCATTTTTTCTGCGATTTCCTTTCCGCTCATTCCATTTTGTAAATGCACTTTAGAGTATTTTTTAAACTTACTCTTTAAGCGGTTGCTCACATACATGCTCACCAAAAAGATGAGTCCTGCTAAAATATAATATCCAATCATTTTAATTTTTCTTTAATTTTTTATTGCTTCATATATACCAAAAATCTTGCCGATTTTGACAAATGACATTTCGTCTTATTTTACCTGATGACCTCTATTTTTGTCTCTTTTAAAATGACAAAATTTGAAGGTTTAATGTGCTCTTTGCAGGCTGTCCAATGGTTTTCAAAATAAGTGTGCAACTCTTTTAAAGAACAATTGCCCAATTGAATATGGATGATTTTAGGAGCTGGCTCCTCAAGTAAGAACCGGGTATAAAAATCGGTGTCTTTTGTGATGATAATCAAGTTGTTTTCTAAGGCGTAATTCCAGATAAAAGTATCTGTTGCAGAAAGATCTATATCACTTACAAACTGGAAATCAGGAGAATTGAAGTAAGAAAAGTGTTTGGGTAAATTTACATCTACTAAAAATTTCATCAACTGACTAATTGAAATTCATTTTTGTTTGTTGACAAGCCTTTTAAGGCAAAGTAGATACAAGCCTGAATGTCTTCTTTTTCAAGAAAAGGATAAGCTTTCAGAATATCTTCAGTAGTGTCTCCAGCAGAAAGATATTGCAATACAGTTTCTACCGTAATCCTTAAATTTCTAATAACGGCTTTGCCGTTACAGATATCTGGATTGATAGTGATTCTATTTAAAAGCGTTGCGTCCATAAGGCTAATTTACAGAATTTTATTGAATGGAAAAACTTTTTAATAATTGTAAACCCTATTCAGTCAAACCTGAAACTTGAAACTTTATACGAGCGCAGCAAACTGTCTGAAAAAAACTTGAAACCCACCTTCGATAAATCTACGGTGGGCAAAGCCTGAAGCCTGAAACTAAAAATACTACCCCACAATATTCACAATCTTTCCAGGCACGACAATTACTTTTTTGGGTGTGCGGCCTTCCAGATACTGTTGTGTTTTTTCATGCGCCATCACCGTTTTTTCAATGTCTTCTTTTGATAAATCCAAAGGCATTTCCAACGTAAAACGCATTTTTCCGTTAAACGAAATGGGGTATTCTTTGGTGCTTTCAACCAAATGAGAAGCATCAAACTGAGGAAATGGCGCAGTGGAAATGCTTTCTGAATGCCCTAATTTACTCCACAACTCCTCAGCGATATGGGGCGCATAAGGCGAAATCAAAATCGCCAGTGGTTCCAGCACTTCGCGCGAACTGCATTTTTGTGCCGTCAACTCATTTACCGCAATCATAAACGTAGAAACCGAAGTATTGAAACTAAAATTCTCAATGTCTTCCTCCACTTTTTTGATGGTTTTGTGCAGGGTTTTTAAGCTGTCTTTGGATGCGGAACTGTCAGTCACCACAAGCCCGTTGTCATCACAATAGAGTTTCCAAAACTTCTTTAAAAAGCTGTGTACCCCGGTGATGCCTGCCATATTCCATGGCTTGGCCTGCTCAAGCGGGCCGAGGAACATTTCATACATCCTTAAGGTGTCTGCGCCATACTGGTCGCAAATGTCATCTGGGTTGAC
The DNA here is from genome assembly GCA_040880345.1 of Flavobacteriaceae bacterium. GTDB lineage: Bacteria > Bacteroidota > Bacteroidia > Flavobacteriales > Flavobacteriaceae > Planktosalinus. The sequence goes on from JBBDIQ010000026.1 coordinate 16,954, forward strand.
GACGTTGTATTTGGACTTGGACATTTTTTCGACTTCGCGCCCCACTTTAAATGTTCCATTATTTTCTGTAATGAAATGAGCACCTTTGAATTCAGGCTTCCAAGATTTAAACGCTCCTAAATCAAGTTCGTTTGAAATATTGACAAATGATACATGAGAATGGATTGCGGTAAAATTTTGCCAACTTGTTTCAAAATCAGTAGAAAAATTGAAGATTCCTTTTTGATTTCTATTTTCTTGAAATAGTGTCTCCCTTATCCTTTCGTATTCATCATATTCAGTAAATGATTTTTTATCTGCAACAACTTTATCTATAAAATTTTTACTGAAGTATATTGGGTTTTTAATTTGTTTTGAATTTAATCTATAAACAAACGCACTCTCCCCCAAAATCATCCCTTGGTTAATCAATTTTTTAAAGGGTTCATTTACCTTCAAAAAACCTCTGTCATAGAGAAACTTGGTCCAGAAACGGGAGTACAACAAATGCCCTGTAGCGTGCTCGCTGCCGCCTATGTATAAATCGACATTTTGCCAGTAATCCAAAGCTTCTTGCCTGGCAAATTCTTCATTGTTATTTGCATCCATATACCGGAAGAGGTACCAGCTGCTTCCTGCCCAACCGGGCATGGTGTTTAATTCCAATGGAAATATGGTTTCGTTGTCTGCCAACTCATTACTGACCACTGTACACTTTTCCGCATCCCAGGCCCAGACATCAGCGCGGCCCAAGGGGGGTTGTCCGTCTTCTGTGGGGAGGTATTTTTCCACTTCGGGCAATTGAATGGGGAGATGTTCAGGGTCGATGGTTTTTGGTAATCCGTTTACATAATAGACCGGGAAAGGTTCGCCCCAATAGCGCTGACGGCTAAACACCGCGTCACGCAAACGGTAATTGATTTTTCCGCTGCCTTGCCCAATTTTCTCTAATGCTTCAATAGCTTTTTTGATAGCTTCTTTGTAACCCAATCCATTCAGGAAATCGGAATTGACGATTTTAAATTCTTCCTTTTCGGTAAACGCATTTTCAGAAATGTCCTGATCAAAGATGTTGGGTATGGGAATATTAAAGTGTTTCGCGAAAGCATAATCCCGCTCATCACCACAAGGTACAGCCATCACGGCTCCGGTACCATAACTCGCCAAAACATAGTCACCAATCCAAATTGGAATAGGCTCTTTAGAAAAGGGATGCTCAGCATACCCCCCTGTAAACACCCCCGAAATGGTCTTGACATCTGCCATGCGCTCACGTTCACTGCGCTTTGCTGTTTGCTCAATATAGGCTTCAACTGCTTCTTTTTGCTCAGCTGTGGTGATTTTTTCAACGAGTTCGTGTTCCGGCGCAAGCGTCATAAATGAAGCTCCGAAGATGGTGTCAGGTCTTGTGGTAAACACTTCAACCTGAAACTTGAAACCTGAAACCTGAAACTTCACAGAAGCACCAACAGACTTCCCAATCCAATTCGTTTGCGAATCCTTCAACGGCTGCGGCCAGTCGATTTGGTTGAGTCCGTCGAGCAGGCGCTGTGCATAAGCGGTGATGCGCATGCTCCATTGTTTCATCTTTTTGCGCACCACGGGATGCCCGCCGCGTTCAGAGACGCCGTTGACGATTTCGTCGTTTGCTAAAACGGTTCCCAGTGCTGGACACCAGTTGACTTCGGTTTCGGCTAGGTATGTTAGGCGGTATTGTAAAAGTATTTTTTGCTGTTGTTCCTCGTCATAGGCGTTCCACATTTCGGAGGTAAACAACATAACATTTTCATCACAAACCGCATTGACCGGCCCGTTGCCTTCATTGGTGAAACGGGTAATGAGGCTCTCTATAGGTTCAGCTTTGTCAGTGTCTTTGTTGTACCAGGAGTGGAACAATTCGGTGAAAATCCATTGGGTCCATTTGTAATAATCGGGGTTTGAAGTGCGTACTTCGCGGCTCCAGTCAAACGAAAAACCAATGCGGTCCAGCTGCTCACGGTATCGGTTGATATTGGTTTCGGTCGTAATAGCAGGATGCTGACCGGTTTGAATGGCATACTGTTCCGCCGGAAGGCCAAACGAGTCATAGCCCATTGGGTGCAACACATTGAAACCTTTGTGACGTTTGTAGCGGGCATAAATATCACTGGCAATGTAACCCAGCGGGTGCCCCACATGAAGGCCGGCTCCTGACGGATAAGGAAACATATCCAAAACATAGTATTTTGGTTTGTCGCTTTGGTTTTCTGCTTTAAACGTTTGGTTTTCTTCCCAGTACTTGCGCCATTTGGCTTCTATCTCGTTGAAATGGTATTTCATGATTGCCCTTTGATTATATCCGGCAAAAATACAGTTAAAGGTTGAAAGTTAAAAGGGAATGGTTATCCTTTTGACTTTAGTAGAATTCTTTACCTTTGGGGCCGATTAAAACCCTTAAACTTATATTATGAAATTTTTATCTACATTCCTTTTGTTACTGATATTTTCAGTGTCTTTTGCTCAATATACCACACCCGGTACAGGTGTTGACTGGACACTCGATGATATTGTGACTGCAAGCCCGGGAACGGTTACTGTCTCAGGAGCAACTTATACCCTATTAGAAGATTTGACTATAGCAGCTGATGATATTTTAAGAATTGACACAGACCTTACCCTTGAAATTGAAGCCGGCGTGCGTATTACCGTTCTTGGGCTTGGTTCTTTTTTTGTGGAAGCAGATGCTGTGATTATTACAGCCGTGAATGAAGCGGCACCTTATGATGGTTTTCGGTTTGAGGAATTTTCTACAGTTGACATTCAAAATGCGACCATCCAATTTGGTGGCGGACTTCAGGTGTTAACCGAAAGTTTTGTTTTAAACAATTGTGTGCTTTTGAATAATGTTTCGGGAGTTACGACAGGAGCCACAGTAACTTTATCGAGAGGGATTCCGGTGATTACAAATAATGACTTTTTGTTTAATGCCAATCCGGCTATAAGTTCCGGTGCAAACCAGAGTGTCTCTGCCATCATTGAAAACAATTTAATTGAAGGGAATAACCAAAGCAACAACAACCGTCCTCAAATCAATATGGGAGCCACGCGTGTAAATGATACTTTGAAAATTCGTAACAACACCATTTTGGGAGACCGGGATTTGGACCAGGCAGGTGGTATAGCGGTTGCCAACCTTGTGGGAGGAGCTTTACGCGTCATTATCGAGGGAAATACAATCAAAGATAACCGTTATGGAATGACCGTTGTGGGTCCAAACTCCTATGCGCTCATCAAGGACAATATCATTGAAGACAACGACACTCAAGGCAACCCCAATCTGGGCGGAAGTGGCATCAATTTGAATGCACCAACCGGTGATATGACTGTGGATGCCACCGGAAATACAATGAGAAGAAACCTCTGGGGTGTGACCATTCAAGGTCCCGTAGACGCTAATTTTGGTGATGATGCCGACAATCCCGGTTTGAACGTGTTTTCTGAAAACGGAAATACCGGCGAAACCTTTGCGCTTTACAACAATGGTCCAACTACTATTACTGCTAAAAACAACTGCTGGGTGGAAGATGGTGAAGGCACTTTGGCTGAAGCCGAAGGTGTGATTTTTCACAATGAAGATGACCCAACACTGGGCGAAGTGATTTTTGACCCTGTTTTCTGTGAAACCTTGAGCACTGGTGATATTGCCTTAGCTGCATTTTCAATATATCCTAACCCTGCTACAAATCACGTTTCTTTTCAAAACCGAAACAATTTTGAAACAGTCACTTTTTACAATGTGAACGGGAAGAAAATGTTCACCCAAAACGTGACTGAAGGAGCCAATACTATCAACTTTAACTTAAACACCGGCATTTATTTTATTGCCTTTGACGGCGAAAGGAATCAAGCGGTTAAAAAAATAGTGGTAAAATAAACTCAGATTATCAAAACTTATTTAGTACACAACAAAAATTATATTTTTAGTTCTGAAGAACTTTGGAGATTCACTATTAAAGAACTAGAGGGAATTAAGAATCAGTGTTTATCAGTCACATCCGCGTCATCTGCGTGCTATTTTACTTTATCATTAATAGAACGCAGATGACGCCGATTTAGCGGATCTTCACGGATTTTTTGTTGCATACTGAATAAAACTTATATTAAAGTCTGGAAGCAAGCATTTCGGATTTTTTTATGCTTGAAATCATTCTCAGCCCCAATCGAATGTTCTAACTTTCAAAATCTTATTTTTCTCAAAATGCAAATTCAAAAAATTAAAGTAAATGAGTAGAAATAAACTGAATTTCAATTAAATTGTTTATATTTGAGTACCTTATGGTCTTTTGATTTCAACGTTTATTCTGAACTTCCCTATTCACACAGAATGATTATTGATTTCTTGCCCTGAGTTTTTAAATCACATACCTCACATTTTACATAACAGTTAGTAGTATTTATTATCGTAAAATAAAATTTAGTCCCACTATATTTTGTTTACGTCAAATAGTAATAGCCTACAAAATATTTTATTGATATTTAAAAAAAACTTATGAAAAATACTCTAAATTTTTTCTTTTTTCAGCTTATACTATTAATTTCAACCGGTCTTTATTCACAAGTTGGTGTGGGCACTATCACGCCTGATACCTCTTCAATGCTGGATATTTCTTCCAACAGTAAAGGACTTTTAATGCCACGATTATCCACAGAAGAAAGAGATGCCATTATATCTCCTGCAAAAGGTTTAATGATTTACAATCATACTTTAAATGATGGTCAAATAAACGTAGGAACTTCTTTAGTTCCAAATTGGATAGGTATCAAAAGTCAAGAGGGTCCTATGATTGATGCTGTTACTGAAGGCGGGAGTGTTAGTAATACATCTACCAGTGATGTGTTGGTACCGGGGATGACGATTTCGCCCCCTTCAGGCAACTATATGGTTTTATTTAATGCGCAGTTGTTCAGCAGTGAAACATTTAGTTCAGACCAAGGTGTTATTGATGCTGCAAATTTATATGACGAATTAATGGCCTACCCTGGCGGTGTGCCTCACGCACTAACTTTTGGGAGTGGAGAGGTGTTGTCACCGGGTGTATATGACGTAGCCGGAGCACCCTCTATTGCAGGAACACTTACGATGGATGGCGGTGGAGACCCAAATGCGGTGTTTATTATCAGAGCAACTGGGGCATTTACGACAGAAACGTTTACTACGGTAGAGTTGACCGGAAATGCAGCTCCCGAAAATATATTTTGGGTGTCTGATGCGGCCATGTCCACGGGCGCAAATACTATAATGAAAGGCACCATGCTTGGTGGCGGAGGGGGTGCAGGAGCAGTGTCCTTGGGTGCCGACACAAACCACGAAGGAAGGCTTTTTTCAAAGTTAGGAGCCGTAAGTGTGGGGGCAGACGTTGTTCTTACCGCCCCAACTGGTATTGCTCCTTTTAATTTAGGGCTTCTTTCCACTTTTGCAATGTGGAGTTCTTCTGGGGCGGTTTCAGATGTTGCAAGTTCTACAACTACTGGAGATGTGGGTACTGCAGATGGGGCTCTGACAATTACAGGAACACATATTGGGGAACAATATCCTGCCGGAACCACAAGTACCGCAAGTGCCAGTACTTATAGTATTTATCATAATGGGGTGGAGGTGGTACATTCCAGTAGAAGTATTAAATTTCAGAGCGCCATAGTTTCTCTTCAAGTTATGATTAACATAGCCTCAGGAGATTCCATTGAAATACGATGGAGAGTGGATGAAGGTGAAGCGACACTTAATCATAGAACCTTATCGTTGGTTCGTGCTGGGTATTAATTGAGTTGAGTTTAAAACCAAGGTGAGTCAAGTTTTTTTATAAGATTTTAATCATAAAAGGAAACTATTTCTCTTTAAAATCATTTTTCACCCCATTTATAAAGAGTTAACTTTGCAGTTCCTAAAAATGAAGAAGTGATTTTAACGAAAACAGAACAATTAGAACTTACCAAAGAAGAAATGATGGACTACGGCTACAAAGTTGTGGATTCCATTGTGGAGCATTTTAATACCCAAAACGAAAAATTTCCGGTGGCAACCGCTTCCAGAAAGGAGATGGACAGCTTGTTTTTGCAAGACGCACCTGAAAAACCAACTGATGCTAAAGAAGTGCTGGACTTTGTTTTGGAAAAAGTAATGACCCAAAGCAATGTGGTGAGCCACCCAAAATCCTATTCGTTTGTGCCAGGACCCAGCAATTTTATCAGTGCGATGGGAGATGCTCTTGCCAGCGGATTCAATATTTTTTCAGGTGGATGGGCAGCTTCACCGGCCGCTGCCGAAATGGAAATCGTGACCATGAACTGGCTTCTGAATCTTTACGGTTTTCCCGTAAAACGAGGAGGAGGTATTTTTACCAGTGGCGGTTCGATGGCAAATTTGACGGCCGTTGCCACCGCCCGACAAGTGAAATGTGGAGACGACTTCTCCAAAGCGGTCATCTACCTTTCAGACCAGGCGCATTCTTCCAATATTAAAGCCGTTCGTGTTTTGGGATTTAGTAAAGAACAAATCAGGATTATTCCTACTGATGGCGAATTTAAAATTGGAATCAATAAGCTCAAAAACGCTATTGCGAAAGACAAGCTGGAAGGATGGGAACCCTTTTGTTTTATCGCTTCAGCAGGAACCACCAATACTGGAACGGTGGATCCGCTCAACGAACTGGCCGCTATTTGCAAAAAAGAGAAAATCTGGTTTCACATCGATGCTGCTTACGGCGGCGCCGCTATTTTGTCCAAAAACGGAAAGCAATTGCTCGCCGGAATTGAAAAAGCAGACTCCATCACTGTGGATCCGCACAAGTGGTTTTTTCAGCCTTATGAAATTGGCTGTCTTCTCGTTCGTAACCACAAATGGCTGAAAGGCACTTTTACCGAAAAACCCGAATATTTACGCGATATAGAAGGCAACGAATCTGAAATCAACTTTTATGACCACGGTATTGAGCTGACCAGAAGGTTCCGGGCGCTCAAGTTTTATATGTCCATCAAAACATTTGGATTGAAAGCCTTCAGAAAAGCCATCACTTACAACATCAAACTCGCTGAAGAAACTGAGGAATACTTTCGTAAAAGCGACAAATGGGAAGTGGTTTCGCCGGCGACTTTGGCAATCATTAATTTCAGGTATAACCCCATCGGTAAAAATTTGACAGAAAAGCAACTTGACAAAGTCAACCAAATGATTTCAGAAAAAGTAGTGCTTTCGCGAAAAGCGTTATTGGTCACCACCATTTTAAACAAACAAGTAGTGTTGCGGATGTGTTTGATCAACCCACGCACAACGATGAAAGATGTTATAAGTACTTTGAAGTTGTGTGAACAATTTGCCGGGGAATAACTGCCTAAGTTCAATTGTTAAGTGCAACAAAAGCGATACGCATTTTTTAGTATCTTTGTAAATAAACTTTACAGGATTATGGGTTTAGCAACAACAAAACAAGAAATTATTCAGTGGATAAACTCGATTGAAGACCCTGATGTAATTGAACAAATTAATCATTTCAGGAAACAAAAGCCTTTTCGGTTTGATGAGGAAGTTAAAAACGCCATCACTGGAGAAGAATTAAAAAACCGTACCACCCGTTTTCTTTCGTCCTTGAATTGGGAAAAATAACCATATTATACAAGCCTGAAGTTGAGTATTATATCAATGATTTGGTACATACACTTTATTTAGAAGGTTATTTTTCCTTTTTAGAAAATGCGGTTGAGTACACCAATGGAATTATTGATTTTATTGAAAATGCAATTCATACATTTCCTTATAAAATCACACCTTTAAATCTTAATCATTTAGGCTCGAAATACATCTTTTACAACCCTAACAAACGAACGACTTGGTTTATTTTTTTTGAATCTCAAGAAGACACTTTTCTTGTTACTTACATTACCAACAATCATGCGGAAACTGCAGGGCAATTTTAATTAAGAATAAATTTTTACTTAGTAATATTGTCAGAGTTTAAAGAGCGCGCGCCTAAATGTTAATTTTTTTTGATTAAATTTATAATCAACATCCGGGTTATGAAATCAAGAAACTTACAATTACTGTTATTAAAATTATTCACAATAGCTGTTTTACTCCTTACCTTTGGAGGGGCTTCTGGAGGCCTCTACGCACAAGATCCCCAACTTTTTGATCATACTTGGTATTTAACAAAAGTTACCATTGATGACATAGATTATATCCCCTCTGATTTTGGTTATTTTCCCAATATACTTTTTACTGAATTTGAGGGAATCTATGAATTATCATTTGCAGATCCATTAAATATTAGTTGTTCTTATGAAATTTTCGATTTTCAATCAAATCCAAATCGTTTTGATATAAATGCAAATGCAATGTCTTGCTTACCTGATCAAACATGTCTTAATGCTGGTGATCCAGAGGATCCATGCAGTATAATCTACGGCAACCATGCCCTAATTTACAATGAAAAAAGTTCCCCCTTAACTTACGAAATTGAAGATAATGGTGATGATACTTACACATTAGAAATCATTAACAACCAAGGCAATAAGGCATATTATTTAAGTGAATTTTTAACCATTGAGGATTTTAATTTAAATGAAATAACCTTCTTCCCAAATCCTACAGATAATGTTTTATACTTCAGTAGTGACTTCAATCAAGAAATTCAAGTAACTGTTTATAATTTAGAGGGCAAATCACTTCAAAGCCAGACTATTGATTACTTAAATGTACAAATGGATGTCAAACACTTTAACCCGGGTTTATACTTTATAGTGTTTAAAAGTGAAACCGGTGAGCGGGTGACTAAAAAATTTATTAAAAATTAATATAGAGTCAAGCCATTCAAGGTTTATCCCGAAGTATCGGGACTGAAAGGGTTAATAGCCAGAATTTCTTACTTTTATGGGCTTGTAATAAATCATCAAAAATGCCCATAAATTTTGACATCCTCATCATAGGCGGCGGTGCTGCCGGATTCTTTACCGCTATCAACGCGGCTGAGCAAAATCCGCAAGCCAAAATCGCCATTCTGGAACGCGGAAAAGAGGTGTTGACCAAAGTGCGCATCTCCGGCGGCGGGCGATGCAATGTCACCCATGCCGAATTTATACCAAAAGACCTGACCAAAAAATACCCGCGAGGCGAAAAAGAACTACTCGGCCCGTTTCACAATTTTATGACCGGCGATACCATCGATTGGTTTGAACAACGCGGTGTTGCTTTGAAAATTGAAGAAGACGGCAGAATGTTTCCCGAAAGTAACAGTTCACAGACCATCATCAATTGTTTTCTTTCAGAAGTGGAACGACTGGGTGTTGAGGTGCTGCTGAATCATTCCGTTCAAAGCGTGTCTAAGTTAGAGCATCTTTGGGAAGTTAAAACCACACAAGGCAATTTCCAAACAAAAAATCTGGTCATCGCCACCGGCAGCAATCCCAAAATATGGAGCTTATTGGAAGGCTTGGGGCATACGTTAGTTTCACCGGTGCCTTCCTTGTTTACGTTCAATATCAAAGACAAACGCATTGCTGATTTGCCGGGGGTTTCCACAAATGCTTCTGTAAAAGTGTTGGGAACAGGACTTGAAAGTGAGGGTGCGTTATTGATTACCCACTGGGGGTTGAGCGGTCCGGCAATTTTAAAACTTTCGGCTTGGGGAGCGCGCGAGCTGAATGCGCTAGCCTATAAATTTAAGCTTCAAGTGAATTGGCTTGAGTTTCTAAGTTATGATGAAACTTTAGAACAATTAAAGGAAATCAAAATTAATCAGGCCAAACAAGGGGTGTTAAAGTTTCCTCATTTTGAATTGCCCAAACGTTTGTGGCAAAGCCTGGTCACCGCCACAGGAATTGACCCTGAAACCAAATGGGCAGAAATCAATAAAAATCAGTTGGAAAACATTGCCAACCAACTCACGCAATGCCAATTTGAAGTCGATGGCAAAAGCACCTTCAAGGAAGAGTTTGTCACGGCCGGCGGCGTGGACTTAAAGGAAATCAACTTCAAAACCTTTGAAAGCAAGCTGCGTAAAAACCTCTATCTCGCCGGCGAGGTTTTAAACATAGACGCCATCACCGGCGGCTTTAACTTTCAGAATTGCTGGACGGGCGGGTTTTTAGTGGCGAAAGCGATTGGTGAAAAATAAACTGAACTAAAAAATATAATTGTTTTATGAGCCTTTTAGATTAATCTATTTGAATGAGGAGGTATTTTAATTATTGGCAATACCATTAGGAATTTATTTCTCATCTTATAATTAACTTGAAAGACAAAGAATAAGTCATCAATAAAATTAGGCTTTGTTTTTTTTATTGATGAAAATAATAAAAACGATAAGAATTATAAGTAGGGGAATTACAAACCAAAGCCAATTCATTTTGGAATCAATTGCAACGGGAGAAGTATCTCCCATCAAAACAAGTCCGGCCCAATATTGTGGGGCTAAAGTGCGTCCTTCTGCTGTTTTGAGATAGTTGAGTTTTGCTTTGCGAAGGGCATCGTCTTTTGACAAGCCCTGTTTTAAATAATCATAGAATGAGGCTATAATGGTTGCACTGAATTGTTCATCTACTTTCCAAAGACTGGTTACTATACTTTTACTTCCTGCATACGTAAAAGCGTGGGTGAGTGATATCATACCTTCACCCGGTTGATGAAGTGGTGTGCCGGTTTCGCAGGCGGTAAGTACCGCAAGTTCAGATTGAAGGTTGTAGTTGTATATTTCAAAAGCATAAAGTGAATTGTCTTCTGAAAGGGTATCATTACTCAATGATTTTGCAAAAACAAGTCTGGATAGTTCAGGATTTAAATTATTCGTTTCGGCGTGAGTACCAATATGAATGATTTTATACTCGTTTGCTTTTGATAAGAACACAGATTTAGCGGCTCGCTGATTTAGAAAGGATTCTCCCTTAAAAGTTTTTGAATATTTTAGCACCAAATCCTTTGTAAAAGGTTGTGGTAGAAGAGTGAGATAGGTTTTGTCAATTTCAGTGGAATCTGTGATAGTGGCTAGATAGTTATTTTTCATCACCCGGTCAAAAGTAGGGGCAAATGCTATAAAATTTTCATTGGATTGAATGATATTGTCTTGCTCTGACATCCACAAACTGTATTGATATGAAATAGAATATTCGGCCAATAAAGAATGTGTAGTATAGTCTTTGAAGTTATTAATTTGGACGGGGGTTAACATCTCAAAATTAAGATTGAATAATATGCCAGCCGGAACGATCACCACACTTTTGAATTTGATGTGTTTTTCCAGAGGTTCCCAGAGTGTCTTATATAAATTGTAAGTTAGTTGACCTGTTTTTTCTGCATCGAAAGGATTCTCCTGAAGTTCTAAAATCGAGGATTCAATATTTTTTGCTTCCAATGAAACCAGCGTGCTTTCATCCTGATTCAGGATTAATGCAAAAAGTTGTTTATCAATAAATACATATCTAATTGTTGTTTTATTGGGGTTATTATATCGAGAGACGGTTACCGGTTCAAGCGATAATGGGGAATGACGTAATTTATAATAGTCCGGATACTCTTTTTCTAAATAAACTTGAAATTCTTGCCATTGTTTACTTGCTTTAAAAAAATCTGTGATTCCGGTTTCTTCGTTATTTTTTAATGATGTTGTTAAAGCATTTTTAAGGGATTTTTCCTTTTGAAGAATGCTATCCGGCAGGTTACCTTTGCTAATTGATTTTTTTATTTGGAGTCTCGTGCGAATGCGATTGTAAATGGCTGATTCATTTAAATGCATTAATTTGTTTAAGTATTTGCTTTCGCCGGTTTTTTCGTAAAGCAACAGTTGGATTTTTTTAACAAACTCTATTAATTCTTCGTTTTGTGAAATCATCAAATTGACATCGTCAAAATTATCAAGTAAGGATTGTTTGAGGGATATTATTTCAAAAGCGCGATTAAGGTCGATTGTCAAATCGTTTAAAAACGCTACCTCTTTATTTTTTTCTAATCTAAATTTAGCCTTTGACTTTAAGAGGAGTGCATGGGGCAAGTGAAAACTTTTTAAGACACGATCTGTTGAGGCTGAAGAAATAGTATGATCTTCAATGGATTTAACAAGTTCTGTTGATAATTCAAGTGTTTTGTTATATTGTTTCAACTGGTAATAAGCCTCGGCAGCAGAGAGTATAAAAGAGAAGCCTTGTGGTGTGTTTTTAAAATCACTTTTTTTAGTTTGTTGAATGACTTCTTCAGCTCGTTCTATTGCTAATTTTTCAAATCCATTTTTAGCATAAAAAACAGCCATAGTACTAATTTCAGAAAGGATTTCATTGTTGTAATTACCATTTACTGAATTTAAAAGTGCTATGCGGGCTTTTTCATAAGCAGCGGCAGCAGAATCAATTTTGTTTAATTTGTCTAAAACCTTAGCTTGAGTGGATAAGGCCGAAGACCTCCAGAAAGATTGAACGCCGGGGTTTGCATTTATGTTTTGAATGGCATCATCTAAAAGTTTTTTTGCTCCCAAATAATCTTGGGTATTTATTTTTGCTTGCGCTAAAATTATTTTTGAAATAACTAGATCCGGATCGTTTGAATCTTTCCTTTTTCGTTTTTGCTGATACGAATAGTTGATGATGTTTTCTGCTTTTGTAAACTGGCCCACAGAATTATAAAAAACGCCCAGATTGTCTATTGCTATGAGCTTATTGTCAATGGCGGCATTGATTCTTTGCTCATTTTTTTCTTCTTCAATGTATTGGTTATAATGTTGAATGGCCTGTTTAGAGTAGGTAATCGCTTCTTCATTGTCACCTTTAATATTTGACACTACAGCCATATTCATATAGACCAGAGCGGGTCGATAAAATGAGTTAAGTGGGTTTGCTTTGGTGTTTTTGAGCGCATCTAGTGAATTTTTAAAATAGTAACTGCAACTGTCCATTTTTCCCTCTCGCCACATAATGCCTCCCAATGCATTGTTTACCTGTTGTAAAAAAACATAATTTTTATCAGCAGAGTTATTGGATTTTTTTAGGCTAATTAAATAGTTTTTTTTAGCCAATTTGTAGTCTCCCATTGCAGCGGCATAGTAACCCATATTGTAATAAATGTCTGTGATTTTTGGGTCCTTATCCTCTTTATCTTGCTCAGCAAACTCCAGGGCTTTCTTAATAGATATATAGGCCAAATCTGGTCTGCCTGCTTCATCCTGAACCCAGGCCAACTCTTTGTATGCACGTTTTGAAACAGTTGGAATTTGCCTTTTTTCTAATTCAGTTACAAATGCCTCGGTTTTTTTTAATGCGAGCGTGCGGTTTTGGTTGTTGAGTTTGTAACTGCCCACAAACTCTGTATAGTGAGCTAAACTGTCTCCCAGATTATTTGATTTAAAATAGTCAATTTGTGTGTTGAGATAGTTTTGAGCTTCCTTAATTTTGTTTTCATCGATAAGTTTTAAAAGTTTTGTCTTTCCTGTAACTTCATCGGTTTGTGCATAAATTGGACTCCAGCCAAGAAGCATAATAAAGATGCTGAAAAGGGAGAACCAAAACTTCATACTTATAATTCGTTTAATTTCTCAAGCAATTTTTCTGCTCTTTCATCGGTAAGTCCGCTCAAATTTTGTTTTGCTAATTCTATATTATTGTTTTTCACGTGATAAAGAGCCGTATAAAAACGGGCATCATTCTGAAAAACAGATTCATTGTTTTTGGTGACTTGTTCTAAATAAGGAAAGGCTTTTTCTTCCTCTTTTGATGCCATCCAGGCCATGCCTAAAAAATAATTTAGGGTGTCATTGTCTGGAGAATTTTCGATTGAGACAGACCATTTCCTTATTGCCGAATCATAATTTTTGCGTTTATAATCCACCATAGCATCATAGAAATCATACTCACTTGTTGAACTCATCACGGTGGGTAAACCGGGATCGGGTGAGTAATAAGCCTGATATAGTTTCTCATTGGGAGACGTTTGATAAAAATAAAACAACAAACCAAAACCAATGATGAAAGAGGCAGCAACAGCAAATTTTAGGAAAAAATTAGTGCGATGTAGCTTTATTGTTGGGGGTTGTGATTGTATTTCTGAATGAAACGATTCTATTTTCTCTTTTAAGACGGCTCTTTCAACTCCAATAGGAATATTCTTGACGAAATCTACTTGGTCTCTAAAATCCTTGTCATTTTGAAGTTTTTTTTCAAAATCTATCAAGGATTGACCATGAAGCTCATTATTCAAATAGCGTTCAATCAACTCTAAAGTATTTTGAGATATGTTTTTTTCTTGATGCATTATTTAGGATTGATTTGGGTTTTTAATTGTTGAATACAACGGTATTTCTTATTGCGGGCAGAGGCTTCATTTATGTCAAAAATTTTGGCTATTTCTCTGAGGCTTTTTTTCTCATAATAAAATGATTTCAATAACTCTTTACATTCATTTCCTAATCTTTTAAAATGTGTTTCAATAAGGTTTAATCGTTGATCAAATTCTTTGTTATCTTCAGAGAGCACTTCAGTTTGGACATTTATATCTGCTGTAATTTGTGTTGTTTTTTTATATTGGTTTGAACGTAAGTAATCAATCCACTTATTTTTTGCAATTTGATAAAGATATCCTTGTAAAGCTGTTTCATTTTTAGGAAGAAACGTTCCGTTTTTTACATTTTGCCAAACAGCGATAAAGGCTTCTTGGTAGATATCTTTGGCTTGAATTTCAGAACCATTGTTTTTCAACACAAAACCTCTTGTTTTATGATAGTTTTGCTGATACAGTTTTTTTAGTACTGCATCATTGTTTTTTTGAATTTCAAGGACAAGCCCGTCTTGTATTTTTATGTTTTTCATTTCCCCAACTAAAGTAGCTAGGTGAAGATACTGAAATTCAGAATATCAAAAAAATCAATTTTCTATTTCAAACTTTGTCCAATCTTTGTTGTTCATATTCATATCGGTATTTGGGTTATATAAACTGTTGTCTGTTCCAAAATAGGTTCCTTGGTTTGAAACCCAGTAATTTTTACTTCCCATAGGCACACTGTAATGTTCACCTGTATTGTGATTGGCTAAAGTAACCGTTTCACGAATTCCACTTATGGTTTTTGAGTGACCGTGGTCTGTCATATTGCTTCTGCTCAAATATCCTGAATGATTGATATCCAGAATGTCACTGTATATTTTTCCGATGTTGGAAGTGGTGTTCACTCTGGAATTTATAGCGGCCATTCTTCTCAAATGGGCTTGATTGCTTATGTTTGCTTTTTGCATTTCGTTATTGTTATAAACGGCAATCCATTGTTGATTATAGACTTTCGTCTCCATTCCCTTTAAAAATGCTGCTTTGGCTTTTTCAAAATGATCGGCTTCCGCCTGAAGGTATCGTCCATTAAACCCCCAACCACTTCCCAATTGCGACTGGTGAATTATCACATTAATTAAAGTGATAAATTTCATTTGGTTGGGGTCTTCCCATTCTATTGCATAGGTATTTAGTATTTTCTCAGTGGGTGCATATTGCCATAGTTGCACTAAATATTGAAGCTCAGTTTGAGCTACCTCAGGAACTTCGTATATTTTAAGGAGTTTTCTTTGATGTTGATGGGCTGTTTTCATGAAAAACTCTTCAATGATGGCATTGATATTCATCGGCGGACGATCATATGGATTTTGCCCTCCATAAGAATTTCCAAAAGTGAAAAATCGCCCAAATTCGCTACTGATTTTAACGCCGTTTGGACCCTTAAATGTCCATTCCTTGTTGTTGTTTACTTGTTCCCAATTTGAAGGATACCAGATGGTATAAACATCCAATCCGTTTTTAGGATCAGAAATGTTGAACGGTTTTATTTTCTCATTCGTTGATTCCGGAACAGCTTCAGAAACATCATTAAAAGTTTCGTTTGTTTCGTAAGTACTGGCTTCTGATGCGGTTGATTTTTCGTTACCGCTAAAATTACAAGCGGTAATTGATATTAAAACAATTAGTAAAAACATTTTTTTAAGAATTAGCGGATTCATAATTGGTATTTATTTAAACATCGATTCATAGTGTATAATGTCATCAAAAGAAATGTAATAAAACATTATTTCTAAACATTGAATTTACTGTCTTGTTGGATCATAACGATGATTATCAAGTCGATCCGGCACACCATCCAAATCAGAGTCAGTTTGATCTCTGTCAATAAAGAGCAACTGCCAGTGAATGGGTAGAAAGACTTCCATTATTAGATTATCAAATTCAGCCGTTGGTCCTGAAGCTAATTGTACTGTTCCAAATGTTGAACCCAATGATTGTGAGAAATAGGTATTTACTGCAACTACTGCAGTAATGTTTTCAAACCTCAAAAGTCGAGAGCTTGAATTGATAATAAAATTACCCTGGGGAACAGTAACATTTTCAGCACAAACCACATCGAAATTGCCATTAAAGTTATAATGTGCAAATATTTGGTTAATTTCAGCAGTCAAAAGATCTGTAACCGGAACTTGACCGGGTGCAGTCAAACCCGGAACATAACGCCAAACAACTTGATTATCGTTGCGCACCATATTAACACCAAGACCAATTTGATTCTCAAAACCATTGTAACCCTGTGGCATTTGAAAGCCCAATGCTGGATACTGGCTATGAATAAATTGCACGCCGGGATTCACAAGTGTAGGAACTCGGGTTAAAGGCAGGGGTAAACCGTGAACGCTGTCCCAATACCCCGCGGTAGGGCCTGCTATATTGGCACATAATTCCGATTGAAAATTAACTAAAGGGTCGTTGATTTCGTTATCATCTGAACTACAAGATAAAAACATTAATGCACTTAAAATTGCGAAGAGAGCTTTATGTGAATACATACTGTTAGAATTAAAAGGTGAATAATTCCGTTTTATTAACTCATCGAGTAATATTTGAAATGTCATCAAAAAAATTGATTTTTCTAAACAATTTCCAACCTTAGATTGCTGAAGACTCTCAAAAAAACATTAAAACCCCTTTTAATCTTGTCTTTTTTTATTCCCAAAATTCACCCAAACAGAGCAGATAAACGCAATTACTGTAAGGGCTAATGTCAGACTATTCACCAAATTAGCATCCGGCAACCAGCCGGTGAATTTCTCAATTAAAAAAGCGATGTAGCTGTTTGGCATTCCGGTTTCACCCAGTTTGCGTAGTATTTGATAATGCCAGTCAGTAAGAAAACAATATCCAAATCCTTTCCAGAATCCTAAAATTCCCCAGGAAAAAAGTGTGATGATTAAGCTATAGAGATGAAGTTTTCGGGTTTTGGGAAAAATCCAGCCAAAGAGGTTAAACACAATTAATACTGTGTGAAAAACATAGAATAAAACATTCAAAAAATGCAACCAAAAGGATTCCATAACCGTTTTCGTTTTAAACGGAAAAAAGGTACGCATTTTTCAACACATACCTTTTAACCCGGATTATACATTAGAACTTCGTTATGAGGGTTGAAAATACAATAAAATATATTGTTTTCTTAATTTCAGCATAGCATCGCTACGTTTAAATTAAAAAACAAAGTGAAACGGTATATTTTGAAGTAGTTTCATGCCGGAATAGATTTTCTAATGGATAATGCGGGTTTAAATCACAACACCAATGAGGAAGGAACTTCATTGGTGTTGTTCAGCTAATTAACACACATAACTAAATATGCTTCTTTTATAAGTTTGGAACTAATACACGGTCTATAACGTGAACCACTCCGTTTGTTGTCTGTACATCCGGAATTACCATATTGGCTTCTGCTCCTCCGTTACCTGCTCCGGTAACCGTTAGCGTTCCGTTTGTAAAAGCGCCCAGAGTCAAGGGGTCTCCACCAAGAGGTGTAACAGTACCTGCATCGAGTTCGCTGGTAAAACTATCTTCCAATAAAACGTGGTTCAAAAGAACAGTGGCAACCACTTCCTGTGGTAACTGTCTGATGTCTGCCGGTTCATTGAAAGTTAAACCCAATGCTGTACCCAAATCCTTAAACGCCTGGTCTGTGGGAGCAAAAACAGTAAAGTCAGGACTGCCTGGTGAGGCTGTTAAAGCCCCTGCTAAATCAGCATAAATGACTGCTTCGACCAAAAATGATAGTTCAGGAGATGTAAACACACTGGAGCTTTGTAATGCAATTGCAGATTGTACAATATCTACGCCTGTTGCAATCATTACTTTATCGATTACGTGAACGGTACCGTTGCTCGCAGCAATGTCAGTTGCCAGGATTTTTGAACCATTGATATAGGTATCGTTTCCTCTGGTTATAAAACGTCTGTCGGGTCCTAAGGCAGAGGTTGACATTCCTCCTGCCATAATGTTATTGTTTAATAAGTTTCCGTTTGAAACGTGGTATAACAGGGTGTTTGTTAAAAAGGGTTTTTGTAACACACCAAGTGTTTCTTCATTTAAACCCAAACGTGCAAAAGCATCATTTGTGGGTGCAAAAACAGTATAATCACCCGATGGGTCATTGGGGTTTGAATTGCTCAATGCAACTGCAACTCCCCCTGTTACTGCTGCTGCTTCCAGCGTACTGAAATCTGCATTTGAAACTGCGATAAAAGTAATTGACGGCAGTTCATCTTCAAAATTGGACTCTGTTTCACAAGCTGTGAAAGAAAAAGCCACTACTAGGGACAAAAAAAGGTACTTTAATATATTTAGATTTTTCATTGTATTTGATTTTTATAGTTAATTAATTAAAATGAGTAAACAAGGCCGCCATAGAAACCTGTGGCTTTACCAATGTTTCTTCCGGCTACTAGGGTGCTTGCTCCGACAGAGATACCAAGACCTCCAACTATAGGTGCATACGCATTGACACCAACTTTTGTGTAATTTACTCTAGCTTCAGGAAAGAACCCAGTAAAGCCTTCACCTATAATATCCACTCCGTCTTTTTCAGAAAGTTGGTTGGCAACATACCCATCTACATAAAATTTTGACGCTGCATAGCCCAATTTGAGTTCGGTGATGAGCGCGTGTGGCGAACTATTTCCTTTAAAACTGTATCCGGCTTGACCGGTTGCAAAAAGGCCAAATTCTGTTTTGAAAGTAGCAATCCCCAGCATATTGAAGCTGGAAGACTCATTACCAATGGCAAGAATAGATTGTAAATCCTCATCAGCAGAATAATCTCCCAGTGGTGTTTCAAGACCAATGGCTCCGATGAGATCAATGGTGCTTGAACCGGTGTTCAGTGTGTGAAAGTTATATTTCGCATAAATCTTTACATCCTGAATTCCACTTCTTTCGTTTTCAAAACCATTATTTGCGAGCGTAGCTTCACTGGCATTTCCTTCTGATTCAACATAAGGAAGGTTTAACACAAGATTTAAGCGATCTGTGATCCCCACTTCCGCATAAAGCGAAATACTTGACAATGTTACCTCATTAAAAATGGGTACCCCGTCAACTTCAACCGGAACCAAAAAAACTTTGTCATAAGATTCCTGTGAATAGGAAACTGAAACCGCACCTTCACCGGCACTTTTCATAAATCCGCTTACGGGGCTTTGTGCCATAAATAAAGCGGGGAATAACAAGCATAAGCTTGCAATAAATTTGATTTTCATTTTCATCTTTTTAAATTTTTAGAATTGTTAGTCATACCCTACTTACGGCAAAAAGATGAAGTTGGTTTTATTCCATTAAAAAAAAATAAAAAACCTTTTACCAATGTGCTACGTATTTATATTAAATACCTCACCGGTGTTAGGTATAAAA
The DNA here is from genome assembly GCA_040880345.1 of Flavobacteriaceae bacterium. Lineage (GTDB taxonomy): Bacteria > Bacteroidota > Bacteroidia > Flavobacteriales > Flavobacteriaceae > Planktosalinus. The sequence goes on from JBBDIQ010000026.1 coordinate 36,632, forward strand.
ACTTATTACGTCAAAAACATTTATTATGACTTTATCATTATTCACAAAATTGCTTTGTCTGTTCTTTTTACTCCCTATTTCACAAACTGAAAGAGAATTTAAAAGGGAATATGACACTTCGGGATTTCTAAAAGCAGAAGGCTGGACGGAAAATTCAAAAAAAGAAGGCTACTGGTCCTATTATTATAGTAATGGAAGCACCAAAAAAAAAGGACACTATCATAAGGATAAACAGGAAGGATATTGGTATTTTTATTCCGAAGAAAAAAAACTCATAAAAGAAGGACATTTTATATCAGGCATAAAAAATGGTTGGTGGATTGTTTATGAAAACAACACCACTACAAAAATACAATATACTAACGGAAAGCGTGAAGGCTTTGCTTTGGTTTATACCAATAAAAAACTTCAGAAAGCTTTAAAATTTGAAGAAGATAAAAAAATGGGTGAATGGACTTCACTTTGGAGTTTTAAGAAAGACAATCCGCAAGTTGAGTTTTAAATGAATACAGACATCAAAGTCATCATTCCGGCATTTAATGAAGAAGCGTCCATAGGCAAGGTGATTGCAGAAATACCTGCTATTGTATCAGAAATCATAGTGGTTAACAATACCTCATCAGACCAGACAGAAGCTGTTGCTAAAAAAGCGGGAGCCACCGTGTTGAAGGAAGAAAAAATGGGCTATGGCTATGCCTGTTTAAAAGGGCTGGACTACATTGCCCGGCTAGAAACAAAACCAGACATCGTGGTTTTTCTTGATGGCGATTACAGCGATTATCCTGAGGAATTGACCAAAATTGTACAACCCATCATTGAAAAAAACATCGACTTGGTGATTGGTGCAAGAGTCAAGCGCTTACGCGAAAAAGGGTCTATGACGTTTCCTCAAATATTTGGAAACTGGCTCGCTACAAACCTGATGCGACTTTTTTTTGGTGCTCGTTTTACAGATTTAGGCCCATTTAGAGCCATAAAATATTCAAAACTTTTAGCTTTGCAAATGGAAGACAAAACCTATGGCTGGACGGTCGAAATGCAATTGAAAGCCCTGAAAAGAAACTATAGTTATACCGAAGTGCCCGTGCGCTATAAAAACCGCATTGGTGTTTCCAAAATATCAGGAAACTTAAAAGCAGCGGTCAAAGCCGGAATAAAAATATTAGGTTGGATTTTTAAATACAGTTTTAAAAAGTGATTTTAGAAACCATTACCATCATCGTTTACACCACAGCATTAATCTTCATTTTGATTTATGCACTGGCGCAATTGAACTTGCTTTTTAATTATGTAAGAGCCAAAAACAAAAAGGCAACTCCCAAAAAAATCAATTGGAAAAACTTAGACGAAGTTCCCTTTGTGACCATACAGTTGCCCGTTTACAACGAAAAATATGTCATGGAGCGTCTTTTGAAAAACATTGTGTTGATAGACTATCCTAAAGAACGGCTGGAAATCCAAGTGCTCGATGACTCAACAGACGACACGCTTGAAAAGACTGCGGCACTCATAACCGAATTACAAAAAACAGGGATTGACATTCAACATACCTTAAGAGAAAAAAGAACCGGTTTTAAAGCCGGAGCTCTAAAAGAAGGATTAAAATCAGCCAAAGGTGAATTCATTGCCATTTTTGACGCCGATTTCCTTCCCAAACCCGACTGGCTGAAGCGCACGGTGCCACATTTTGTTTCAGACAATATCGGGGTGGTGCAAACCCGCTGGGGGCACATCAACCGTGATTACTCCATCCTTACAAAAGTACAGGCCTTTGCGCTGGATGCCCATTTTAGCTTGGAGCAAGTAGGAAGAAACAGCCACAATCATTTCATCAACTTTAACGGTACTGCGGGTATTTGGAGAAAGCAATGCATCATCGATGCCGGCAACTGGGAAGGCGACACCCTGACAGAAGACCTCGATTTGAGCTATCGCGCTCAGTTAAAAGGGTGGAAATTTGCCTATCTTGAGGATGTAGAAACACCGGCAGAACTTCCCGTTGTGATCAGTGCGGCGCGCTCCCAACAATTTAGATGGAACAAAGGGGGTGCTGAAAACTTTCAAAAAATGAAATGGAAGTTGCTTACCTCCCCCACTATACCTTTGAAAACAAAAATACACGGAATTCTGCATTTGCTCAACAGCACGATGTTCTTAAACATTTTTATTGTGGCTGTTTTGAGTATTCCGATGCTTTATATCAAAAATGAATATGCTCATTTAAAGGTTTACTTTATTGTAATGAGCTTTTTTGTGATTAGCACCCTGATCTTTTTTGTTTGCTACTGGTATATGTTCAAAAAAATATACGGCGGCGGTTTCCTTAATTTCTTTAAATACATTGGGATGTTTTTTACATTTTTCTCCATTGCAATGGGCTTTTCACTACACAATACCATTGCCATTTTGGAAGGTCATTTTGGCAAAAAGAGTGAGTTTATCAGAACCCCAAAGTTTAACATCAACACATTAAAAGACTCCTGGAAAGGCAATGTGTACTTAAAAGACAAAGTTTCGCCCCACGTAATCATTGAAGGACTGCTCATGTTGTATTTTGCTTTTGGTATGTACAGCGCGTTTGTGGTGGGCACAGAAGGTGATTTTGGGCTCTTCCCGTTTCACCTGATGCTGTTCCTGGGCTTTGGGTATGTGTTTTTTAAATCGCTTAAAGTAAGGTCTTGAAAACACTTATGCAAACCTATCGCATTCCCCTGCTGATGGTTTTGTCAAGCCTTGTGTTTTATTGGTCCTTTGCTTATCAATTGGAGCGAAGTGATTTTATAAAACTCCTGAGTCTTTATGCCGCGTTGTTTTTTCTGTTTTACAAACTGGTACAGACCAATGCCGGGAATTTCAAATTTCTTTTTTGGACGGGTATTGCTTTTAGAGCGGCTTTCCTTTTGGCCATCCCTAATCTGTCACAGGACTTTTACCGCTTCCTCTGGGACGGACGTTTGTTGCTGGAAGGCATCAACCCTTATTTGAGCACACCTGATTCCTTCGCTTCACTCGGAATAACCATCCCAGAGGGAGACGAACTCATAAATGGTATGGGAACTTTAAACGCAAGCAACTACAGCAACTACCCGCCGGTATTACAATTTTTCTATGCAGTTGCTGCTCTATTTGCAGGTAAGAGTATTTTAGGTTCGGTGATTGTATTAAGGGTTTTGCTCATTGCCGCAGATATCGGGACTTTGTTGTTTGGAAAGAAACTACTTGAAAAACTAAAACTCCCCAAGCATTACATCTTTTGGTTTTTCCTAAATCCGTTTATTATCATCGAACTCACGGGAAACCTGCACTTTGAAGGCGTGATGGTTTTCTTTTTGGTGGGGGCACTTTATTTTATGGCGGTTAAAAAGTGGTTGTGGAGTGCGGTATTTTTGGGGCTTTCAGTTTCCACCAAGTTGATTCCTTTACTCTTCCTACCTTTGTTACTCCCTTATTTTATAGGTCAGTTTCCGTCAAGGATAGAAGCCCTGAAAAAACTTATTCTGTATTATTTGACAGTTTTAGGAACGGTGGTCCTACTTTTTGTACCCTTTCTTTCCGCGGCGTTTATTGAAAACTTTGCGGCGACACTAAGCCTTTATTTTACCAGTTTTGAATTCAATGCGAGTGTCTATTACCTTATTAGGTGGATAGGTTTTGAAACCGTGGGCTGGAACATTATCGGTACAGCGGGAAAAGTTTTGCCTGTCGTGGTTATCTTGTTCTTATTGTACCTCAGCTTTTTTAGAAAAGCAAAAGACCTGAACCGTTTGCTTGTTTTGATGTTGTTTGGCATTTGTTTTTACTACCTGCTTTCCACCACAGTGCATCCCTGGTACCTCACCGTGCCGCTGGTGTTGAGTGTCTTTACCAAATACCGCTTTATGCTGGTGTGGAGTTTTATGATTGTGCTCAGTTACTCAGCCTATGGCTCAGGTGGTTTTCAGGAAAACCTGTGGCTGGTGGCATTGGAATATGTTGTGGTGATTGGGTTTTTTGTTTGGGAGGTGGTTTGGAAAAAACCAAACTCTACTTCAAATTTACCGCGCGATTCCCCCTAAAGTTTCAGGGGCCAGAAGCTATTTGCGAAAACCATATGAGATAGTTGCTTAGTAGAATGTCTTAAATTAAAATGGGATACTAAAATATTGAATCGCGAAACATTAGAAATTGTTATTTTTTCAAGATTTTTTTAGACATAAAATTTCCGGATTTATCTTGTAAATGAATAAAATATAATCCAATTGGAATATTGGTTAAATCAATGCTATTTATTGCATTGTTATTTGTCAAGTTTAAAATTTCCTGTCCTAATTCATTATATATTATAAGTCTTATAATAGGAACATTTGCTTTAATATTTAATATCCCCTCTGTAGGATTAGGATATAAAATAAATTTTGATAAAATATAATCACTAATAGATAAGGTAGAAGAATTTTGATACCAAGATATTTTTCCACCTGCACCAGCAACTACATCCAGTATACCATCTCCATTTATATCGGATGCATAAGCTGATCTTGCCGAATCTAAACTGTTAATAATTTGTTGCGATCCAAATTCCCCCACTCCACTTAAGTTTTCATACCAACTAATTTTTCCATCTCCACTTGAAGCAACTAAAACATCATTATCCCCGTCCTGATCAAAATCAATAATTTGTCCCGAATTTAAATAATCATGCTGAGTAGATATTGTATGTGTAATATCAAAATTTCCCAGTCCATCTGTATTTTCATACCATATTAATGAATTATGAAAATTTGTTGATGCTAAAATATCTACATCTCCATCTCCGTCCAGATCATCTGCTTGAATGAACCAATTGGTAGTGTTCAAAGCAATAATTTGTTGTGGACCAAAATTTCCTTGCCCGTCTTGATTTTCATACCAAGCTAACTTCTGATCTTCCGCAGAAGAAGATATTACATCCATATCACCATCTCCATCAATGTCATTTGCATAAACAGAAATAACCCAATTTGCATTATCAGTTATTACTTTTTCTGTGCTAAAAGTTCCTTGTCCATCCATATTTTCAAACCAAACCACTTTGGGCGAATAATTAAAGTAACCGGACAAAACATCTAAATCACCATCCCCATCTAAATCAATAGAATAGACTGAAATAGGTCCTCCAACTGAAGGTGAAATTATATGAACCTGAAAATTACCATCGCCATCTATGTTTTCTAACCACCCTACCTCATCATCTGCATAGGAAGTATAAAGAATGTCCATATCTGAATCTCCATCTATGTCACATAAATATATATTTCCAAATTCTTCTGCATTCTCATAAATCACTTTTTGAGGGCTAAAATTCCCATTCCCATCTATATTTTTATACCACGAAACGTGATCATCCCAATGATCTGAAGCCACTACATCTATCAGACCATCCCCATCCAAATCAGCAGCCATAACATCGTAGGTGCTAAAAGAACTTTGATTTCTAGAAATTTCATTTAGCTCACCAAAATTTCCATTTCCATCTAAGTTTTCAAACCAAGAAACTTTGCTCTCGTAAGAGGAAGCAGAAAGAACATCAATGTTTCCGTCACCATTTAAATCAGCAGCATAAACATCTTCGACTCTTTCGGCACTAGAGGAAATGATATTCTCAGGGCCAAAACTTCCCTGACCATTTAAGTTTTCGAACCAAGAAACCTTTTGCATTGAATATGAGCCTGCAAGTATATCCATGTCACCATCATTATCGAAATCGGCTGCGTGAACTGATTTAGGATAGATAAAATCAGAAATTATAATTTGTTCAAGACCAAATGTGCCTAATCCGTCCGTGTTTTCATACCACGAAATCACATTTGCTTCTGAGGAAGATACAACATCCATGTCTCCGTCATTGTCAATATCAACCGAATATATTGTATTAACATCAGTAGCAGTTTCAGAGATATTGTGAGGTCCTCCAAAATTCCCCTGTCCATCTATGTTTTCATACCAATAAATTTTGCCTTCATTATGAAAAGCTGCAATTACATCAATATCTCCATCGTTATCAATATCAGTTGAAAATACAAAATAGGCATTACCAAAGGAAGAAATAATCTGTTTAGTTCCAAATGTCCCTTGTCCATCTAAATTTTCATACCAAGCTACCTCATCATCCCAAGAAGAAGCCGAAAGCACATCCATATCTCCATCATTATCAAGGTCATTTACGTGAATTGATTTAACAAACCCGGCTTGATTTGTTATAATTTGCTTTTCCCCAAAATTCTCTGTGCCATCTATGTTTTCGTACCATGCAATAATGTTGTCAGCTTCTGAACCTGAAAGTACATCAATGTCACCATCGTTGTCCAAATCAGCAGCATAAACAATATTAGCTTGATCGGCATTATCTTCAATGACCTGCTGAACACCAAAATTCCCTAAACCATCAAAATTTTCGTGCCAAGCAATTTTATTGTCCGTATCAGAAGCAGTTAACACATCTAAATCTCCATCTCCATCAAGATCGGCCGTGAACACACATCGTGGTTCTTCAGTGGTTCCGTTAGAATCGATAATTGTATGCTCTATATAAGGATTTTGTGCAAAAATTAAAGAACAATTTAATATAAATCCGATAAAAAAGAAAATTTGTTGTTTCATATGAAAAAAATAAAAATTCAAGATAACATAATTTTTAAATAATTAAGTCGATTTTTTTTAATTATATATTAAAGGATTTACTATATATAATAGGCAAAACTTTCCATACTCATATTCACCAAGACGAAATTCGTCACTAAAGCAGCTGGATGAATTGGTTTTTATATAGAAGGATTTTTGTGAGAAAAGTAACTTTGTACTTTTGCAGTGCGATACCCCGCTCTGCATCCCGAGGCTTCGGGATGCAAATTTGCAGTTCCTTAACTCACAAAACTCCTCCTCCAATCTCAAATTTGCTTTACAAAGTCTGCAAACACCTTTTTATGCCGTTCCAAATCCATATCCGGTGACAATGAGATTCGGGCAATATAATCTTTGTCGGTTTCTTTGGTGGTGCCTTGGGTGGAAGTAGCGGGGATTGTCTAGAAACAACCTTTTAATTGTCCGTAACTCACACAATATTTGCTTTCCTTAGGGATTTCAGTAATCATCATATCGATGAGTTTTTGGTTCAATGCCCTTTTGTATGCTTCCCTTTCTTCATCTGAATTCCCTTTAGTGGGAAGATCCAGCGAAAATACAGAGGGTGTAAAGCCTTGTTGTGCCAGTGCTTCTGAAACAAAATTAATCTTGGCGGCTGGTAGCTTGTCTTTGATAAAGTTTACAAAGGCACGCGTATTCTTATAGGCATCAGCAATGCGTTGATTCATAGAAGGTATTTGTTATGCAATTTTTCGAGTCTTTTATGCAAAATAATTAAATTCGAAATAATAAAAATCAAAAAGGGAAGTCAAAATAATTAATTATACCCAAAAGTATCAATAAAATACCGGCAAAGAGTTGTACATACTTACCCAAAGTATTTTTTATGTACTTACCGGTCTTAAGACCAATAAAAGTAAAAAGCATAGAAAAGAACGCAATAAAAAACGCCAACTCAAGTGGGTTTACATCACCCAGCCCCAAACTAAAGCCCACCAGTAAATTATCCAAACTTAGCCCCAAAGCAATTAGCAAAAGTCCTTTTATTGATGTGATATAGGCTATCGATTTTTCCTTCTTTTTTTTATTCTTGAAACTTGTATAAATCGTGTAAATCCCGAGACCAATTAATAGAATACTCCCAATTAGCGCAGCATAGCTTTCCACAAATGAGCTTACAAAGCGTCCAACAAACAATCCAATAAGCGGTATTGTAAACTCCACTAGCGTGAAAATAAGCACGATTCTCAAGTGATATTTACCGGTACCTAAAGCCCCTAAACCAAAGGCAAAAGTCAGGTTATTTGAGGCAATGACAATACCAAGAAGAATCAGGTCAATTGTTTGCATTTGGTTGGTGTTGAAATTCAATTATCTAGGGACGGCTCGTTGCCGAACTATTTTACGGGTCCACCGTTAGAGCCTTTCTAAGGCCATCTAAAATAATGAAATGGATACAACTTACAAATAGTGAATAAATTGAACCCGCTATACATTCCCAGGCTAGCAGTTGCAAATTAAATTTTTAAAAGGGCCTGCTCAAAATCAGCTATAATATCTTCTATATTTTCTATTCCCACCGCACAGCGAATTAAGGTTTCAGGAATCCCCAATTGTTTGCGTTCTTCTTCTGTGGCTTCCACGTGGCTTGTTACTTTGGGAGGGCCTATCAATGTACTCACCGAACCTAAACTTGCAGCCAAATGAGCGAGCTCCAGACTATTCAGAAATACTTTCACGTTATCAAAATCCCCTTTTACAGAAAACGCCAACACACCACCAAATCCTGTCATTTGCGAGACTGCGATTTTGTGGCCGGGGTGTGATTTCAGCCCGGGGTAAAAAACCTGTTCTATTTTTGTATGACTTTCCAGATATTCAGCCAACTTCATGGCGTTTTCATTTTGTCGCAACACTCTTAACTCCAGTGTTTGGATACCCCTCAGTAACATATAGGCCGTATTTGCATGCAGGCTCGCACCGTTGATTTCGCGGTAATGAAATAATTGCTGTATTAACTTTTTGTTGCCACACACTACTCCGCCCATGGCATCAGAATGTCCTCCCAAATATTTTGTGGCACTGTGCAAAACAATATCAGCGCCTAGCTCCAGGGGCTGTTGGTTGATGGGAGTCGCAAAGGTATTATCTACAACAACTAGTGCTCCTATTTCATGAGCTGCCTTGATAAGCCTTTTTAAATCCAGAATTTTTAAAGTGGGGTTTGTAGGTGTTTCCAGGTAAAGCAGTTTACAGCCTTTTTTGACTTCGGCTTCAATTTCTTCATGATTTGTAGTATCACAAAGTTTTACCTCAATTCCATTTTTAGGAAGAAATTCCAAAAAAATAATACTCGTGCCACCATAGGTATCTTTGACAGAAACAACCCTGTCTCCCTGGGAGAGGAAAGTGGATAAGGTATTGCTTATTCCGGCCATTCCTGTTGAAAAGCTGGTAGCTGCTTCGGCATTTTCAAGAACCCTTACTTTTTCTTCGAATACGGCTACCGTCGGATTGGTGTTTCTACTGTAGATATGGCCTTCTTTTTTTCCAATAGCCACATCAAACCAGTCATTTACATTATCATATCCAAATGTGACACTATTTACGACAGGCACCTGGGTTGCTCCTTTATAAAACAATTCCTTTTGTCCTCCCCATACTGCTTTTGTTCCTTGTTTCTTATTTTTCATTTCGTTGATTTTCGTTTTGATGGGTTAATATACTTTTAATTATTCCTTTAAACATGTTCATTCCGGTTTCTATTATTTCGTCTGGGAAATCATAGTTGGCCTGATGCAGGGCAGGGCATTCAATCCCGGCTCCAATACCAAACATAGCTGCTTTGTGCTTTTCGGAAAACCAGCCAAAATCTTCTCCAAATTTATAAGGTACGCTTTTATTAATTATATGATAATCGCAGGCTTTTGCTGTCTCTGTAATGAGCCGGTTGCAAAATTCGTCATTAACGACGGTCGGAAAATAATCAAAGTAGGCTATTGTGTGAGGCAATTTGTGTTTTGGGCAAACTTCATGTAAAATTTGTTCAAGCTTCTTCTTTAGCATTTCCATTTTCTCAGTGCTTTTGGTTCTTAGGGTGTAATGTACCTCGCCAAAGCCGGCAGATATACCATAAGACTTTACACCCATTTCGGAATAAATGGGCACACATAGCCTGAAATCTTCTTTTTCAGCATCGTTGTTGTTTAAGCTGTCAAATCTTTGTGTGAGCTCAGCAATACACAAAGCAGGATTCACTCCTTGTTCGGGTTCAGCAGAATGGGACTCTTTCCCTTTGAGGTGAATAGCTACACTCAGCACTGTAGAGGAAAAATTGCCCTCAAGAATTATAATTGAATTCAAGGGCTGACGCGGAATGTTGTGCAACGCAACTATATAATCGGGATTTAATTCATTAAACCTGTGGTCTTTTAAAACATCAGCTGCCCCGGTGCCTGATTCTTCGGCAGGTTGAAAAAGCAGTATCACTTTTCCGTTGTTAAAATCCTGTTCTTTTAACCAAAAGACCAGTCCGGCGACAATCGCCATATGACCATCATGACCACATTTGTGGGATATACCGTTGTTAAGGGAACGGTGCTCAAAATTATTTACTTCTTCAATGGGAAGCGCATCCAGTTCGCAACGAATTACAATAACGGGGCCGCTGTTTGAAAACTCGTGAATAACTGCTAATCCGTTTCCACCAATATTTTCTATGATCTTGGTATTGTGATTTTCTTCAATGAATCGCTTCACGCGACCGGCCGTTTCCTTTTCCTGCCCGGAAAGCTCAGGGTATCTATGGAGTTCTTTTCTGAGGGATGTTAGTTTTTCGATACTCATGTGCTTTCCATTTTATTAGCCCTTCAAAAATTATTTAAATCCTCTGCACCTCACTAAACTCAAAGCTGCGCCACAAAATCCATAAACACTTTTTTATGATGCTCCAAATCCATATCCGGTGACAGAGATACACGGGCAATATAATCTTTGTCGGTTTCTTTTGTGGTGCCTTGGGTGGACGTGGCGGGGATTGTCCAGTAACAGCCTTTTAACTGTCCGTAACTTACGCAGTACTTGCTGTCATTAGGAATTTCAGAAATCATCATATCGATGAGTTTTTGGTTCAATGCCCTTTTGTAGGCTTCCCTTTCTTCATCAGTATTCCCTTTAGTCGGAAGATCCAGCGAAAACACAGAGGGTGTAAAGCCTTGTTGCGCCAGAGCTTCTGAAACAAAATTAATCTTGGCGGCTGGTAGAGTGTCTTTGATAAAATTTACAAATTCACGTGTATTTTTATACGCATCAGCAATGCGTTGGTTCATGGAAGGCATTTGTTGTGCTAATAGTTGTATTTGAAGGTCTGTAGCTTCGTTATCGCAAAGCTTAAGGTGCTTTTCTAATTTTGCCATTAAGTTTTCGGCTTTTTCATTGGCAACACAATAGCCGGCAGTGCATTTACCGCCACTGGGGAATTTTGATCCGCTCACATAAGAGATGGTCCGGATATTAGAGAGTATTCCGGTTTTGCTTAGAAATTGTACATTCGGACAAAAAGTTTGGTCTAAAATAAAAACAGCATCTACGGCTTCCTTCCCGTTTGCGGTTTTTCGAACTTTGCTTAAAACTGCGCTTAATTCTTCCAGATTCGGGACTTCCACTCTGGGATTGGTGGGGATTTCTGCGATGATGTAGGGCACCGCATCTTCTGCAGCCACTTTTTCTAAAACACTATCGATACTTTGCACCATGTCGTTGTCTCCATCTACAAGCAGATCAAGCACTTCCACATTTTGGACGCAGGCTGCCACCCGTCGTGCCTGGTCGTTAGTGCCGCCATAGCAATTTGGTGGAACAATAATCTTGATTGCTTTGCCGGGGTGCTTTTCCAGCGCATCGTCAATAAGCCCCATCATAATGGCATATTGAATAGATAACCCGGAAGAACCGATAAGCGCTTTTCCTTTGGTTGCGGTCACTTTGTGGATGGAATCGATGACACTTTGTTTGTTGGTTGCAACATTACTTTGCGCTTGCGCGGAAGGTGACTTCCCAACAAGCTGCTGCAGTGCAGTATAACAATCATCAGGCGTCATGGCGATGGTTTCCCTTCTGCGTACATGCTGTATTTTGGAAACATAGCTTTTATTTTTCTCCCCGTGGACTAACAAAATACTTCCCAAAGGTGGATGAAGATGAATGTAAAAATCAATCGCCGGATTGAGGGCAACTGCACCAATACTGTCCTCTTGTGATATAAAAACCGTACTGCCGTTAAAGGCGGGAATGTTATATTCTTGTGCCACTTTTTTTATTTCAAAATTATACCCATACACACGGCGGACAACTTCAGCATCAAAAGAAGCGGGTAGTGTGCCGGTATAGAGAATTTGGGTGCGTTTGTTCTCCAGGAGATTCTTTCTTAAAATAGCCAAAACAGGAACCGTCTTTGAGGAAAAACTGATGACATGCTCGGGTTTGAGGTTATGTAGCTTAGCAATCCCCCACTCCAACACAGAAGATAAAGGATGCCCCAACCTGATGTAATCATAAGCTGTGGGCAACGCACTGAGCGCAGCTGTTGTATAAATATTGTCTTTATACAAACTTTCAAACTCCTCTAAGAACTGGGTTTTGGCTCGGCTTTCGTCATAAATATCCAAGCGATGGGTCGTGAGTTGCAACCAGTCTGCCGGGCTGTTTTCTAATACCTTTTCTATATACTGAAGCACGTTATTTTGTTTTGTCATAATAATTACTGAATAGACCCGAAATATATGGGAATTTAGATGTATTTAAAAGTGTTTTGGGGGATTTGTTGGTGTGAATTGGAGTTTATTAAGAGGAGTGGACTAGAATGTCTGAATCAAAATTGTATTGCTGTGAAGTTGTAAAATTTGAAGATTGGGGTAACCCTTTTTATTGTTTCATTTTTTCCCATTCTTCAAGGGATAGAATCTCTTTTAATGTAAACGTTACTTTCCTTTCAGGGAACACTCTCGTGTATTTGTAAAGCCCAATTCCTTTTGCATAATAGCTCGTTTGAGTAAAACCAATATCATTTCTTTGGTTATTTAATCGATTAATGTAAATAACTCTAAATTCATCAGAGAATATTATTGCTGGCGTTATTTTACCTTCAAATTCAATGGTTAAGCTTTCACCTGTAAATTTTCTTTTTCTGTACGTTTCAACATCATAATCAGGGTAAACTTTACTTTCGTTTTTAAATTTCCATGTAATGTCTTCTGTCTCTTTTAAATCCCAAAGAAAGACGCCTTCACTTTCCATAACTGCCGGGGATTTAAATTTTTGACCGATTTGATTGCGTTGAGTTTCAATATATTCCTTTACAAATGCCCCTTTTTTATTTATTTCTTCTTTGATAACTTCAACATGATTTAAATTATCTAATGTGTCCATTGCGTAGGAATCTGTTAATAAATAAGTTTTATTGTTTTCAGTTACTGTGCTTAAAACCCAATACAAATCTCCAGTTTTCTCATCATCTACTGAAAAATGATACACTTTAGGAATGATAAGGCTTTCAACTGGATAATAATAGGATTTGAAATCTGTTTTGACCTTACTTGAAGATGTATTTTTAACTCCACAACATACTAAAAGGAGTGCTGAAATTGTCATTAAAAAAAATGATAGAAGTTGTTTTTGCATCATCTTGTTTAAATTTAAACGTGTCGCGACTTGTATAAACTATGGCGTGAATTCATAAACTAACCTGCCTGCCGGTAGGCAGGTTTAGCAAACAAAACCCAGACCTGCCTGCCGGCAGGCAGGCCTGAAGAAAATCCGATAGACACGAGCACAGCGAACTGGCCGTAGGCAATTTTCCGAGTGAGCAGGTAGAAGCCATAGTTTATGAGCCGATGTTGTGGGTAGTGGTTTTTTCTGATGTATCAATTTTTTACACTTTTATTTTCTAAGAGTTTAATAATTTCATTAAATCTTTCTGTTGCTTGATTTTTTTCTCTTTCTCTAAATCCCTCGTTTTGTTTATAGCGTGATTCCAACATTTTAATATAAGCCTCATATTCTTCTATTACTTGTTTCTTTTCTAAATAAAATAAATTCTCACTTGGATTTTTTTCAACAAAGTGTAGCTTGTAGATTCCTCTAATGTTGTTATCCTTGTTTATTATTGCAAATACAGCATTGTTTTTATAAAACAAAGTGCTTACACGAGGTGTACCACTATAAAAATGATGAATATCAGAATAGTCTTTTACCTCATAAATTGTCACTTCTCTCGACCTATATACGTATTTCACAATTGTATTTTCATAGAAATAATAATTTGAATTAGTTTCGGGTATGTGCAAATATTGCCAATTACGCCAGTCGTTTTGAGAGTCAGAATAGTTTCTACCGTATGAAGATTCATAATCTATATCTCCTGTTTTTTCTATATAAGATTTATATGTATCTCTCGTAAATAAATCCCAATCACCATAAATATTTGGAACAGGAACTTTATCATAATATCCTTTTCTCTTTTTTGAAATCTCCTTTAGGTCATAAATGTTTTGTGGTATTTTATAAGTGCCTTTTTTGAATGGGATGCTGTCTAGCTCAATACTCTGAAATTGAATGCTTGGCGGAAATATACGCATAGTATCTCCTTTATGAACTATGTCTAAATGAAAATCATCTTGAACTTTTCCTCCAGCTGGTGTAGGTTCTGGAATCACATAATAAAAGTCAGTTTTTCGACTATTTTCCAATAAAGCATATACTAATTGATGGTCAGTGCTATCTGCAGAAGTTATATTCTTAGGCACAATTTCCCAATTTTTATTGGGCAAGTTAACGAAATGTCCATCCTTAAATAGTTTGAAACTTAGCATTCCACCGTGTGCTCCGGGTTGAGCAAGAGTAGTTGTTGGAAATAATAAAGCAGTAAAAAATACAATGAATGAACAAGGAATAAAATTCTTCCAAAGCTCTTTAATTTCTATTCTCATCCTCTTTCTTGTTTCATTCATTCTCTTTTTCGATATGTCTGTTCTACCATTACCCACAACGTTTTGCGGCTTTGCAAAAGCGGGGATTTCTAGCACTGAACTTCATTAGAAGCACAAAACTTGGATTTAGCACTAAACTTTCATAGAAGCACAAAACCCCCGCTTTTGCAAAACCGCTGTTGTGTGTAGCTATTATTTTTCATAGTAAATTACAATTTGTCCAATAAATTCTGTCGTTGCGTGCATTGGCGAAAAGGTTACATAATTTGGCATATAGTCAATTTCTGTTATTTTTAGTTTCTTGATTTTTCGAATTATTTCTTTTGTTGGGGCAAATTTGAATTGTCCACCATATAAACTTGAATAAGATGGATATTCAATACTTTGTATTGATTGTTCTTTGCGATAATTTACTTCAACAAACAAAAAATGAGAATAAGAAAAATCAACATATTCCTCAATTTTTACCTTATTCATAAATTGAGTTAGTGCTTCTTCTTTTGAATAGTAAGGCTGTTCTATCCTTACAGATTGTTTATTAGCAGATGATTTGAATTTTGACGGACTAATCTTGTCACTATGTGTTTGTATATTTCTGTTCTTTGTTGTTATGGTTTGTTCATCGTGCTTTATCCTGTCAATTAACAGCTTTCTTTTCTTTTTATAATGAACCAAATTTGAATTAAGAACAGAAAGGAAATTAAAATGATTTTCAGCAAGGAAAATATCATTGTTGTTTACTGTTTCGTAGCTATATAAAAGCTGTTGCGTTTTCTCTTGTAAATAAACGGAATTGAATATTGAATCTCTTTCGGATTTGTTTAAAACATACTTATTCTCCTTAATGTAGATTGTATCAGATTGATTACCTGCTTTTTCTAAATCTAAACCTTTTACGGCATTTTTCATAACCAAAAAGTGATCCTGTCCAAAACTAAAATTGGAAATGATAAGAGAAAATAAAAGTATGTAGATTTTAGTTTTCATTTTTTGCATAATTCTCTTTTGAAATAAATTCATTTGAAATCTTACATTTTTTTAGTGTTTCAGATGGAATGTTTATAATTGATAAGCCTTCTCCTGTCGGTTTTATTTCGTGTGAATTTGGTTTTAATCTTAAATCTTTAAAATAATCGATAAAATAAGTTCCATTCTTCAAATCTGTTAAATCAAAACGTATTTCATTAATTAGGAACATTCCAAAGTCTTGTTTAAGCTCTTGTCCAATTGGCATTTTAAAAACTGATTTGTTTTCTACTTCTTGTGAAAATGGCATATAAAAATATAGTGCAATTTGTTTATC
The DNA here is from genome assembly GCA_040880345.1 of Flavobacteriaceae bacterium. Lineage (GTDB taxonomy): Bacteria > Bacteroidota > Bacteroidia > Flavobacteriales > Flavobacteriaceae > Planktosalinus. The sequence goes on from JBBDIQ010000026.1 coordinate 52,520, forward strand.
ATTATTTTTATACTCAATAAAATAGATTACATCTATTCGTGGTTCTATTAGTCTTTCATGTATTCCTCTTGTTTTTATAAATTCTTTTTCATTAGCCTGTTTTTTGTAAAACTCACTAATATTATTGTAATCATTGCCATTTTCAGTCACATTTATAATAATATCGAAAAAAGTAGGTGAAACTAATTGTCCAAAAGCAAAGTTTGTAGTAAGTATCGAAATTAAAAATATCAAATTTTTCATTCTTTCACGATTTTCTTCATAGTTACACACAACGTCCCGCGGCTATAAACTGTGGCGTGAATTCATCAACTAATTTAGCAAACAAAACCCAAACCTGAGGAAAATCCTCACGGATTTTCCGAGTGAGCAGGTAGAAGCTATAGTTTATGGGCCGATGTTAGCAAACGTTTTTTTTTAATCCGTTTCTATAAAACTGTAAATTTCGTTTTTATCTTGTTTTAAATTGTCATTTTGATAGCAATGAGAATTCGTTGAAAAATCGTCATCATTTTCAATTATAAAACAATTTAGAATCTTATTTTCTAATCTTATCCACAAGCCAACATCGGCGAGACAAGTCCATTTTACTTTTAATTCCTTATTAATTTCAGACATTGGATTTATCTGGCAACTATCAAGAGTGAAATAATGTGAATCATCCTTTGATTGTATATGTTGACAATATAAGAGCAAAGTCCTAACAATATTGACTTCAATTATCTTTTCATCTTCACTTATTAATTCCGAGCCTGATTGTAGTTTAAATTTTAGATTTACTCTTTTCAATTTTGCAATCATTACAAATTGATCAAAATCAGAAATACGTTCGTTAATTTCAGGGATAGAGCCGAGGTTTATTTTTTTGGCAGATTCTATACTTAGTTCGATATAGAAATTATCATATTCAAAAATATAGCATATAGGTTCCCACCAGATTTTTTTAGGTGAATCGATTTTTAAGAACTTTATTAATTCTAATTCATTTTCTGAAAATAAATATTCTTTCATTGATTAAATGTAATCTTATCAAATGTTTGCTAACAATAGTATATCCAACATATTCTTTTTTATCAACAAGGATCTCTTTCCTTATCACCCTTTGATAAACCTTCGGATGATAAAAAACTTCAGAGACCAAGGGGAGAACTCAAATATACCAAAATTTGTTAAACACCTGCAATAATTGAATGGTTCTGCCCAAAATCCAAGCTCCTTAAAAAAAACATCTTGATAAAAAAGTTTTTTTATCTTTATACTTCTCCCCACCGGCTTAAAATAGATTCTTATGGAAAGAAAATGTATAGAATGTGGTGAAAAAATCAGAGGGCGAGCTGATAAAAAGTTTTGCAGCGACTATTGCAGGAACTCTCACAACAATAAATTTAATAAAGATGATAGAAACCTTATACGCAACACACACAATAAGCTGCGTAAAAACTACCGCATTTTAGAAGCTCTCAATCCCAATGACAAAAGCAAAACCACCCATGATAAACTATCTAAAATGGGTTTTGACTTTAATTTAATTACCAGTATCTACACCACCAAAGCAGGAACCGTTTACTATTTTGTCTATGACCAGGGCTATCTGCCTTTGGATAATGATTATTATGCACTCGTAAAAAGACAGTAATTTTAAAACAAAATGAAATGAATAAAGAACAACTTAAAAATCTGAGTGATGAGCAATTAAAAAGCAAACATAAATCAGCAAGTTCTATTTTGAATGTCTCACTGGTGCTGTTTGTTATTTATGCAACCTATATGATTTACAGCCTTTTCACGGGCAATTGGGAGCTTAATGTATCTTCGGGTGTGGTTTTATTGTTGTTTCTGGCTGTGATGGTTCCAAACCACACTTTGAAAAAACAATTGAAAGAAGAAATGGATGAAAGAAATGCAGGCCGCTAGCTTTCTTTGGATTTAAGTTCAGGTACTTTTCTAATAAAAACGCTGCATTAATAATATCCAAATACAATACAAAGTACCCCAACGATAAAGCAATAGACGCCAAAATAAGATAGTTTGCTTTTCTTAACCAGCGCTATCATCCAGGTGCAGGCAAGGATTCCAAAAATAAAAGCACTTGAAAAACCGGCTATAAGAATTCCCAGATTGTTCATTTCAGGTGAAATCTCTCCACTTAAAATGTCTTTGGCTATTTTTCCTAATATAAGTGGGACCACCATTAAGAAGGAAAAACGAGCGGCTCGTCCACGGTCAATCCCAAGCATCACCGAAGTTGCGATTGTCGCACCACTGCGTGAAATACCGGGAAGAATGGCAATGGCCTGAGCAACACCAATAACAAAAGCACTTTTAAAACTCACTTCTTTGACAGTGTCTTTTGCACGGTCTGCAAGCCAAAGTAACAGTGCGGTAACAATCAACATAAAGCCAACCAAAAGTAAATCACCACTAAAAAAGGCTTCCAATTCTTCACTAAAAACAAAACCAATAAAAGCCGCAGGAATCATAGATAGTATGATTTTAAGCGAAAATTTGAATTCGTCATTCCATTGAAATTGAAACAGGCCTTTAAAAATTTCGACGATGTCTTTTCTAAAAACCACTATGGTACTTAATGCGGTAGCAAAATGAACAACCACAGTAAACAACAAACTTTCCTGCGGAATGCTTTGGTCTCCCAGCAGGGCTTTTCCAATTTCGAGATGTCCACTTGAGGAAACAGGTAAAAACTCTGTCAATCCTTGAACCGCTCCCAGAATGAGTGCATCGAGATAGGTCATCTATTTTTTATTCGGATTTAAAAGGATGGCATATACTTCAATGGCAAACCCAATGAGAACCAGGGCAGGAGCCAATCTGATGCGTCGCCAGTTATAGATTTCGGGATTAAACACATTGGGGTCGTCACTACCGCCACCCAACATCAAAATGAATCCCAGAGAAATAAAACCAATACCAATTAGCATCCATTTGTAGTTTTCTTTTTGGAAAATAAATTCTTCTTTGTTTTCTAATTTTCTTTTCTGTTCACCCATAATCAAAGTAATAAATTAGAAGTACGAAGTTAGAAGTTAAATTCTAACTTTTGCAATCTAAAATTTAATTTATATTTTCTTTCTTGCTGTATTAATTGATGAAACCATAATTGCTAAAAGTTCCTCAGACTCCTTTTGCAATCTACTTATTTCTTCCAAATATTTATCTGAAACAATGCCTAAAAGCTCCAGAAAATAGCCCGATTCATCCGCTTCTTCTTCCACAATTTTTAGTTTATTAATAAAGTCCTTTGTTGACTTAGCCCTTTGAGAGGCTCTGTAATTTGCTCCAACAGAACTTGAACATTTTATCAATTGGTTTACATAGGCATTATATTCTCTTGTCTTTGGAAGTTTACTACACAAAGTCCAGCAATCAACCGCAAACTTCTTTGTCCTATCTTTTAAATCATTTTTTCGCATAAACTTCGTATATCTAACTTCGTACTTCTAACTTTTAATAATATAATTCGTCTGTACGTAAATTCAAAAACCGTTGTGTTGCAAAAAAGGTACTCAACCAGGTAATAAAAACCCCGAGTACAAAAATAAAGAGAAATAAGGCTACTAAAATTAATGGCTCCTCCAGCAAAAGCAATTCAGGGAAGGTTTGGTTTAAATAGTAAATCACGATTCCCATTCCAATCCACGCCAATATGATTCCCACCATTCCCAATTTGATGCTTTTCCAGATAAAAGGTTTTCTAATAAAACTTTTTGTGGCGCCAACCATTTGCATGGTTTTGATGATAAATCGCTTTGAGTACACAGAAAGTCTTATGGAACTGTTGATTAAAAGGACTGCGATAAAAGTGAAAATTCCGCTAATGATGAGCACCCAAAGACTTATTTTTTTTACATTATCATTCAGTAATGCAATCAAGGGTTTGTCATACACCACCTCATCTACAAAGCCTTTGGATAAAATCTCAGAAGTGATGGAGTTCATTAACTCGGGTGTGACAAAATCTGCATTGAGATAGACATCTATGGAGTTTTGGAGCGGGTTATCTCCCAGGTAATCTATAAAATCTTCTCCAATTTCAACGCTTAGATTTTCTGCAGCTACTTCTTTTGGGACATAGGTTGCGTTTTTTGTGTATTCTGCCAGGGAGAGGCTTTTTTGCATTTGGTTAATCTCAACTTCTTTTGCGGTATCTTTTAAATAAATTGTCAATGCAATTTGTTCTTTAAAATGATCGGCTACTTTTTTTGTGTTCAACACTAGAAGACCCAAAAGCCCAAGCAGAAACAACACGAGCGAAATACTAATCACCACAGAAAAATAAGAAGAAATCAACCTGCGTTTTTGGTATTTTTCAAAAGAAGTGCTCATAAGGTTTTGTTATTTTCAGGTGTAAAAATACTAAAGTTTAAGGAACTTTAAGGTGGTTATTTTACTTGAAATAACTTAAAAATCAAGGAAAAAGTATAAATTCTAAAACTAAAAAAGCCCTTCATTTCTGAAGAGCTTTCTTTCTGTGCGGGCGGAGAGACTCGAACTCTCACACCTTGCGGCACCAGATCCTAAGTCTGGCATGTCTACCAATTCCATCACGCCCGCTTTGGGACGGCAAATATACATAAGAAATCTAATTAACAAACAAACATTTAGCTAAAAATGCCTCTTTTTTGTATTTTTACGATTCACTAAAAATATACTATGGACAGCGCAAAGAACTATATCCAAGAAAACAAAGAACGTTTTCTCACCGAACTCATTGACTTATTAAAAATTCCATCCATCAGTGCCGATTCAGCCTATAAAAAAGACGTGATCGCTACAGCTGAAGTCGTTAAAACCAGTCTTGAAAAAGCCGGTTGTGACACAGTGGAAATATGTGAAACCCCGGGATATCCCATCGTGTATGGTGAAAAAATAATTGACAAAAAACTTCCAACCATATTAGTCTATGGACATTATGATGTGCAACCACCGGATCCCTTGGATTTGTGGCACAGCCCGCCATTTGATCCGATAACCAAAAAAACCGACATCCACCCTGAAGGTGCCATTTTTGCCCGCGGAAGTTGTGATGACAAAGGTCAAATGTATATGCACGTGAAAGCACTTGAATACATGACCAAAACCGGACAGTTGCCCTGTAACGTCAAGTTTATGATAGAAGGTGAAGAAGAAGTGGGCAGTGTGAGCTTGGGCTGGTTTTTGGAGCGCAACCGCGAAAAACTCGCCAATGATGTTATCCTAATCAGCGACACCGGAATGATTGCCAAAGACGTCCCGTCCATTACAACAGGCCTGCGCGGCCTCAGTTATGTGGAAGTGGAAGTCACCGGGCCCAACCGCGACTTACACTCGGGACTTTATGGAGGTGCCGTTGCAAATCCAATAAATATCCTTGCAAAAATGATTGCTTCGCTGCACGACGAAAACAACCACATCACCATTCCCGGTTTTTACGATAAGGTACAGGAACTCACCACAGAAGAAAGAACCAAAATGGCCGAAGCCCCTTTCAGTCTTGAGAAATACAAAAAAGCGCTGAACATAGACGATGTCTATGGCGAAAAAGGCTATACTACAAACGAGCGCAACTCCATAAGACCCACACTCGATGTCAACGGCATCTGGGGTGGTTATACAGGTGAAGGCGCCAAAACAGTAATTGCCAGTAAAGCGTACGCCAAAATAAGTATGCGATTGGTTCCCGACCAGGACTGGAAAGAAATCACCGAATTGTTTAAAAAACATTTCGAAAGCATCGCTCCCAAAGCCGTAAAAGTAAAAGTCACCCCTCACCACGGCGGGACGGCTTATGTCACACCCATTGACAGTATGGAATACAAAGCGGCAGAAAAAGCTTATGAAGCCACTTTCGGAAAAACGCCCATCCCGCAACGCAGCGGTGGCAGCATCCCGATTGTTGCTCTTTTTGAAAAAGAACTTAAAAGCAAAACCATTTTAATGGGATTCGGACTAGACAGCGATGCGATTCACTCGCCCAATGAACACTTTGGCGTTTGGAATTACCTGAAAGGGATCGAAACCATTCCGCAGTTTTTTCATTATTTTACTGAGATGAGTAAATAGTTATAAATAAAAAATCCCGCAAATTGCGGGATTTGTTGCCTTATATCTCTTGTCTATAGTCTAGGAATCACACCTTCTTCACAAACTTGGTCAGAATCACAATTTGCTGCCCATCAACCTTCCCTTCAATTTGTTCGGCATTTTCGTGAACGAGGGAAATGCGTCTCACCGCAGTTCCTCTTTTCGCTGTGATGGAAGATCCTTTAACGTCTAAATCTTTGATTAAAAACACGGTATCTCCGGCTTCCAAAATCATACCATTACTATCGATGTGTTTAATGGTGTCTCCTTCCCCTTTTCCTTCACCGGAAGTTTTGCCCACGCCAGGGTATCTTCATCCAGATATAACATCTCAAGCAAGTCCTGGGGCAAGCCTTCGGTTTTCAAGCGGTTAAGCATGCGCCAGGAAAGCACCTGTACAGCAGGAAATTCGCTCCACATACTGTCATTCAAAAACCCTCCAGTGATTAGAGCCTATGGTATCAGGGTTTTCAATCTGTCCCAAACAGGTCTCACAAAGCAGTACATTGGTTTCGGTTATATCGCTTGGTGAGTTGGGCAGGTCAAAGCTTTTAAGGTTTACAGTGGCGCTACACATTTCACAGCTGGAACCGCTTTTTCAAGGATTTGTTGTTGGGTGAGCATATATAATAATTTTTGCCAAATGTAAGGATTTTATTATCGCCCCCCTTCTGTCTTTATAAGCTAATTTAATAGCTTCTTAAGGAATCTTTAATTATTATTTTTATCAAAAATAAACGTTTTTTTAAATTTATTTATTTAGCAAGTTTTTTAATTTCATTTGCTTACTAAATTTAGTACCTTTATGTATATCTAATTTTTTTGGTGGTAAATAAAATTACTTGTTTATTTTAAATCATTCCAATATTAGGTAGTTACTTAAAAAATAAAATTGTTTCTATGAAAAGTAAAATTTCACTTTCGGTTTTAATCTTTTGCCTAAGTTATATCTCTATTAGTCAAGAAATTTATTCAAAAATAGGTGTACCAATAACTAATAAAAAAACTATAGAAACCCTAAAAACATTAAGTATTCCTTTGGATCATTTACAAATAGAAGATCAACATCTTATCCTATATGTTAATCAAGATGAAATAGTTAGGCTAAACCAACATAATGCATTGTTTGAAGTTATTATTCCTGATTATAGAGAGTATTACCAAAAAATGCTTAAAGAAGATTCTATTAAAATGAGTTCAATGAATCGGTCAAATACCCAAGGTGGAGGTTTTGGTCTTGGTTCTATGGGTGGTTTTTATACTTTAAGTGAGGTAGAAGACAAGCTTGATGAAATGTATGCAAACTACCCCTCGCTCATTACCCAAAAAGTTAGTATAGGTACTACTTTTGAAGGCAGAGAAATCTGGATGGTTAAAATATCTGATAATCCGACAGTAAACGAAGCCGAACCCAAGGCCTATTTTGATGCCTTGCACCATGCACGTGAACCTTTGTCAATGTCTGTAGCATTAAATTATATGTTTTGGTTATTAGAAAATTATGGCATTGATGAACAAGTAACCTATTTACTAGACAATAGAGAGCTTTATTTTGTCCCTATTGTAAATCCCGATGGCTATGAGTACAACCGCTTAACTGAACCAAACGGAGGTGGTTTTTGGAGAAAAAACAGAAAAATAATTAGTGGATCTAGCTGCATTGGTATAGATCTTAACCGTAATTATGACATTACCTTTGGGTTTGATGATTTTTGCTCCTCGCCAAACCCCTGTTCAGATATTTATCGTGGTGAGTTTGTTTTTTCTGAAGAAGAAACTATTGCTGTTAGAGATTTTGTAACACAAATCAATCCCGCTAGTAGTTTTACCATACATTCTACAGCTGGATCATATATTATGCCTATTGATTTGAATTATAATTTTACAGAATTTGGAGTTTATTCTGAATGGGCATCGGATTTTTTAAGTGAAAATGATTATATTTATGGAGCGGGTATTGACCTTATAGGATATATGGCATGTGGCACAACAGACCAATATTTGTATAACCAAGGTATCCATACTTGGACACCAGAAATTGGAGGCCAAGGTTTTTGGCCACCTCCAAGTACCATACTTGACTTAGTTGAAGAAAATGTACATCCCATGTTTTTTCAATCTTGGATAGCTGGAGGTTATGTAGATGTACAAAGCCATAGCATAACAGGAAACCCTTTACCGGGCGAGACAATAACACTCACAGTTGAATCCAAAAATATTGGGTTAGACACAGCACTTGATGTTTCAGTCGCTGTAAGTGCAGATCATCCGTCCATAGTGATTAGTGCATCTCAAAATTATGGAAACATATTTACTCAAACACGGCAGGATAACTCTGGAAATCCTTTTACTATTGAAATCCCTTCCAATTTTGAGGAGAATTCTTTCATTCTTACCTTAACTACTTTTCAAGAAGGAGTTGAAAACAAAAGCATTGATATTACCATACCTGTCGCAAATAAAAATGTGCTTTTTTTTGACGATGCAGAATCTGGAAGTTCTCAATGGACAGCTAGTGGAAACAACTTAATTTGGAGTCTTATAGATGATGACTCTTACAGTGGTAATTTTAGTTTTGGAGATAGTGAAGAAAGGAGCTACCTTAGTGGTACAACTAACTTTTTTACACTAAACACAACATTCGATTTTAGCGATACGGTAAATCCAATTGTATCTTTTATGACAAAAAACAGTTTTGCCTTAAATGATAACGCTACATTCTCCATAAGCACAAATAATGGAGTTGATTGGGAAATTCTGAAGGTATTTGAAAGGAATGAATCATGGAATTTATATCAACAAAACTTGGAGAACTATAATGGTTTTAATCAGCTACGTTTTCGTTTTAGTTTAAATAGTGATGGATTTAATCAATCTGATGGGTTTTATTTTGATGATTTTGAAATTGCAGATTATAATGATAATTTTTTAGACCTTCAAATTAGTATTGAAAAAGAAGAAATTCAACTTTACCCCAACCCTATAGATAATGAATTATTAATATCTCTATCAAATTTTCAATCTGGCATTTGGCATGTTAATGTATTTGATTTACAAGGACGAAAGATAATGAACAAAGCTGATATTAATAGTCATACAGCTTCACTACAAATGGCATCGCTAAAAACTGGTGTATATTTAGTACAGATAGAATTTAATGGAGTTACCCTTACAAAAAGAGTTCTTAAAATTTAATCTATAAATTAACTACTTCCATTACTAGAATGAAATTTTCTTTGAGTTTGGTTTTAATCCCTAAATAATTACCCTCGTATTACTGAGTATATGCGTCCCTAAGACCCTTACTGAGGAAATGTTTATCAAAATCTTTGTTTTAGTCTTATGAAAAGTTCATCATTCCTTTTTGTGGGTTCTAAATCTCTGTTTACCTCTCGAAACACAATAAAACGACCGGGTTTCGTAGAGTTTTATCGCTACCAATACCAACACTAATTTATGATGTTTCTCGCGAAGTGTTTTGTTTTTTTATTTGTTCTTCTCAATTAGCAGGTTTACTGTTTCAAAGCAACACATTGGTTTCGGCGATATCGTTTGGGGAATTGGGCAGGTCTTAGCTTTTAAGATTTTCATTAGCTTTACACATTTCGCAGTGGAGTTGCTTCTTTTCAGGAGTTATTGTTGGGTGAGCATATTTCAAAATCTTTGATAAATGTAATTTAAATTCCGTTGGGCTTCAACCCTCTCAGTCCCGACACTTCGGGATAGAACCCTAAGAGGGTTTTGAAAAAACATTCATTCTATATTTGTAGAATTAAAATATTATTCTACATTTGTAGAGTTAATATATTTCTAAGCCATGCAATTATCCAAAGCCGAAGAACAACTCATGCAACTTTTGTGGAAACAAAAGCGCGCCATTATGAAGGATTTGATTGAAGCCTATCCGGAACCAAAACCGGCAACCACAACCGTTGCCACACTTTTAAAACGGATGCAGGACAAGGGTTTTGTAGATTACAAGCAGGAAGGCCGCTCCCGGGAGTACTTCCCTTTGGTAAAAAAGAAAGACTATTTCTCAAAACAGGTCAACGGCCTTATTAAAAGTTTCTTTAACAATGATACTGCACAGTTCGCTTCTTTCTTCACACAGGAAACCGACCTCAGCAAAGCGCAACTGGAAGACCTCAAAAAAATAATCGATTCAGAAATCAAAAAGAAAAAGTAATGGAAATGTATCTATTAAAATCAGCTGTTATACTAACCATTTTGTATGGTTTTTATAAACTCGTTTTGGAAAACGAAAACATGCACGTTTTCAAACGATTTTATTTACTAGGCTCCTTACCGGTAGCTTTCCTGATTCCATTAATCACCTTTACGAGTTATGTGGAAGTGCCCGTCAGCTCTAGTCCTATATTTTTTGATAATTCCTTTCTTACGGCAGCTCCCGAAGCTTCGGTTAATATTTGGCCTTTTATATTATGGGGTTTGTATGTTTTGGGTGTTATTTTTTTTAGTATAAAATTTGGGAAAAACCTCAACCAGCTGGTTTCAAAAATCAAGAACAACCCAAAATTCACTCGCGATTCCATTAACCATATCTTACTGAAAATTCCTGTAGTTCCACATACTTTTTTAAACTATGTTTTCATCAACAAGCAAAAGTTTGAAGCGAGGGAAATACCTGACGAGGTGATTGAACACGAGCACATTCATGCCAAACAAAAACACAGCATCGATATACTGGCTGTGGAACTTTTACAGATAGTATTTTGGTTTAACCCCTTGCTTTATTTTATAAAAAAGAGTATTAAACTCAATCACGAATTTTTAGCAGACCGCGCTGTTATAAACCGGGGAACTGACACGGCTGCTTATCAAAAACTCTTACTGGCATTCTCATCACATGCCACCACGCCATCATTGGCAAACTCAATTAATTATTCATTCATCAAAAAACGATTTACAGTTATGAAAAAACAAACATCAAGACAAGCCATCTGGCTACGAAGCCTTTTAATACTGCCATTAGTGGCAATTTTATTGTATGGTTTCAGTACCAAAGAAGTCATTGTAAAAGAACAATCTTCAAATTCAATGCAAACGGAATCACTACAAGAAAAAGCCACCAAAGCCGAAGTTAAAGAATACAATAAACTGGCTAAAAAATACAACAACATGGCCAGGGACAATATGCGAATAGTTAGTTCTGAAGTTGGCAGAATAACTCTTATATATAGCAAAATGACAGCACAGCAAAAAGAAAATGCTGAACCTTTTCCTCGTTTTCCTGCTCCGCCACCGGCACCACCCGCACCTCCTGCGCCGAAAGTTGGAGAAGCGCCTCCCGTTCCTCCCGCACCACCGGCACCGCCGATGCCATCAGTCCCGGATCCAATGGAACTCATTGAAAAGACTGAAAAAAATGGAGGTGATTTTTATTTAGATGATACAAAAGTTAGCGTCAATGAATTCAAGGATAAATTTGAACAAATTAGAATAAACAAAGAAAGCTTTTGTATTAATTTTGAAAAAGGAGACAACGGCAAAGATCGTTTAAGAATAACGATTCAAGAATAATTCCCTGCCTTTTTAAACTAAAAATCAATCAGTGCTCAACTTTGAATTCAAAATGATATGCACATAATAAATTAAAAACATGACAAATTTCAAGTACATACTTTTTATTATTCTTTTGAGCGCCTGCAACAAGCAAGAAACTGCTCCCTGCGATTATATCTCTGATTACTACCCCTTAATCTATGAAGCTGAGTATGAATATTGGTCAGAAAACTATGAAAAATCATTTGGTTTATATCAAGAAGCTTTTAAAAATTGTGAACCAAAAAACACTCCATTTTTTAACGAGTTGTCAAAGATAGCTGAGCTAGCTGCTCGTTTAAATAAAAAAGACCTCGCTATTGAATTCATTGAAAAAGCCATCCAAGATGGAGGTAACATACAAACCTTTATTGATGATACTATTTATGATGATGTTTTGGCTACTGAAAAAGGAAACGCACTCATATCAAACTATGACCAACTTCGAGAAACTTATTTAGAAACTATCGATATCGAATTGAGGAATGAAATTCAAGCCATGATGCAAAAGGACCAGTTTTATAGAGGTAATCACGAACGATATAAAGAAAACAGCAATAAACAAGACAGTATTGATGATGTAAATACCGCCAGACTCATAGCGATATTTGAAGAAATTGGCTATCCGGATGACCAAATAGTGGGACACATGAATATAGATTTTGTACCCACTGATATTTCTGGTATCTTACTTCACACAGAAGATTCTATTAGAATGAATTACTTCGTGCCAAAGCTCAAAGAGTTTATTTCACAAGGAAAAGCCGAGCCAAGAATTCTTGGGAATATTATTGACCAATACCATCTTTATAATGACAAACCTCAAATTTATGGCACATATCAAAGCCAAGATACTTATTATGCCTCAATGATTGAAAACAGAGAACTAATAAATAAAAACAGATTGAGCATCGGTTTACCCACTTTGGAATTAAATGAAAAATTAGATAGTATAAAATGTGTTAAGCGACCTCATATTATGCCCCAAAGTTGTGAAAAACTGTTTAAATACCTTTCAAAAAATTAAATCCTCATCAAATCCAACCTTAAAGAATTTCTCAGGGTTTCAGACCCTGAGAGGGTTAAATTCAACACTTCAGGCAACATTTTCCTATAAAAGAGCGTTTTAGTAATTCATCAATCAAAAATCATCCATCATGCTAAAACGCTTTTTTATTTTCTGCTCCGGCGCAGACACAAAAATACTCGACTCTTGTTCTCCCGGCGAACAAACAAAATATGCCGGCATTGGTACCTCTGCTTTTTTCACAGCCATATTCTACTCAATTTGAGAAAACAAAAAAATGAAATACAAAATATACATCTACAGCCTACTCATAGTATTTCTAAATTCTTGCAAGGACAATGCATATAATCCTGAAGGATTAACCAAGCTTTCCGATACAGAGTTGATTGATAGAGCAAAGCAAAAAAAATTCCCCGATTTAGAAGCTTTGGTAGTTAAAAATGAAAAAGGTGAGATAATAAGTCTTGATTCCGTCAGAAATATCCAGAACCCTGATGAATGGACGACAGATAGTTATGTTGACAAAAATGGTCAGGTCAAAGAATTAATTTTAAGAAAAGCTACCGCGCACGACAAAGAACTTATCGAACGAATCCAAAAAGCCGTCGAATATCAACCGACAATAGAATTAGTTCATGTTGATTGTGAGCAGAAACAAGAAATATTACAAAAAGTGTTTGAGAGTGACCAAAGTATGCGAACTGATGGCAGAACAATAAATCCCGAAATTGACCGACAAAATCTCACAACAGTAATTAGCCTGATTGAAAAATGTGGAATGCCGACATTGGACGAAGTTGATGTTGTTCAAATGAGAGCTATATGGCTCGTTTTTCAACACGGAGATAATGCCAATCGGAAAAAATATTTACCACTTTTGGAACAGTCCGCAAAAAACGGAGACCTCAAAAAAACACAAATCGCTATGATGAAAGACAGAACAATGATGATGGATGGCGAACCTCAAGTATACGGAACTCAAGTGACAAAAAAAGGAAACAAATGGGTATTGTACGAACTATCTAATCCTGAAACTGTAAATAAACGAAGATCAGAAATGGGGTTTGAACCATTACAAGATTATTTAAAGCGTTGGGATATAGAATTCAATGTTGAACAAGAGGAATAAAAAAACTCTTTCAATTAAGCCCCAACCCTCTCAGGGTTTTAAACCCTGAGAGGGTTAAATTCAATACTTCAGACAACATTTTGCTATAAAAGAGCGTTTTAGGTTTTCATCAATCAAAATCATTCATCATGCTAAAACGCTTTTTTATTTTCTGCTCCGGCGCAGATACAAAAATACTCGACTCCTGTTCTCCCGGCGAACAAACAAAATATGCCGGCATTGGCGCCACGGTTTTCTTCACCGCCGTGATGGCCTTTATTGCTGCTTCTTACGCGCTCTATACGGTTTTTGACAATTATATCTCTGCCATTGCTTTTGGGTTGGTTTGGGGACTCCTTATTTTTAATTTGGACCGCTTTATCGTTTCCACTATTAAAAACAAAAACAGCTTCAAGAGTGAACTCATGCAAGCTTCCCCGCGTATCTTGCTTGCCGTGATTATTGCCATTGTGATTGCAAAACCTTTGGAATTGAAAATATTTGAAAAGGAAATCAATCAGGTATTGCTGGAGCGAAAAAACGATTTGACCCTCGCCAATCAGGAACAAATTGCCACCCAATTCACACCAAAAATAAACACGCTTGAAGCGGAAATCACCTCTTTAAAAAATGAAATTTCTACCAAGGAAGCCGAAGTAAACAGCTTGTATGCCACCTATATTTCAGAAGCTGAAGGCACCGCCGGCACCCAAAAACTGGGCAAAGGACCCGTTTATAAAGAAAAACGCGAAAAACACGATGCTGAACTGGCAGCCCTTCAGGATCTGAAACAAGCCAACAACGAAAAAATAAAGGAGGCCGAAAATCAAATCGCCCTCTTAACCACACACTACAACACCAAAGTAACCGAAACCCAACCGGTCATTGACGGCTTTCATGGTCTGATGGCACGGGTAGATGCACTCAATACGCTACCGCTGCTTCCGTCCCTTTTTATTATGCTCTTGTTTTTAGCCATTGAAACGGCACCCATCATCGCCAAGTTGCTTTCGCCAAAAGGTGCTTATGACCTCAAACTCGAGGAAGAAGAAAGTGCCCTGGAAACCTGGGTCGCTCAACAGGCACACCAACGAAAAGCCGTCTTGCAAACAGATACCGAAGTTAACAATCGCGTATATGCAGATATCGCTGAAGAACAAGAACTTTATGACTACAAACGTAAAAAAGCAAGGGAATTGTTACAACTCCAAGCCGATGCTTTTTATAACAAACAAAAATCCTTTTTGGGATAGAGTTCCTTTTAAATTTTTTTAAATGCTCAATTTCAACCCTCTCAGGGTTTAGAACCCTGAGAGGGTTTCTAATTCAAGGGTTATGCCGTGCAATGTCGGGTGAATGTCGGGTGAAATACAAGGAAAAAAATTGTACATTGAGGTGTTCATTCGTAGTATTGCCACATCAATCAATTAGCAAAAAATGAAACAACCTGAGTTAGGACAAAAAATCCTTGATTTACGAAAAAAGAAAGGACTCACCCAAGAAGATTTGGTGGAAAAATGCAACATTAACGTGCGCACAATTCAGCGTATTGAAGCTGGTGAAGTATCACCAAGACCTTACACTATCAAAACCATTCTCGCAGCTTTGGATTATGACTTTGAATCGATAAGCAACAAAACGGTATCTGAAAATGATCCCCCTATAATTGACCCTCCAAAAATCAATTATATGATAAAAACCTTGACCCTTGCTTGTGTTTTTGGAGGTCTTTACTTTCTATTAGGTTTTCCTGAATTTTATGCAGATTGGATGAGACTTTCGGAAAACGAAATTCCCTATCCAAAAGCAGTCTATATTTTAATGAAAGTAATTATACTTTTCTCAATTGTATTTTTCATAAAAGGATTTTTGATACTGGGCGTCGAACTAAAAAACACCTTACTGAAATTTTCATCTATCGTTTTAATTGTATTTTCTGCTCTTATTTATATTTATGATATTGTCACCATTTTTTTAGAAGTCATACCTGCAGAATATTTTATAAGTGGTATGTCTTTAAGTTTTGGTGCAATTGGTATTTTGTTTGGAATAGGCATCATCAAACTCAAAGACAAACTGGGGAACACAGCATTGGCAACAGGGGTTTTTGAAATAATTGTTGCTGTTTTCTTCTTTACTGTTTTTCTAGCTTGGTTTGCTTATATTTTAATGATTCCATTGATTTTACTAGAAATTATTCTTTTATACAAAGCTCTTGAAAGCATTAAAAATGATAAAATGCATCTTCATAATGAGTAACTAGCTCTGTTGTCTTATTTTTTAAAACGGCGATGATGTCAAAACGGGTTTCGAGTTCGATGTCATGTTCCTCCAGATAGGCATTCATCACTTTTACGATTTGTTTTATTTTACCGGGAGTCACAAAACTTTGCGGGTCACCAAAAAAGTCAGAATTTCGGGTTTTGACTTCAACACATACAACATATTCATCTTTTTGAGCAATAATGTCAACCTCGGCGTGTTCAAAAAAATAGTTACGGTCTAAAATTTTATAGCCTTTCGCAAGCAGGTGTTGTGCTGCGAGTTCTTCTCCTATTTTTCCGAGTTCGTTGTGCTTGGCCATTTTTTCTTTCAGGTTTCAAGTTATCCTCCCCCTAAATCCCCCTCCAAAAGAGGGGGACTTTTACATTTTTCAGGGTACAATTTACAAAAATATAATTTTCAAACTTCAGTAATCGGTCATCGGTCATCCAGCATCCAGCACCCAGCATCCAGCATCCAGCCAAAAAACTCACAAACTCAAAACTCAAAAACTCACATCTATTTTCTACCTTTACAGGAATGGAAAAAACCGCTTTAGAAATACAGATTTCAACCCTGCCTGACAGTGCCGGGGTGTATCAGTATTATGATAAAAACGGTAAAATTCTTTATGTTGGCAAAGCCAAAAATTTAAAAAAACGCGTTAGTTCCTATTTCACTAAAAGTCACGACAATGCCAGGACTCGGCTTTTAGTCAGGAAAATTCATGAGATAAAACACATTGTAGTCTCATCAGAAACTGATGCGCTTTTGCTGGAGAACAACCTCATCAAAAAATACCAGCCGCGTTATAATGTGATGCTGAAGGATGACAAATCCTATCCGTGGATTTGTATCAAAAACGAGCGCTTCCCAAGGATTTTTCCCACCCGTAGAATGATCAAGGACGGCTCAGAATATTACGGCCCCTATACCAGCATGAAAACCGTGCAGACCTTATTGGATTTGATAAAAGGACTTTATCCTTTACGAACTTGTAATTATGACCTTTCGCAGGAAAAAATAAATGCCGGAAAATATAAGGTTTGTCTGGAATATCATTTGGGAAATTGCCTGGGACCTTGTGAAAATAAGCAAAGTGAAAAAGACTACCACGACAATATGGACGCCATTAGGCAAATTGTAAAGGGAAATTTCAAAGACTCCTTGCAGCGATTCAAAACCCAAATGAAGCAGTATGCAGAAAAGCTCCAGTTTGAAGATGCCCAACGCCTCAAAGAAAAAATTGAAATCCTTGAAAATTACCAATCAAAATCCACCATTGTCAATCCAAAAATCAATGATGTGGATGTGTTCTCGATCGTATCTGATGAAAGCTTTGGCTATGTCAACTTTTTACAAATTTCTTTTGGAAGCATCATCAGGTCACACACTTTGGAAATCAAAAAAAAACTGGACGAAAGCGACAAAGAACTACTAGAGCTTGCCATTATTGAAATCAAGCAACGTTTCAACTCACTTTCCAAAGAAATTTATGTGCCCTTTGAAGTAGAAGTTGGGGAAGGAATTAAAGTGCACGTCCCTCAACTGGGTGATAAAAAAAGCATCTTGGATCTTTCCATTCGCAATGCAAAATACTACCGAATGGAACGTTTCAAACAAATAAAAATCACAGACCCACACCGCCATGAAAACCGCATAATGGCCCAAATGCAAAAAGACCTCAGGCTGTCTGAGGAACCCCGGCACATTGAGTGTTTTGATAACTCAAACATACAGGGTTCTAATCCGGTGGCCGCCTGTGTTGTTTTTAAAAACGGAAAACCAAGCAAAAAAGACTATCGTAAATACAACATAAAAACCGTCACAGGACCCGATGATTATGCGTCTATGGAAGAAGTGGTTTACAGAAGATATAAAAGATTGCTCGACGAGAAGCAACCTTTGCCACAACTCATCATCATAGATGGTGGGAAGGGTCAGTTAAATTCGGCTTTAAAAAGTTTGGATACATTGGGCTTACGCCGAAAAATTGCCATCGTGGGCATTGCAAAACGATTGGAAGAATTATTTTTTCCAAACGACCCAATTCCCTTATATTTAGATAAAAAATCGGAAACCTTGAAAATCATTCAGCAATTGCGGAACGAGGCGCACCGGTTTGGAATTACATTCCACCGAAATAAAAGAAGCAACGAAGCGTTAACAACCGAACTCGAATCCATCCCCGGAGTAGGTGAAAAGACTATCATTGACCTTTTGAAGCACTTTAAAAGTGCCAAGCGCATTTCTGAAGCGAGTTTTAAGGAAATTGCTGAAGTTATTGGCAACAGCCGAGCCGAAAAAGTAATTGAACATTACAAAAATATAAAATGAAACACACAGTCATTCTTATAATAGCCCTCTTTCTGACAGGAATCTCCTTTTCCCAAGAGCAGGAGGATGTGAAAGTGGGCTTGGTATTGAGTGGTGGTGGTGCAAAAGGGCTGGCTCACATTGGAGCTTTAAAAGTGATTGAAGATGCCGGAGTGCGCATCGATTATATTGGCGGAACCAGTATGGGTGCGATCGTGGGGGCTTTATATGCTTCTGGTTATAACGCCAGAGAACTGGACTCTATCTTTCATGTAATTGATTTTGATGAGTTGATTCAAGATAATATTCCAAGAGCCGCTAAAACCTTTTATGAAAAAAACGATGCAGAAAAATATGCGATTTCACTCCCGTTTGATGGGTTAAAAGTGTCCTTTCCAACCTCCCTTTCTAAAGGACAAAATTTGTTTAATTTAATTTCAAAGTTAACCCAACACGTGAGTCATGTCAATGATTTTAATGAATTACCTATCCCCTTTTTCTGTATGGCAACAGATGTTGAAAGGGGAACCTCAGTAAAGTTAACCGAAGGCTATCTACCACAGGCGGTTTCAGCAAGTGGTGCTTTACCCTCTCTTTTTAGCCCCATTGAACTCGATGGGCAATTGCTTATAGACGGTGGTGTTACAAACAATTATCCCGTAGATGAGGTCAGAAAGATGGGTGCTGAAATTATTATTGGAGTGGACGTTCAAGACACCTTGTCTTCTCGTGAAAATTTAAAATCTGCTATCGATGTTTTGCTTCAAATAAACAATTACAGAACCATTAATGATATGAAAGGAAAGCGAAAGAAAACAGATATATACATACATCCCGATATTGAGGAATTTTCTGTCGTTTCTTTTGATAAAGGAGAATCCATAATCAATGTGGGGTTTGAGGAAGCTTCAAAGTATAGAGATGAACTGGAAAATCTTGCCCAAAGACAAAAATATAAAAAACCCTATAAAATTGAAAAAGCCATTTCAGACAGCCTTCAAATTGACGTGGTCGAGATTTCAGGCACAAAAGACTACACCCGTTCTTATGTATTGGGGAAATTAAAATTAAAAACACCTATTCAAACAACTTATCAACGCTTTAGTGAAGGCATAAACAACCTGAGTGCGACGGGCAATTTTAGTCAAATTAATTATTTTTTTAGTGAAAACGAAAACAATGAAAATGTCCTAAAGCTTCAACTTGCTGAAACACGATCAAAGGCATTATTGAGATTGGGTGTACATTATGACGATTTGTACAAAAGTGCCGCATTGGTAAACTTAACCCGCAAACGCTTAATTCAAAAAAACGATATTGTTTCGTTTGACTTTATTTTGGGTGACAACATCAGATATAATTTTGACTATTATATTGATAAAGGATATTACTGGAGTGTGGGTTTGCATTCACGATATAACAATTTTAAAAAGAATGTCAATTTTAGTCTTTTTCCGCCAGATATTGCAGAATCAATTCCATCTGTTGCAAATATTGAGGTAAAACATGAAGACCTTACAAATCAGTTTTATGTTCAGACCTTATTCAGGCAAATTTATTCCCTGGGACTTGGAGCAGAACATAAAAAACTAAAATTCACTTCAGGCACAATAGAGGATATTAATGAAAATGAACGTGCTGTTTTTGAAAATACAAATTATTATAGTGCTTATGGATATTTGACCCTGGACAACAGAGACAATAAATATTTTCCTAAAAAGGGAGTTTTATTTGACGGAAAATTTAATTTTTATGCTTTTGCCTCGGGACTCAACAAAGATTTTGAACCCTTTTCAATTGCAAAAGCAACCCTTAGCTATACATACAGTCTCTATTCAGACTTATCATTAACCCTCTCTTCTGAAGGTGGTTTTAAAATTGGAGGTGAAGAAACCGTTACGCTTGATTTTTTTGTGGGAGGTTATGGGTATAACAGTATCAACAATTTTGTTCATCTTTTTGGCTATGATGCCATAAGCTTGAGAGGAGACACCTATCTTAAGTCTTCATTAAGAGCAGATTATCAAATTTTTAAGAAAACCTATCTTTCGGGAGTGGCTAATATCGCAAATGTGGGCGATAAACTTTTTGAATCAACCGCCTGGATAGATCAAATTCCTCACAGAGGTTATGCTTTAGGACTTACATCAGATACCTTTATTGGCCCCATTGAACTTTTTTACTCCTTTTCGACAGAAACAAAACAAAGCCAATGGTATGTGAGTTTAGGCTTTTGGTTTTAGTCTAAGGATTTAAAACCCGATTACCAATCCCATACTATTTCCAGAAACCTGAAGGTTTAGATTCACATTGCTTTTAGTAGCATATCCTTTATGTTCATTGTATAATGCTGCCGCATTTTTAGTGCGTTTAAATTTAGCTGATTCAAAGGGAATTGATATTGCTATAAGCCCTGCGCCAATTCCTGCCAATATCCATTCAGGATCACCGCCTCCTATTTCTCTACCAATAGGATACCCCACAAACGCTCCCCCTAATACACCAAAAATCCTACTAAAAACCTCATTTGTTCTTGCTTTTTTTATTTCCTCAAGCGCTAATGGAACAGACGCCATAAGCTCTTGAGTTTTTCTTAATGAAAGTCGATTTTCCCCTTGGTGAACCCGCACACCATGCCAAAAATTTTGAGTAACAATTAAAGATTGATCTTGCTCTTGTGCTTGAGCAGTTTCAGAACTAATTCCAAAAACAAGAAAGAGAAGAAACAAGGTTTTTGATTTCATTAGGTTTAATTTATTTTAAAACGGCAAAAATAATTTTAAAATAATAATACTCAAAATAAATAGAGTAAAACTGCCGGTAATTTCGGCATACAAAAACCAGATAACTTTTACAGTCATTTTTGAAACCCTTTTCTTTAAAAGTACATTATTAAATAAAACATACATCTTTAATTAACAAAGCCAATGGTATGTGAGTTTAGGCTTTTGGTTTTAATGAAATCTTAATAAAATTCTGTTATTTTTTTCCGATATTTGTTAGATAAACAAATCAATATGCCATTTTATCATCAATTAGGAAGAATACCTCCAAAACGCCATACGCAATTTAGAAAACCCAATGGCGAATTGTATTATGAACAACTCTTTGGCACCATAGGGTTTGACGGTATGTATTCAAATATGTACCACATTCACAGACCCACACAAGTAAAAGAAATAAAAAACCAATACAGCGCAGCACCCAAGATTGTGAACCCAAACAATATGCAATCTTACAAACTCTTTGGGTTTGATGTTGCACCGGAAAAAGATTACCTCGAAAGCCGAAAAATTGTCTTAACAAACAGCGATTGCCATATTACCCTTGCTGCTCCTCAAAATAAAACCCAAGACTATTTTTACAAAAATACCGATGCAGATGAATTGCTCTTCATCCACAAAGGCTCGGGTAAATTGAGGACACTTTTGGGCAATCTCGATTTTAAATATGGTGATTACTTACTTATTCCAAGAGGGGTTATCTACAAAATAGATTTTGACACTGAAGACAACCGGCTTTTTATTGTAGAATCAAGAAGACCCATTTACACGCCAAAAAGGTACAGAAACTGGTTTGGGCAACTTCTTGAACATTCGCCTTTTTGCGAAAGGGATATCAGAAAACCCCTGGAACTTGAAAATTATGATGAAAAAGGAGATTTTTTGATTAAAGTAAAAAAACGGGACGAACTATTTGAAATGGTTTATGCTACACATCCTTTTGATGTGGTGGGTTATGACGGATATAATTTTCCCTATGCGTTTTCCATTCACGATTTTGAACCCATAACAGGACGCATTCACCAACCGCCACCGGTACACCAAACATTTGAAACAGATGCTTTTGTGGTGTGCTCTTTTGTACCCAGAATGTATGATTACCATCCACAATCAATTCCGGCACCATACAACCACAGCAATATTGACAGTGATGAAGTGTTGTATTATGTAGATGGAGACTTTATGAGCAGAACAGGTGTCAAGCCCGGAAACATCTCACTCCACCCCGCCGGCATCCCTCACGGGCCACATCCCGGCACTTATGAAGGCAGTATTGGCAAGAAAGAAACAAAAGAACTAGCCGTTATGGTGGACACGTTCAAACCCTTGATGCTCACAGATGAAGCAATGAAAATAGCCGATGAAACCTACTACCAATCTTGGTTAGAAAAATAAAATAACAAAACGACTAATACCATGAGTAAAGAAATAAAATCAGTTGACTACGGTCTCGAAAAGATATTTGAAGGTGCACAAGATTTTTTACCCCTTCTTGGTACCGATTATGTAGAATTTTATGTGGGGAATGCCAAACAAGCAGCACACTTTTACAAAACTGCTTTTGGATTTCAATCCTATGCTTATTCAGGACTTGAAACCGGAAACAAAGAAAGAGCCTCTTATGTGTTAAAACAGAACAAAATACGTCTGGTACTTTCAACACCCCTTTCCAGCAAATCTCCCATCAACCAGCATATAATGAAGCACGGTGATGGAGTAAAAGTAATCGCCCTGTGGGTTGAAGATGCCACCTCAGCCTTTGAAGAAACCACGAAACGCGGCGCAAAAGCCTTTATGCAACCCACCGTTGAAAAAGATGAGCACGGAGAGGTGGTGCGTTCGGGAATTTATACCTATGGAGAAACCGTTCATATTTTCGTTGAACGAAAAAACTACAATGGCGTTTTTCTTCCGGGTTATAGAGAATGGAAATCAGATTACAATCCCGAGCCGGTTGGTTTAAAATTCATTGACCATATGGTAGGCAATGTGGGCTGGGGCGAAATGAACCAATGGGTAAAATGGTATGAAGATGTGATGGGATTTGTCAATTTCCTTTCCTTTGACGACAAACAAATCCATACTGAATATTCAGCATTGATGAGTAAAGTAATGAGTAACGGTAACGGAAGAATCAAATTCCCCATCAATGAACCGGCAAAAGCTGCAAAAAAATCTCAGATTGAAGAATATTTAGATTTTTATGAAGGCCCCGGTGTACAACACATCGCAGTTGCTACAGATGACATCATCAAAACGGTCGCTCAATTAAGGGCAAGAGGAGTTGAATTTTTACCCCCACCTCCACAGGCTTACTATGATGATATTCCCAGAAGGCTTGGCGAACATATGGAAATTATGAAAGAAGACATCAAGGAGCTTCAAAAGCTTTCAATTCTTGTTGATGCAGATGAAGAGGGCTACTTACTTCAAATTTTCACAAAACCCATTGAAGACAGACCCACCCTTTTCTTTGAAATTATTCAGCGAATGGGCGCCAGAGGATTTGGTGCAGGAAACTTTAAAGCACTGTTTGAATCTATTGAACGAGAACAATCGTTGAGAGGCACCTTATAATTTTGGGTTTTCCATGAAAGTTGTGGGTAATAAATTTGAAATGATTTCATTTGATAAATTATGAGGTTGGGTGCGGGATGTTGGATGATATTGCTGTTACCTATAATTAGACATCCAGCTTCCCTCATCCTACACCCAGCCCTTGGCAATAAAAAAATAATGTTAGAACCAAATTTTGTAACAAAATCATCAAATCAACCGTTATTAATGAAATGAATCATTGTGGAACGACAATTGCAATGCTGTGTTAAAACCAATAACAAATAAACCTATGAGAGCATTTTTGATTCTAATTTCGCTAATGATATGTCTCCCTGTTTTGGCACAAAAAAAAGCTTTTCAGGATGGTGAGTGGTTTAAATTCAGGGTTTCCTATTCCGGATTTTTAACTGCCGGTTATGCAACACTAAAAGTTGATAATGCCATATTAAACGGTAAAGAGGTTTACCATGTAAAAGGCTATGGAAGAAATTCAGGTCTTTCAAGAATATTCTTTAAAGTGGAAGATATTTACGAAACATATATGGACAAAAAAAAGGATATTCCATACAGGTTTATTAGAGATATCAATGAAGGTGGTCATACACGAGACATTGTTGTTGATTTTGACCACACTAAAAATTTAGCCCTAGTACACGACAGAAAAAGAAACACCAAGAACACACATCCTTTTCCCGTAGGCGTACAAGATATGCTGTCAACATTTTACTACTTACGGAACAATGTTGACGCACGCAATCTAAAACCAGGTGATTATACAGATGTAGATATGTTTTATGGAGACGAAAGTTTTAAGTTTCGCCTTAAGTTTTTGCGAAAAGAACTTTTAAAGACTAAATTTGGCCAGATTGAAACGCTCGTTTTTAGACCTTATGTTGAGTCTGGAAGAGTGTTTAAAGAAAAGGAAAGTCTAACAGTCTGGATTTCTGACGATGACAATAAAATTCCTTTGAAAATCGTTGCAGATTTGTCTGTGGGTTCCTTAAGAGCAGAGCTCGACGAATTCAAGGGTTTAAAGCATTCTTTTAAAGTTTTAGCAAAATAAGTAAATGAGTACATCTCCAAAAACAAATGAATTAATAGAACAATTGGAAAACAAGTTTTCTAATTTGGGTCAGGATTTAGATGTTCATTTGGAGGGACTTTTACACGGCAAACCCATCACATACTGGGACTATATTCAAACAGATGCCCTGCTTAATTTACAAATTCAACGAACCAATTTGCCTGACGAAATGGTCTTTATTATGTACCACCAAGTCAATGAGCTGTTGTTTAAAATGATTCTTTGGGAAATTGAGCAAGTTGCCTTTAAAAAAAATATTGACTCCCCTTTTTTCAGTTCAAAGTTAATGCGCATCAGCAGATATTTTGATATGCTTACCTCCTCTTTTAATATAATGAAAGAAGGGATGGAGGCAGAACAATACATGAAATTTAGAACCACATTGACTCCGGCAAGCGGATTTCAAAGTGCTCAATACAGAAAAATTGAGTTTGCCTCCACAGAGTTAATCAACCTGATCGACAAACGTTTTAGAGACAGCATAGATAGGAACACTCCTTATGAACATGCTTTAGAACACCTCTATTGGCAAGCAGCAGGTAAAGATTTTAAAACCGGTAAAAAATCACAGTTACTCAAAGCCTTTGAAGAAAAATACCGTGTTGAATTTGTAGATTTCACTGAAACTTACAACAAAAAGAATTTATACACCAAATTCAAAACACTGCCTGATGAAGTTAAAACAGACCCAACATTAGTTAATGCGATGCGGCATTATGATTATACTGTAAATATCACTTGGGTGATGGCTCATTATGATACTGCAAACCACTATTTAAGTGGTGGCGATTCTTCAAAAATTGTTGAAGCAACAGGCGGCAGTGAATGGACTAAGTATATGCATCCCAAATATCAAAAAAGAATTTTTTTTCCAAGTCTCTGGTCCAAAGATGAAATTGAAAACTGGGGAACAAACATTTAAAACAAAAAGCCTTGACAAAATTAAGTTACCTCCTTCTCCTCTCCTTACTCATTATCAGTTGCAAAAACGACTCTGAAGCCGACTCAGAAATCGTTGAAATAGAAGAACCAAAACTCATTGAAGAGTTTGGGTTTACACTAAATGATTTTCAAGTAATAAGAGACACCATACAGTCCGGAGAAACTTTTGGATTTTTAATGGATAAACAAGGGGTTCCTCCTGCCCAAGTGTTTTCCATTGTAAATAAAGTTAAAGATACCGTTGATGTCGCACGATTAAGAGCCGGAAGACCTTATACAGTTCTCAAATCAAAAGATACAACAAATACAGCACAAGTATTTATCTATCAGCCCTCAAGAATCGATTATGTTGTGATTCATTTGGGCGATAGTATTTATTCATACAGAGGTAAACTGCCCATTTCTACAAAAAGGAGAATGGCTTCCGGAGTGATTACCTCCTCCCTTTCACAAGCGATGGTTGATGAGGGGTTGAGTCAAGTACTGGTTCATGAGTTGTCTAGCGTTTACCAGTGGACAGTTGATTTTTTCAAACTTCAAAAAGGTGACAATTTCAAAATTATTTACAATGAAAATTACATCAACGATACCCTTTATGCCGGAATTGAAAATGTGGAAGCAACACTTTTAAATCATTATGGCAAGCCTTATTATGGTTTTAAATTTACTACAGATAGCATTCAGAACATTTCAGACTATTATGACGAAAAAGCCAACACACTAAGAAGCTTTTTTCTGAAAGCACCCCTCAATTACTCCAGAATTTCTTCCCGATTCAGCAGAAGCCGCCTTCATCCCGTTACCAGACAAAGACGCGCCCATTTAGGCACAGATTATGCCGCGCCACACGGTACTCCCATTGTATCAACTGCAAATGGTGTTGTAGAGCGCTCAGGATACACCGGAGGAAATGGTAATTATGTTAAGGTAAAACACAACAATACCTATTCTACTCAATACCTGCATATGTCAAAAAGAGCAGTAAAAAAAGGAGATCGGGTAAAACAAGGAGATGTTATTGGTTATGTGGGAAGCACCGGTCTGGCAACTGGTCCTCATGTGTGTTATCGGTTTTGGTACAATGGCAAGCAAGTTGACCCTTATGCTATTGCACTACCCGCTGCAGAGCCCATAAAAGAAGAATTTAAGGATGCCTATTTTGAGTTCATTAAACCGCTTAAAGCAGAAATAGACGCCATTCCTGAAAAAACAATTTCTCTTTAAACTATTTTGGATGTTTTTCTGTTAAAGTTTATAAATATCAATAGTAACTTTCATTGTTAACAACCCTGTTAAAAAGTTTACTCCGCTTTAAATCAGCATACTATAATTTAAAATACCTTTGTTGTATTCATTAAATTAACATCAATTATTCTTAACCTTTTGATAAGATGTATTTCTATTAATTTTCTTTCTTTTGCATAAATTTTAACTAACAAATATAATTATGAAAAAACAACTACTCTTTTTATTTTTAATGGTAAGCTCATTAGGGTTTTCGCAAGGTGTGGTGACCGGTAAAATTTTAGCCGGCGAGTCCAACCAACCCTTAGCCGGAGCAAGCGTAATCGAAGCAGGAACCTCAAATGGGACCATAACTGACTTTGATGGTAACTTTACACTTAATGTGAGTTCAAACTCTGGAGCCTTAGAAATTTCTTATTTGGGCTTTAATAGCTCTAGAAAACAATTTTCTTTATCTAATGGTACTGCAGACCTTGGGTCATTTTCACTTCAGGAAGATGCTGATGCACTTAACGAAGTTGTAATCATTGGTAAAGGTATTATTGATTTAGCCGCAGACAGAAAAACTCCCGTTGCTGTATCAACAATTACTTCTGCTCAGATTCAAGCAAAAGCTACGGGGAACGTTGAGTTTGGTGAAGCTATGAAAAATACACCCTCTGTTTATGTTTCAAATCAAGCAGGAGGTTTTGGTGATTCACAAATATTTTTACGCGGTTTTGACCAAACAAACACGGCTTACCTTTTAAACGGTCAGCCCATCAACGGAATGGAAGATGGTAGAATGTACTGGTCAAACTGGTCTGGTATGTCTGACGTTGCCAGTGCTATTCAAATACAAAGAGGATTGGGTTCATCAAAACTGGCCATATCTTCTGTGGGAGGTACAGTAAACATTGTATCAAAAACGACTGATTCAAGACAGGGAGGCTTTGTAAGATTTCTTGCCGGAAATGACAGTTACTTTAAAGGTACTGCAAGTTACAACACCGGATTGAATGACAATGGCTGGGCTTTCTCATTTCTAATGGATCACTGGCAAGGACACAGAAAATATGCTGAAGGTACTGCTGGTCAAGGTCAAAACTATATGTTCTCTGTGGGTTACAAGCCTAATGACAAACATGCATTTAACTTTTTGGTTACAGGTGCACCACAATGGCACGATCAAAACTTTTCAAATTCTCTTGAAACTTATGAAGAAAGAGGTGAAAAGTATAACGGTAACAGCGGGTTCTTAAATGGTGAGCGCAAATCTGAAAGAAGAAATTACTACCACAAGCCTGTTGCCAACTTAAACTGGGATTTTGATATAAATGAAAATCTTGACCTTTCTACTGTTTTGTATGCTTCTTGGGGTCGCGGTGGAGGAACCGGTCCTTTTGGTAGAGGTTCAAGAGTAAGAGACGACAATGGACGTATTGACTGGGCTCAAATTATTGCAAACAATGTTGAAAGTGCAGAAAATGGAATTGGTAATAATGATGATTCCAGAATTTTGAGAGCGAGTGTTAACAATCACAATTGGTATGGTGCTCTTTCAAACTTAGGTTATACAAGTGATAACTGGAGTTTTAATGTGGGTGTTGATGGGAGAACTTATACAGGTTTTCACTTTAGGCAAATTGTTGATTATTTAGGACTTGACGGCTTTGAGGCTAATAACAGAGTTCTTACAGAGGCTTTTGAACCAAACCCTTGGCAATCACTATTCAATTTTGCTGATGAATCAGACAGAATTGATTATGACTATTCAGAAACAATCAACTATGTGGGTGGTTTTGGTCAAATTGAATATGCAACAGATAGTTTCTCTGCTTTTGTTCAAGGAGCAGTATCTACTCAAAGCTTTCAAAGAGACGGGCGTTTTCCTTCAGATACAGATGGACTTGGAAAGTCAGAAAAAGTTACAAATGGAGGTTATAATGTAAAAGGAGGTATGTCTTATTCTTTTGATGACAATCACTCAATTTTTGCAAACGCCGGTTTTTACTCTCGTCAGCCATATCTAGACAATATTTTTGTTGATGTAAGAAGATCTAATGAATTGGTTTCTCCGGAAATTGATAATGAAGAAGTTACAGGAATTGAAGGAGGGTATCGTTTTAAAAACAACAACCTAAGAATAAATATTGATGTGTATTGGACAGAATGGGGTAACCGTTTTCTTGAAAGAGAATTTGAAGATAATACTGACCCTGACAACCCTATTCCTTTCACTGATCGTTTAACAGGAATTACTCAGGTTCACAAAGGATTTGAATATGAAGTTGAATACCGTCCGGATTACGGAAACTGGAGATTCCGTTCCTATGGTTCCATTGGAAACTGGAAGTATGATGGATCATCTCCATTTACAAGACAAAATGACGACACAGGTGTGTTTGTAATTACTGACGGTAACACTGACTTAACAGGAGCAAAAATTGGTAATGCCCCTCAAACTTCATTTGGTTTTGGCGGCTCTGTTGATATCATCGAAAATGTTTTAATATTTGATGCAGATTACAACATCTACACAGATTTGTATAGAGCTGTTGACCCATTAGCTGCTTCAACGGGCAAGAAATTATCTCCTTATACACTTGCTGATGCAGGCCTTACATACAGGTTTAATTTTGGTGAGCAAAGATTAGTATTTAGAGCAAACGTTTATAATGTGTTTAATGAAGCTTACGTTGGCCAAGCAGACAGATTTGGAGTGTACCTGGGTGTAGGTAGAACTTACAACGCTAGTTTAAGATACAATTTCTAATTTTAGATACATAAATTTAACTTTTAGTAAAACCACTTCTTGGAAACAAGGGGTGGTTTTTTGTTTAAATAAACACTATTTTTGTAATACTTAAAAATAAAACTTATGGCTTTAGATAGAATTTTAGACGTTATTCACGGGTATTGGGCTTACCTGGTTTTACTTGTATTATTACTTGCTTCACTCAATGCGATTGTAAAGTACTTTTCAAAGCAGCCCTTTGGCGCAAAGGATTTTAGAGTTTCATTGTTTGGGCTTATTCTCACTCACATACAGGTGATTTTAGGTTTGTTATTGTATTTTGCCCACCCCTCATTAGGCTTTGCTTCATTTACAAGAGATGATATGACAATGGCGGATATTATGGGAAACAGTGAGATGCGGTTATTTGCCGTTGAGCATCCTTTAATTATGATCATTGCCGTTGTTTTGATAACAATTGGATACTCAAAACACAAAAAACAACTCACATCAAAAGGAAAGTTTAAAATGCTTGCCATTTTCTACACCATTGGCTTCATTTTGATTTTAAGCAGGATTCCCTGGGATCACTGGTTGAACTCGTAAACAAAAAAACTCCCGTCTTTTCAACGGGAGTTTTTTTATTAAATCGTGTCAATACAAATTATTTTGACTCTTCTGACGCTTCTTTAATCAGTAAAGCATAAACCGGGAAGTGATCACTATAACCTCCGGTAAAACCACCATCAGCAAAGGCTCTATATGGATAGCCTTTATATCTTCCTCTTGGGTTTGCGAGATAAGGTGGGTTGTAAATACCCGCTTTATAAAACTGATAGGTTGAAAAATCCTTACTCAATAATCCTGCAGATACAATCGTTTGGTCAAATAAGTTCCAGCCATCACGCCAGGCTAAAGTTCCCAATCCACGTCTGTGCATATCTTCCATAGGGTTGAAAAGTTCTTTGATATTCACATCTTCTCTGTCAGATTTTGTTTGAAGTACATTTTTTATACTGTGATTTGTGGGATCATCATTAAAATCACCCATATTGATAATCTTTGCATAAGGGTCTATGGCATGCAATGAGTCTATAATCTTTTTATTTAATTCGGCAGCCTTGATTCTGTTTGGTCTGCTCCTTGCCTCGCCACCACTTCTTGAGGGCCAGTGATTGACAATAAAATGAATTTTATCTCCGTCAAGCAAACCACTCACAACAAGCTGATCCCGGGTATAAATACGCCGATCTGGGTCATTGTCTCTGTAAAGTTCAAGCTCTCTACTTTGTGTATTTGTCGGTACAAAAAGCCCTTTTTTGTATATGAGTGCCACGTCAATACCTCTTCTGTCTGGCGAATGGTAGTGAACAATACCATAATCACTTGAAAGCAACGCTTTATGGTTGACGAGATCTTCAATGACCGCTCTGTTCTCTACTTCGCAAAAACCCACTACTGCAGGAGTAGTACCAGTTACATCGGCACCAATTTCAGAAATCACTTTAGCTAAATTGCTAACCTTGGAATCATATACATCTTGGTTATAATAGCTTTCTCCCCTTACAGTGCTTTCCGGATAAATAGTAAATTCATCATCTTCCAGAGAAAACAAGTTTTCCACATTGTAAAATGCAATTGTGTTTACTTTATAAGTCTTCTTTTCCTGACTGAAGGAACTTGGATTGATAGCAAGAAAAGCAAGTAAAACTAAAATTTGTAATTTTATCATTCTAAAAAAATTAATTAATTGTAAAGCCTCGTGCAAAACTTGCGCCAAAGGTAAATATTTCATTTAAATAATGTAATTTTGCCCCGCAATTATAATGATTTCTTAATCTATTCAAAACCAATTACGAATGAAAAAAAACACATTAACTTTTCTGTTCTGCATTTTTGTGATGAGTCTTATTCAAGCTCAAGAAGCAACAGTAAAAGGTAGAGTGATTGAAACCAATTCTGGTGAACCCATTCCAAATGTTCAGTTAAGTATTGAGGAAAGTATCTACAATACAACAACTGATGCAAATGGTATTTTTACAATTACAGATTCAAATCTTCCGCTGGGAGAACAAATTCTTTTAGTTGAAAAATCTGGTTACATCACTTTAAGATTTCCTATTACCATTCAAAGTGGTAGCACAGTTAACTTTGATCCCCTTTTAATGGAGGTTGATTTTGCTGACGCACAATCCCAAATTGGATTTATATCGCTTGCAGATGATGAACTCGATGATGATGACGGTTCTTCAACAAACGTTTCCGGACTTTTACAAGCATCAAATGATGTTTTCCTAAACGCTGCCGCATTTGATTTTAGTGCAACTTTCTTTAGACCCAGAGGGCTAGACAACGCGAATGGTAAAGTGCTCATCAACGGCATTGAAATGAACAAACAATTTGACGGAAGACCCCAATGGGGAGACTGGGGCGGTTTAAATGACGTTCAAAGAAACCGTGACTTTTCAATGGGACTTACTCCCAATGATTATGCATTTGGCGACCTTGCCGGAACCACAAACATCGTGATGAGAGCTTCACAATACCGCCAGGGAGGTCAAGTTTCCCACGCTTTTGCAAACAGGTCCTATCAAGGAAGAGCAATGGGCTCATACAGCTCTGGTGTTACAGCAAACGGATGGGCATATTCTGTTCTCGTATCTAGACGCTATGGAAATGAAGGCTATGTTGAGGGAACACTATATGACGCAAACTCCTTCTTTGCCTCTGTTGAGAAAATTATCAATCCCAGCCATAGTTTGAATTTCACTGCTTTTTATACCCCTAACAGGAGAGGACGATCAACAGCGATTACTCAAGAGGTTTTTGATATCAAAGGAAATCAATACAACCCCTTTTGGGGAAAACTGGATGGTGATATTAGAAATGCCCGAACAAGAGAAATTGAAGAACCGGTATTTATGTTAAATCACTATTGGACAATTTCTGATAAAACTCGACTTAATACAAACCTGGGTTATCAGTTTGGTAAAATTGGAAACTCAAGAATTGACAACAACGGAACAACTCTGGTGACTTTTAATGGCCAGGACACCTATGTTGGAGGCGCAAGAAATCCAGAGCCAAATTACTATCAAAGAATGCCCAGCTACTTCTTAAGGTTTGAAAATCCTACTGCAAATGATTATCAAAATGCTTATCTCGCTGAGCAGGAATTTAGAAACAATGGGCAATTTAACTGGGAAAACCTTTACTTAGCAAACCAAATTGCTACAAATGGTGGGAAAAACGCTGTTTATGCACTACAAGAAGACCGCATTGATGACACTCAAATAACAGCAAATACAATTTTAAACACAATTCTCACCAGCAATATTACACTCAATGCCGGCTTAAACTTTAGATCTTTAAAAAGCGAAAACTTCGCAAGCATAAAAGATTTACTTGGCGGTACAGGCTTTCTTGATATAGACTCTTTTGCTGAAGAATCCATTGACGTGGATGCAGGAGATATTGCTCAAAGTGACCTGAGAAACAGAAACCGAATTGTTCAAGAAGGCGATCGTTATAAATATAACTATGAAATTGATGCAACAGTTGTCGGTGGATTTGCACAAGCCCAATTTAAATACAGAACAATTGATTTTTATTTGGCTGCTCAAGGTTCACAAACATCCTATCAGAGAAACGGACTCTTTGAAAATGGTTATTTCCCGGGAGAACGTTCTTTTGGAAAAAGTGAAAAACTCGACTTTACAGATTTTGGCGCAAAAGGTGGACTTACATACAAGGTAACAGGACGTCACTTGATTGACTTCAATGCTGCTTACATGACCAAGGCACCCGGCATAAGAAACTCCTTTTCAAACGCCCGTCAAAACAACGATGTCGTTATTGGCGTTGATAGTGAAAAAATTCAATCTGCTGACTTGAGCTATATATACCGCTCTCCAATTATTAAAGCAAGAATTACCGGTTTCTACACAGGCTTTGAAGATGCTACAGAAATAGGATTTTTCTTTACCCAGTCATTTCAGGGACAAGGATTTAATAACGATGCCGCTTTTGTTCAGGAAGTAACTACCGGAATTGAAAAAAGACATTTGGGTGGTGAGTTTGGAATTGAAGCACAGGTAACGCCCACAATCAAATTGAAAGCTGCCGGTTCTTTAGGACAATACATCTACAATAACAATCCAAACATTTATTACACAAGTACAGATTTTGATGGACCCAAAACATTTGGTGATGGTACTACAAAACTTAAAAACCTCCATCTATCAGGTGGTCCTGAACAAGCTTATCAATTAGGTTTTGAATACAGAGACCCCGACTTTTGGTGGGTGGGCGCAACAACAAACTATTTCTCAAATGGATATGTCAACGTAAGTAAATTAAGAAGAACAGATGCTTTTACAACAGACATAGACGGCTTGCCGTTTAATGACTTTGATGAAACCATTGCGAGAGGACTTTTACAACAAGAACAATTTGACGATTATGTTTTAGTGAATGTTGTGGGAGGTAAATCCTGGAAAATTGATGATTATTTTGTTGGTTTCTTTGCAACCATAAACAATGTGTTCAATCAGGAATTCAAAACTGGTGGTTTTGAAAACTCCAGATATTCAGATTACAGAAAACTGGTTGAAGAGTCAAACAGAGATACACCCATTTTTGGTTCCAGATATTTTTTCGGAAACGGAACGACCTATTATATAAACGCATATTTTAGATTTTAATAAAAAACCTTATAAATAAATTACAGATGAAAACGATGAATTTTAATAAAATAGTAATGGTGCTTCTCGCTTTTGTAGTTGCCACCTCTTGTGTTAAAGACGATGACTTTGACATTCCAAATCTCAATATCGATGAGCCTAATATAAACGCTGAAGATATTATACAAATACCAGCTGTTGCGGGGGAGTTAGCACAATCTGATGAAGATCAGGTAACGTATAGTGAAACCGGAAAATTTATGGTGGGCTATGTAGTATCCAGCGATGAAGGAGGCAACTTCTTTAAACAACTCATCCTTCAGGATAAACCTGAAAATCCCACTGTGGGTATAAAAGTACTTGTTGATGTGAGCCCACTTTTTGTTACTTATGAAGTGGGAAGAAAAGTATTTATCAAACTAGATGGATTAACTGTAGGAACATCAAATGGTGTTTTAGCTCTTGGCGTAAGAGGTGAACAAAGACCTGATAGGATTCCATTTCCAAAAAGAGAAGAACACATCATTCGCTCAGCTGATGTAGCGACAATTGTTCCTAAACCATTAACTATTGAACAATTTTCAATGGCAAATACTAATTTGATGATTAGACTCACTGACGTTCAGTTTACAAGAAGCGAATTGTCTAAAACTTTTGCCGCAGAACCCAATGATCAATTTGATGGTGAAAGAAAACTTGAACAATGTTCAAATAGCAGGGTCGTTGTTTTAAGCACCAGTACTTTTGCCAGTTTTAAAGGAGTTACTGTGCCCGAAGGCAGAGGAACGATTGATGCTATTTTAACACGCGATTTCTTTGATGAATTTTATACTATTTACCTCAATGACCTCACTGCATTAAACATTGAAAGTTCTGAAAGATGCACTTCAACAAACTGTGGTCTAGCAAATGCTGCAGGTCCCAATGAACTTTTCGCAGATGATTTTGAAAATCAAACCATTAACACACCCATATCCGGTAATGGCTGGACTAACTTTATACAAGAAGGAACTGAACCTTGGGAAGCTTTTGAAGACAATGGTGCAAATCAATCACTTGGAATCTCAGCAAGATGCGGCTCATTTAACTCTGGCGATGATAGCACTATTTCTTGGTTGATTACCCCTCAAATTCCGCTTTCAAACGCAAACAATGCGACAATTCAATTCAAATCATCTAGCAGTTTTGCTGACGGAAGTGAAATGGAAGTACTCTTCTCTAGCGATTGGGATGGAACTCCGG
Organism: Flavobacteriaceae bacterium; assembly: GCA_040880345.1. Taxonomy (GTDB): domain Bacteria; phylum Bacteroidota; class Bacteroidia; order Flavobacteriales; family Flavobacteriaceae; genus Planktosalinus. Next base: position 88,129 of record JBBDIQ010000026.1, read on the forward strand.
CAAACATTACAAACGCCACTTGGCGAGTTTTAAGTGATGCTAGAATTGTACAAAACAACGACTTTTTTGGGGATTGGATCTTTTCAGGACTTGTTGATATAACTTGTATTGAAGACAATGGATATTTTGCCTTCAAATATACGGGAAGTGGAGACTCAAATTTTGATGGAACGTATGAAATTGATGAAATTATTATCAATTCTTTCTAAAATGTAAAATTTTTATTGAAACTAATCAAAAAAGGCTGTCTTGAACGAGACAGCCTTTTTTGTTATTTTTATTTTTAACTATTTAATTCCCCTTTATTCTTTCCCACAAATCCCCCAATAATTCTTGGGCATCTTCTCTGTTTTTCTCAGTTTCTTCGGCATAAATAATACCTTCTTTTTCTGTTAAGAGATAACTAAACGCAAATTCAGGATTCTCCGGGTCATTGTTCAATAAACCAAAACGCAAATCGTTAAAAAAGAGTTCGCCGTTTTTTTCTGAAATAGTAAACCATCCATTTTCAGTAATCTTTTTCAATCGTTTGATATTTGGTTTATCAATCCAGTCACCCAACAAATGATGATTTTTAGGAAACGAATGAAACACGATGGGTTGACTGTCAAACAGTGAATAATCACCAATCAAAAAAGCATCTTCAGTTTCTACATTGGCATACCAAAGAATGGAATTTAAAGGAGCCGGTTTGGTTTGAATTTGGTTGTAAGCAATGTTTTGCTCTTCCAGGGAATCGGTAAATTTTCCATACGTAACTCCTTTCAAAATAAGTGTTAGGACCAAATAGCTGCTACTTACAATCAGCCCCAAGCGGTTATAAAATCTGCGCTTGGGTGATGTGCGCTTTTGAAACATGGTTAAAATCAAAAAGAATAAAAATGGCAAAGTGTAAAGTGGGTCAATCACAAAAATATTCTTAAACGCCACACGGTATTCAAAAGGCCAGAAAAACTGAGTCCCCCAGGTTGTAAAAC
>JBBDIQ010000026.1:89205-126199 GCA_040880345.1 Flavobacteriaceae bacterium
GTTTTCCATTTCGGGCTTCTTCCACAAAACGCATCACTCCAAATGGGCTTTCATTGGAAACGCCAATGTGTCTAATTTTCCCTTCTTTAACGAAAAACTCTAGATTTTCGAGAACTTCTGCGATGTTGTCTTTCCATTTTTCATTGGGATTGTGATTGTAGTTGCGTTGCCCAAAATAATTGGTATTGCGTTCCGGCCAGTGGAGTTGGTATAAATCAATATAATCTGTTTGAAGCCGTTTAAGGCTCTTTGTGATGGCCTCGTTTAAAGATGCTCTTGAAAAATCAAGCGGATTGCGGATATGTTCAAAAGTACGACTGGGACCGGTGATTTTGGAAGTCAAAATGACCTTATCACGATTTCCGGTTTTGGTAAGCCAGTTTCCAATGATGGTTTCAGTGCTGCCCTGGGTTTCTTTTCTACCGGGCACGGAATACATTTCGGCAGTATCAATAAAGTTAATCCCATGTTCTAATGCAAAATCGAGTTGCTCAAAGGCTTCTTCCTGAGTATTTTGCTCGCCAAAGGTCATCGTGCCCAGACAGAGTTCGCTAACTTTTAGATTTGTGTTGGGTAAGGTTTTATAGTTCATAGGTTTCAAATTCCCGTCCCCAAGTTTACTTTGGAAGGAATCTCCTTTGTTTTAACTTGAGAGTGAGTTCATAATATTTACGCACAAAACTAATAAAGAATGCCATAAACCTTGTTAAGCTTATGACATCATTAACAATTCAAAATAGACGTCCACCAAGTTAAATTTCATTCAACAATTTACTGATTTCATCCAGTTTTGGGGTGAGGATTACTTCAATCCTTCGGTTTTTGGCACGGCCTTCAGGTGTTGTGTTAGGAGCGATGGGCGCAAACTCTCCTCTACCGGCGGCAGTGAGATTGTCTTTTGGAATGTTGGGATTTTCAGTCAAAATGGAAACAATGGAGGTCGCTCTTTTTGTAGATAAATCCCAGTTGTCATTTAGTGGACCGCTTCCGCCGTAAGGTACATTGTCTGTATGGCCTTCAATCAACACAGCAATATCTGTGTTTTGTGCCAGCACATTGCCCAACTGAACCACTGCCTGCCGACCGTTACTGTTTACCGCCCAGCTTCCACTCTCAAAAAGAAGTTTGTTTTCCATGGAGACATAGACTTTGCCGTCGCGCATCTCCACTGTAAGACCTTTGCCTTCAAAATTGGTAAGTGCAGCAGAAATGGCATCTCTTAAATTGTTCATTTGCGCTTCTTTTGCAGCGATGATGCCTTCCAATTCGTCCACTCTTTGTGAGCGTGCGTTAAGGTCTCTTTGCAACTGCTCGAGTCGTGCTTGCTCTTTTGCCAATGCTTTTTCCTTTTCATCAAGCTGAGCGAGAAGGTCACGGTTTAGAGCAAGGTTTGAAGTTAAATTCTCAGAACTATTTGCCTCTAGTGCATCATAAGAGTCCTGAAGACGCTTCAACTGGTTTTGTGTCGCAGCATAATCCAAGGCAAGCTGGTCACGTTCTGCCTGAAGGCGCTCAAAATCTCTTCCCAGGTTTTGGAGTGCATATTGGTCTGTGTTTCCGGAACGGTTATCAAGTTGTGCCATCAAAGCAGCATTCTCCGCTTTGAGTGCATCATAATCTGCTTTTAAATCTTCAAAAACTTTTGAAGAAACACAAGACGAAAACGTAAGTGTTATAAGAACAAATGTAAAAATGGATTTTGTCATCTTAAAGAGGTTTACAGCTTTTGGGTATCTAATTCAACAAGCAGCGGACAGTGGTCACTGTGCTTTGCTTCAGGTAATATAACGGCGCGTTTTAGTTTTTCTTGTAGTGGTTCTGAAACCATGTGATAATCAATGCGCCAGCCTTTGTTGTTATTTCGGGCATTGGCACGGTAACTCCACCAGGTGTAATTGTGGGGTTCTTGATTAAACTCTCTAAATGAATCTACAAAACCACTGTCAATAAAACGGCTTAACCACTCACGTTCTTCAGGCAAAAAGCCCGATACTTTTGCATTTCTAATTGGGTCGTGAATATCAATTGCTTTGTGACAAATGTTATAGTCGCCGGAAACAATCAAGTTTGGAATTTCTTTTCTGAGGTCTTTTGAATACTCCAAAAAATCATCCATATAATTAAATTTAAGGCCCAAACGAGCATCATTGGTGCCACTGGGCAAATACATACTCATCACAGAAAATCCATCAAAATCTGCCCTGATGTTTCTTCCTTCAAAATCCATATAGTCAATCCCGGTTCCATATTCAACATGATTGGGTTTGGTTTTGGAAAGTATGGCCACCCCGCTATATCCTTTTTTCTCTGCTGAAAACCAGTAATTAAATTCATAACCTGCATCTGCAAAAAGCTCCAGTTCAAGTTGCGACTCCATTGCTTTTGTTTCCTGAAGGCAAACCACATCAGGATTGACAAGTTTTAACCAGTCTAAAAATCCTTTGTTGAGTGCAGCTCTTATTCCGTTGACGTTGTATGATATTATTTTCATAATCCTCACCCTAACCCTCTCCCAAGGAGAGGGAATAAATTATTTAATGAATTGAATATTTTAATGATTGCTAAAATAATTATTCTAAACCATTTTCCATGAAAGTTAGAAAAAAGATTTTTATACATTGGCGGTTTTATTAGTTTGTGAGTTTTGGGCTTGATGTTGGGTGCTGGGTGATGGGTGCTGTATGATGGTGATGTTTCTCTTTTAAACTTCGAAATTCAATATTCTTTATTCATTTTGGTTGAGTGCAGATAATTTGAATAATATTTAAGACAGGTTTCAGTTTAAGTAGTTGATGAGAAGCATCTTTGTATCCATTCTTTTTTTTTCGGGGTTTTTTGCGGTTTCGCAGGAAGTTCAGAGCAATTACCGCACGGTAAAAATGGCTGTTAAAGACACGATTGTGATTGATTCTGTGAGTATCAATCCGGCGCGATTTGAACTTTTGGATAGAAACAACAATCCTATTGATACTGCAGCTTACGCCGTAAACTTTGAAAAAGGGATTTTATACCTCTCTGAAGAGCTTCAAAACATTCAGGACAGTCTCACCATCAACTACTTGAAATACCCCACATTTTTAACCAAAAAATATTCGCTACTCGACACCCGTATTATTTCTGAAAGCACCGGAGCGATGGACCGGCTTTACTCACTGCAACAATCCACCCGCGAAAACACTTTCGTCCCTTTTGACGGTTTAAATACCAGCGGAAGCATTTCAAGAGGAATAACCATTGGCAACAACCAAAACGCAGTGGTCAACTCTGAGCTGGATCTTCAGATTACCGGAAGAATAAGTGAAAAGGTGGGGATTAGAGCTTCTATTCAGGATGCTAATATCCCTGCACAAGAAGGGGGTTATTCTCAAAATTTAAACGAATTTGACCAAATTTTTATTGAGCTTTTCAGCGAAAACTGGGCCATAAGAGCCGGCGATATCGACTTGGTCAATGAGCAGAGTTACTTCGGGCGATTTCAGAAAAAGATTCAAGGAATTTCTCTTCGAGGAACCCTAAAATCTAATGAATCTGAAACATCGATGTTTGTCTCCGGCGGAGTAGTGCGCGGGGTTTTTGCACGCAGCCAGTTTGTGGGTCAGGAAGGAAATCAAGGTCCTTATAAATTGGTGGGCCCCAACGGTGAGCTTTTTATCCTCATCATTTCCGGGAGTGAGCGTGTTTTTGTCAACGGGCTTTTATTGCAACGCGGCGAAAACAGGGATTATGTGATTGATTACAATGCCGGTGAGGTGCGTTTTAACTCGACCTATCCCATTACTTCAGATATGCGCATTACTGTGGAATATCAATATTCAGACAGGAATTACACCCGTTTTATTGGGTATGGCGGCGGAAATTACACTTCAGAAAAACTGGATATTGGTGCGTATGGCTATATTGAAAGCGATGTAAAAAACCAACCCTTACAGCAAAACTTAAGCCCGGAACAGGTTCAGGTTTTACAAGAGGCAGGTGACGACCCATCTCAAATGATAGCACCTTCTGCAGTACCCGATTCATTTTCAGATAATAAAATTTTATATCGAAAAGAACTGTTTGATGGAGAAGAAATTTTTGTGTTTTCAAACAATCCCGAAGATGAATTGTTTCAGGTGCGTTTTACGCTCATAGGCGAAAATCAGGGAAATTATGTTATTTCAGACAACACGGCAATCAGTCGGATTTTTGAATTTGTACCTCCGGTAAATGGTATTCCGCAAGGAAATTATGAACCTGTCATCAGACTTTTTGCGCCCACTCAAATACAAGTGGGAGGTGTAAATGGCGTCTATCGTCCCACTGAAAAAACAAGCATTGGGTTTGAACTCGCTGCAAGCAAACAGGATTTGAATTTGTTTTCCAATCTTGATAATGACGACAATACCGGGTTTGCAGCAAGAATTCAAGCCAGACAAAACATTATTAAAAAGGAAGAAGGACTCCAACTCGACGGGTACCTGAATGCTGATTACATCGACAAAGATTTTAATACTATTGAGCGACTTTATAACATTGAGTTTAGTCGTGACTGGAGTCTTGACAATCCACAGGGAAATCAAAGTTATATTGAAACCGGATTGCAGGTGGCAGATGCTAAACGTGGGTTTGCCAATTATGAGTTTCAAAAGCTTGATTTTTCTGAAGACTTCAGCGGAAGCCGCCATGTTTTGAATGGAGCTGTGAAGTTTGGAGATCTGCAAACTTTTGTCAATGGAAGCGTTTTAAACAACTCAAGCACCCTTCAGGAATCTGATTTTGTAAGATTGAATGCCCGCACGGTTTATGGATTCAAAAAATCGTGGGTGGGAGCAAAAATAGCTTCAGAAGACAGCAGGCAACGAGTTTTAGCCAGTGACAGCCTAACCCCAATAAGCCAACGGTTTTTTGCTTATGAAACCTTTGCAGGTGTGGGTGACAGCACCGCTGTTTTTGTTGAAGTGGGATATAGAAATCGGGTGAACGACAGCCTTAGAGAGAATCAATTGCGACAGGTGAGTCAATCCAACACTTTTTATCTAAAATCACAATTACTTCAGTCTGAAAATACCCAGCTCTCCATTTTTGCAAACTACAGGGTGCTAAAAGATGTGTTTAGTAATCGCGAAGATGAACAATCTTTGAACAGTCGCTTGTTATACAACCAGCGGTTTTTAAATGGTGCCATCCAATGGAACACTACTTTTGAAACAAGCAGCGGGGTGCTGCCACAACAGGAATTTACTTTTGTGGAAGTAGAACCCGGGCAGGGAACCCACGTTTGGATAGATTATAATGGCAATGGCATTCAAGAACTGGAAGAATTTGAAATCGCACAATTTCCTGATGAGGCAAAATTCGTTAGAGTGCTTTTGCCCAGTCAGGTTTTTGTAAAAATTCATCAAAACAAGCTGGGTCAAGTACTCACCATCAACCCCGGATTTTTCACAGAAAACGAAAAGACCAAAAAAGTCCTGTCAAAATTTTACAATCAAACATCTTATTTGATTGATAGAAAAACAAGAAGGGAAGGAAGTAGTTTTGACATCAATCCGTTTGTAACAGATGAGGAAAACCAACTGGGATTGGCGTTAAACTTCAGGAATATCCTGTTTTTCAATCGAGGGAAGCAACATTATACCACAAGTTATACGTTTACCGATTCCCGTTCTGAAAACTTGCTTTCAGTGGGCTTACAAAAAAATGCGTTAACGGGGCATCAGTTTAATTTTACGCACAAATTTGGTGCTAGCTGGCTGGCAAATTTCAAAACACAACTGACCGAAAACAAATCAACTTCAGAGAATTTTGAACAACGCAATTTTACGATTGAAAGTTATGATGTTGCTCCCAAACTATCGTATCTATTTTCTGAAAATGCTCAGTTTTCCGTTTTGTATCAATATGCGAATAAAGAAAATCTTTTGGGCGAAAGAGAGCTTTTAAAGCAGCAAAAAATGGGTGTTCAATTTGCATTTAACAATGCTGAAAAGTATTCAATCAATGGAGAGTTTAATTACATTTCCAATGACTTTACCGGAAGCGCCTTTTCGCCGGTGGCTTTTCAAATGCTGGAGGGTTTACAGCCAGACAAAAACTTTACGTGGAGTTTGTTATTTCAACGAAGTATCACAAAATATTTGGATGCAAACCTGTCTTATTTTGGCCGAAAGAGTGAAGACTCAAACACCATCCATACAGGGACGGTTCAGCTAAAGGCTTATTTTTAAATCAAAAAAAAAGGTCTCACATAAGTGAGACCTTTTGATAAAATATCGACTAAATATTATTTTAAGATTAACTTTTTAGTCGTAGTTCTGTTTGTTTCTGCATCTACAAATTTAACGAAATACAAACCGGTGTTTGCGTTTGATAAATCAAGAGAGAATAAAGTGTTTTGGTTAGTTCCTTTAGAAATTACCTGACCTAGAACATTATAAACTTCATAGTTTAAGTTAGCTCCCTTCACATTTGAAATATTTACAATTCCAGTTGATGGGTTTGGATATAAAACAAGTTCAGTAGCCAGTGAATTATCATTGAGACTCAACACATTAAAGTTACTAAAAGTTGTCGCCTCTTGAGCACCAAAGTCACCACCTTCAACTATAATTGTGCCATCTGTTGTTTCTAATTTGTAATTTCCATTACCAAAACCACAACAAATTCCATCACCAAAAGAATCAAAAATGGTGAATGTATAACAATCTTCATCAGAAATTGTAAAAGTGGCTTCGATTGTAGCACCTGTTTGACCTGGATAAGGCCCTCCTGAATATAGAACTGTACCTGCAGAATTTACAAATTCCCAAGTAGTTTCTTGAGGCCAATTGTCTAATAATAGTGTTAAGAAAACTTCTTCGGTTTCAAAAATTTCTGGTGTATCAAAGCTTACACTTGTTTCATTGTTAGTGGGGAACTCATCTGGCTCTCCATTAGGGTTTTCAAGGGTTGCGACAAGTGTTCCGGCTTGTGAAACGGTTATTGGATCAAGTATAATTTCTTCAAACTCTCCTGTTTCCAAACTTCCTGTCCATTCAATAAGAACGGGGTCGTTAGCATCCAACTGATATGAAACATCTGCAGAAACGAGTGTTTCTGAACCAAAATTTCTGATAACAAGAATGGGTTCTATGACATTATCACAAAGCAATGCGCTTACGTTTGTGATGCTGATACCTGCATTGTATGAAAACACTTCAAAGGGAGGAAAGGCATCAACAGTTACAACACCGGTTCCATCGGGGTCAAGCCAATCTTCCAGACGTGTTGCAGGTGTAGTACCATCTGCCCAGGAACGGCCAAAGCGTCCATACTCATCCCAGCCTCCATTATCGTTTGTTCCGGCACAAGCTGCTGTTCCTCTCCAAAGTTGACCAACGATTTTTCCTTGAGGGTCAAAAAGTGGTGATCCTGATGATCCTCCTTCAGTTACCCCCAAATCCCAATCAAATATTCTCCAAACGGGCTCATTCCCATTTTGAGTTAACTTTCCGGGAGGGTTATCGTCAACACATACCTTCATAATATCTGCGGAAGGGTGGTGGATTCCCCAGGTTTTGTCTGGAACATCATCACTTCTATCCCAGCCATTCCAAACAACGTCCCAGCCACCAGGAATAGCATTGTTTATTTCAACAAGACAAAAGTCTGACGGAGTTATTCTTGATCTCAAAGTTGCACCACTCATTGTTTGAGTTGTTGGACCATTTGTACTGTTTTGAGTGGTAGCACACACAGGATCAGGGCTTATCCAGTTGAATCTGAATGACCAGTTAGCAGGATTACTAAAACAGTGGTTTGCAGTTAAAATATAAGGGGTACCATCATTTGATGTGTTGTTAATTAAAGAGCCTGAGCAAAAACCACTGCTACCACTCAATAAAAGAACAACGCCTTTTTTATTGTGGTTTTTAAGGTCTTCAAATTCGCCTATTGGGCACTCAACGTCATGATTACAGTTCCCGGAATCATTCAATCCTTTATTATTTGAAAATTGAGCTTGACTTCTGTATCCATGAACCACTCTTCCAATTTGAAGTTTACCATTACCGACTTCTTTTGCAGGTTCATAATATTCAATCCAAACATCATCACCATCAACAAGCCATGTTCCAAGAACTCTGGCTTCATTGTTTTGGTTGTAATCATACGCTCCTAAAAGGTCTGAGCGATCATTGTTGTAGAGGTAAATAGTTGCCCCTTTTGGCAAATAAAAGTCTTCAAAAAGAAAGTTCATTGTCACAGCACCTTCAGATTGATAACGGATTCTCCAAATGCGGTCTCCGTTTGCTAGTGTTGTCCATTCGCCTGCGTTTTGAAGCGAATGATTGACTAAAAACTCTTTTCCAAATCGCCAGGGTCTGTCTCCCTGTTTATCATAAATAGCGTCTTCATCTTGTAAGGCCTTTAAATCAAAAGAAGGCATTTTAATACTCTCTATGTTTTTTGCGTTATTTAATTTCCAACTCTCAGGGGTACCCTCATTGGTCACCTGAGCAGAAACAACAAACGTAAAGCACAAAAACATGTACAATAGTGTTTTTTTCATTTTATAGATTTTAATTAAGGATTTGTTAAGGGTTGCTAATATACATTTTGAAAGATAAACATCCAAAATATTAACGGGCATAAAAATCAATTTTCATATCTTTTGAATGTGAGGTATAATATTTGTGCTTTTAATCAAATAAAAATCATTTTTACATTATGAAAACTCATCATTTTATTGCTTTTGGTATCCTTTCACTTTTTATATTTTCTTGTCAAAGCAAAAAAGAGGCAACGCTAACAACCACTGAAACTATGAATCAATCTGAACTAAAAATGAGTGAAGATGGTTTTAAAAAGGCCACTGTTGTTTATTCTGAAGTTGAAGATGATTGTCCATACACGATTTCGGTTGATGGAGAATCGACACTTTTTGACCCAATAAATTTAGAAGAAGAATACAAAAAATCTCAAAACAATATCTGGGTAAAATACCGCTCATTAAGAATGCCCAATCGGTGTGAAAAAGCAACCCCTGTTGAAATTACTGATATTTCTATGAGAAAATAAAAGAACCTTTTAAACAATAAAAAGGGCAGCTTAAATTTATAAGTTGCCCTTTTTGTAGATTATAATCAAAGTTTATTTCACAATAAGGCGTTTTACACTCCCTATGTTTTTATTTCCTATTCTAACGATGTAAACCCCGGTTGCTGCATAAGACATATCCAGTTCATATTTATATCCGGTTCCATCTTCATTTTTCACTACGTTGCTTAACAATTTTTGTCCAAGCATATTGTGGACAGTAATGTTGAGTCTGTCAAAATCTGTAGTAGTAGGCAATAAGACATCAAAAAATCTATTTCCTTTGTCGATAATCATCAATTCGGTAGTATCGATGTTGTTACTGCCAACATCTAAAATTTGATCACCACATACTTGTAGCGTCCAGTTTAACAAGGAACCTCCATCACCTCCGGCATTGTCGGTAATCACAAGAGTCCAATCACCTGCCGTATTTAGTCCATTAAAGTCTGCTAGTGAACCATCTGGTTGAAAAGTGCCAGAATAAGGAGGTGTTCCACTAGCAATAGGATTTGCTACATCATCATCAAAAGTAGTATTTGTAAGGTTGTCACCACTTCCACCGTGTCGGTCAAAAAGAACTACTTGTGTATTGTCTGGACCCACAAGTTTGATGTCTAGATCACCCACCCATGTATGAGTTAAGTTAACCGTAACATTGACGTCGTTTAATACAAAATCGTTGGCAAGATTGATTACAGAGTTTGTAACAACACCTCCACCGGGTCCTATTGGAAGGTTTGGTGAAACACTTTCAGAATTACAGGATAAATTAACTACTGTTTTTGATGAAGCATCATTGCTGTTATCAGAGTCACTACCAAGTGCAGTAGCAGATGTAAACTCATAAGTTCCCGGTGTAGATAGGTCTGCAAGAGCGGAGAATGTATAGTCTAATGTGCTACCTGGATTCACAGGACCTGCGGCAGTCTCTACAACAGCTGTTCCACCATCAATTGTGTATGAAACATCAAAATTAGATTGTGCTTGTGTTCCAAAGTTTTCAATAGTTACAGTAACGGTTTCGTTTCCTAATCCTTCTCCATTGTTTGGACTAGTAATTTCAGCTACACCAATATCATTCGCAAATATATGTGTCACCTCTTTGGTTATACTGTCATTATTTGTATCCTCATCACCAACAAGATTTGTCGCAACTACTATTTCATATGTTTCACCTTCGGTTGATAAATCGAGTGTAGCCGTAAACGTATAGTTTGCAGAGTTTGCTGATTCAATGGGCCCTGGTACAACTTCATTTGCAATAGCAGATCCATCGAGAACGAGACTCACGGGTATGTTTGTTTGGGTATCTAATCCAAAGTTGAACAAAGTGATTTCAACTTGTTCATTGGCTGTTAAAGCTCCGTTATTTGGAGTTACAATTGCAACTGCTCCCATATCATCATTAAAATCTGGAGCAATTTTAAATCTTCCAACAACGCCTTTTCTGCCACTATTCATGTACTCATTAATGAACCAAAATGTTTTATCGTCATCAGGGTCTATATCAATCTTATTGTAGTCACCATATCTCAAACCGGGAATATTTGCATTACCAGCTGCAATTAATTCTTCAGAAATTGTCATTGTTCCCAGAGGGTCACCTGCAAATCTACCGGTGTAATAAGAACTCACTCTAAAATCTGTTGGATTGGGAGTTGAGGGGCCTGCCATCCCTGAATAACCCATCCCAATATTTCCTGAGGCATCCATCATCAAACTAGCGTGCCAAGCGTGTTTACCGTTAGTTGAAATATAAGTTCCTTCTTGGTGAATGGTCCAAGGTTGTCCATCACCTGCTTGTCTAAGTTCAAACCATCTTACACCTGCTAATTCTCCGGCAGAGGCATCAGTATCTACAACAAAATTAAATACTGCTGAATTATGACTGCCAAATTTTCTGAATTGTGCTTGGTTCATAATTGTTGCTTGAAGAGCATCAATTGGCACACCACCACCGGGTTGGGTTAGGTTTGAAAAACTACCGCCATCAAAAACCGAGATAAAAGGAGTTGTAGCTATTTCAACGGGAGCAGACATCACAGAGTTTCCTGGTGTAACCCAATCAACATCCAAGTTCCAAAGTTTAATATGGTCATTTGTAACACCTCCCCAAGCATCATCTTGAAGATAAATAAAAGTCGCATTACCGGCAGCCGGCATATCATCATTAGTAACATTTAGAGCTTGAGGACTGTAAAATCCACTAGTTACAATACCGGGCAAATTAAATCCTAGTATTTGAGCTCCGGGAACACCGGCAAGCATTTGAGTTCTGTTTAAAGCCCAAACTTTGTTGTTTGATCCTGTGTTGTCTGTCATATAATAACCATCACTCCATACGGAAAGTTTTTGATAGTCGTTAATTTGTGGTATGTTGTAATTGAACCAGCCATCGTTGATGGGGTCTGGTCCATCTGAGACTGCGATTTGAGCACCACCACCAAGGAAAGACAATACCCATCTGTCTGCGGCACTGTCATAAGAAACGGTCAAGTCACAACAACCACCGTTTGGAAATATGGTGGGATTGGGAGCAATTTGGCCTGTTAGAGGATTCCCATCTTTATCAAAAATTCTAAATCCGGTGTTGAAAGTAACGACAACATGGTTTGGTCCAATTGCCATATCTGGATCTGTAGGTTGTGATCCTGAAGCATAAGCATCAAAAACAAGATCAGGTTCTCTACCGGGAATGGTTTGTTCAAGTAAGTTTGGATTTCTAACAAAGAAATCGTCTTCAATTTGAGGGTCTTTTCCAATTAATACTTTGTGGGGAAAAGCTCTTCCATCCTCAATTTGTCCTCCAATTTTTTCTCTTGAAGGTGGCAACTCTCCTTTTTCTGCTAATTGTGAAGCGATTGAGGGTACATACTGCATGGTCATCGTCCCAATGTGAGAAGGACCAACAGGGTCACTGTTCTGCGAATAGGCTCCTAAAGTAAGTAATAGAAACCCAATGCAAAGAAAGTAATTCATTTTCATGGTTTATAATTTTATATTTTGATTGTAAACTTAATGAAATTTAACATTATTTAAGTAGTAATGGTTCATTAAATTTTTAACTTTAACTTAAATCAAAATGCAAAAAATGTACTATAAAAAATTGATAGTAAGCAGTATTATGATAACCATGATGTTTTCATGCAATTCACACAAAACAACTTCAGAGAATGACTCTAATCTAAAAAATGACAAGCTTTATTTGGAGAACGGTTTTAGAAAAGCCGCTGTTATTTATTCTGAAATTGAAGGGGACTGTCCTTATACTATTTCAGTTGAGGGAGAATCGACTCTTTTTGACCCGATAAATCTTGAAGATGAATACAAGAAATCTCAAGCCACCATTTGGGTAAAATACCACCCACTTAAAATGGCAAATCGATGTAACAAGGCTAATCCTGTTCAAATTACAGAGATTGCAAAGAGGGATTAAGTAATTCATTTTTTTAAAAAAAGGTCGTCTAAATAGTTAGACGACCTTTTTTAGTAATAATAATATGTAATTATTTCACGATAATTCGCTTTACTTTTCCTTGAGAATTTGTGCCTACTCTCACAAGATACACTCCTGAAGCATATGAACTCATATTTAAGTTGTGAGTATATACTCCATTGTTATTTTCCAATTCATTAAAGTGAACTCTTTGACCCAAAACGTTATAAACCGATAATTTAACATCCTGATTGTCAAGATTTGTAGTTGTTAGTATTGCCTGGAATTGATTACCACCCTGACTTACTACTACAAAATCTGAATCATTCAAACCAAAATCATTTGTGCTTAATGTTCCATTTATAATGGTTGCTGTAAAATCAACCGTATTTCCCCATTGTAAATCTGCACATGGATCATTTAAGTCTCCGGAGCCTGATCCCCATTTTCCTCTAACGCGCATAATGTGGTCACCATTAAATGCATCAGAAGGAATGGTAAAGGGTACATTCACATCTGTATTAGAAGTTGCAACAGCAACATCAGAAAAGATTTGCTCTGAGGGTTCAAACACCCCATTATCATTATAATCTATCCAAGCTGAAAACAGTTGGTTTGCAAATCCTGAACGAATAATAGCTGTATATTCACCAACTTCTGCATCAAGTGTGGCGGCATGAACTGTCATGTCCATATATCCATTTCCGCTACAAGTAATGTTTGGTAAATTTATTTCTTCCAAAATAAATCGGGTTAAACCATCACCGAAACTACAATTTGATTCCGGTTGACAAATTGTATGGGTAATCGTTACAATGATGGAATCATTATCGGGGTCTGAATCTCCCGTTAACATAGTTGTTACCATAACGATGTAATCACCAAATTCAGAGAAATCTGCTGTTTGAGTAAAGGTATATTCAATTGTTTCACCAACACCCAGAGGTCCGGCTACTGTTTCAGTAACTGCTGCACCACCGTCAATTGAGTATGAAACATCAAAGTTAGATTGAGCAACTCCTCCATAGTTTGAGATTTCGACAGTGATTGCTTCAGCATTTGATAAACCATCTCCTGAAACCGGCTCAAGAAGGTCAGTTACACCAATATCATCCGGAAACAAGTGTATAACCTCTTTTGTAACTGAATCATTATTTGTATCCTCATCATTTGTTAATGAAGTTGAGGCTGTAATGCTGTATGTCTCTCCCACAGTACTGAGATCTGCAGTTGTTGAAAATGTAAAAGTTTCATTTGTAGCAGATTCTATAGAGCCTGTAAAAGTTTCAGTGATAACAGTTCCACCATCAATTTGATAGGTAATGTCAAAATTTGACTGTGTATTTACACCAAAATTTCTGATTGTTATTTCAATGGTTTCATTTTCACTCAATAAACCGTCTTCCGGCTGATTAATTTCAATTACACCAACATCATCATCATTTACCACACAAACAGCATCCATTAAAATATCAATGGCATTTTTTGTATTAATTCTTCCACCGGTGATTACTCTGGTCATTAGGTGAGCTGATTGATCAACACCATCATAAAGTGCCTGCATTACAATATCTGCTGCACCTTGTGGATCATCTTTCACAAGTGTCATAAAGCTCTCACAAGGTATTGAATACATCAATCCAATAACTCCTGCAGTAAGCGGACTGGCAAAAGAAGTTCCTGAAGTGGTTCCATAACCACCATTGTTTGTGGTAAAAATTCCGGTGCCCGGAGCAGCCACATTGATGGTGTTTGGACCATAACCGGATGCACTGATATCATTGATATTTGTTGCAGCTACTCCCACCATATAATTACTTGGACAAGCTGTGGGCACGTCACCAACAACATCAACATTTACATTTTGGTTTGTAGTTGCCCCGCAATTTATGATTCCGGCTTGACCTAAGTCATCATAAAAACCACACCAGATAGGGTAATCATTTGGGTCACCAAAATCAACTCCCCAGGAAGCATTGGTAGCTACTACAAAAGCTCCTTCTGCTCCATTTGTATCATTCCATAGTATTCTGGCTTGCAGTGGATATGTATATGCCTCAACAATATTAGCCTGTGTGAAGGGTTGATTGTATCCTGCTACTACCATCATTTTCACATCCCAGTTTGCACCGGCGACTCCCACACTATTATTTCCAACAGCACCAATCATACCGGCTACTGAGGTGCCGTGACCTCCTGTCCCAATGTTGTCATTGTTTGTACTTACATTCCATCCATTGATGTCATCGATATAACCATTACCGTCTGTATCTGTTCCATCAGCCACTTCTGCAGTGTTTGTCCAGTGATTTCCAACTAAATCTGGATGTCCCATTACATTGGCACTTTCAATAATACAAACCACAATATCTTCACCTGTAGCAGAGGTTCCTCCGGTGGAGATATCCCAAGCTTCTTCAGAATCGATATTTTGATGTTGCCATTGACTGCTATATAAAGGATCGTCTGGGGCTTCTCTTAAGTCAACAAGAGTATTTACCTGTGCTTGAAAAACAGCGTTCAAATTTTTGAGATCTCTAATTACCTGATCAACGTTTGTTACCTCATTATTAAAAGTAAATAGCCAAATATCTGTGGGTGCAGATAGTAGTCTTTCTATTTGAAATTCATAGTTTGCCGGCATTTGATCCACAACGCGTTGTGCATTTGCTCCTTTTTGGAGTCTGACAATCACTTCATTAGGTATTAAAATATCTTCCAGCGTTATGCGATTTTCCGGGTTTACAGGTCGCTCTACCTGGGAAAAATTGAGTTGGCTAAAAAGTAGCGCAACCGAAAATAACATTAAGGAAATAATTTTTTTCATGATTTAAATTTTGGATTTTTCAAAAATAGGGATTTAGGGTTAATAAAAAAAGAGTTGTAAGGTTTTAACTTACAACTCTTTTTGGTAAAATGATACTGAGTCTTCTATTACTTATCTCACAATAATTCGCTTCACAAATCCTTGAGAATTTGTTCCTACTCTCACAAGATAAACTCCTGAAGATGCATAAGACATATCCAAATTATATTTGTATTGTCCATCAACATTATCTAATAAATTATAAGCGATTATTTGTCCGCTTATGTTATATACATTGATAAACACTTTGTCAGCAATATCAACGTTTGTTGTCAAAATCGCCTCAAACTGATTGTTTCCTTGGTTAACAACTATTAAATCTGCACCTTCTAAAGGAATGTCATTGATATTAAGTGGATCATTGGTAACATCTTTTGAAACTTCATCATTGGCCGGGTCTTCATCACCCGGTAAATCTGTACCAGCAGTAATTGTATAGGTTTGGCTAACCACACTAAGGTCTGCTGTTGTGGTAAACGTGTAATCGGCATTTTGAAGTGGGTCTATAGTTCCTGTGAAAGTTTCTACCACATTGGTTCCACCGTCAATATTATAATAGACGTTAAAATTTGATTGTGGGTTTGTTCCAAAGTTTCTAATGGTAATAATTACTTCCTCATCATCAGTCAAAGGACCACTAACAGGAGTCACAATTTGAACTGCCCCTAAATCATCATCAAAATTAGGTGCTATTTTGAATGCACTCAAAATATTTCTTCTATTGTTATTAAAAAACTCATTATTGTTATAAAAGGTTAATCCATCAGTAGGATCTATAGTCGTATGAGAATAATCTGCATATCTTAAATTTGGATTGTTAGCAGTACTAAGTCCAATCTGCGTTTCAGCTACTGTCATGTCTCCTAGTGGGTCGCCATCAAATCTACCTGTATAATTGATAGCAACGCGTTCTTGAACATCTCTTGTTCCGATGCTTGAATAAGCCATCCCAATATTACCATCGACATCAATGCCCATACTTCCGTTAAAAGCACTTTTTTCTCCTGTAGAGCTGTAAGTGCCTTCCTGAAAAATTGTCCAGGGTCCGCCTCCCGGATCCTGACGAAGTTCATACCATCTTATTCCTGCCCAGTTTGCGCCCGTTGTATTTAACTTAACCACAAAATTAAAAACTGCCGAATTGTGAGTAGGAAATTTTCTCAATTGTGCTTGATTCATTATTGTGGCTTGCATAGCATCTATAGCCGGTCCACCGCCGGGCTGGGGTAAGTTGGAGAAGCCTCCACCATTAAATACACCGCTAAAGGGTGTTACGGGCACTTGAACTGCTGAAGAAATCGTTGAATTAGCAGGAGTATCCCAATCTACTGTTACTGTCCAAAGTTTCAAATGATCTGTTGCTACTCCACCCCAGGAATCATCTTGTTGGTAAACTACTGTAGCAGGAGTCGTTGGCAAGTCTGTTCCCAAAGCATTGAGTGTTTGGGGGCTATAAAAACCAGATGTTACAATACCAGGCAATTGAAACGCTTGAAATTGTGCTGCTTGGCCTAAGAGCATTTTTTCTCTTTCTACTACAAAAAGTCTGTTGGAACTCCCAATGTTAGCTGTCACATAATAGCCGTCGTGCCAGATCGAAAATTTAGTATAATCCGGAAATGAACCTGTATTAAATTGACCCTGATAGACAAACCAGCCATCATTTACTGGATCCGGACCTTGAGAGATAGCCACTTTAAATCCGTTAGGGTTGTTGCTGAATTCAGTAATCACAAAACGGTCTGACTCGTGGTCATATAAAAATATGGGGTCACCAATAACCGATCCTGAAAATATATTATTCAAGGATGCAGCATTTGTGATGGGAGTCAAATCTTTATTGAAAATTCTGAATCCTATATTCCATCCTCCAATTACGTGATTGGGACCCACAGCAATTGTTGGGTCTGTTGGGGTAAAGGATTGGCCATTATTACCATTTGGATTTACGTAAATTGGACTTCTTCCGGGATATTTCAATTGGTCTTCTACTGCTCTCAATAAAGGATCGGGCATTCCATCACCAGGAAGTCCTTTGCCTGGGATGACATTGTTAACGTGTTTATGCCTAGGGTTTACTTCCGGACCGTCAATTTGTTCTCTTTCTTCCAACCCGCTTAGACCTTCAATAAAAGTTCCATTACGCATTTGCTCTGCAACGCTGGGAACAATAGTTGGTGTAGCAAAAAACCCGTGGTCAACAGGGGGAAACGTCTCTTCTTGTGCGTTTACAAAACCCACAAAGCATACTAAAAGAAGTAGGCTAAAGTAATTTTTAAAATTCATGTGTAAAAAGTTTTAGTTTAAGTAAAAATTTAATTGATTGATAATAAGGGACTAAATTTAGTGAATAAGATTAGATTTAAAAAACCTTTTTCTATAAAAGTGTTAAATATATAATACTTTCTGTTAAACAGTTATACTAAAGTAAAAGAATCTTTATCTTCCAGAAAACGTAGTTTATTTTTGATTTCCAACAAATGTGTTTTTCTTAATGTGACTGAATAAATGGCGTCTTTTTCTAAATCCTCAACAAGTAAACACTCTCCCAATCCATTATAAACCGCTGAATGCCCAACGTAGTCAAATCCTTTGCCGTCTGTTCCAATTCGGTTTACACCCACACAATAGGCCATATTTTCTATCGCCCGGGCTTGAAGTAAAACATCCCATGCTTTTATTCTTGCTTCAGGCCAGTTTGCAAGAAATAACAGAAAATCGTAGTCCTCGACGTTTCTCGCCCAAACAGGAAACCGCAGATCATAACAAATCATTGGGCAAATTTTCCATCCTTTGTATTCAACAATTAATTTTTTATTTCCAGCAGTATAAGTTTCCTGTTCATTTGCCAATGTAAAGAGGTGTCGCTTATCATAACTTTGGATTTCCCCTTCTGGAGTTACAAAAAGCAGGCGGTTGTAAAAATTGTGATTTTCTTCAATAATAATACTGCCGGTAATAGCTGCATTTTTTACTTGTGCCATTTGTTTCATCCAGGCGACTGTTACTCCGTTCATTGACTCTGCAAGGGGTGCCGCATTCATGGTGAATCCTGTGGAAAACATTTCAGGCAAAATAATCAAATCCACTTTTTCCTGAATTGATTCAATTTTTTTCTGAAAATGGTTTCTGTTTGCTTCCCGGTTTTCCCATTCCAAATGGGTTTGGATGAAAGCAATTTTTAATTCATCTATCATAATTTTCTCAAAATTTCAGTTGCTTGTTTAAGGGTCTCCTCTTTTTTGGCGAAACAAAACCGAAGCATTTTTGGGTCTTCATTTTTCTTATTGAATACTGAGATGGGAATCGATGCCACTTTGTGCTCCACAGTCAGTCTTTTTGCAAAATCAACATCTTTCTCCTCTGTAATATTTTTATAAGAAAGCAATTGAAAATAGGTCCCTGAAGCCGGTGTATATTCCCACCTTGACCCTGCAATTCCCTCCAAAAACAAATCGCGCTTTTGCTGATAAAATGAAGAAAGGCTGAGATAGTTTTTTGGATTTTCAAGATATTTTGCCAAGGCAACCTGCATAGGGTGATTGACGCAAAACACATTGAATTGGTGCACTTTTTGGAACTCACTCATCAACGCTTTAGGCGCAACACAATACCCCATTTTCCAGCCGGTATTGTGAAAGGTTTTTCCAAAGGAAGCCGTGATGAAAGAGCGCGCGGCCAATTCCGGAAACCGAGCAATACTTTGATGTTTCAGCCCGTCAAAAATAATGTGCTCATACACCTCATCGCTTAAAATTAAAATCCCCGTATTTCTTACTAACTCTTGTAAATTTAATAAATCTCCTTCGGTTAGAACACTGCCGCTGGGGTTGTGTGGACTGTTAATGACAATCATTTTAGTTTTTGAAGTGATTTTATCTTTTACCTCATTCCAGTCAATTGAAAAGTCGGGAAGTTTAAGTGAAATAGTGATGGGTTTACCCCCTTGAAGCACAATAGCAGGTTCATAGCTATCATAAGCAGGCGTAAACAAAATCACTTCGTCATCTTTTGAAATACAAGCTGATATCACGGTAAAAATTGCCTGGGTGGCACCCGCTGTTATGGTGATGTCTGTTTCGGGGTTGTAATTGCTGTTGTAAAGCGTGTTTAATTTGTTACAAACGCTTTCGCGTAAAGCGTAAAGACCCGCCATTGGGGCATATTGATTATGGCCTTCGTTCATAGCTTTGGTCACTAAATCAATGAGTACTTGATCACTCTCAAAGCCCGGAAAACCCTGTGATAAATTGATGGCGTTTTGTTCATTGGCCAATTGACTCATCACCGTAAAAATGGTGGTTGAAACCTCTGGAAGTTTTGATGAAAATGGAGTTTGCATGGTTTGGGTTGATTGACAAATGCTAATTTCTTAAAATATTATGAGAATGCCCAATTTTAGCCAAAAAGATAGGCAACAACCTCTTCAATTCCGGCAACTTTTTGGATGTGTATTCCTGAATTTATTTTCGGTATTTTGCAGTATTTGGAAATCATGATTGTGGCAAATCCTAATTTTTCTGCTTCCATGATGCGTTGTTCAACTCGGGCCACAGGTCGCACTTCGCCGGCGAGACCCACCTCTGCAGCAAAGCAAATATCTTTTGGCAAAGCAATGTCTTCATTGCTTGAAAGTATAGCTGCTACCACGGCGAGGTCAATTGCCGGGTCATCTACGGTGATGCCTCCGGTAATATTTAGAAACACATCTTTGGCTCCCAGGCGAAAACCGGCTCTTTTTTCTAAAACGGCCAAAATCATATTGAGTCGCTTGGCATTGTAACCTGTGGTGGTGCGTTGAGGTGTGCCATAAACTGCGGTACTTACCAATGCCTGAATTTCAATCAACAAGGGTCTGATACCTTCTAAAGTTGCGGCAATTGCCGTGCCGCTAAGTATCTCTTCGTTTTTAGAAATTAAAATTTCACTGGGGTTTGACACTTCCCGCAAACCATCTGAAAGCATTTCATAAATACCAATTTCATGCGTGGAGCCAAAACGGTTTTTATGTGCCCTTAAAATTCGGTAAACGTGGTTTCTGTCTCCTTCAAACTGCAATACAGTATCTACCATATGCTCCAGTATTTTGGGGCCCGCGATGTTGCCGTCTTTGGTGATGTGACCTATTAATAAAACAGGGGTTGCGGTTTCTTTGGCATATTTAATAAGTTCTGTGGTGCATTCTTTAATTTGAGAAATGCTTCCGGCACTGCTTTCTATGTAATCGCTGTGGAGGGTTTGAATGGAGTCTATAACAACGATTTCAGGTTGTAATTCTTCTATTTGTCTGAAAATGTTTTGGGTTTTTGTTTCAGTAAGAATATAACAGGTATCGCTTTTTGAAGTGATGCGCTCTGCTCTCATTTTTATTTGTTTCTGGCTTTCTTCACCTGAAACATAAAGCAGCTTATAAGGCATTTGCAGTGCGATTTGCAAGAGCAATGTTGATTTTCCAATTCCCGGTTCACCGCCAAGTAAAATTAGAGAGCCGGGGACAATTCCTCCACCCAGTACGCGGTTAAACTCATCGTTTTTTGTGTCAAGACGAGCTTCAGTTGACGAGTCAATTTCGTTTATTTTTAAGGGTTTTGCAGTGCGGGATTTTGGACTCTCTGATGTTTTCCAGCTAACTATTTCCGGTTTTTCAATGAGTTCTTCAGTGATGGTATTCCACTCTTTACAAGCGGTGCACTGCCCCTGCCATTTGGCAAATTGAGTCCCACAGTTTTGACAAAAAAAAGCTGATTTTACTTTTGCCATTAGAATCCAAAGTCTTGTTTAATTTTATCTGCTTTATCAAGCAGTAAATCAATGGTTATAAAGCCTACTTCTTCAAGTTCATAAGCACTTTGGTAAGTGCGCATAGCTTTTTTGGGCTCTCCTGTCTCCTCAAAAAAGCGGCCTAAATAATAGTGCCCAATCACCTTATCCGGATGCTCTTTTTGAGCCATTTTTGCTACTTGTTCCAGTGATGCCCATTCCTTTTTGCGCTCTGCTGCTGAAGCAATTGCAATGATGTCATTTTCCCTTAACTGGGTTTTAAAACCAAATAAATTTTCAATGGTATTGTATTTTGTAATTAAATAATCAAAAACCGGGGTTTGAAGTTTTAAAATGATCTCATCATAGTCCTTTTTACTAATGGGCCTATAGATAGAAAATATTTCCTCTAAAGCTGCCGGAATTGCTTTTCCCACTAGTGAATAATGTGAAGCTCCTTCAAAATCGTCAAAATAGTAATGTATATTTTCTTTATTGATGGCGCTCATTCCTTTGTCCAATTCCAGAGTAATCTCTCTTATGGGTTTAATGTCATTGGATCCTGTTGCCAGATAATAAAATATTTTGTGGGGTGATAAAGCAAGTTTTTCAGGTATGCGGGTTTCCATTAAGGGTGCTAAATCCGGACTTAATGATAAATAACCATTAAAAAGTGGCG
Organism: Flavobacteriaceae bacterium; assembly: GCA_040880345.1. Classification (GTDB taxonomy): domain Bacteria; phylum Bacteroidota; class Bacteroidia; order Flavobacteriales; family Flavobacteriaceae; genus Planktosalinus. The sequence goes on from JBBDIQ010000026.1 coordinate 111,004, forward strand.
GGTCTTTGAAGAGATAGTAATTGATAAAATTTGCAGTAAACTCGTGTCCCACCGCAAGTATGAATTTTGCAGTCCTGTATTTTTCGTCTATGTAAGGTATCAATTCCAGCCCAATGAACTCAAAAAAATTAGCTCCTGTTTCTGCGGGAAAGAAATTTGTGTCATCATAGAATCCATCCCGATTTCGAGAACCTAATTGCATAATTCCTATGACTATGGCTTCGGGCATTTCTTCCCAATAGGAATAGTAATCTACATTTCCGGCAACGGGTTCAAACAGATAATCACCATCAAGCACGAGGACAATTGGATAAACCTTTTCTGTATTCGCATCATAGTTTCGCGGAAGCTGGATTTTTAACTGTCTGGTTTCACCAAGTTTTGTGGAATTAAATTCTTCATATATCACTTGTGATGAAAGATTTGAAACCATTAACAAACATATTGCAAAAAGAAAACTTTTAGCCATAATAATATTCTTTAAAATTTAAGATGGAAAGGTATAAATTATTTTGCTTTGTTTAATACCGGAAGCAACAGAAATGAAAGCCCACCTAAAATAATGACTGCAACAGTTTGTGATGTCCACACCAGCCAGCCGAATGCTGTTCCTGCGGTTTCCGGAACATCAAAAAGAACTAAAAGTGCAGCGGTAAAAAAAGGATAGGACCCAAAGCCTCCATTTGTAAACGCTATGGTTAAACTTCCCACAACAAATGCGGTTAAAATTGCAGGAATTGAAATCCCTGAAGTTTCAGGCAGCGCAAAAATCATTACATAAAACATACAGATATACATCAGCCAGATAAACAAGGTATGTCCTAAAAACGCCCATTTTTGTTTCATTTTGAATATACTCAAAATTCCTTCTTTCAGCCCGGAAATAAACGTTTTGATTTTTTGACTGAGTGTTGAATTTGATTTTTTGAGAAAATAAAAAACTAAAAAGAGCACAGGAACAGCCACTCCAATAGCAACATAAACTTTAAATAAATCAAAATTTTCATCTTGAAAAAACCCTGAAATTAAAGGAAATTGAAGGCTAATGGTCACACCAATAAAAATGAGTAGAATGAAAAAATCAAAAGCGCGTTCAGATATAATTGTTCCAAAAGCTTTATCAAAAGGAACATTTTCATATTTATTAACCACAAGTGCTCTCGAGATTTCGCCACTCCTTGGAATAAACAAATTCATCAAATAAGTGATGTAAACAGCCAGGAATTTGTTTGAAAACTTGAGTTTATATCCCATGGGTTCAAACAAATACCCCCATCGTATTGCTCTCGAAATATTACTTAGAATACCAAATAGTATAGATAACGCTACATATCCATAATTGGCTTCCTGAAAGTGAATTCTAATATCTTGTAATTGCTCCTGAGAAAATTTATTGTAAGAATACCAGATCAGGAAAATTCCCAGCAGAAGAGGAAGGGCTATTTTCAGAAAATGAATGATTTTTTTTTTCAACTTTATTTGAGAAGGTTGGTTTCTTCATCCGGAAAAATAAGAGCCGGTTTGAATGTTCTGGCTTTTTCTATTTCCATCATCGCATAGGTAATTAAAATAAGAACATCACCCACAGCTACTTTTCGGGCGGCAGCCCCATTAAGAGTAAGTTCGCCACTATTTCTGGGACCGGGAATGGCATAGGTTTCTATACGTTCTCCATTGTTGTTGTTAACAATTTGAACTTTTTCACCCTGAACAATATTTGCGGCATCCATCAAGTCTTCATCAATGGTAATACTGCCAATATAGTTCAAGTCTGCCCCTGTGACTTTTACTCTGTGAATTTTAGATTTTACAACGTGTACAAACATTTTGCAAAGATAATTAATTTAGTGCGATATTATCAATCAGTCTTACTTCTCCGGCAAAGACAGCAATAAAAGCGCGGTATTTTTTGTTTTTTTCAAGTTTTTGCAAGGGTTTTAGTGTGCTTTCATCAGCAATTTCAAAGTATTCTAATTTCAATTCTGAATTGTTTCTAAAAGCTTTTTGAACTTCTTGCAGCAGTTCATTAGCACTTTCTGTGCCAAAATGTTGTTTGACATACTCTAAAACCGTGAAAATCAATTTTGATTCTTGGAGCTGGCTATCAGTGAGTCGTTTATTTCTTGAACTCATTGCAAGACCTGATGTTTCTCTTAAAATGGGACAACCAATGATATTCACGTCAAAGTTTTGGATTTCCACAAGCTTTTTTACAATTTGAAGCTGCTGAAAATCTTTTTCGCCAAAATAGGCGTTATGGGGTTTAAGCAGTTTAAAAAAAGATGTCAATACAGTTCCCACTCCGTCAAAATGACCGGGTCTGAATTTCCCTTCCATCTGGTTTTCGATTCCACCATAATCAAAATGTAGAGATTCAATCCCGTTTGGATAGATGTCTTCAACCTGCGGAATATAGATCAAAACCTTGTTGTCAAATTCTTCAAGCAACTCGAGGTCTTGATCAACAGTTCTGGGATATGCATCAAAATCTTCAGGGTTGTTAAATTGAGTGGGGTTTATAAATATACTTACAATAACATATTCATTTTCTGCACAAGCTCTTTTAATGAGGGAAAGATGTCCTTCGTGTAAAGCTCCCATCGTGGGCACAAACCCTATTGTTGCCTGTTCTTGATTGATAGAGGTCAATGCCTTATTTATGGCATTAAAGTTGTTGAATACCCGCATGTAAGATTTTTGATTGGGGTGCAAACTTAAGATAATCTGTTCAATCTGCATAAATTTTCGTAATTTTGCGTGTTTTTTAAACCCTAACTAGAATAAAGAATTGATTTATGAAAGATAAAAGAGTCTTGTATGTGTCATCAGAAGTAATACCATACTTACCTGAGACCGAGATTTCTTCGATGTCGTTTGAAGCACCCAGAGCGGTGAATAGTAAAGATGGACAAATAAGAATTTTTATGCCCCGTTATGGAAATATTAACGAACGGAGGCATCAATTACACGAAGTCATTCGTTTATCGGGTATGAATCTTGTAATCAACGACCTTGATATGCCCCTCATCATAAAAGTGGCATCGATTCCAAAAGAAAGAATGCAGGTTTATTTCATTGAAAATGACGACTACTTTAAACGAAAAGCAACCTATGCTGATGAGGATGGCGTTTTTTATCCGGACAATGATGAGCGAGCCATTTTTTTTGCCAAAGGTGTTATTGAAACTGTAAAAAAACTAAACTGGTCTCCGGACATTATTCATGTTCACGGATGGCTAGCCTCTTTTCTGCCACTCTATTTAAAAAAATATTATGGCAATGAGCCCCTCTTTGAAAACAGTAAAATTGTTACTTCAATATACAATCAAGGCTTTTCGGGAACACTTGACAAAGAAGTCAATGTTAAACTAATGTATGATGGCATTGAAGAAGAAGACATTGTTGAATTAAAAGATCCAACGTATGTCAACTTGATGAAAATTGCAATTAAAAATTCTGACGCTATTATTATTGGCTCTAGTGAAATTCCCTCACAACTTGAAACATTTCTTAAAGAAATCGATAAACCTGTGTTAAAATTTCACAATAAAGAGGAGTTTCAGGAAGCATATATCGATTTTTACAACACCAAAGTTCTAAAATAAACACCTATTACCTTTTTTTAAATAATGAAATATACAAATCCCTTGTACAAGCTTTCTGCCCTCTTATTTTTAATATTTATTGTTACTTCTTGTCAAGAAGATTTCAATTCTGTGGGTAGTGACATAATCGCAGATCCAAACTTTGAATTTGACCTCTATGACCAAGGCTCTGTTCTGGCATACAGCAGAAGAGCATTCCCTGTTCAAACAAACAATCTTCCCGTATATCAGTTGGGCGTTTATAAGGATCCTGTTTACGGGATTACAGAGTCTAGTATCTTGTCACAAATAACTCTGAACCAAACAAACCCCACTTTTGGTGAAAACCCTGAAATAAAAAGAGTGATTTTAAACCTTCCCTACTTCAGTAACGCTGAAGGTACCGGTGAAAACCAAACATTTTCCCTCGACTCTATTTTTGGAGAAAACCCCATCAAATTATCTGTTTATGAATCAAATTTTTTCCTAAGAGATTTTGATCCCACATCAGGTTTTGATTCACCTCAACTCTATTATTCAAATCAGGGGCCCATTTTTCAAAACTTCCTTGGAGAGTTGCTTTTTGAAACCGATTCATTTTTACCTTCAAATATACCCCCCATAATTAATGAAGGAGAAGAGGATGAGGAAACATTGTCGCCCAGAGTAAGAGTCGAATTAAATGAAGCAGCTATTCAACTATTCAAAGAAAAAATCTTAGACAAAGAAGGTTCTGACGTTTTGTTGAATAACACCAATTTTAAAAATCACTTTAGAGGAATTTATTTTATTGCTGAGGCAATTAACAATGAAGGCAATATGGTTCTTTTGGATTTAAATAATGCCAGCATAGAGATGATCTATGAAAAAGATGACGATACCGGTGACGGAGGTGCGGGAAGAACTCAATCTTCAAGAATGGAAGAGGATAGAATTGAAGAAACATTAACTCTATCTTTAAACGGAATCAATGTCAATACATTCAAAAATAACCTACCTCCTGAACTCGAAAACTTATTAAACAACCCCAATACTGCTGGAGCAGAAAATCTCTATTTAAAAGGTGGTGCCGGTACTTTGACCGTTATAGAGCTTTTTGGCGGGGATCTTGATGGGAATAACATCGCCGACGAACTGGAAGACTTAAGAGCCAAAAGATGGATCATCAATGAAGCCAATCTCACTTTTAAAGTCAATAAAAACATAGTAAGCGGGGGAAAATCTGAGCCGGAGCGAATTTTTCTATATGATTTAAAAAACAATCGGGTTTTGTTAGATTATCAGCTTGACAATAACACTCCTCCAAGTGATTTAATAAATTTTAAAACAAATCACCTGGGGAGACTTCAAAGAGACGGAAATGACAACGGTGACAGTTACCGATTAAGAATCACAAATCATATTAGCAATTTAATTAATCAAGACTCAACAAATATCAGATTAGGCTTGGTGGTGACTCAAAATGTTAACCTCATCTCCTCACAATCACTTCAAAATACGCTCCCACTGGGAATTGAAAGTGTTCCTTCAGCAAATGTGGTATCACCTCAAGGAACAGTACTTCACGGTTCAAATCCATCAAACCCGGAAGACAAAGTAAAGTTAAACATCTACTATACAGAAATAAATAATTAAAGTTATGTGTGGAATTGTAGGTTATATTGGTCACAGAGAGGCATACCCCATCGTTTTAAAGGGTTTGAAAAGACTCGAATACCGCGGTTATGACAGCGCAGGAATTGCAATTTATGACGGGAAAGACATTCAGTTGTGCAAAACCAAAGGAAAGGTTGTTGATCTTGAACAAAAAATTAAGGAAGAAACTGCAACATCAGGAACACTGGCAATAGGACACACCAGATGGGCAACCCACGGAGTCCCCAATGATATCAACTCACACCCTCACTATTCAAATTCCGGCAATCTGGTTATTATCCATAATGGAATTATAGAAAATTATGATTCCATAAAAAAAGAACTAATAAAAAGAGGATACCATTTTCACTCAGATACAGATACTGAAGTACTTGTAAATCTAATTGAAGATGTAATTAAAAAAGAAAAAGTTAAGCTTGGAAAAGCTGTTCAAATTGCTCTTAATCAAGTAGTCGGGGCTTATGCAATTGTTGTTTTTGACAAAGCAAAGCCAAATGAACTCGTTGTTGCAAAATTGGGAAGCCCTCTCGCAATTGGTATGGGTGAAAATGAATTTTTTATCGCCAGTGATGCCTCACCCTTTATAGAATACACAAATAACGCCATTTATTTGGAGGATGAAGAAATGGCTGTAATAAGAAGACACAAAGGGGTCAAAATTAGAAAAATAAATGACGACTCGTTGGTAGAACCTTACATTCAGGAACTTCAACTCAATCTTGAACAAATAGAAAAGGGAGGTTTTGATCATTTTATGATGAAGGAAATCTATGAACAACCCTCCGCCATAAAAGACACCTTCAGAGGAAGGCTATTAGCAGATCAAGGGCTCATCAAGGTAGGAGGTCTTGAAGACCACATTCAAAAATTCATCAATGCAAACCGTATTGTCATAGTTGGCTGTGGCACATCCTGGCACGCAGGCCTCGTTGCAGAATATATTTTTGAAGACCTGGCAAGAATCCCAGTTGAAGTAGAGTATGCATCAGAATTTAGATACAGAAACCCAATCATCACAGAAAAAGATGTAGTGATTGCAATTTCTCAGAGTGGTGAAACAGCAGATACACTTGCAGCCATAAAGTTAGCCAAGTCAAAAGGCGCCTTTGTATATGGAGTGTGCAACGTTGTGGGATCGACCATTTCAAGGGAAACCCACAGCGGAACTTACACGCATGCAGGGCCGGAAATTGGTGTTGCATCAACAAAAGCATTTACAACTCAAATTACTGTTCTAACCCTCATCGCTCTTAAACTGGCAAGTGTTAAAGGCACCATTTCATTTAGGGATTACAATATTTATTTAAGAGAATTAGATTTAATACCAAAAAGAGTAGAAAATGCCTTAAAATCTAATGATCATATCAAATCAATAGCCAAGATATTCAAAGATGCCCGCAACTTTCTATATTTAGGAAGAGGATATAATTTTCCGGTAGCACTTGAAGGTGCTTTAAAACTTAAAGAAATCTCCTATATACACGCCGAAGGATATCCCGCTGCCGAAATGAAGCACGGCCCCATAGCTCTTATCGATGAGGAAATGCCCGTTGTAGTTATTGCTGTAAACAGCAACCACTATGATAAAGTGGTGAGTAATATTCAGGAAATAAAATCGAGAAAGGGTGTCATCATTGCCATCGTTACAAAGGGCGATACAACAGTAGCCGAAATGGCCGACTATGTGATTGAAGTCCCAAAAACACCGGAATCTTTAACGCCTCTTGTCACCACAATTCCTTTACAACTTTTATCATATCACATTGCCGTGATGTTGAACAGAAATGTGGATCAACCCAGAAATCTGGCAAAATCTGTGACAGTTGAGTAAAATTAAATCGTAAAAAATAATTTTGTCATATCTAATTTAAATTAGCTATATTGGTGTCGCTAATTTATAAACATAAGATATGAAAACATTTTTCCCCTTAATTTTATTTTTATTGTGTTTTACGACCTATTCCCAAACAACAGTAACCGGAAATGTTGTAGACAATAACAGTCTCCCCATTCTGGGAGCAAACGTCATAGTAACCGGCACTACGCAAGGAACTGTGACAGATTTTGATGGTAATTTTACACTCACTGTCAATGAAGAGCTTCCTTTTACAGTTGAAATAAGCAGTGTGGGTTATGAAACCAAGTCCTTTCAGGTCACAACAAACAATCAGATTATTAGTGCTGTTTTGAACGAAGGAAGTGCTCTGGATGAAATAGTAATTTCTGCATCCAGAACACCGGAGCGCATTTTTGAATCTCCGGTAACGGTTGAAAGATTTGGGCTTAAAGAAATTAAAAACACGGCCGCTGCATCCTTCTATGGCGGGCTTGAAAACCTCAAAGGTGTTGACATCAACACAAACAGTTTGACATTCAAATCTGTAAACACTCGTGGTTTTGCAACCTTTGCAAACACACGTTTTGTACAGTTGGTTGATGGAATGGACAACGCTGCTCCTGTTCTAAACTTTCCTCTAGGTAACCTTTTAGGAATGACAGAACTGGACGTTCACAGTATAGAATTACTTCCCGGAGCATCTTCTGCACTTTATGGGGCAAATGCCTTTAACGGTATTTTGTTTATGACCAGTAAAAATCCTTTTGATTTTGAAGGTATAAGTGCTTATTACAAACAAGGTATTACTTCTCAAGAAGCCGCCGGAGACAACAGTTTCTTTGATTTTGGAGTGCGGGTAGCTAAAAAATTCTCTGATAAATTTGCTGCCAAAGCCAATTTCTCTTACCTCAAGGGAACAGACTGGTATGCTGTAAATGAAGTTGATGTACAAAATCCAGGTAGGGATCGTTCACATCAAAATTATGACGGACTAAATGTTTATGGAGATGAAGTTTTTACAAATATTAAAGGTGTAGGAGAACTTCTTGCAGCCGCCGGGATAATTCCAGCTAGTGCTGTCAATCTTTTACCTAGTGAGAATGTAAGCAGAACAGGATATCTCGAAAGTGACCTAACCGATTACAATGCTGAAAGTGTTAAATTTGATGCCGGATTATATTACAGACCTTGGGGAAATGATTTTGAAATCAGTTATGTTGGAAAAATTGGTGTGGGCTCCACAATCTATCAGGGTGCAAACCGATATTCAATAGATAACTTCTTCTTGCAACAACACAAAATTGAATTTAAAAACGACAATTTCTTTTTAAGAGGATATATTACTGACGAAGATGCCGGAGACTCTTATGATACTCGTTTCACAGCTGTCAACTTAAATCGACAGTGGAAATCAGATGAACAATGGTTTGGTCAATATGCAGGAGCCTTTATTCAAGGAACACTAGCCGGTCTAAGCCCGGAACAAGCACATGCCTTGGGAAGACAAACTGCAGATACAGGCAGATTTGAACCCGGGTCTGAAGAATTTAAAAACGCCTTTAACAAAGTTATAAATGACCCCAACCCTACAACAGGGGGTCAATTTAAAGATGCTTCTCAATTGCGTCACGCAGATGCCAATTACAACTTTACCCATTTAATGCCGGATATCGCAGAGGTACAAGTGGGTGGTTCGTTTAGGGAATACAAATTGAATTCTTTTGGAACCATTTTTACAGATTTTGATGGCCCAATTGCTTACAACGAATATGGTGCCTATTTACAGGTTCAGAAAAAACTTGTTGATGATAGACTCAAACTAACAGGGTCTGTTCGTTATGACGAGTCTGAACTATTTGACGGAAGTTTTTCTCCAAGATTTTCAATTGCATATTCTGCCGGAGCAAACAGAAATCATAATATTAGAGGTTCTGTACAAACCGGTTTTAGAAACCCTACAACACAGGATTTATTTATCGGTCTTGATGTGGGTAGAGCCATATTGGTTGGTTCTGCAGAAGCAAACCTCGACCGCTATGTAAGACCATTTCCAATTAGTGGAGCAGGAGCTGCCGCTACCGGAAGTTCAACAGCTACTATATCCGGACGAGATGCTTATGAAAATGCCTTTTCACTCAGCTCGATAAACGCCGGTGCTCCTGAAGCTGCAAATGTTGACCTTGTAAAACCGGAACAAGTTACCGCAGTTGAAGTAGGATACAGAGCACGGCTTGGAAGAGTAATTCTTGACATGAATGTGTATTATAACCAATACCAGGACTTCATTTCTAATGAAACTGTGATTGTTCCTTTGTATGGTGAAGTGGGTGACAACTCTCTTTCATTGCTAGCTTTGCAACAAGGCGATGTTAAACCTTTCCAAACCTATACCAACTCTGATGCCGATGTTAAATCCTATGGTGCTACCATTGGAGCTGGCACAAAGGTATTTGGAAATTTTGATTTTGACATTAATTACACCTTTGCCGAAGAAGATTTTGATCAAGCCTCAGCACCAGATTTCAGAACAAGTTTCAACACGCCAAAACACAAAGTAAAAGCCTCTTTTGGAAATACAGATGTTGTAAAAAACTTAGGTTTTAATATCAATTACAGATGGAGCGATGCTTTTCAATGGCAAGCAACTTTCGCAGACGGAAATGTGCCTGCTTATTCTGTAGTGGATGCTCAAATAAACTATAGAATTCCTGTAATCAAATCCACATTAAAAGTGGGGGCTGCAAACATTGGAAACAATGAGTACTTTACTGCCTTTGGAACAGGTCTTATTGGAACACAGTACTATGTTTCCTTATCAATAAATAATCTATAAAAAATAAAACGATATGAAAATTAATAAATATAAATGGATGTTATTGTTTGTTGGAGCGCTTTTTATAGCGTGTGAGTCTGACGATGATAACATTTCTACAGATGATGAACAGGTTGTTGTAGTTTCTGGTGAAGCTGATTTTTCTAAATTTGTTTCTGTTGGAAACTCATTAACAGCCGGATATACTGATGGCGCCCTGTTTATAGCAGGTCAGGATAATTCCTTGCCAAGCATTCTAGCTCAGCAATTTGCACTCGCCGGCGGAGGTGATTTTACTCAACCCATTATGGGAGATAATTTGGGTGGATTACTTCTTGGAGGAAATGTCATAGTTGCTAACAGATTGTTTTTTAATGGGTCAGGACCCGAAAGAGTTCAAGGAATGCCTTCAACTGAAATCACAAACACTTTAAGTGGCTCCTTCAACAATATGGGTGTGCCGGGAGCCAAAAGCTTTCACATCATTGCACCGGGTTATGGAAATGTTGCAGGAGTACCCACAGGACAGGCCAATCCTTACTTTGTAAGATTTGCAAGCAGTCCAAACACAACAGTTCTCAATGATGCAGCCGGACAGCAACCCACTTTCTTTTCGCTTTGGATTGGAAACAACGACGTTCTTTCTTATGCAACAAGTGGTGGTGCCGGAGTGAATCAAGCCGGAAATCTCGACCCATCAACATATGGTGGTAACGATATTACAGACCCTAATGTATTTGCTCAGGTTTATTCAGGTATTGTTGATGCAATGACTGCCACAGGCGCCAAAGGTGTTGTGGCTAACATTCCAAATGTAACAACCATTCCATATTTTACGACTGTACCTCACAATCCTTTGAGTTCAGACAACCCGAATTTTGGCCCTTTAATTCCCACTTTAAATCAAACTTTTGGGGCACTTAATCAAGTTTTTGCTGCACTGGGTGTTCCTGAAAGACAAATTGTTTTTAATCCAAATGGACAAAGTGCCGTTGTTATAAAAGATGAGGATTTACAAAATTTAGGCGCACAAATAACCGGAGCACTTCAGGCTGCAGGATTAGACCCTTTAACTTCTCAATTGTTTGGAATTCTGTATGGTCAAGCCAGACAAGCAAATGAAAATGATTTGATGGTTTTACCCAGCTCAACGATTATTGGACAATTAAACCAACAAGCGTTTGATGATTTAGTAGCTTTGGGAGTGCCTCCCGCTACTGCCGGTCAACTCGCTGTTAATGGTGTTACATTCCCTCTTGAAGATCAATGGGTATTGACGCCAGAAGAGCAGCAGGAAGTTGCATCTGCAACTGCTTCCTTCAACCAAACAATTCAAAGTGTTGCCAATCAAAAAGGACTTGCTTTTGTTGATGCTTTTGGACTACTTAACGAAATAGCTGAAACAGGTATTGCCTTTGATGAATTCAACCTGAATGCAAATTTAGTGTTTGGTGGAGCTTTCTCTCTTGATGGGGTTCACCCAACGGCTAGAGGGTATGCTTTTCTAGCAAATGAATTTATGAAAGCGATTAATACTACTTATGGTTCAACCTTACCTCCTGTGAAAGCAAGAGATTACATAACGCTTTATCCCGCTTCCATGTAATCAAACGGTTTATAAATCTAAAAAAACCCGCAAAATTGCGGGTTTTTTTTATTCAGGATTAAACGTTTCATTCAACGTCCAGTTTGCCCTTATGTCCAATAACTTTGGAAAATAAATCACTTCTTCTGCTTGTTCTCGCCTTAAAAAATTACCGGTATCCCATTTTCCGTTTTGATTTTCATCAAACACTATTCTAACATAATAACTCCCCGGAATTATGTTCTCAAAACTAAAGAGTGTTTGATTTTCTATTCCTAAAATCTCTTTTCTCACTTCTCCACTTTCCGTGACAAGTTGAACAATGAGCGGTAAAGATTTTGTATTTTCTAAGTTGAATGCTAAAAACCCATAATCGGCCGTTGTACGTGTGTTTGTTTTGAATGAAATGGTATCGTTTACGTCCCCAAAAAAATCAGTTATAGCCTCGGGAAAAAAGGTGATGGTATAAAGCTGTCGTTCCGTTTTTTCAAAATCAAAACTTAGTACGTTTTGCTTTTGGTCAAAATCAAAATCATACTGTATTGACAAGGTATCTTTATCAACAATTTCTATGTAATTTGTATCAATGTTCTTTAGGGGTGTTGTTCCAGTTACCTGAAAACGTTCATCAAAAGCCAATGCACCTGTTTTCAATGCCGAAAGTAGTAAGCTGTCTCTTTCTGTTTTTTGCATTCTTACCATTAAGGTATCTACTTGACCCCTATTTGTTAACTGAAATTGTAAAGAATCAGAGTCTATTTTTGGTTGAAACCAATAATACAATGAATCACTCTTTAGGTCTTTTGTAATTCTGTATTCAAAATCATCGGGCTGGTTTGAGAGTAATTTAATTTTTATTGAATCACCAAGGCCTTCATAACCAAACTGAATTTTTTGACTGTTTAATGAAGCGGGTCTTGCCGGTTTATAGTCGGGAATTTCCTTGAAAAGATTTAATCGGTAAGAAGTGTCTCTAGGTACATCAATAAAATGATTGACAAACCCAATTTTATCTGTTTTGGGCTCAAAAGTATAATTTGAATTGTTGTCTTTAAGACCCACGAGTAAATAGGTGCCTTCTTTTATATTTTCAATTTCAAAGTTTTCAGGATCTCGCTGAGTTGTCACTATATACAGAGGTTTTTTGTTGTAGATGATGGAATCTGTAAAATTTTCATCGACCTCATAGAGCATAACGGTTACTTTTTCTTCCGGATTAATCTTTAAGGCATCAGTAACGGTTCCTTGCACTTTAAGGCTGTCTATATAGCTCCCTGTAGAAAACACATATTTAAAAAACTCAAAAGGGTTCTCTTCGTTATTATCAACAATACTATTGCCAAAATTGATACTGTATGTGGTGTTGTCCTTTAAAGTGTCATTAATCAAAATCTTTAAAACTTTTGATGTGCTGAAAGGAGTTATTATGGGTTGATTTTCCAATGGAGGTGAAATAATCAACTGTTGTTGGAGGTCTTTTAACTTGATGTATTCATCAAAATAAACGGTGATTTCATTCCCCTTAAAATTAGTTGAATAATTTTCAGGCACAGTTCTTAAAAGCACCGGTGGTATAGTATCCCTGGCTCCCCCGTCTGGGTTTCCACGCTTTGCACAATCAACAAATGATAGTGAAATCAATATTAGAAATACAATGTATAAAAAACTGCCCTTCATACTGCAAAGATGCAAAAAATATCAATGAAGTTGTTTGCTGTCTTGAAATGAAAGTATAAAAAAGAAATTCTACTTTGTAATGGCCATTGTTGCAAAACTAAGTCGCACATTTTCAGCTTTTAAAAGCTTTGCAGAACACGATTCTAATGTAGCCCCGGATGTAATGATATCATCAACCACCAGTAAATGTTTCCCTTTTATTTTATGAGCATTTTGCAAAGTAAAAACCTCCTCCTGACTAAATATTCTTGAAATACGCTCTTTGAAAACCTGGGATTTTGTGGGAGTAACCTTCACCAAAACATCGTCAATGTATGATGCCCCGAGTGCTTTCGCTATTTCCTTTCCAAACCCTTCCACCTGATTAAAACCACGGTCTCTTAATTTCTTTTTATGAAGAGGAACAGGTATAACTGCATCAACATCCTTGTAAGCCTCAATGAGTTTTAATTCCTCCCCAAGCCATGCTCCAAAAATCTCCCCAATCTTTTTTGCTTTTTTATATTTTAATGCGTGAATAAATTTTTGGGTAAGACCATTCTTTTTAAAATAAAAAAGTGATGTTGCATTCACAACAGGAACCCGCCCATAAAAAAGCTGAAGCATTTCATCACTTCCGGAAGAATGAAAACACGCAAGAGGCAACTCGTGTCTGCACACTGCACAAATCTCAAGTTCATTTGCACTCAACTCCTTGTGGCAACCTCTGCACAGTTTTGGAAAAAAAATATTTAACATATATTTTTCATTATTTATCGATTTATAAATGATATATTAAATTTAGTTCTACTAATTTAGCAGTATCCTAATACATTACAAAACTAAAATCAAACCAAATGGAAGCAGAGAACAGAAACTCAAAATTAAAATGGTTAATTGGCATCCTGGCAATTTTGCTCATTGCTTTAACCGTTTTTACCATCAAACTTTACCTTGATAACCAGGAAAACGTTACAAATTTAGAAATCCAAAAAACGGATATTGAGGAAGAACTTGAGGAATTACTTGTAAATTACAATATTGCCATCGAGGAAAATCAATCAAAAGACAGAGAACTCATCGAGGCAAGAGACCGTATTGAACAATTACTGGATTCAGTCAAAGGAGCGCAGGCAAATGTGGATTTAATAAGACGCTATCGCATTGAAATAGGCCAACTCAAATCAGAAAAAGAAGCCCTATTTAAAAGAGCAGACAGTCTTCAAAGTGTCGCTGAAATCCTTAGAACAGAAAGAGATAGCACTTCAGTTGCCCTTGACAAAAGCGTGAAGAAAGTAGATTCCATTTCTTTACAAAATGAAGCACTCGCTCAAGTTGTTGCAATCGGTTCTGCATTAAAGGTATCCCGATTAAATGCTGAAGGCGTATTGGTAAGAAACAGCGGTAAGATTGTCGAAACAGACCGCGCAAGAAGAGCTGATAAACTGAGAACCTGCTTCACCCTCAATGCAAACGAAATTGCAGAAAGCGGAGATAAACTTCTTTTTATTCAGGTAATTAATCCGGAAAACAATGTCTTGGGAGAAAAATCTGTTGTTAATTTTGAAGATAAAATATTGACTTACAGCGCCACTTCAAATGTCTTTTATGACAAAGAAGAACTGGATGTGTGTGTCCTGGTCAATGCTCTAGAAAGTGATTTAATTCCCGGCACTTATTATATAAACGTGTTTGACGGCCCGCGTATGGTCGCTAATTCCTCTATTGATTTGAGGTAGAAACATTAGAACAGAAAAAAAATACCCATTATAAATTGGGGTGGACTTTATAAATTATATGATAAATTAAATATTAAACGCCTTCATTCTTTGTCTTTGTTAAATATTTTAACATATTTTTGTTATATTAGCATAGTAATTACCCGCCAAATAATAAAAAATGAGAAACTTTTTCTGTAGCTTCTGCGGGGGGGGGGGGGGGGGGGGGGGGTGTGGGGGGGGGGGGGGGGGGGGGGGGGGGGGGGGGGGGGGTCGGGGGGTGGGGGGTTTTGGGGGGCGGCGTGGTGGGTCGGGGCGGGTGGGATCACCGCGTGGGTCCTGGAGGGT
>JBBDIQ010000027.1:0-4410 GCA_040880345.1 Flavobacteriaceae bacterium
ACAACGTGTATTCTGGGATAACAATCCACTGGATGGATTTCCTGTAAACAATTAAAAAAAGAAAAATTATGAAAAATACATTTTTAAAATTATCATTATTCTCAGTTGCTTTTCTTCTGTTTGCGTGTAGCGATACAGACAAGCTAATTGATGATGTTTTTGACAATACCACTTCTGGTGTTATTTTGAGAACTTTAGAGACAGAAACAGATATTGAGTTTAACGATGATTCAGTTGTTTTGTCTTACTTACTTGAGGTACAAGATGAAGAAGATGGCAACCTGACAGACAGAGTACTTGTATATGCAAGTTTTACTGACAACACTAATGAAATTCCTAACAATAGAGATGAAGTTTTGATAGCTACAATCAACAGTAGTTCCTTTATAACTGGAGAAAGACTTCCCAGGGTTAGTTTTGAAATTGGAATATTAGAGCTTGAATCTGCTTTAGGAATGACAAGAGATGATTATACAGGTGGAGATGTATTTCCCGTCAGATTTGAAGCGATAACAACAGATGGCAGAAGATTTAGTAATGACAATGCTTCTCAGAGTGTCTTAGGAAATTCCTTTTTACTAAGTCCTTTTGTCTATGATTCAAATGTAGTTTGTCCATTTGGTGGTCAAAGTTTAGCCGGTACTCATACATTTGTTACAACAGATATGTTTATACCTGGTGCAAATCCTTGTGGTGGAACAGTTTCAGGTTCTGTAGTATGGGGAGAAACAAATGCTGAAGGTTCTTATACAACAAGTGATTTTTCATTTGGTTTGTTTGAATCAAGCTGTTGGAATGATAGTCCAGCTACCTCTAGTACTGCTAGAGTTGTATGGTTTTGTTCAAACCTAAACACAGCAGGTACCGATCAATATGGAGAATCTTGGGCTTATACAATTGTTAGTGTTAACGGTCCAACAATGGTAATTGAGTTTTTGAGTACCTTTAATACCGGTGAGGGTGGTGTTACCACTTTAACCCGTGAAGGTGGTCAAGATTGGCCAGCAATTTTCCAAGACTAATTTATTTAATTAATAATTTTTTATAAAACCACTCGCCGCAAGCGGGTGGTTTTTTTTGTTTTAAAAACAACAATAATACTATATTTGTATTATGCAAAAACAAACCCAAATCATAGGTATAAGAGCGATTATAGAAGCCATCCATGCCGGCACAACCATCGATAAGGTATTTATTCAAAAAAATACCCAAGGCGAGTTGATGAACAGCTTACTCAAACTGTTAAAACAGCAGTCCATTAATTTCTCCTATGTTCCCATTGAGAAAATAAACAAACTCTCCCAAGGAAATCATCAGGGAGCCGTGGCATCTATCTCCCCTATTTCATTTGTAGAACTCGAAACTCTTGTGGAAGGTGTATTGGCTCAAAAAGAGAATCCCTTGTTTTTAATATTGGATCAATTGAGTGATGCCCGCAACTTTGGAGCCATCATTAGAACAGCCTCCTGTACAGGAGTTGATGGCATTATCATTCAAAAACACGGTGCAGCACCGGTCAATGCAGACACGGTAAAAACCTCTGCCGGAGCGGTCTTTCAAGTGCCCATTTGTAAGGTTGATCACATCAAAGATGCGGTGTATTATCTTCAAGCTTCCAGAATTCAAGTCCTCGCTGCAACAGAAAAAGGCGCACAAACTATTTATGAAATGGATTTAAAACCGGCAACTGCCATTGTGATGGGTTCAGAGGACAAAGGAATCAATCCTTCTGTATTGAAAATAATTTCTGAAAAAGCCAAACTGCCCATGCAAGGCGAAATTGCTTCCTTAAATGTTTCTGTAGCTTGTGGGGCCTTTTTGTATGAAGTGGTGAGGCAACGATTATAAATTCCAAAAAAACAAATTCCAAATTCCAAACCTTTGAAATTTTAACTAATCATTGAACAAATTTGGCTGGATGTTGGGTGTTTGATGCTGGATGCTGGATGTTAATTATTTAAAATTTGAATTTTTCACGTTCCTGATATAAAGTTCCCAATTAAAATCCAGATCAGTCTTCTTTCTTTTTATAACTGTATGTAATTTTAACTTTTGGTTGCTTGTCTTCAAGTGATGAGTTATTTGGAGTTTGGAACCTGCCCGTCCGGTCGGCGGGTTTGGAACTTGTAAATTCTTCTTTTTCTTCTTTAGGAGTAGGAATGAAGTTTCCGTTTTCATCAAAATGTTTCATAAAAGCATCCTCCTCTTCCTTGTAATCTTCTTGTTCCCATTTGTAGATTTTTGGTTTTTCGATTTTCGTTTTAAACAAAAATGAAAATAAAAAGCCCACAAACAAACCCGAAAGATGTCCCTCCCAGGAGATTCCTTTTTCAATGGGAAATACATACCACAACAGGCCGCCATATAAAAAAACGATGATTAATGACAAAGCAATCAACCTGTAATAAGCTGATAATACTCCTTTAAAAAAAAGAAATGAAACGAGCATATACACCATCCCGCTGGCACCAATATGATAAGAAGGACGACCAATGAGCCAGGTGATAAAGCCTGTAAGCAACAAGCCATAGATCAGCACCCGCCAGCTATCTTTGCTATAGAAATAAAATAAGGCAGTGGATAAAACCAAAAGGGGAATGCTATTGTTGAATAAATGCCTCACACTTCCGTGAATAAAGGGGCTAAATAGAATACCTTTCAATCCCTCAAGTGTTCTGGGATAGACTCCCCAAGTATTAAAAATGACACTAAAACGTAGTTCAAACCAGTAAACCAGCCAGATGGTTAACACAAATAGAATGGGATACCCTATGGTACCTGTGTTAAAAGAAAAAGGATTGTCTGTGTTTTTCATAAGTACCCGCGAATCTACCTGTCGGCAGACAGGGGCGGGTATTTTACTATTTACACCCGCAATTATTATTTTACTTTAAATCCAAAAACTCTGCCGAAATAAAGATACTGAAATTGTGGCAGTCCTCACCCCTAACCCCTCTCCAAAGGAGAGGGGAATCCCCAAACCCGCAAAGGGGGAGTTTAAAATTTTTTTTCCTAAATCTTACTCAACTAACCTCCAATAGAAAGAAAAAAAAGCCCCCCTTCGGGGGGTTTGGGGGGCTTATTTCCTACCTTTACACAATGAGCACTCCACTTGCAGAACGCATTCGGCCTAAAACATTAGACGACTACATCAGTCAGCGTCATTTGGTGGGTGAAACCGGCGTTCTTACTTCTCAAATAAAACAAGGCATAGTGCCTTCCATGATTTTTTGGGGCCCTCCCGGAACGGGAAAAACCACTTTGGCAAATATCATTGCCCTTGAAAGCGGAAGACCCTTTCATACCCTCAGTGCCATTAGTAGTGGCGTGAAAGATGTACGAGAAGTCATCGAAAAAGCAAAAAAGGGCGACGGACTATTCACCACAAAAAACCCGATACTCTTTATTGACGAAATCCACCGTTTTAGCAAATCACAACAGGATTCACTTTTGGGAGCCGTCGAAAAAGGATGGATTACCTTGATTGGTGCCACCACAGAAAATCCCAGTTTTGAGGTCATCGCAGCACTGCTGTCCCGTTGTCAGGTTTATGTGTTAAAGCCTTTTGAAAAAAGTGATTTGGAAGCCCTTTTAAAGCGTGCTATTGAAAAAGACGAATACTTACAACAAAAAAACATAAAACTTCAGGAAACCGAAGCACTTTTGAGACTTTCCGGTGGTGATGCCCGCAAACTGCTCAATATGTTTGAACTTGTTATTCAATCTGAATCCGGAGATAAAATTACCATTACCAATGATTTAGTCATGCAAAAAGTGCAGCAGAAAACCGTGCGCTATGACAAAACGGGTGAGCAACATTATGATATAATTTCGGCGTTTATAAAGTCCATTCGTGGAAGCGACCCCAATGCGGCGGTTTACTGGCTCGCCAGAATGATTGCCGGTGGTGAAGATGTAAAGTTTATTGCCCGAAGATTGCTTATCTTAGCTTCAGAAGACATCGGGAATGCCAACCCCACCGCTTTAGTGATTGCAAACAATACCTTTCAGGCTGTTACAACCATTGGTTACCCTGAATCGAGAATTATTTTAAGTCAGTGTGCTATTTATTTGGCTAACTCGCCTAAAAGCAATGCGAGTTACAAAGCAATTGATGATGCATTGGCAACTTTACAGCAAACAGGTGATTTGGAAGTGCCGCTTTCGATCAGAAATGCACCCAGCAAGCTGATGAAAGAACTTGGTTATGGAGACAACTATCAATATGCGCATAATTATGAAGGCAATTTCGTTCCCCATGAGTTTTTGCCGGATGAAATTTCTGGAAAGACATTTTATGAGCCGGGGAATAATGCAAAGGAAAATGTGTACCGGAATTATTTGAAATCGCTTTGGAAGGATAAGTATGGGTATTGATGTTGGGTGCTGGGTGTGGGATGCTGGGCGTGG
>JBBDIQ010000028.1:0-2536 GCA_040880345.1 Flavobacteriaceae bacterium
AGATTTTATTTTAAATTTAACTTTCCTAATCAATGAACATACTTTGAAAACAATACAAGTCAACTCAATACCATTTAATCTTGTTATACAAGATATGGCTAAGGCATTTAATTGTGCCGTAAGGTCAAGTTGTGGAGAACATTGGATAAAGATCCCAAAAAAATGGGGTAAAGGTTCAATACGAGGAATTAACTTTGAAGGGGGATTGGGCATTATTCAATATGATTGTGTTTTTAATGAGGATCTTGAAGTACAGCACATCGTAAACAAAGTGCATCCATTAAAATTTGTGTATTGTCTGGAAGGCTTTATAAAACATTCTTTTGAAAACGATAATGAATGGCACGAGCTGGAACAATACCAATGTAATATACTGGGAAGTGAAAACCATAATGGCCATATTCTGCATTTTCTTGGGGGAACAAAAACACGTATTAATAGTCTCGAAATAGACCGGGAGGCTTTCCACGCAAAAATGGAATGCGAGCTTAAAAGTCTGGACACAGATTTAAAAGAGTTGTTTTTAGATAAAATCCCAAAAAGGAAGTTTTACTATGAGGGGTATTACAGTTTAAGAATTGCCGATATATTTAATAAATTACAAGAATATGAAAATATTGACCTTATAAGAAGATTATACCTGGAAGGAAAAGCCTATACAATATTATCTCAGCAAATTTTGCAGTATCAGGATGATTTGCAAGAGGTTGGACAGCGTTCTTTGTTGAGAACAGCTGAAATAGAAATGGTTCAAAAAGCCGCAAATATAATAAATGAAGAGATTTCAGAATTGGATAACATTGACAGTTTATCACGAAGGGTAGGCTTGAATGCCAACAAACTACAAGAAGGCTTTAAATATTTTTATCACAACACCGTGAATGGTTACATTCAGGTCATAAGGCTGGAAATGGCCAAAGATTTACTGTCAAACACTGACTATAATATTTCTGATATTGTTGATAAAGTGGGTCTCTCCAGTAAAAGTTATTTTTCTAAAATATTCAGGGAAAAATATGATATTTCCCCTTCAGAATTCCAGCAGAATAATAAAAGGGATATAAAACAAACGAGGACTAAAAAAAAATAATCCGTTTGTAAAAACGGATTATTTACCTCTCTCAATCTATCAACCTCACTCAATATATCGAGCTGTTACAGCTAACGATTTTTTTATATTTTAATAGCATCACTTTCCTTTTTTTAGCTCTTCATTTAAGAGATTTAAAGAAAAACTCAACCCTGCCATAATCAGGAAAAGGTGCACTTCAAGACCCACGTCTAAAAACAAAAGACCAACAACCCAAAACACAATAGAAATAATCGAAAAGGAAATAAAGGTTTTTTTCATAATGCCTAAATGTTTGCAGGTTAATTATCGGCAACAAGTAAACTCTTTAGTGAAATTTCTTTTTGAGATCCTGATATAACTTTTCTGGTATAACAATTTTTATTTGATCTCGAGGTAATTTTACCAACGCGTGCAAATTGTTTATTTATATTTTGCTCTTTCCCCGACATTTAATTATACTTTTAATTTTAACAAATTTAAGCCTATATTTTTTAAAACATTAACACTATTCAAATAATATATTGCATTTTTCACACTTTATTTGCTTTTTGATAATTTTAAAAAATAAACCCTTCCAGGCAGTGACGAATGGAAGGGTTTTAAAAGATGGCTAGGTTATTTTAAGCATAAGATTACCATCTGTAAATACTATTTTTTAATAGCTATTTGATTTTTAACTTTTTCTTGTATTCTTTCGATTAAATCATCAAACATTTTCTGAGCTAATTTGACATCATCATCCAAAATAATTGGATTTTCCTCCTTAAAACACACTTTATGTTGATTCCATTTTTCACACAAGTGATCTGAGTTCATTTGTAAAAGTTTATTTGTTTAGGGCGACATTTCAATTTGCCAAATAACACTCTGCTAAAGTATTTCATAAAGTGCGTAAGGCTTAACGCTTTACAAATTATAACTAACTCATTAAGAATTTTTAAAAAAGTGGTTTTGTAGAAAATAAGAGAGTCTTTAAAAAAAATTCAAGTGAACTTGGCGTAAAGAATTACCTACGGTAATCCCTTGTTGATCCCTCCCGACACTTTGGGATGCAAATAGAAAGTCCGCCGGCTATCGCCATCGGTTTTTTTATTTCACTTCGGAATTGAAAAGCTTGAGCTTTTCATTCCTTCGTCGAATTCTGTTTAGCATTTCTAAAATGGAAATTGGGATTACCTGTGGTGATCCCTTGTTGCTCCCTCCCGATACTTCGGGATGCAAATAGAAAGTCCGCCGGCTATCGCCATCGGTTTTTTTATTTCACTGCGGAATTGAAAAGCTTGGGCTTTTCATTCCTTCGTCGAATTCAGTTTGGCGTTTCTAAAATGGAAATTGGGATTACCTGCGGTGATCCCTTGTTGCTCCCCTTTGCAAATAGAAAGTCCGCCGGCTATCGCCATCGATTTTTATATTTCACTGCGGAATTGAAAAGCTTGGGCTTTTCATTCCTTCGTCGAATTCAGT